>DAINCX010000133.1:0-1834 GCA_036732165.1 Candidatus Dormiibacterota bacterium | reverse complement strand
GGCGGTCGCGGCCGGGTTTGCCGAGTTCGTTGACTAGACCGGAGCGTCTACCACAGCGTCTGCCACCGCCGTACGGCGGGACCCCATGCTGAGGACGTAATAGAGCACGCCGGCGACCACGATGCTGACGATGAAGGTGAGGTCGCCCCACTCCGGGTGGGCGAAGGGAACCGCTCCGATGATCGGGTGGGTTCCCGGGGCAAGTGGGTCGCCCTGGTCCCAGAAGGGGATCCCGGCGAGCAAGCCCACGAGCATAGACAACCACCCCTGCCAGGGCCTGTGCCTGGGATCGAAGAACTCGACCTCGGAGTACTTGCCGCGCCTCATCCAGTAGTCGACGAAGACGATCGCCAACCAGGGCGCGATCCAGTAGGTGATGGCCAGCAGGAAGTTCTCGTACTTGGTCCCGGGGCCCACGTTGGCCTGGAAGGCGAGGCCGATGATCAGTCCGATGACGCCCGAGCCGACCGCCGAGATGGCGCGCCTCTGGTGCAGGCCGAGCTTGATCCCGAGGGTCAGGAAGGACATCGCTCCGCTGTAGACGTTGATCACGTTGGCGGCGATGGCCCCGACCAGGATCCCGATCAGGACCAGCGTGGGCAGGATGCCGGGCAGCGGGGCCGTGAAGTTGGCGGTGGGATTGGGATTGGTGCCACCCAGGGTGGCGACGCCGGCGCCGGCAACCTCCAGGATCACGCAGGAGACGAAGACGCCAAGCCCGGCGGCGAGGCCTGTGTTGAGGCGGCTGACCGACTTGGGCAGGTAGCGGGAGTAATCGGACGCGTAGGGGTTCCAGCCGGCCGCGTATCCGAAGGAGATGAAGACGGCCAGGATGAAGGCGCCCGACTGCCCTCCGAACGCCACCGGCGCCTTCGGGTTGAAGGCCAGGCCGGGGTTGGTCTTGGCGAGGATGATGACGACCGCGATCGCGAAGACGATCCCGAGGTAGATCAGCGCGTACTTCTCGAAGGCGTGGATGAAGTTGTGGCCGACGAAGGCAACCGCCACCTGCGCCAGCACGACCAGGGTGAAGGCGACCCCGAAGCTCAGTGCCCCGTTGGTAAGCACGAGCAGCGCGAAGGTGCCGCTGACGCTGTTGACGATGAACCAGCCGACACCCGCCGTCAGAGTGTTCAGGCCGGCGGGCAGGATCACCCCGCGATAGCCGAAGGCGGCCCGTGCCTGGACCATCTGGGGAACTCCGAAGCGGGGTCCCATCGCCGACAGGAAACCGTGGGTCAGCGAGCCGAGAGCCGTGCCGAGGATGCAGCCGAGAACGGTCAGCCAGAAGCCGCCGCCGAAGACCACGATGGGGAGGACGCCGACGAAGATGGTGGCGAACTCGAGGTTGGGCGACATCCAGGTCCAGAAGAGGTCGAGCGGGCGGCCGTGCCGCTCCGAGTCAGGGATGTACTCGTTGCCGCCAGGTTCGACGGCGAGCACCTTGTCGCCGTAAACGCCCTCTCGGACAAGGACACCCGGTTCGACGGACTCCGTCATTGCCATGCATCTACCCCCCGAAATCAAAGCCTGGCGAACTACTCGAATCTACGGCGAAAAGTCTAAGGCGGTTTCTGGTCGATTTGACGGGCTCTCTCAGCACAGGGAGGCTGGCGGCGATGATACGTTCCGGCCAATGCTCGACCTGCTTCTGAAGAATGTTCGCCTGCAGGGAGGGACCGGCCTCAGCCAGGTCGGCGTGCGTGACGGCCTGATCGCGGACGCCGCCGAGGAGGCCAGGGAGACGATCGACCTCGGCGGCGCGCTGCTGACCCCGGCCCTGGTCGAGCCCCACATCCACCTCGACGCGGTGCTGACCGTCGGCGAGCCGCGC
>DAINCX010000132.1:0-2010 GCA_036732165.1 Candidatus Dormiibacterota bacterium | reverse complement strand
CCGAGCGAGGCTCGCTCGCTGTGGGCCCTGCTCGAGTGGCTGGCCAAGTATCCAGGACCGGCAGACGGAGACGACACCATGCCGTTTGTGACCGATGCAGTCGGTGTCACGGCCACGGGCGGTGTGGCGCTGATCGAGGCGCTCGAAACCGTCCAGCAGCGCGGCGGGCGGATCAGGGCCTGGGTCGTCGGCGACGCCGAGCTCGACATTGAAGCTCCGATCCAGCGCGCAGGGACGGCGTGGCCGCTTTGAGGCTACGGCGTTTCTTGAAGCTGCCCGCCTCGCCGGTTGAGAACTCGCTCGAGGCCCGGGTCTTCGTCTTCTTGGGCTTTGTCGTCGCCGCGGTTGCAGTCGCGATCTACGGCCAGGACTACCTCGTTCCCGCCGGCGGCGTCGTCGTGGCCGCCATCGGCCATGTCGTCAGCTACCGCGGCCGGAGCAAGAGGCGCAGGGTGGCGGGCCAGATCCTTGTGGCGGGTCTCGTCATGGCCGCGCTCGCCTACTTCCTCGCCGACTCGGTCGCGGCGCTCTTCGGCGGCATTCTGCCCCAGGCGAACTTCGCGATCCTGCTCGTCGCTGTCACGAGCTTCGACCTCAAGACACGCCGCAACTGCTATTCGAGCCTGTGGATCAGCGTCGCGATCCTCTACCTGGCGGCGGTGTTCGCGTGGGACTATCCGTTCGGCATCCTCGTTGCCCTCTGGGCGATCTGCCTCGCAGGCTTCTGGATGACCTCTCACCTGCGCCGCCTGGACGCCAAGGTCGCTGGGCCGATTCGGCCCCTGGCCCTGGGACTGGTTGGGGCGCTCGTGCTCGGTCTTGCCGCTTTCATCTTCATTCCGCAGCCGACCGCGTTCGCCCCGACCCCGCTGGTGGTTTCGCTCCCGAACTTCACGAGCTTCAAGGGCGAGCTGGAGAATCCCGCGCTGCCGCTGGTGCAGATCAGCGGTGATCCATCGGGCGCGACCAACAGCATCGACCTTCACTTTCGAGGCCGCCTCGGTGACGCCCCGGTCATGTACGTGAGAACTGGCGCTCCCGCCTATTGGCGTGGCCTGGTTTTCGACAGCTATCAGGCGGGCCAGTGGACCGCATCCAACCGCAGCTTCGTCACCTTTCAGCCCTACATCCAACCGAGATTCCTGCCGCCGGCGCCCCCGCACAATCTCGGCACCTTCGCCCAGGTCTTCCGGGTCGTCAGGACGATGCCCGGCGTGATCAGCGCGGCGTACCCGATCGAGAGCCTGTATGCGCCGGTGGCGGCCCTGCGCGAGGACGCTTTCGGGACTTTCCGCACACCAGACGTCCTGCGGCCCGGGCAGACCTACTCGGTCGTTTCCTACCTGCCCAACCTTTCTGCGCAGGAACTGGAGAAGGACCCGTTCTCATCCGCCCCTCCGGGCGGCGAGTATCTAGATCACTCGTACCTTTCAGCGCGGGCGCACCAGCTGGCAGTTACGGCGGTCAAAGGTCACGAAGACACTCAGTACGAGACGGTGATGGCTCTCACCAACTACCTGCAGCAGAACTACGCCTACTCGCTGGAGCTGGGG
The DNA here is from genome assembly GCA_036732165.1 of Candidatus Dormiibacterota bacterium. Lineage (GTDB taxonomy): Bacteria > Chloroflexota > Dormibacteria > CF-121 > CF-121 > JALYYC01. Next base: position 457 of record DAINCX010000132.1, on the reverse strand, counting down.
CACGTGCCGCCGGGTCAGGATCCCGTCGACTGGTTCCTTTTTGACGCCAAGATCGGCTACTGCGAACAGTTCGCGACCGCCGAAACCCTGATGCTGCGCAGCCTGGGCATCCCCGCCCGGCTGGCCACCGGCTACTCGACCGGCGACTACGACCCCGTTCTGAACCAATCGATCGTGCGCGAGCACGATGCGCACGCGTGGGTGGAGGTGTGGTTTGCGGGTCACGGCTGGGTGCCGGTCGACCCGTCGCCCGGTTTCGCCGCCCTGCCGGCGACCAAGTTCCCGAACCGCTGGGCGGCCGCCGGCTTGGCCAGCCTGATCCCACACCTCTCGATCGGCGCTCCGCTGGCCGCCCTGGGCTCGCTGGGCGTGCTCGCCGTGATCCCGCTCGCCGTCGCGATCGCGCTGGTGGTCGTCGTCCTGTGGGCCTGGTTCCGCACCCGGCGATGGGGAGGAG
>DAINCX010000131.1:0-2238 GCA_036732165.1 Candidatus Dormiibacterota bacterium | reverse complement strand
ATCTCGTGGCCGTTGAGGGCGATCATGATCCGGGTCGCCTCACCCTTGTGGGCCATCTATGCGGCTCGCCCGTGCGCTGCCCGGCGGTAGAGGAGCCAGCCTCCGAAGGCGAACAGGCCCAGCGCGGGAACCACCTCCAGCCCCAGGGTCACACCATCGCCGGACGGGTGGAGGAGCAGGTAGCCCACGATCCAGCCGCCCAGCGCGATCGAGAGCAGGCTCATGAACGTGAAGGGGAACCGCATCGCCCGACAAATCGTACCGGCTGACCGATTCGGGCATAATCCATTGCTCAGTGAAGGTCGTCATCGTGGGCTGCGGTCGGGTGGGAGCCCGCCTCGCATTGCAGCTGACCGGCGAAGGCCACGAGGTCACCGTCATCGATCAGACCGCCAGCTCCTTCAGCCGCCTCGGCGACAACTTCGCCGGCACCGCGCTGATCGGCAACGGCATCGATGAGGACATGCTCAAGCGCGCCGGCATCGAGGACGCCGACGCCTTCTGCGCCCTCACCAACGGCGACAACCGCAACATCATGTCGGCAGAGATGGCGCAGCACGTCTTCAACGTACCGAAGGTGGTCTGCCGGATCTACGACCCGATCCGTTACGAGGTCTACAAGGACCTCGGCCTGGGCGTCATCTGCCCCACCATCATGGGCACCGACACCGTCCACGAGATCCTGGTCAAGGACTGAAAGGAAGCCATGTACGCGATCGTCATCGGCGGTGGGAAGGTCGGCTATTACCTCGCCCGCGACCTGCTCGAGCGGGGCGACGAGGTGTTGCTGCTGGAGAAGGACTCGGCGCGCGCCGAGTGGCTCAGCAGCCAGTTGGGGAGCGTCGTCCTGACCGGTGATGGAGACGAGATGTCCTTTCTCAGCACGACCGGGATGGATCGGGCCGATGTCGTGCTGGCCGTCACCGGGGACGACGAGGACAACCTGGTCGCCCTCCAGCTGGCCAAAAAGCGCTTCAACGTCAAACGGACGATCGCCCGCGTCAACAACCCGGCCAACGTCCGGATCTTCAAGATCCTCGGCGTGGACCAGGCCATCTCCGCCACCGAGCTCCTCCTCGGCGCGATGGAAGAGGAGATCGGCTAGCCCCTCGTCAGGGGGAAATGAAAAGGTCCACCCAGCGGGGCGGACCTTTTCGAATCGGCCGAGTCCGAGCTACGAGCTCTTGCCGATCTTGAAGATCTTGGTGCCGCAGTTGGGGCACGTGCCAGTGATGGCGGGCTTGCCGTTCTTCATGGTGATGTTCTGCGGATCTTTGATTTCAACGTTCTTCTTGTCTTTAAGGCAATAGCCTGTCACTGCCATTAACTCACACTCCTTGACTAACAAATTGATTGACAAATTGGTCGCCTCTTCGCGGTCCTGTGCATTCTAGACACCTGTCCCGCTGAATTCAACCCCAATTCGCCGCCAATTCGTTGACCCGGTCCAAAACGGCGGTGCTAGACTGGCCCTAAAAGTCAGGCTTCCTCGTTAGGCCAGGCTCCAACGCGGACAGAGGCCGTCGCCCGGAAATGTCGAGAGACGCCGACGGGTAGGACAGGCCTCGCCGGATTAAGGCGAGGTCCCGGACGGCTGAGTAAGGAACTCTAAGCCGCGTTGTGCCGAAGCTAAACGAGCAGAGGAGGCAGCCGTGGTATTTCTCAGCGAGTTCCTGGGCGCCGAGGTGATCGACGTCGAGCAGCGGCGGGTCGGCCGTGTGCGCGACGTGACGGCCACCGTCGTCGAACCCTACCCGGTGGTCACCGGGATCGTCGTCTCGCGGCGGCGGGGTGAGGTCGTCCCCTGGACCTCCGTCCGCACCTTCGCCGGACGCGAGGTGGCGCTTCGCGCCGGGCCGGAGAGCGCCGCAACGGTGAGCGCCAACGACGCCGACATCTGGCTCAGCCGCGACGTGCTCGACAAGCAGGTGATCGACACCGACGGCCGGCGGGTCGTTCGGGTCAACGACCTCCAGCTGGTCGAGAGCGGCGGCAAGATGCTGCTCGTCGGCGCCGACATCGGGCTTCGCGGGCTGCTTCGCAGGCTCGGCCTGGAGAACCTGGGCAAGTCGATCGCCCGGCTCCTCCGGCGCGACCTCCCGATGGTGCTCGTCTCCTGGGACGTCGTCCAGCCGCTCCACGGCGAGAGCGGGCCCGCCGACGCGGTCCACCTGCGGATCTCCGGCAAGCGGATCAGCAAGCTCCACCCGGCCGACATCGCCGACATCGTGGAGGAGC
>DAINCX010000130.1:0-2378 GCA_036732165.1 Candidatus Dormiibacterota bacterium | reverse complement strand
GCAGCAAGGATGGGAGCGATGGGCTCGGTCGCCGTGTCCGACACATGGCGCGGCTCTGGCCTGCCCGACAACGGCGCGGATGGGTCCGGGGAACCCGTGCCGCAACGGGGTCACCGATTGGCGATGACCGTCGGGAGCCGGCTCAGTCGCATCCGCCTGGATCACGAGCTGGTGCTGCGGGGCTGGACGGCAGCCGATCTGTCGCGGGCCTCCGGCGTGAGCCCGACCACCATCAGCGGTGCCCGTCATGGCAAATACGTCTCACCCGGTACGCTGCGCAGGCTCGCAATCGCGATCACCAAGGCGCCACTCGTAGGCGGCGTGGAGCGGCTCCTGGACGCGGTCGAGTAGCTGCTTCGGCCTCAGTCGTCCTCTTCGCGCAGGGTTCGGAGCATGGCTTCGTAAGCGTCGCCCGGGGATAGGTGGGCATAGACGTCCTGGATCATCGCCAGCGAGGAGTGGCCGAGGATCCGCGCCAGCTGGATCGGGTTCATGCCCCTGGTCAGCTGCCAGGTCGCGAAGGAGTGACGCATCAGGTGCGGATAGACCCGCTTGCTGATCCCCGCCGCCACCGCCAGGTTGCGGATCATCTGGTCGACGCCAGAGGTGGTGAGCGGCCCATACTCGCCGTCCGGCCGGCGGCGATGGGAGAGGAAGATCCGGGTCGAGCCGGCGTCGCGAGGCCGCGCCCGCTCGACGTAGACCCGGAGCCGGCGGTAGAGCCGGGGAACCGGCACCAGCCGGTCGACGGCGCCCTTGCCACGGACGTGGAGGTAGTAGTTGCGGCCCTGCTCCACCAGGTCGGAGGTGCGAAGCCCGAGCAGTTCGCCGACCCGCAGGCCGCTGTCGGCGAGGAGGCGGACGATCAGCTTGTCGCGCTCGGTGCGGGCGGCGTCCTCCAGCGCCTGGATCTCGTCCCGGTTGAGGACGTCGACCAGTTTCTTGGGCAGCTTGGGCAGCTGGGCCTTGGCCGGCACCTTCTCGCCCTCCGCCCTCGCCCAGCTGAGGAAGTGGTTGATGGCCCGGGTGTAGGAGTGGACCGAGTGGCGGGCGAGAGGCCGGCCGCCGCTGCCGCCGGCCTCGAGGAGGTGGGCGCTGAGCCGGTCCAGGATGCGCGAGCTGAGGCCGCCGACCTCGATGATGGCCTCGGTCGCGCAGAAGGGCAGTAGGATCCCCCGCAGCGGGTAGCGATAGGCCTGGTTGACGGTGGAAGGTGAGAGCCCGCGGGCGCGGCAGTGGGCCAGGTAGTCGTCGACCAGCCGCTCCAGCGCGGTGGCCGGCGTTGGCTGCACCAGGGTCAGATCAGGCATTCCAACCTCCTATCGCGTCGGACCGAGATTGGCTGTAGCGACATCGGCCACGACGTCACTGCACAATAGCGGATGCCAGCCCCGATTGGAAGCGATATTTAGCCCGCTAAGAGTAGCGCGAATAAAAACGCATGCGCTCCAAACCGAGTTCACATCGGGTTGGTGGTGCGCCTGGCAGGAATCGAACCTGCTACCTCATGCTCCGCAGGCATGCGCTCTATCCGGTGAGCTACAGGCGCGCTGAATCCCAAGTCGGGAAGGTCGAATGCTGATTATCTAGCGAACGCGCTCATTCATGCTGGACGCCGCTTGGCGCGAGATCGCCGCTGGGACCTGCTCGGTGAGCAGGAAGAGAGCGAAATCATGATTCGCCCAGAAGGCGACGAAGAGGCTGGGCGACTGCCCGGTCTGGTCGAAGGTCCAGGAGTTCTCGGCCAATTGGGTCCCCATGCCCTGGACCAGACCCGGCACGGACATCCCGGCTGTGGGCCTGAGGCCGAGAAAGCCCTGGCCGAAGGCTCTTGCGGCAGCCGTGGGGTTCTTGAAGCGGATCGTGAAGCTGATCGCCGAGGGGCTCTTGCGCTCCCCCAGCCGAAGGGAGCACTCCTCCTGCGTCTGGGCATAGGAGGTGACCCAACCGGCGGTCGCCCCCAGCTGTTTGAAGGCCGTCCACTGTGCTGCCGTCACCTCATAGGACGGCGAGCCGTCGGCCTCCAGGCGTTGGAGGTAATGGTCGATGTCGCCGGACACGGGGCAAAGGCTGAGCCCCGCCGGCAGGTCACCGGCAACCAGGCCCACCGTTCGTGGGTCCTGAGCCGCGACCGTTGGTATCGATGCGAACTCCGGCGTCAGCCTTCCGCAGGAGAGGACCGCGAGGGTGGAGGCGCCTACCGCCACCAGAGCTACTAGTCGATTAGTCCAATGTTCTGCTAGTAGCACACCGTGATTTTGGCATACGCCTTCCGCCGCCTGGGCCCGGTGGGGCCCGCCGTCTACACTTGGTGCTCGATCGCCGCGCCCGTAGCTCACCGGACAGAGCGTGCGGCTCCGGACCGCAAGGCAGCAGGT
>DAINCX010000129.1:0-2438 GCA_036732165.1 Candidatus Dormiibacterota bacterium | reverse complement strand
GGCGGGGGAGGGTCGGGGTGGGGGCTTCTGGCTGACCTAAGGCTCGCCGAGGAGCTTGAGCTTGTAGGTCAACTTAAGCTCGGCGACCCATTCCATCGAAAGGGTATTGCCATGCTCCGCGGCAAGGGCCCCGAGTTGCTGCGGCGTGTCCGGGCCGGGGTTCTTCATCAGGTCGCCCATCGCCTCGAAGAACTTCTCGAACTTGGCCGGCGAGAGGATCTCGAGGATCCGCGCCGGGCGGTCGGTCGCGTTCCAGAAGGTGTGCATAATGCCGCGCGGCTTGAGCACGTAGGTTCCGGGGCCGGCGGTGATCACGCGGTCGCCGATCCGGGCGCCGATCTCGCCCTCGATCACGTAGGAGTACTCGTCGACGTCGCTATGGGTGTGGGGTGGGATTAACCGGTGCGGGCCGACCGGGTGCTCGACGACGGCCAGCGCGCCGCCGGTCTCGCTCCCGAAGATCTTGAAGAGCACCCCGAACCCTCCCACGTCGAACGACTTGCCGCGGTTTTCACCCGGCTCGACGGTCAGCTGCGTGTTTTCGGCGATGGCCATCTCGTTTGCCTCCTTGGTTGGTTGACGCGGACGGGTCAGAACGGAGTCGGGATCGCGAGCAGGCCCCGGCCGGGCATACGCCCGCTCAGGGTCCAACAGAAGTCGAGGGGATCCAGCTCGATTGCTTCGCCGCCGGTCCCCTGGCCCCAGCGGCCGCCGGCGGGCCCGGTCAGCGTGAGATCGAATGGTTTCCCGTGGCGCTGAGCCCAGTCGGCGATGACGTCGGCGACGATGCGACCATCGTGATCGTGCGTCAGCAGCACCTCCCGGCCGGTGGCCCTGGCGATGTCCAGGCGGTGGACCCAGGTGTCTCGGGTGAAGATCCGGTCAACCAGGTAGCCGTACTGCCAGCGCTCGGCCTGGAAAGGCGGATCCTGCCGCATCCGGACCAGCGAGCGCATCGGCGCCGGGGTGCGGCGGCGACCTTTGACGGCGCGCGGCGCGGCCGAGGCCAGGCCGTCGACGACATCCGCGCTGGTCAGATGGGATCGCTCGTTGACCTGGGTGGCGTTGATCCCGTCGACCACCGAGCCGCCGATTTTGCGCGCCGAGCGGACGTCGTGGATGAACTGGGGGAAGGAGGCCTGGGCCTGCGCCATGCCGAGGACGTGGCCGGCCATGGCGCGGACGTCCCACAGGTTGCAGACGGTAGGTCGCTGCCACTCCTCGGGGCGGAGCTGTCGGAGCAGGTCGACCATGCGCGCGAACTCGGTCTGCGCCAGCCCCATCCCCTCCTCGTGGCCGAGTTTTGGAATGGCGGCCACCTCCGTCCGGGCCGTTGTCATGGTCATCATCGGTTCTCCTTGTTCTTTTGTTGGCTGAGGAAGTGATCCGCGCAGAGGTCGATCATGTCGTCGATCAGGCGCACCCAGCGGTCGCCACCCGGTTCGTTGGCGATCTGCTGCGCGGCGATGCCACTGACCAGCGCGGTCAACATGTCGAAGGCCGCCGGGTCCCGCAGGCCGGCGGCGGCCAGCCGGGCGCGCATCTGCTCCACGACCTCGACCGCCAGGGCGTAGGCCCCCGGGGACGGCACGAAGCCCGGGATGGTCCGCTGGAAGAGCAGCTGGAAACGCGGCGCATCCTCGACGCAGAACTCCACGAAGCCTCGCGCGCAGACGCGGAGGATCGACTTCGCATCGCTGGGCCAGTCCACCTCCGCCATGCGGGCGAGCAGTTGCCGGTTTCCCTGGAGAAACATGGCGTCGTAGATGGCATTCTTGGAGTCGAAGTACCAGTAGAGCGAGGGCGGCCGCATCCCGATCTTCTGGGCCAGCTCGCGGAGCGAGAGGCCGGCCAGGCCCTGGGTGGCGGCGAGTTCCCAGGCCGCGGCCAGGATCTCGGAGGTTGTTGACTCGCGGCGTTCGGCGCGTCTATCGCGCTTCGCTTCAACTATCACCGTTCGAGTTATATCACAACGTTAGGGATATCGCAAATCCCTCTCGACGGACGCTAGTCGTACTGTCTGCGAGACCGGTTCAATGCGAGGATGGGTTTATCGACTTCAGGCGGGGGCGCCGTGCGGGCCTCGCGATCCCCCTGGAAGGGTGAGTAGAAGGCGGTCGGATAGGCCGGCTGATGCGCCCGTGCCTGCCAGAACTGGAGCCGCTTGCGGTAGCGCAGTTGCTCACCCTCGATCAAGGGCACATCGATGCGGCGGATCTCCTCGTTGGCAGTGCGCGAGAGGTCCTGGAGATCGTGATACATGTGGTCGAGCGTCTTCTGCTTGAAGGTCAGCAGCTCGGAGTAGACGCTGACCCAGTGCCTGGCATCGGCCGGCTGGGTTGAACCGATGTCTTCGCCCTCCATCAGGCGGGACGGGTTGCCGGCGCCCTGCGCGGCATGGCGGGCCGCGGCCACGAATCGGCGCTCATCTCGGATCG
>DAINCX010000128.1:0-2685 GCA_036732165.1 Candidatus Dormiibacterota bacterium | reverse complement strand
TAGCCGAAAAACGGCAATCCCTCGTAGGCCAGATCGAGGTTCTGGTGGTCTGAGCGGTATCTGGGTACGTATAAAGATGTATGCGAGCTATGGTGGACACGCTTCCCCCACAACCCCAGACCGTCCGACGGCTCCCAGCGAGCGGAAACGCCGCGCTGGCCGCCTCAGCCTTGATCCAGGCAGCGCTGGGAATCGAGTTCCTGCTCTCCGGCCTCAACAAGTTCGCCGACCCGAATTTCCTGGCTGATTTCGGCGGCTTCGTGCGCTCCAGCCCGGCGACGAGCCGCGGCGTGCTTTCGCCGCTGATCCAGATCGTGGTCCTCCCGAACCTCGCCCTATTCGGGTCGCTGATCAAGTTCACCGAGCTGATCCTGGGCATTGTCCTGCTGGTTGGCGCCGCGGAGATCGCCCGCCGCCGCTTCCAGGGACACTTTGCCCGACAGTACGGCTATGAGGCGCCGGTTGCCCTGATCGCGGCCCTGGCCGGCCTGGGCGCCGCGGGCCTGTCATTCTCGATCTTCTTGCTCAACGGTGGTGTCTTTCCGACGATTCAGCCCGGGCGCGCGTTTACGTCCGCCATCCCGGTGGAACTCCTTATCGTCCCGCTCGGTCTGGCCGTCGCCTGGCTGGAAACGGGCCGGTTCCTGGTCCTCTCACGCAGCACCCGCTCACGTTGACGCGATACCCGGCTCGCTCATCTTCCGGCGAACTGGGGCTACACTAGGCGGTCGGATGTCTTCCCTAACCCTGGCCCCGGTTCGGCGCGCTGATCTGCGAAACGTCGCGATCATCGCCCACGTCGATCACGGAAAAACCACCCTTGTGGATGCCCTCCTGAAGCAGTCCCATGTCTTCGCCGCCCACGAGCAGGTCGGCGAGCTGATCATGGACTCGAACGACCTCGAGCGGGAGAAGGGGATCACGATCCTGGCCAAGACCACCTCGATTCGCTACAACGGGGTCAAGATCAACATCATCGACACCCCGGGCCATGCCGACTTCGGGGGCGAGGTGGAACGGGTCCTTGGCATGGCGGACGGGTGCCTGCTGCTGGTCGATGCCGTCGAAGGCCCGATGCCGCAGACGCGTGTCGTGCTGGGACAGGCGCTGGCCCTTGGCCTCTCCCCCATCATTGTCGTCAACAAGATCGACCGCGCCAACGCGCGGCCGGCCGAGACCGTGGAGGCCACCCACGACCTGCTGCTCGAGCTGGCCAAGCATCCGGACCAGCTCAACGCGCCGGTGATCTACACCAACGGCCGCACCGGTACCGCCACCGCGGACCTGCGCTACCCGGGCACGACGCTGGTCCCATTGCTCGATGCCTTGCTGACGCACCTGCCCGCTCCGCTCGGCGACACGACCGGTCCCCTTCAGCTGATGGTCAGCAACCTGGACTACGACAACTACAGCGGCCGCCTCGCCCTGGGCCGCATCAGCCGCGGCCTCCTCCGCCCCGGCCAGGAGGTCGTCTGCTGCACCGAGAAAGGCATCGGGCCCCGCCAGCGGATCGCCACCGTGCTCACCGTCGAGGCCCTCCAACGGATCCCCGCCGAGGAGGCGGCCGCCGGCGAGATCGTCTACATTACGGGGCTCGCCGACGTGGCCGTTGGGGACACCGTCGCGGATGCTGATAACCCGGAGGCCTTGCCCCGCCTCGAAGTTGGGGAGCCCACGCTGCGAATGCAGTTTTCGGTCAACCAGTCGCCCTTCGCCGGACGCGAGGCCACGACCAGCAGCACCTCGCGCCAATTACGGGCCCGCCTGGCGCGCGAGCTGCAGACCAACGTCGCCCTCAAGGTCGCCGACGGGCCGACCGCCGACATCTTCGAGGTCAGCGGACGTGGCGAGCTTCACCTCGCGATCCTGATCGAGACGATGCGTCGCGAGGGGTTCGAGTTCGAGGTTTCCCGCCCGGCGGTCATCACGCGGGAGATCGACGGCCAGCGGCACGAGCCGGTCGAGGAGTGCATCATCGATTGCGGCACCGACTCGGTCGGCGCCATCACCGAAGCCCTCGGCAGCCGGGGCGCGCAGCTCCAGTCGATGCGCACCGATGCCGGCAGCGGGGCCCGGCTAACCTACCGCGCGCCGACCCGATCGCTGATCGGACTCCGCAGCCTGATCCTGACCCTGACGCGCGGGACCGGCGTGATGTCGACGCGGGTCATCGGCTGGGAGCGGTGGCGGACCTTACCGCCGCGGACCCGGAACGGTGTCCTGACGGCAAGCCAGACCGGCATGGCGGTCGCTTACGGCCTGCAGGGCGTGCAGGAACGTGGCCAACCCTTCATCAGTCCGGGGACCCAGATTTACGAAGGGATGATCATCGGGCTCAACCGTCGCGGCGGCGATATCGACGTCAACGCCACCAAGCAGAAGCAGAAGACGAACATGCGGGCCTCTACGGAGGACGCGACCGTCAAGCTCGTGCCGCCGCGGCAGATGTCGCTCGAGGAGAGCCTCGACTTCATCGAAGACGATGAGCTGGTTGAGGTCACACCGAAGAACATCCGGATGCGGAAGCGCATTCTGGCCGAGGACATGCGGATCAAGCTGCGCAAGCGCGAAGCGGCTTCGGCCTAGTTTTTTCAGGCGACGCCGCCCTGAAGGTCAGCGCCTGACGGCGCTCCCGCGGGCCAGCGCCTCGAGCAGCCGGTCGGTCGAGCCCTTGATGCCGTAGGT
>DAINCX010000127.1:0-2801 GCA_036732165.1 Candidatus Dormiibacterota bacterium | reverse complement strand
GACTCTTCGGCGGCGCCCTGACGGATCGTATGAGCCGAGCCCGCTTAGAATGGCGGGCCAGCCGCTAGCCTGAACCCGACCCGACCGCGGTCGGGCGGCGATACCCAGGGTCGATCAGGATCCAAGCGCTGACCCGTAAACCCTGTGCCGGGCTGTAGGGCCGAAACCCGCTTCGTGTGTGGGAGGGGCAAAAGTCGATCCGGCCGAGCTAGGAGCGACTGAGGATGGTGGACCTAAGTTCCCACAATACGAACCCACCGGGGGTATTCGACGGAGCCCCGTACAAACTGCGCGACTCCTCCGACGATCGTGACGGGGAGGCGCTGGCCTCGATCCGAGCCTTCGTGGAGGAGTTCGGAGTCCATCCCACCGCAGAAGCGTGGACGGCGACCGGAATGACCCCGAGCGAGAAGACGATCCGCAGAAGGTTCGGAAGCTTTCGGTCAGCCGTGGCGCGGGCCAACGGCCCGCCCCCGTCGGCAGCCCCCACAGTGCCGATCCCGTACGTGACCGACCATCTGGCCATGGCGCGACTCTCACGCGCGACCTACGGCATCCCGGGCTTGAACGGGTTGATATCCGCGGCCGAATGATTAGGTTCTGGCTGCATCATTTGTTATCAATCCTCGGCGACGCGGATCTGCGAGGTCTCGGTCACCACCAAAATCCAGCGGAGTACGCTTCGCATGTGATCGAGCGCGAACTCGGTGAGCTGGCGCAGGAGCGCGTCGGAGAATGCGAGGCTGGCGGCGTAAGCGGGCGCCGCCGTCCAACGGAGGGCCCCTATTAATGAGGGGGTGTCGATTGGTCGGCACAAGTCGGCTGAATAGGAGTAGCGCATTCATTGGCGCCACGCGGTTCCGGTTGGTTGCGGGCGTGAGCAGCGAAAATCCGGCGCCCGTCCGGCCGCTGCTCGAGCAGGTCCCCGGAGCCACGGTCACCCAGTCCGAGCGGAGGTTGCACGTCGTGGCGGAGATGACCGGATCGAGCGCGCGGGAACTGAACAGGTCCGTCCTCACGGCGCTACGGAGGGCCGAGCGTCGCACGAGGATGCGGGCGGAGTGGCGGTCAGGAAACGTGGAAGAGCGCTTTTTCGACTAAGTACCGAAAGGGCGAGTCGTTTTGCAGAACTGAGCCCGACCCAACTTGATGCCCGCTCAGCCACCGTTCCCCCCTGTGCCACACCGGCTCAGGAAGTCCAGCACCCGCCGCCAGGCGTCGGCCGCAGCCTCCGGGTGGTGGCTGGGCCGGGTGTCGTTGAAGAAGGCATGCGCGGCGCCCGCGTAGACGTGGTGCTCCAAGCTTTTGCCCGCGCGCCGCATCGCCTCCACGAACTCGGGCACACGGTCGGTGATGCGACTGTCCTCGCCGCCATATAGTCCCAGCACGGCGGCCTGGATCCTGGGCACCTCCTCCAAGGGCGGGTTCTCGCCATAGAAGATCACGCAACATGCGAGTTCCGGGGCCAGCGTGGCGAGGCGGGCCGAAAGGCCACCACCTAGGCAGAAGCCGAGGCTCGCGAGGCGGCCGGAATCGACTTCGGGCAGCGAGCCCAGGAAGGCCAGCGCGGCGACCAGGTCAAGCGCGAATGCCTCCCGCTGGGCCGGACCCATGACCCTGAGCAGAGCGCGCAAGCCCGGCTGCTCCTCGGCCGGCCGCTCCGCGATCAAGGCCTCGATGCGGGAGGGATCTCGCTGGATCTCAGGTGGCGCCTGGCGGAGGAACGTCATCGCGGCGACGATCCGATCCCGCGCCATCACCTGACGCAGTTCACCGGTGTAGAGGTCGGGGGCGAGCGCGACGTAACCCTCGCCGGCCAGTCGGCGCGCCACCTCGCGGATGTGCTCGTCGAGGCCCCAGATCTCCTGGATCACCACCACCGCCGGCCGGCGCCCGGCACCACCCGGCAGCGCCAGATAGCCATCGAGCTCTCGGCCCTTGCCCGGGAACCTGACCTGGCGATCAATCATGAGCACTCACTCCAGACGGGCTAAATCGGCCGCGACGTCGGCCGGCGGCCGGCGGCCGTCCGATCCGGCGGCGGCGCCCTGCCCACAGGCACCGTCTCCAGCGCGGTGTTGAAGTCGAATTCGCCCGATTCGCGCAGGCGTCAACATGGCGCAGACATAGTCTATCTATATAGAATGCCTATGTGTCGAGCTTGCGTTCCGCCGAAACGAGTCAGCTCGATCCGCTAGCGGAACGTCTTGGCGCTGCCACCTCACGGCTTCAGGCGATGCTGCGCCGCCACTTCGCCCAGGCCGAGATCACCGTCTCGCAGGCTCGCACGCTCAGCACCCTGGCGACGCGAGGGCCGCAGCGCCTCACCGACCTCGCGCTGGTGGAACAGGTTGCGCAGCCGAGCATGTCCGCGCTGATAGCCAGGCTGGAAGTCCACCGCCTGGTCGAACGGCGGCCTGACCCAGGCGAACCCAGGACGACATTGATCTCGATCACCGAGGAAGGCCTTGAACTCTGGCGGTCGATCGTTGCCCTCCGGAGCAAACTGCTCGCCGCCGGGCTGATGTTGCTGTCAGTGTCGGAGAGGGCGGCGCTCCGGGCGGCGCTGCCTGCTCTCGAGCACCTGGTCGAAGAGCTCCAGGGAAGCGAGGTAGCGCGCAATGTCCGCCCTTGAGTGTTTGCTGGAGGTCGAGCTCGAGAAGGTGCCCGACGCGGCGACAACGAGATGCCGCAAGCCTCAAGGAGGGTTGTGGTGATGTCAGTAGCAAAGCAGCGGCCCGCGGTAGCCTACAAGTGGATCGCACTCTCCAATACCAGCCTGGGTTCGCTGATGGCTTTCC
>DAINCX010000126.1:0-2878 GCA_036732165.1 Candidatus Dormiibacterota bacterium | reverse complement strand
TGGTCCCCGGGCCATTCGGCAGCCGCTCGCCAGTACCGGGGCCTTCATCACCTTCGTCACCTCGGGCCTTACGGGTGCCTTCGGCGCGCTGGGTGCCATCGCGTTCAGCGCGCCCGGGCTGCTTGCCGGCATCGTGGCGGCCGTCTGCGCCGTGGGCTACCTGGGCATCTCCATCGCCCTCGGAATGTGGCAATACCAACGCATCGGGCGCACCGTCCTGTTCCCCAGTAGGATCTCACCCGATGCCGGCCACTGATTGCCTGTCTAAAATCGTCTCAGTGCCCGAATCAGCCGTCTCCGTCGCGCCCGCATTCGGCGAACTGGAGCAGCATCGGCGGGAGCTGACCGCGTATTGCTACCGGATGCTCGGTTCGCCCTTCGATGCGGAGGACGCCGTCCAGGACGCGTTCGTGCGCGCCTGGCGAAGCCGTGACCGCTTCGAAGGCCGGGCGGCGATGCGGTCCTGGTTGTACCGGATTGCGACCAACGTCTGCATCGACATGCTGAACAGCAAAGAGCGCCGGGTCCGGCCGATCGATCTCGGGCCGTCGCAGGAGCCGCTGGAATCGAACCTGCGTACCCGGTCCGAGGCGACCTGGTTGGAACCGATCCCGACGCCGTTGATTGCGCCGGAAAGGGATCCGGCCGACATCGCGGTGGAACGCGAGTCGATTCGGCTCGCCTTCGTGGCCGCCCTGCAACACCTGCCCGCCCGCCAGCGGGCGACGCTGATCCTCTGCGAGGTCCTGCGCTGGGAGGCCTCGGAGGTCGCTGAGCTTCTCGAGACCTCGGTCGCGTCGGTCAACAGCGCGCTCCAGCGGGCGCGGGCCACGCTCGCGAAAAGCAACGTCACCGCCACGGATCGGGTGCCGGCCATGAAGGAATCCGACCGGGCGATGCTCGAGCGGTACGTCGCGGCGTTCGAGCGCTACGACATCTCGGCGCTGACTTCGCTGATCAAGGAAGACGCCACCCAGTCCATGCCGCCGTTCGACATGTGGCTGAGCGGCCGCGAGGACATTTTCGCCTGGTGGTTTGGGCCGGGAATCGGATGTCGTGGCTCGCGGGTCATCCCGGCGATCAGCGCCAATGGGATGCCGACCTATGGGCAGTACAAGCCGAGCCCGCGGGGCGGCCACGAACCGTGGGCCCTGCAGGTGATCGAGCTGTCAGATGGCCGAATCGCCGACATCACCTTCTTCCTCGACACGGCCAGGCTGTTCCCCCTCTTCGGCCTGCCGCCCCGACTCGACCCCTAACACCGCCGCGACACCACAGAACTCGATCAGCTCGCAGAGCGAGTCACTGGCGTTGCGAACCCGTACCGGCGACCCGTTCCGCCGTGCCCTGAGGCAGAGACGCAGGAGCCGGTCGATCGTCCGGGCGTCCGGTTCGGTCAGGCGGGCACAGTCCAGGATGATCGGGCCAATGGCCATCACCTCTTTAGACCGACGCCACGCCCGAAAGTCATCGCCGCGGAATACCAGGCCGGACCGATGAGTTTTTCCTGTGGGGCGGTCTCTAAAAGCATGAGAAATACACGCTGGCTCTCACTGATGATCCTCTGTACCGGGTTCCTACTGATCGTCGTCGACATGACGATCGTCAACGTCGCGCTGCCGTCGATCCAGCACGATCTCGGCTTTTCGCAGTCCGGCCTCGCCTGGGTGATCAACGCCTACCTGATCGCCTTCGCCGGACTGCTGCTGCTGGCCGGCCGCCTCGGCGACCTGCTGGGTCGCAAGCGCGTCTACCTGAGCGGGCTGGCGATCTTTATCGGGGCCTCGGTGCTCTGCGGTCTGTCCTTCAGCCAGCCGATGCTGATCGCGGCGCGCTTCATCCAGGGGATCGGCGGCGCCGCCAGCTCCGCGGTCATCCTGGCGATGATCGTGACGTTGTTCCCGGAGTCTGACGAGCGGGCAAAGGCCTTTGGCATCTTCAGCTTCATCGCGTCCGCCGGTGCCGCCGTCGGTCTCATCACCGGGGGGTTGATCACGCAGGCGGTCAGCTGGCACTGGATCTTCTTCGTCAACGTTCCGATTGGGGTGGTCACGGCCGTTGTATCGGCTCGCCTCCTCGGCTCGGACCGGGGGATTGGACTCGGCAAAGGCGCTGACTTGATCGGCGCGATCCTGGTCACCGCCGCCTTGATGCTCGGCGTCTACGCCATCGTGGAATCGTCCGTCTACGGATTGGGCTCGCTGCACACCATCGGGTTGGGCGCGATCGCCATCGCCCTGCTGGCCGCCTTCGTCGCGCGCCAGGCGCTCGCCCGGAACCCCATCTTGCCTCTCCGGATCTTCCGCTCCCGCAGGCTGTCGGCGGCCAACGCGGTGCAGGCGCTCATGTCGGCTGCCTTCCTCGGGTTCTTCTTCATCGGCTCGCTCGACCTGGAGCGGGTGCTTGGCTACGGCCCCCTGGGGATCGGCCTGGGATTCCTGCCGGTCGCTGTCGTAATGGGACTGTTTTCCATTCGGTTCTCCGCCCGCCTGATCGCCAGGTTTGGCGCGCTCAGGGTGCTGGGCGCTGGCCAGGTGGTTCTGGCGCTGGCGCTGGTCGTGCTCGGGTTCGGACCGACGACCCCTGATTACCCGGTTCACCTGATGGCCCCGCTGGCCCTGCTCGGCCTTGGGGGCGGGCTGTCGTTTCCCGCGTTGACCATGATTGCGATGGCCGACACCGATCCAACCGATGCGGGGCTGGCCTCCGGCATCCTGAACACGAGTGGCCAGGTTGGCGGCGCGCTCGGCCTCGCCGTGCTCGCGACCCTGGCGGGTTCGCGCACCCTGGACCTGATTCACGCCGGCGCCGGCTCCGGCGCGGCCCTGGCGGGTGGCTACCACCTCGCCTGGTTGATTTCCGCCGGGACGGTGCTCGT
>DAINCX010000125.1:0-2925 GCA_036732165.1 Candidatus Dormiibacterota bacterium | reverse complement strand
GATCTCGACGCCCCTGGCGGCGATTTTGCAACGAACCTCGGTTCCAGGACACTAGGTGACCTTCAGGGTGACCGTGGTCGTGCGGGTCAGGCCCCCGCTTGTGCCCGCGATCAGGAGTGTGTAAGTGCCGGGGGGCGTCTTTCCGCGGTTGGTCCGGATGGTCAGGGTTGACGAGCTCGTCGCGGGGTTGGGGCTGAAGGTCGCTGTGGTCTTCGACGGCACACCGCTAACGCTCAGCGAGACTGAGCCGCTGAACCCATTCAGCCCCTGGATCGTCACGACGTAGGTCGCCCGGTCGCCGGAGATGATGGTCGCCGACGTCGGCGAGGCCGTCAGCGCGAAGTCTGAGTTGACGACGAGGGTGACGGTCGTGGAATGGGTCAGGCTGCCGCTCGTGCCCGAGATCGTCAGCACGTAGCTGCCGGCCGGCGTGGTCGAGTCGATGGTCACGTTCAGCGTCGAGGCGCTGGTTGCCGGGTTCGGGCTGAAGTTGGCGGCTGCACCGACCGGCAGGCCCACGAGGCCCAGCGTTACCGACCCGCTGAAGCCGTTGATCGGGTTGATGGTCACCGAATACGAAGTGGCGGTCACACCCCGGCCGACAGTTCGGCTGGACGGAAGAGCGCTCAGGCCGAAGTCGGGGGGATTGGGCGCGCTGACGACCAGCGTCGCCGACGTGATGTGCGAGAGGCCTCCAGAGATCCCAGTGATCGTCATCGGATAGGTCCCCGTGGCAATGCTTGAATCGGTGACCACGGTGAGCGTGGAGGTGGTGGTGGCAGTGCTGGGGCTGAAGCTGCCGCTGGCTCCACTGGGCAGCCCACTCAGGCTCAGCGCGACCGAGCCACCGAATCCCCCGGCCGGCGTAATCGTCACGTTGTAGGTGGTGCTTGCGCCCGCGGCTACGGTCTGGCTCGCGGGCGAGACGCTGAGGCTGAAGTCGGGCGACGCCGTGGCGCCGGTCGCGATGGCGAAGTTTTGTGTCGTCCACTGCGGGAAGCCGAAGATGGACTGGCCGTTGATCATGTTGCTGCCCCAAACAACCCCTGGGTTGATGGGATCTGGGGTGGCGCCGGAGTAGTCGCCCCACCGGCAGGGTGGGCCGTAGGGCGCGCTGCAGCTGATGTCCTGGTCGACGTCCGTGCTGCTGCCCAGCAGGACCTCGCCCGCGTCCATCGTCCCCAGCGGGGTCGAGCCCTGCCGGCTCTGCGCCCCGATGACGGGGGTCAGCGAGGCGTTCGCCCGGTTGTATTCGACGACGGCATCATTCCCGGCGATCGACGGCGAGATCGCGCCGTTGAAGATGAAGTCGGTGGGGCTCGAAACCTCGCCCTGCTGGCGCACTGTGAGGCTACCTGGAAGCAGCTCGTACCAGCGGACGACCGAGCGACCGCCAGCGCCGCCGATCGTGTGCTGGGTCCAGACCGCGAGTGCACCGGCGTCCGGGTCGACACGCGCCACGGCCTGCGTCAGCTGCGCGTCGAGCGTGTCGAGCAAGTTCTGCGGCTGCGGGACGTCCGCCGGGACGTCATAGGCGTTGACCGCGATGTCGCCGTCGGCGACGAGCGTCGGCAGGCCCCCCTGCTTGGTCATGTGCCAAACCATCACCCCGCTGCGGGGCCCGGCCGGCTTGGTCAGGGGCGAGTGGGCAGCCACGATGTAGCCGCCGCTCGAGCTCTCGGTGGTGTTCGCCGGGACCGGCGTGTCGGCGGGCGTTCCGTCGGCGTTGAGGAGGAGGTGGGAGGCGTCCGCAAAGTAGTACGCCACGGCGGGGGCCGCGCAGGAGGAGTCGCCGAGCGTCGGTTTGGGATATGCCCAGATGTTGGCGGTGGTGAAGGGTTCCCCCGACAGGCTGTCGTTGTAGACGTTGCTGCCGAAGAGCAGGTAGTTGTCGTCGTGGCCGAGCTTCGGAAAGTCGTTGAGGCTGCTGCCGGTGCCGACTCCGTAGCGGCACCATCCGTTGGAGAGGTCGCTCGGATCGCTTGTCTTCGACCAGCCGAAGACGAGGAAGTTGTTCCCTGTAGCGAAGGCGATCGCGAGGTAGAACCAGCGGTTGGCCTGGAAGTCCCATTCGATCTGGGGGTCACTCAGGGTGACGCCGCTGGGCGCGGCGGTGAAAGCGGCAAGGTCCATCGAGCTGAGCGAGCCGAGGTTGCTGCGGGAATACACCGCGACCAGGTCGTTGACCATCTCCAGGTAGTGGTTGGGACCGATGGCGCCGGTCGGATCGGCCGGCGTGCAGCAGTACCCCTCATCGGACACGGCCACGCCGGGCTGGTCCAGGCTGTTGAAAAGGGCCGCCGTGGGTCCGGTCAGGGTGGTGGTGCTCGTTGGCCCCGGCTGGAGGGCGGTCAGAGCGCGCTGCTTGGCGTCACGGTGGGCGGCCGGGTCAAGGACGTGGTGCGGCGGGACCAGGTGCGAGGGCCGGCTCCCCGGTCCGGCGCCAGGACCAAGGTTCGTCACCGCAAGGTGGCCGGCCGCCCGGAGGATCGGCGGGCCGCCCGGCGCCGCGCTTGCCGGCGCCACCGGTCCAAGGAGCATGGTGAGCACGGCCAAGGTCACCGCCAGCGGGACGGTCCTCTGAAGCTTGCGCCGGAGCCCTACCACGATGCGAACCCTCCTCCCCAGGTCAGATGACGCGCATTATGAGAGTCAGCGCCGACAAACGGGGGTTTTCCGGTGGCCGATCCGATAACGGAAATGAGTCATTCCTCATTTCGAGACCGCGAACTGCCAGTTCCTACCGAAGGTCTCGCTCGATCAGACCACCGGCAACCTTGCGGCCGTTTGGTACGACTCGAGGCTGGATCTCGGCGCTGGCGGTCCCGGTGACACGGACCGTATCGCCAACGACGACGCTCAGTTCTGGGGCGCGTTCAGCACCAACGGCGGCACCTCCTTCACAGCGAACATTCAGATCAGTGC
>DAINCX010000124.1:0-2940 GCA_036732165.1 Candidatus Dormiibacterota bacterium | reverse complement strand
TCTTCGGGCGGGCTCTGTAGATAGAGGACGCGAAGGGTGCCCAGCGCCGCCACCACGCTCAGCACCGACCCGAGCAGGCCGAGGGCCAGGAGACTGAAGTGGCCGCCCTGCGCGAGAGCCGCGGCGACCGCGAACTCCCCAAAGAAGCCGGCGAGCGGCGGAGCCCCCGCCAGCGACAGGAACACCATGGCGATGCCCAGCGCCCGGGCCGGCCGCACGGCGCCCATGCCGGCCAGCGCAGCTTCGCCGCCCTCCGCTCCTCCGATGACCGCCGGCCCGCAGGTCGCTGCCAGAGTGAACGCACCGGCCAGGAACAGCGCTCCGCCGAGGCCGCTCCGGTAGTGGGTCGCCAGTCCGGCGGCCACCCATCCAACCTGCCCGACGGCCAGGTAGGCGAGCCTGGCACGGGGTGCCCTGACTCCCAAAGCGGCGGCTCCTCCCCCCACCATCGCGGCCGCCGCGATGACCTCCAGGTAAAGGGACCACGTCTCCGGCACCGGGCTCAACAGCGCGGCGACCTTGATGGCGGCGATGAGCGCCGCGGCCGCGACCACGCCGAGCAGGATGCCGGCGCCCATCGGGCTGGCGCCCAGGCTCGCGGGCACGCCGGCGAGATGGAAAGGAGCGATCCCCGCGCGAACCGCCAGGCCGCCGAGAAGAAGAAGGACAGGGATCGCCAGCGGCAGGGTGGGCGCCGCGTTCGCAATGATCTTGTGGGCGGCCGGCAGGTCGGCCGTCCCGGTGGTGGCGTAAACGAAGGCGAAGCCCATGACGAACAGTGCTGTCGCGACGCCTCCGACGATGAGCAGTCGCAACCCGATGTCGGGGCGTCTCAACCCGACCAGCGCGACGCCTGACGCCGCCGCCAGCTCGAGCCCCGCCCACAGCGGGACGAAATTTCCCGCCGACGCGACGACCATGACGCCGAACGCAGCCAGCAGCGTCATCGCCAGGCCGGTGGTGAGCGAGTCCTCGGCGCTCCAGTCCGCCACAGCGATGGCGACCGCGACCGCAAGCAGCACCGCCGCCTTGGCGAACAGGGCGAACCGATCCTGGATGAAACCGCCACTGAAGAGGGTGGCGAGGGTTCCGCCCGCCCACAGCTCGACGACGAAAGCCGCCACGACCACCACCGCGACGATCGCGGGCAGCCGGCTGCGCCATGGCCTCGGGAAGCCGCCCAATGCACCCACCACCAATAGAAGGAGGGCGGTCCCCGCCACGAGGGCCTCCGGGACGAGAAGGAAGGACCTCATCACTTGGCCGCGTACGGAGCCGCCATCTCCGTGATGCCTGCCGCCATTGCGTTGACGAGGCCTGGGTCGAAGATCGGCGTGTCGGTTCCAGGCAGCTTGGGACCACCGGGGAACAACCCCACCCAAAGCAGAGCCCCCGCGAGCACGCCGAGGAACCATTTCTCGCCAGAGGACGCATCCGAAACACCTGGCGCGTCCGGATTCGGAGTCCCGAAAAGCATGCGGTGCACGATCACAGCCAGGCTCGCGGCCGTGATGGCGAGCCCGCCCGCGACCGCGAAAGCGGCCAGCGGCTGATTCTTGACCGAGCCGAAGAACGTCATCGCTTCAGCCGGGAACGACGCCATGAGCGGGAGCCCGAGCAGGCCGAGCATCGCGAACACGGTGATCCAGGTGAGGCTTGGCATTCGGGACGCGAGGCCCTTGAGCACGTGCAGGTTGCCTGTTTGCGCACGCTCGGCGAGCGTCGCGCACACGCCGACAATCAAGGCCGCTGCCAGACCGCCCGAGAAAAGTGACAGCACGCTTCCACCAATCGCCAGCGGTGACAGCGCGGCCAGGCCGAGGACGGTGACCCCGCCTGGAACCATCGCGAGATACGCGGCAACCCTTCTGATGTGCGTCATACGGAGCACCGCAACCCCTGCGTAGATCACGGTCGCCGCAGCCATGAGCGCCAGCAGAGGTGAAAGCAGCTGAGCTCCGATCGGCTCGGCCCCAATCAGCACGCGCAGCAGCAAATACGCGCCGAGGCGCGTGGCGCCGCCCGCGACCACCACGCAAACACCAACCGGGGCCTGCGAGTAGACGTCGCGAACCCAGCCGTGAAATGGGAAGAGCGGAAGGAACGTCGCCGCCGCCACGATCAGGGCAAGACCGGCCACGAGCTGCACCCGCGGGGTCACCGGAACCTTGAACAGCACGTCCATGTCGAAGCTGTTGCCGCCGGCGGCGGAATACAACACGAGGGTGGCGACCAGCAAAGCGATGGTCCCCAGACCCCAGTAGGCGGCCAGCCGCCAAGCCGCCGGCTCGCGACGCGGGCCGCCCCAGCCAAGCACGAGCAGGACGAGTGGAATCGTGGCGGCGCCCCAGAAGAGCAGCAGCACGAACATGTCGTGCGCCACCACTGCCCCGTTGATGCACGCCTCGGATATCAGTAGGAGGCAGAAATAGGAGCGCACCCGCTCGCGAACGCCCCACGATGCGAGCACCGAGGCCAACCCGACGAGGCCGGACAGGATCAACATCACGAGGCCCGGGCCGTCGATCCCCAGGTGGTACACGGCGCCGATCGCGGGCAGCCAGGGCACGTTCTCCTCGAACTGCACTGTGCTGAGGAAGTTCTCGAACTGGTTGTAAGCGACCCACAGGATGAAAAGCAGGCCGATATTGGTGAAGAACGCGATCTGCTTCATCAGCGCGTCGAAGCGGCCACGCGGGTTGGGCAGCACCGCAATGACGACGGCAACCAACACCGGCGTCCAGACCATGAGGCTCAGGAGCAGAGACGACTGGAAGATCCCGGAGCCGGGCACGGTCACCGGCGCGGGGGTCGGGGTTGCCGTATGCACTGCCGCCACCACCGCGTTCATGAGGATCACCGGAACACCCCTGGCGACACGAGCCCCAAAACGAGGGCGAGAACCACGGCGAGAAAGATGACCGCCGGCACCGTCGGCAC
>DAINCX010000123.1:0-2951 GCA_036732165.1 Candidatus Dormiibacterota bacterium | reverse complement strand
CCGACGGCGCGGCCGGCCTGGACCCGAATCCGGCTGACGGTCGTCCCGGTCCTGATCTCGGCCCCATGTTCCCTGGCGTCGGCGGCGATCGCCTCCGACACGGCCCCCGTACCGCCTTTGACGAAGGCCCATTCCGCCATCTGCCCCTCGATCTCGCCGATGTAGTGATGCAACAGCACATAGGCGGTCCCCGGGGTGTAGGGCCCGCCATAAGTACCGATGGCGCCCGAGACGCAGCGCGCGGCCTTGACCTGGGGCGATTCGAACCATTCCTCGAGCAGCTCGGCCACCGAGAGCGTCATCACCTTGACGAAGTCGGCGGTCCCCTGGACATCAAGGCCCTTGAGCTTCCATGCGAAGCGCGCCAGCTCGAGCAGGTCGGCGGGGGACTTGGCGCCCACCGCCGGCGGAGTCATCAGGAGCAGCGGCCGCACCAGCCGCGCGATCCTGGCCAGGTAGGCACTGAATTCGGGCCAGACCTCGGCGTCCTTTTTGGAGAACCTCGCGATCTCGTCGTGCGCCTGCCGCGGGTCCTTGGTCAGGAGGAGGTGCGACCCGTCCGGAAAGGGGACGTAGTAGTCGGCCGCCAGTGGATAGAGCGTCAGACCGTGGCGGTGAAGCTCCAACTCCCGGATCACCTCGGGCGGCATCAACGAAAGCACGTAAGACAGCGTCGAGACGGTGTAGCCAGGCCAGGGATGCTCGCTGACGGCCGCCCCGCCCAGGACCTGGCGTCGCTCCAGGACGAGGGTCTTGTACCCGGCGCGCCCCAGGTAGGCGGCGGTCGCGAGGCCGTTGTGCCCGCCGCCAACGATGATCGCGTCGTAGGCAGCCGGCACATCGGGAGTATATCGAGGGTCGGCTTGGGCACCTGAAGCTTGACAAGGCGTGCCACCCGGTATGAAATTGCCGTCAGGCTCCTATGCAGGGGTCATATCCGTGAGGGAGGAGTGGGGATTGGCTACAACGATCGAACGACCTCGCGTGGCGACCTCCGATGTCCTGGAGGAAAAGAAGAAGCTCAAAAAGTCGCTCTTTCGCTGGGACCTGGCGCTCTTCAGCATCTGCGCCCTGGTTGGCATTGACACGCTGGGGGCGGCCGCCAGCTTCGGGACGCAGACGCTCTTCTGGCTGGTCTTTCTTTCGGTCTTTTTCCTGGTCCCGTACGCCCTGATCACAGCAGAGCTCGGCACCTCCTACCCGGTCGAAGGAGCCGTGTACGAATGGGTCCGGCTCGCCTATGGCCACCTGGCCGGAGGCGTGACCGCCGTCGTCTACTGGATCGCGAACCCGGTCTGGCTGGGCGGAACCCTGGCCGCCACCGCGGTGGCCGCGATGGACGCGCTCTGGGGGACCAAGATCAACGGCAATACGGGCCTGGCGATCGTGGTCGGCCTGGCGTTCGTCTGGATCGCGATCACGATGAACATCCTCTCGCTGCGCAATATGAAATGGGTCCCCGCACTCGGCACCGTGGTGCGCCTCGTTCTGCTGGCCCTGTTCGGCCTGCTGGTCATCGGGTCGATTGCCGGCGGGCATCACGCCGGCGGCATCAGCGGGGGTGACCTCGCGCCCACGGCGGCGGTCTTCGTCGGCGTCCTCGGGGTGCTGATCTTCAACTACGTCGGCTTCGAACTGCAGTCGAATGCCAGTGAGGAGATGGGCGATCCGCGGCGGGATGTCCCGAAGTCCATCGGCGTAACCTGGCTGGTCGGCACGCTGGCCTACCTGATCCCGGTTGCCGGCATCTTGCTGGTCCTCTCGAGCAAGGACATCACCAACGTCGGTGGCTTCGTGAGCGGGTATCAGGCAGTCGTCACTAACGTCGTCGGCAGCGGCGCTGCCAACGTGCTGAACGGGATCGTGGGGCTGGCGGTCGTCTTTTCCCTGATGGCCGGCGGCGTCGTTTGGCTGATGGGAGCCGATCGCGCGATGGCGATCGGATCGGCGGCAGGCTCTGGCCCGCGGGCGCTGGGGCACTTTTCGAAGCGGTTCGGAACGCCGGTCACGGTCAATGTCCTCTCAGGGATTCTGGCCACCATCTTCATGGTGGGGACCTTCCTGTTTACGAGTGGCAACCTCCAGTCTTTCTTCAAGGTCGTCCTCGGCCTGGTGATCTCGACCACGACTTTCTCGTATTTGCTCGTCTTCCCAGCGGTGATTACGCTGCGCCGCAAGTTCGGGACCGCCGGGCGCGGCTTCCGGATCCCGGGCGGAGCCGCCACCGTCTGGCTGTGCGCGATCCTGTGCGAGTTCTTCATCGTTGCGGCGACCGTGTTCTCCCTCTGGCCGGGCATCTGCACGGCCAATGGCTGCTTTAGCGGTGACGCCACGGCGGCCCAAGGGAGCATGTCCCGCCTGGCATATGAAGCCGTGGTTCTCGGCACCATGGCGCTGATTCTGGGCATTGGTGTGGTCTTCTGGGCGATCGGGCGTAGCCGCCAGACCAATGACCAGCCCGTTCTCCAGGAGGGCGCCTCTTAACCGTCCCTTAAGGCCGGCGAACCGCCATCAAATCGGCCGGCGGTCCCTTGACAAGGGGCCGCCGGCAGTATGAAATTGCCTCAGGCTCTGCCGCGGAGTTAAACACGCAAGGAGGAAGCATTGGCAGCGATCCCGGTATCGGCTGACGTCGTCAACGAGAAACGCAAGCTCAAAAAGTCGCTCTTCCGCTTCGACCTGATCTTCTTCACCGTCTGCGCGATCCTCGCCATCGACACGATTGGGCAGTCGTCTTCATATGGGGCCCAGGCGATCTTCTGGCTGGTCGTCTCCGCCGTTACCTTCCTGATTCCGTACGGCCTTCTGACATCCGAGCTCGGCACCACGTTCCCGGTGGAAGGCGGCCCCTACGAGTGGGTCCGGCTGGCGTTCGGCCACATGGCCGGCGCCGTCACGGCCGTCCTTTACTGGCTCAGCAACCCGATCTGGCTGGGCGGCACGCTGGCCGC
>DAINCX010000122.1:0-3027 GCA_036732165.1 Candidatus Dormiibacterota bacterium | reverse complement strand
GGCTCAACGATGGGACGACCGTTTCAGTCGCGGGACTCGTGCTTGCGAAGCTCGAGCCGGCCGATCTGGTCTCGGTGAACCTCGTCCGGCCCGTCGACGATCCTGACGGTGCGGGCATAGGCATAGGCGTGCGCGAGTGGAAAATCGTCCGAGACACCGGCCGCGCCGTGCGCCTGGATCGCCCAATCGAGCACCGTGCACAGCATGTTCGGGGCGGCCACCTTGATCATGGCGATCTCGGCGCGCGCCGCCTTGTTGCCGACGGTATCCATCTGGTACGCGGCATTGAGGGTCAAGAGGCGGGCCTGGTCGATCAAGATGCGAGCCTCGGCGATCCGCTCGAGCCACAGCGACTGCTCGGCTAATGGCTTGCCGAATGCCACCCGGCTCTTGAGGCGCTGGCACATCAGGGCGAGCCCCAACTCGGCCATGCCGATCAGGCGCATGCAATGGTGGATTCGGCCGGGGCCGAGACGCGCCTGGGCAATCTCGAAGCCCCGCCCTTCGCCCAGCAACACATTCGAGGCGGGGACCCGGACGTCGACAAAGTCCACCTCCGCGTGTCCATGCGGCGCGTCGTCGAACCCGAACACCGGCAACCAGCGAAGGACCTTCACCCCCGGCGTGTCCGCGGGGACGAGGATCATAGACTGCTGACGGTGCCGATCCGGGTTGTCCGGATCGGTTTTTCCCATGAAGATGAAGAGGCGGCAGCGCGGGTCCATCCCCCCCGATGTCCACCATTTCCGGCCGTTGAGCACGTAGTCGCCGCCGTCGCGAACGATGCGGCTCCTGATGTTGGTCGCGTCGGAGGAGGCGACGCTCGGCTCCGTCATCGCGAACCCGGAACGCATCTGTCCATCCAGCAGCGGCCGCAGCCAGCGGTCCTTCTGTTCTGACGTTCCGTAGCGGTCGAGGATCTCCATGTTCCCGGTGTCGGGGGCGGAACAGTTGAAGACCTCGGGCGCCCATAAAACGCGGCCCATGATCTCGCACAGGGGCGCGTACTCCAGGTTGGTCAGGCCGGCGCCGAGCTCGGACGCGGGCAAGAAAAGGTTCCACAGTCCTTTAGCCCGAGCCTTTGGCTTCAGCGCCTCGACGACCGGGCTGGGTGACCAGCGGTCGTCCGGCCCGGCCTCGTCCCGATCCCGTCGCTCCATCGGATCGATGAATTCGACCATGAAGTCGTTCAGCGTCTTCTGAAGCGCTTTCACCTTCGGCGAATAATCGAAGTCCATCTCAACGGATAGTATCGGGCGATGGCGAATGACCTGCTGACCGATCGCGTGGCGATCGTGACGGGAGGAAGTCGTGGCATCGGTGAGGCGACCGCCCGCGCGCTCGTGGAGCAGGGCGCCAGGGTGGCCATTTCCGGCAGGAAGCTCGAAGGCCTGCAGGCGGCGGCCGACCGGATCAACGCGGCCCATGCGGGCGCGGTCACGCCGATCGCCGCGCACGTGGGTCGCGTCGAGGACTCGCAGCGGCTCGTCGACGACGTGATGCAGCGATTCGGGCGCATCGACATCCTCGTCAACAACGCCGCCACCAATCCACATTTCGGCCTGACGCTCGACGTCGAGCTTGGGGCCTGGGATAAGACGTTCGAGGTCAACCTGCGCGGGCCGTTGGTGCTCACCAAACTGGTCGTGGATGCCTGGATGCGAGGGCACGGGGGCGCCATCGTCAACGTGGCCAGCATCGCGGGGCTGCGGCCCGAGCTCGGGCTTGGGCCCTACGGCGTGACCAAGGCGGCGCTGATCAGCCTGACTCGCCAGCTCGCCATGGAGCTCGGCCGTGATGGCATTCGCGTGAACGCTGTTGCTCCCAGCATCGTGAAGACAGAATTCGCATCCGCGCTCTGGAAAAACGAGGAGATCTCGCGCCGGGCGCTGGAGCGCAACCCGATCGGCCGCTTCGCAACGGCCGACGAAGTGGCCGCCGCCATCACGTTCCTGGTTTCGGACGGGGCCTCCTACATCAATGGTGAGGTGTTGCCGATTGATGGCGGCGAATGAATCATCTCGGGGTAGGGCCGATGCCGGTCACTAATCACCAGGTTCGCCTCGCCGCCCGTCCGGTCGGGCTGCCGAAGGCGACCGATTGGTCCCACACCGAAGAGGCCGTCGGCGAGCCGGTCGCTGGCCACGTCCTGGTCAAGGTCCTCTACGTCTCCCTCGACCCTGCCATGCGTGGATGGATGAACGAGGGCCGCTCGTATATGCCGCCCGTCGCCATCGGCGAGGTGATGCGCGCGCTGGCGATCGGCCGGGTGATCGCATCGAGGAGTCCCGCGTTCGCGGTCGGCGACTATGTCTCCGGCCCCTTCGGCGTGCAGGAGTACGCGCCTTCCGACGGCAAAGGGGTCATGACGGTGGATCCCGGCCTCGCCCCGCTGCCGGCGCAGCTCGGTGTGCTGGGCATGACCGGCAGGACCGCCTATTTCGGCCTGCTTGAGGTCGGCCGGCCCAAACCTGGCGAGACGGTCGTCGTCTCGGCGGCGGCGGGTGCCGTGGGCTCCGTGGTGGGGCAGATCGCCAGGATTAAGGGCTGCCGGGCGGTGGGCATCGCCGGCGGGGCGGAGAAATGCCGCTACCTCGTCAACGACCTGGGCTTCGACGCCGCCATCGATTACAAGTCGCAGGAAGTCAGGGCCGCCCTGAAAGAGCATTGCCCGAGTGGCATCGACGTGTATTTCGACAACGTCGGTGGCGACATCCTCGAAGCGGCCCTTGCCCGCCTGGCGCGGCATGCTCGGATCGTGATTTGCGGCGCCATCTCCCAGTACTGCGCGACGGGACCGCAACATGGGCCCTCGAACTACATGGCCCTGCTGGTCAATCGCGCCAGCATGACCGGCTTTCTGGTTGGCGACTACGCGGCCCGCAACGGCGAAGCGACGGCTGCGCTCGCGGCCTGGCTCGCCGATGGCAACCTCAAGTCGCGGGAACACATCGTCAAGGGGCTGCGAGCGTTTCCTGACGCGCTGAGCAGACTCTTCACCGGTGGAAACATGGGCAAGCTGGTTCT
>DAINCX010000121.1:0-3099 GCA_036732165.1 Candidatus Dormiibacterota bacterium | reverse complement strand
GACCCGGCACGACATCCTCGAGCTGGATGGCGTGGGCGCCCTGCTTGTTCGTCATCGTGCCGGTAGTCCCGGAGGCGAACGGCCCGTTCAACGCCATCGCGCGGACGTCAGGATTCCACTGCGGCCAGGTCGACGTATCAGACCAGATCTTCCACACGGCCTGCGGGCTGGCCTTGGTCTCGACGGAACGCTCTTCAATCGCCACCGATGATCACCCTCCCTGGTATTCACGATCCTGCCGGCTGCGCCGGTTCAGGACTAGGTATACAAGACCCGCCACGAGGAAGCCGATGAAGTAGCCGAAGTCGGCGCCGCCAAACCAGGACGCCAGCGGGCCGGTGAAGAAGCGCTCGGCCATAAAGGGCAGCGAGACGGCGAGTCCAACGACGAACGCAATCGGCCCGCGCACGTTCCATTCCGGCGCCTGGCTGAACTCGACCGCGTTGCGGTGGCGCAGCCGGTAGTAATCGATCAGGATGACGGCCAGCCACGGCATAATCCAGTAATCGAGGGCGACCAGGAAATCCTGGTAGTTCTGGGCGAACTTCTGGTATCCGATCAGCGCGAAGATCAGCCCCAGGACCCCGCCCACGATGGCGAGCTGCCAGCGAGGCAGCCGGACATCGAGCACGCGGGCCGACATGGTGTTCGAGTAGAGGTTGAGCACATTGGCCGTCATGGCGCCGAGGATCACAGCGACCACCGCGATCGATCCAAATCCCCCCATCGCGATCTTCAGGGCCGCCACCGGGCCGGACGCACCCGGGGCGAGGATGGCGACCAGCACCCCCACGACTTCGGTGAGGAACGAGGCCGCCGCCGCGCCGACGAAGACGTAGAGCGAAAGGTAGCCGCGGGATGTGATCTCGGGGAGGTAGCGCGAATAGTCGGAGGCGTAGGGGGACCAGCTCATGATGTAGGAGAACGAGATCGCCAGCACGACGGCAAAGAGCACCAGGGTGCTTCCCGTCGTCTTGGGCGACCAGGCGGCAATCGCGCTGCCTTGGGTGAGGGCGATGATGATGGCCAGCAGAAACAGCACGCCGAGCACGGCGGCCATGTACCGCTCGAAGACCTGGATAACGTTGTGGCCGTAGATCACCAGGAAGGTCTGGAGCGCGACGAGCACGGCGGCGGCGGCGATGAACGGGATCCCGGGAAGCAGCAGCTGCACCGCGAAGGCGGCCAGGATCGTGTTCACCGTGAACCAGCCCGCGGTGCTCAGCCAGTTGAGCCCGGCCGGGATGTAGCCGCCCACCCGCCCAAAGGCCCGACGCCCGATGAACATCTGGGGAAAGCCTGCCGCCGGGCCCATCGCGGCGGACCAGGCGAGGACCAGGCCGCCGAGGACGTTGCCGAGGGCCAGCGCCAGCAGCGCGGGCAGGAGCGGAAGCCCGATCGCGACCGGGATGAAGCCGATGGCGAAGTCGGCGATGGTCAGGTTGGCGGCCAGCCAGAGCCAGAGCAGCTGGCGGCTGTGGCCGTGCCGCTCCGCGAACGGGATGTGCTCGATCGAATACGGTTCGGGGGTGGCCACCCGGTCTCCATAGCGAACAGCGGGCTCAGCCACAGCCTTAAGCCTAACTTAGAGTCGGCGCGACGGTCCCGGCGCCTCGTCGATTTGTGCCCATCCTCGTTCGTCGTACTGTACAGAGCGGCGATGGCCGCAACGTCAAGGCCCGCGCACTCATGGAGGAGCAACCAGGATGAAGTACGTACTGCTGTTCGGCGAGACCAAGGATCGGGTTAACTCGTGGGAAGCGATGCCGGATGCCCAGAAGGAGGCCGCCTACGGGCTGATTGCCCAGTGGTTCGGTAAATACGGCAACAAGGTCGGTGGCGGATCGCAGCTTCAGCCGGAGCGCACGGCGACCACCGTGCGGTTCAACGGCGGGAAGCCGGTCGTCACCGATGGCCCCTTCATTGAGGGCAAGGAGTCGATCGGCGGCTATGCCGAGGTGACGGTCGCCGATCTCGATGAGGCGATCGAGATGGCCAAAAGCTGGCCGACCGGTGGCCCGGTCGAGGTGCGGCCCCTGGTCGACCGACCCGATTCGATGCCGCGGAGTTAGGCCGATCCCGTCGCCGACCGACGCCGCGCTCGCCGAGGTCTTCCGCGAGGAAGCCGGCCGGCTGACCGCGGCGTTGGTCAGGGCGCTGGGAAATTTCGATCTGGCGGAGGAGTTGGTCCAGGATGCGCTGCTCGAGGCCGTCGAACACTGGCCGAAGACCGGCATTCCGGAAAAACCGGGAGCCTGGCTCCTCACGACCGCGCGCCGGAAGGCGATCGACCAGGCGCGGCGCGACGTCCGCTACCGCGCCAAGCTCGCGCTGCTTGAAGGAGCAACCATGAACGTCGACTCGGCCGAAGGGGATGACCGGCTCCGCCTGATCTTCACCTGCTGCCACCCCGCCCTCCCGAGGGAGGGCCAGCTCGCCCTGACGCTGCGGGCGGTGGCGGGCCTGACCACCGCCGAGATCGCCCGTGCCTTCATCACCTCGGAGGCCACCATCGCCCAGCGGATCGTGCGGGCCAAGCGGAAGATCGTTGATGCGGGCATTCCGTATCGCTTGCCGCCGGACGCCATCCTGGCCGAACGCGTGGACGAGGTGCTCGCCGTCCTCTACCTGATGTTCAACGAGGGCTACCTGGCCACGGCCGGGGAAACCGCCTCGCGCCGGGACCTGGCCGAGGACGCGATGTGGCTGGCGGGCCTGCTGGTGCGCCTGATGCCGCAAGAGCCCGAGGCCCTGGGCCTGCTGGCGCTGATGCGGCTCCACCTCGCCCGCGCCGACGCGCGCTTTGACGAGACGGGCAACCTCGTGCTCCTCCAGGACCAGGACCGCGGGCGCTGGGACCGGGAACGGATCGCGTCCGCCATCGTGCTGCTGCAGCGAGCGGCCGTGCTGCGCCGATCCGGCCCCTACCAGGTGCAGGCCGCGATCGCCGCCTGTCATGCGGAAGCGCCGACCTGGGATCAGACCGACTGGGCGGATATCGTCGGGCTCTACGACACACTCGTTTCGATGATGCCCTCGCCGGTGGTTCAGCTGAACCGCGCGATCGCGTTGCGACATACGGCCGGTGCGTCGGCCGCG
>DAINCX010000120.1:0-3310 GCA_036732165.1 Candidatus Dormiibacterota bacterium | reverse complement strand
GGCGCCAGGGAGTGGGCAAGCGTACGCGGGTCGCGCTGGCGGACGAGTACCGGCACCGCTACCTCAGCGAGGTCCTCGACCGGGTCGATCTACAGACCGTGCTCGAATCGTTCCCCGACGAGGCCGTCTCGGCGCTGCTGTGCGTCGAGCGCGACGCGCGGGCCTGTCACCGCTCGCTGGTGGCGGAGCGCCTGCACGAGCAGTTCGGGGTCCCTGTCGTCAATCTCTGACTCGGACTCGAGAATTACCTAGCAGGCGTAGTCGGTGTCGAAGCCGGAACGCAGGTACTGGACGAACCAGACCGGCGCGCCGGTGAAGCCGGTGCCGCAGGCAGACCTGGCCCGCTTCGCCGAGGTGGCACCGGTCGCCACCCAGTCGGCGAGGACGCCGGAAACGGGCAACGACCCGACGATCGTGGTCCACTGGTAGCGCGTCGAGTAGATGCCGACCGCGGCCGGGGATTGGCGGAGCACGGTGTCGACCAGGCCCTGCAGCGTGTACTGGTTCAGCGTCAGGTCCGTCGATGACCAGCTGTTGGACGTCTCCACGTCGAGCCACCAACTGCTCGGGTTGATGACACCCTGGGAGGTCGCGTAGGCGATCGACTGGGTCGCCTCACTGCAGCCAACGGCCCAGGCCGCCTCCTGCGACGCGGTTCCCGAGACGGAGGCCGACTGCGTCACGCACGCCGCGGTGCTGTGCTTGCCGTCGACCTGGGTGTAACTGGGGTCATAGCCGGTATTCAGGTAGAGCGCGACGTTGGGCGCGTGGCTCGCCTCGTCCGCGAGGCAGGGATTGTAGTGCGCGAACGGATAGCCGGCGTCGACGCCGATGATGCCGAAGGCCCCGATCGGATAGGCGCCGCCGCATTGCGGGTAGCTGATGTCATAGCCGGTCGACCCGCTGGTATAGGCGAGCGCCCCGAGCTGATTGCCGAGCAGGCCGAAGCCCGCGGCCGCCAACGCGAGGGCAGGCAGAAAGGTTCGCTTGAGGTTCATCACTGGCGCTCGCCATTGTCACCAAAGCAGCCCGGAGAGTCAACCAGCCGGCCTGCCCCAGGCCGTGACAGCGTCGGTGTTCGATATTCTCGATACCAGCCGTGTTCAAGGAAGTCTTCAACTCAGTGGAAACCGCCGAGGCCTGGGCAAAAGGCGCCGCCCAACGTGCTGAGTACCTGCTCGGCCCCACCGACCGGATGCTGGAGGCCGCGCGCCTCCTGCCGGGTAGCCGCGTTCTCGATGTGGGGACCGGGACGGGAGACACCGCGATCCTGGCGGCGCGCCGTGTAGGCCCGAAGGGATTCGTCCTCGCCACCGATGCTTCGGCGCAAATGCTCGAAGTCGCCGCAAACGCCGCCCGGGCCCAGGGACTTGCCAACCTGGAGACGCGGCAGATGGACGGCAGCAAGCTCGCGGTAGATCAGCCCTTCGACGCCGTCATCAGCCGCAACGCGATGCAGTTTCTGCCGGCATGGCCCGCGCCGCTCGCCGGCTTGCGCGCCGCGTTGCGCCCCCGAGGGCGCCTCAGCTTCCTGGTGTGGGGACCGATAGCGGAGAACCCGTACGCGGCCCTACCGCTGACTGTTGCTCGACAGCGCGGGTGGCTCCAACCGGACGAGGGCATCGCAACGCCCTTCGCCCTCGGCGATGCGGACCAGTTGTTCCGCGACATGACGTCGGCCGGCTTTCATGACGTCGAGGTCGAGCGCGTCCCCTTCGAGGTACCGCTGGACCGCGACGGCGCCCTCGCCAACCGGATGCGGTCGCCAATGTTCACGTCCACGGCGAACGCGCTCAGCGCGCAAGACCAGCCGGCTTATGAGCAGGCGATGGCCGACGCGCTTGATCGCGACCGGGATGGCGACAAAGTCATCGCGCGCGGCCTCACGCTCGTGGCATCCGGTACTGCCTGAGGGCTTCGACCAACCGGGCATTCTCCTCGGGCCGCCGCACCGTGACCCGGATGTACTCGGCAAGCGGTGACGACGCGCCGAACGTCCGCACCACCAGCCCCGACCGGAGCAGCGCCGGGGCCGCGGCTCGACCGGCGTGCACCAACAGGAAGTTGGCGGCGGACTCGCGGACCTCGAGGCCAAGGGCAGTGAGATCCGCGCGGAGCCGTTCGCGTTCGGCCGTGATGGCGTGGACTCGCTTGCGCATCCCATCCAGGTCTCGCAGCGCCCTCGCCCCGAGTGCCTCGGATACGACGCTGATACTGCCCGGGGGCCGGACCTTGCGCAGGGCACCACTGATCGCCGGGCCTGCCAGCGCATACCCCACCCGAACCCCGGCCAGGCCGAAGGCCTTGCTCAGCGTGCGGCTGACGACGACGTTGGGCATCGACTCAATCAGCGGTAACGCCGTGACTCCCGACATCTCGACGTAGGCCTCGTCGACGACCAGGACGCCCGACGTCGCCTGCGCAACCTCGGCAATGAAATCCAGCGGCAACAGTTCGCCGGTCGGGTTGTTGGGATTGCAGAGCCAGGTCAGGCCCGCCGTCTTGGCTCGTGAGACGAAGGCCGCCCGGTCGAGTCGCAGGTCGCTCATCAAGATATCGTCGATTTGTCCGCCGGCGATCTCCGTCAGGATGCGGAACATCGGGTAGGTCGGACGAGCCATAACGACCCGCGTGCCGGCATCGATATAGGCCTTGGCGCACATATCGAGGATCTCGTCCGCCCCGGCGCCAACCGTGATGCGGTCGGTGGAAACGTCCACGTAATCGGCAATCGCCCGCGTGAGCTCGCCGTAGCTCGTGTCCGGGTATTCGTTGAGGGCAAGCGGGGGCAAATCCGCGAGCGCCACGCCCGGCCACGGGAATGTATTGGTGTCAAAGCGAACCACCTGGTCCTCGGGAACACCGGCCTGGCGGGCAATGCTGGCGCTGGGCGGCTCCCATTCATAAGGATGCATCGCCCGGATGGCCGCCCGAGGTTCAGGCACTCCTTCGGCTTCGGATTCCATGCCGTCCCTATCTTCGCGGTTGCAAGTCCCCACGGAATGCGTAGTTTTACCGGTATGGACCACGCGCACGCCCACCCGGCCGGCTCCAGGCGGGACAGCAAGGCTTCGGCTGCCCTGTACTCGGTTGCGGTCAACCTGGTCCTGATCGCGG
Organism: Candidatus Dormiibacterota bacterium; assembly: GCA_036732165.1. Classification (GTDB taxonomy): domain Bacteria; phylum Chloroflexota; class Dormibacteria; order CF-121; family CF-121; genus JALYYC01. Next base: position 193 of record DAINCX010000120.1, on the reverse strand, counting down.
CCAAGCTGACCGTCGGGCTGATGACCGGCAGCCTGGCGATCCTGGCTGACGCGGCGCACTCCTTTCTCGACCTGTCCGCGAGCATCTTCGCCTACGCCGGGATTCGGACCGCCGAGAAGCCCGCGGACGAGAAACACGCCTTCGGCCACGCCAAGGCGGAGAACATCTCGAGCCTGATCCAGATGTTCCTGCT
>DAINCX010000119.1:0-3330 GCA_036732165.1 Candidatus Dormiibacterota bacterium | reverse complement strand
GCGACATGCGCGCCCGCCACCGGCCCGCTGCCGAAGTCCTGCACCATGTACATCGGCCGCTCGGCCACGATGCTGCCGTTCGCGACCACCGTGACCGAGACACCCGTGATCCCTCGACCGATGCCGCAGGTCCCGCCCTCGCCCCCGGTGCAGGGCCCGCCGCTTTGATTGCCTTCGTAAACCACAACCGTGGTTCGGCTTGTCGGCGGGAGAGTCAGCGTCTTGCTCGGCTGGATTCCGGCATCGGTGGCGTAATTCAGGGTTACGCCCACCGGCGCGCTGGTCGGATTTTGCAATGTCAGGAACTCGTTGAAATGGGCTTGCGTGGTGCCCTCCGCGAAATACCAGGTCGAGGCAGCCGCCGTCGCCCCGAAGGCGTCGTGGCCGTCCTCGATGGGGCCGAAGCCAAAGTTGTAGTCGTGGACGTAGAAGGGCCGCTCCGCCACGATCGGGATATCACTCAGGAGCTGGACGGAGACGCCGGTGATTCCTGGACCGACACCGCAGTCACCCCCGGCGCCGGGTGTGCACGTGATTGGTGATGCCACGGTCCCGCCGGTGTTGCCCCCGAACACTTCCACCGTCGTTCGGCTGTTGGCGAGCAGCACGAGCTCCTTCACGACCGGCGCCGTGCTGCCGGAAGCCTCCAGGAAATAGTTCAGCGTCACGTTGGCCGGCCCGTTGCTTGGATTCTGCAGGCTGAGGAACTCCCGGTAGGCGGAAAGTGTCGAGCCTTCCGCGAAATTCCATTGGGCCGATGGGCCGGGCGCACCGATCTTGTCGGTAGAGCCGTATCTGAGCTGGGCCGAATCATTGAAGTGGATGGTTCGCTCGACCGTGCCTGGCGCCGAGAGCACCACCTGCGCGGAGACCGCCATGCCTACGCCGACATCACTATTGACGTCCTCGGTGAAGACCCGGCCCGCTGTCAGGGCGCGCGGGGTCTCCACGATCGGGCTGCCTCCGACGATGTCGTAGGTGATCTGGGCCGTGCCGTTGTAGTTCGGGATCAGCATCGACAGGGTCTCCGTGTAGCCGGGCCCGGTAAAGCCCTCCGCGAAATAGAAGGTGATGCTGGGCAGGGTCATCGAGATATGGCCGATCGCGGTCGACCAGGCGCAGGCCGCCGGGATATTTCCGCTCGCCGCGTTCTGCGCATACTCGCCGGCGACCCAGATGTCGCCCGTCGTTGGATCTGGCGCAGCTCCCGAGTAATCTCCCCAGCGGTTGTCACCTGGAGGGCACCCGGCATGCCAGTCATATGGCCCCGAGCTCGCTTTGATAAGGGTCGACGCCGCGGCGCTTGGGAACGGTACCGCGGCCATGATGCTCGGATAGCTCGAGGCCGACGACTCGTTGAACACCGAGAGCAGGTTGCCGTTCGCGTCGAGGGTGACGGCGGGGTAGTAGACGGACACCCCCGATCCGCCTGCCAGGTCGAAGTTCTGCACGAGGTATGGTGATCTGCTCGATGGCGTGGCGACCTGCATGAAACGGCCGCAGCTGGTGGTCGCCGAGCTCCCGGAGGTGAAGCAGCCATCATTGGCGGAGACCCAGAAGCTGCCATTCTTCCAGGCTCCTGTGAGAAGCCGGTCGTCATCGGTCAGGAGCTCGTTGGCGGGCGCCGGCTGGACCGCGTTCGGGGGCACCGAGGTGCCGGGCGACATGGGCAAAGTCAGGTTCGTCCAGTTCAAGGTGCCCGCCGCGATCGAGCCGGTAATGACCCAGAGCCCTAGAACTGGATTGCTCAACTGGTTACCCGTATTCGGGTCGCTTGACTCGTTGTAAGCGACGTAAGCGGTCGAGGTGGCCGCAAGCGGCTGGACCGGCAGCAGGCCCTCCGCAGGCGGTGCCAGCGTGTTCGGCGGCGTCGCTCGAACCGTCCCCAAGGGTGACGCGAGCATGTCCGACTTGTCAATCACCCGGGTCTCAGCCCCAATGTAAGGGCATGACGTCGCTGACACGCACGGCGAGTAGTCGTCCCAACTCATCACCAACTTATCGCTCGTAACCGCCAGCTTCGGCTGGTCAAAAAGGCGTTGCGACGTGTTGGAGGCGACCAGATACACAGACCAGAGGCCTGTGGGATCTGCCGTCTGCGTTACTGCGACGTAGGCCCGGCTGTCCGACCTGGAGTTGAATGCGAATTCTGATGCGAACCAGCGCTGACTGACCGCGTCGTAGAAGACACGCGGGTCGGTCGACGAATAGCCCGACGGGACTCCGAACAGGGCATCGAGGCTCCTGGGGGTGCCCACCATGGCCATCGTCGACTTGGTGTAAACAGCCATCACGATGTTGACCGTTTCCACCACCTGGGTTTGGCCGACGGCCAGGTACGTATCGGGTGGTTCGAGCGCGAAGGGGTCGTTGCCGATCGCGAGGCCCTGGTAGGTGGTCGCGGTCATCTCCGGCCCGCTAGCCACCCGCGGTGAGGTGGCGCCTGAAGAAGCGCCCGCCCCTGACGAGCTGCCCGATTTCGTGCTCAGCGTCCGGACCCCCGTTCGCCGGCCGGTCTTCCCGGCCGCCGCGGCCTGCTTCGCCGCGGCAAAGGCTGCCGGCTTCGGCACGTGAAAGGGCCTGGCGAGGGGCGGCCCAGCCTGCGGCGGAGGCAGATCCTTGAAATTGACCACCCGAGGGGTTAGCAGCGTCACGCCTGAGGCTGGGGCCAGCGGCGGGCCGGCAGCAGCCGGCTGAATTCCCGCAGCCACGAGGCTAACCGAGCATGCCAGCCCGAGAAAAAATGGACGCCCGCGCCCCATGGAGATGGTCAGATTAGGCCCTGCCGGAGATGATATCGCGTGTTCGAAGACGAGGGCTACGGGGTTAGCAGGAAGGTTCCGGGCGAGTAGGCGACGGTATCGGTCGCCCCGTAGGTCGAGGCGTTCGAGCTGTAGGTTGGCTTCTCGACCAGGACGGCCAGATCCGAGGAGAGCACGATCCCCAACGGCTCGAAGCCTGGGCCGGCGCCATCCATCTGCCCGTCACCCGGGTTTATGACCGAGTACATCAGGACCGTGTGCCGGGTGTTGGCCGGGACGGTGAACGTGCGGGTAATCGTCTGTGTCGTGGCTCCGGAGGTCGCGTAGTACTTCAGCGTGATATTGGCGACATTGATCGGATCCGGGTTGAGGACCGTCAGGTAGTCGTTGTTGCCCGTCGTGGTGGACGCGGCCGAGAAGGCGAACAGCTGGGCGAGACCGGTCGCGCCCACCGCGACATGGGCGCCGTTGACCGAGCCGCTCCCGAAGTTCTGCACCATGTACATCGGCCGCTCAGCGACGATCGGCCCGCCGTGCGACGTGACCGTCACCGAGACACCCACGACGT
>DAINCX010000118.1:0-3364 GCA_036732165.1 Candidatus Dormiibacterota bacterium | reverse complement strand
CAGCCGGCCTACATGACCATCTACCCGACCAGCTACTTCTACACGGGCGTGGGGTCGCCGCCCTCGCAGTCAGCCGACGCCGACCGCGAGGCATTCGCGAAGATGATCATCCTGGGGTTGGTCTCGGGATCGAACTTCGGCTTCTCCCCTGCAATCACGCCCATGGTTGTGGCGTGGAGCAAGCAGCCGGCCCAGGACGTCACCGTCGCCGGCAGCCGGCCGCGCACGACAAATGAGACCGCCGTGGTGCTGCCGCTACAGGTCACCGGCATCGGGGCGGGCGTGGTGCCCGCGGGCATGGTTTTGAGCCGATTCACCGACATCAACGGCGACTCTCAGCCGGCGCAGCCGGGCGCGGTGGTCATGCAGAACGGCACCGTGAGCTACGACTTCGCGCCAGTGCTCGCGCCTGGTTCGCACCTCGATTCCGCGTCCATCGACTCAACGTATGCGGGCGGCAAGGGCCAGGTTCCAGGCAGCCCGACCCAAACACTGCAGGCCAAGGTCTGGGACTGGCAGCGGTCAGCCTGGATCCCGCTGAGCTACAACGCAGGCGGAGTCACGTCGGTGCCTTCCGCCGCGATCAATCCAGCCTCCGGCGAGGTGAGACTCGAGGTCGCGGCCGGAGGCTCCCCGGCCGTGTTCGGGCAAGTTACCCTGACGGGGACCGTGACGTGATCAGCGCCGAGAACCTGACCAAGGTCTACGGGAAGAGGACGGCCCTCGATCACGTCTCATTCGAGGTGCCGGAAGGCGAGATCTTCGGGTTTGTCGGGCCGAACGGCGCCGGCAAGACGACCACACTTCGCATTCTGGCGGCGCTTCTCGAGCCGACCAGCGGCCACGCTTCGATCGGCGGCGTGGACGTGGCCAAGCAGCCCGATCTCGTTCACAGCCGCCTGGGATACATGCCGGATTTCTTTGGGGTCTACGACCAGCTCACGGTCTCCGAGTACCTGGACTTCTACGCAGCGTGTTACCGCCAACCCAAGGAGAGGCGCACCAAGGTCGTGGCCCAGCTGCTCGAGCTCATCGGTCTGTCCGAGAGGCGAGACCAGATGGTCGATACCCTCTCCCGCGGGTTGAAGCAGCGACTGTGCCTGGCGCGGGCGCTGGTCCATGATCCTGCGGTGCTCTTGCTTGACGAGCCGGCGTCCGGTCTCGATCCAAGAGCGCGCGTCGACATGCGCGAGATCCTCAAGGAGCTGCGCAGGATGGGCAAGACGATCATCATCTCGAGCCACATCCTTCCCGAGCTGACCGAGCTGTGCACGATGATCGGAATCATCGACCACGGCCGCATGCAGGTCACCGGCTCCGTGCAAGAGGTCGTTCAGCATCTTTCAGCCGGGCGCCGTTTGCGAATCACGGTGGTCGGCGACAAGGAGGCAGCGGTGGGGATCCTGAAACCGCTCGCGGCCGTTCGCAACATTGAAATCGCCAACGGCGCCATCGAGGCCAGCTATGAAGGTGACGAATCAACCGCCGCCGAGATCCTGCAAGCCCTGACCGCAGGTGGAATCAAGGTGTCCGCCTTCAGCGAGGTCGACGGCGGCCTCGAAGAGGCCTTCATGCGCGCAACCTCGGACGAAGTGGGATGAACCGGGTCGCCGCAGCGTTCTGGAATCCGATCGTGGCCAAGGAGTACCGGTCGCGAATGCGAACGTGGAAATCGCCCCTGGCCATGATGGTCTACATACTCCTGATCGGCGGTCTCGGCTTCCTAGTCTTCTCCCTGATGGCCAACGCGAACTCCGGCCTGTCCGGCGGATCCAACTACGGCCAGTATCTGTTTATCGCGTTGGTGGCCTTCCAGGGGATCCTGCTGACCTTCGTCACCCCGGCGCTTACTGCCGGCGCCATCAGCAGCGAACGCGAGCGCCAGACCATCGACCTCCTCTTCGTCACGCGTTTACGCCCTTTCTCGATCATCTGGGGCAAGCTCCTCGCCTCGATGTCGTTCGTAGTCCTGCTGCTCATCCTGTCGGTGCCGATTTTCAGCCTCGTCTTCCTGTTCGGCGGTATCGAGCTCGACCAGGTCGTGTATGCATTCCTGGTCACGTTGGTCACCGCCCTGACTCTGGGTGTGATGGGCATCTTATTCTCGACCTGGCTCCGGCGTTCGCTGGTGGCCACAGTCGTCTCCTACGTGGCAGCGTTCGTGCTCCTCGTCGGGACCCTGGGGTTCGGCCTCTTTTTTCCAACCGAGATCGACCCGAATGCGACGAAGGCCCCGGCGCCGCCGGCCATCACCTACCTCAGCCCGATGATTGCGTTGGCGTGGATTGCAGGCGACGGGCCCATCATCGGAGCCTATGGAGTTCGGTATCCGAACAACTTTGGCAATGGCGGTGGGGGCGGGCCTGGGACCGTTTGCCAGACCACTGTGGGTGGCGGCACCACCTGCTACTCCGGTGGCCCGGTCCCTCTCGGCGGGAAGGGCGGCTTTGTGCAAATTTCGCAGTCACCGAGTGGCGCGATTCCGAGCGGCCTGTTCGAGGGTTGGCAATACTGGCAGGCGACCATCGTCATGCAACTTGCCATCTGTCTCGTAGCCCTGCTTGCCAGCGCCTTTCTCTTGCCACCCGTGCGCCGGTTGCCGTGGCGGCGCCAGCGGACCGGGGCTGAACCTATTCCGGAGGTCAGCAGTTGAGCTCGCTCGAAGCGGTCGTCACGGCGCTCGGAAGGTCGGATGCGCGATCGAGCGCCCCTCGCTTCCTGGTGCACGCCGCGGTGGGCACCGGAGTGTGGGTCGGCGCGATTCTCCTGATCACCAGGATCGTTCCCTTCGAGCGCCCGCTGCAGCTGGCCCTCCTGGGCATCCCCGTGATGCTCGCGGTGGCTGCCACCGCCTGGCTGGCCAGCCGGCCCGGGCCCGGCGTGCTGATGAGCATGGCCGACCAGCGCCTGGGACTGAAGGAGCGCCTTTCGACTGCCTGGGAGCGCCGAGCGTCGACGGGATTGATGGACGACCTGCTGCGCCAGGACGCGCTCCAGCAAGCCGAGCGCGCTCGCCTCACTCGGGCTTTTCCGATACGCATCAACCGGAAGGAGGTGGGAATCCTCGCCATCGTGGCCTTGGCCGCCCTGCTCCTTGCCGTCCTGCCGAACCCAATGAACCAGCTCCTCGCGCAGCGGCGGGCTGACGCGGCAAGCCAGGCCAGGGCGGCCGGCGCCGTCCATGACGTCCAGGCCAAGATCGCGGCCAACGCCACGACGGTGCCGGCCGATCCGAAGGTGCAAAAGATCCTTGCGGCCACCGAGAAGCAGATCAGGCAGGCCCCGGACCCTCGCCAGGCACTTCAATCAATATCGCCGGCAGAGCAGCAGCTGCAGCAGCTCTCGGACCCGCAAACGCCAGCGC
>DAINCX010000117.1:0-3431 GCA_036732165.1 Candidatus Dormiibacterota bacterium | reverse complement strand
TCGATGAACTCGTACATGGTGGCGTTCTGGATCGCCATGGCGGCGTGGCCGATGACGGTCCGCAGGAAGGCGCCTTCCTCGACGGTGTAGTCCGGCCGGCGGCGCGAGATCAGGGCCACGATTCCAATCTGTTGGGCCTGAGCGTCCAGCAAGGGCGCTGCCATGCACGGCATCTCGCGATCGAGCCACATGGGGAGGACAAGGCCCGCCTCACCAGCGAGCACGGTGGCAGCCCAGCGATCGTTTGGATTGAGCGAGACCGGAAACTCCTCCGCCACCCTGACGGCGAGCTGGAACTGGCCCTGGGGCGCCCGGATCCAGATCGCGACGCCGTCGCCGGCGAAGAATCGGCTGAGGCCGGCGCTGAGGCGATCCAGGACGGCCGAGAGCTGCATGACCTCGTTGAACTCGGCCATCAGGTCGATCAGCGCCCGAGCCTGGCCGTACCGGCGCTGGAGGTCGCCGTTCTGCTCGGCGAGCTGCCGCTGGCGGGCGACGACGGGCTCGGTCAGCGACCACAGCCGTAAGAGCGCCGTGTCGGCGAGCTGGTCTTTGGTCAGGGGCGGCGCCGCCTTCAGCTGGTCAGGGGTCAGCGAGCCGATCGTCGCCAGGGCCATCCGCTGGGGCGTTTGAACCCGCCTGGCGAGGCGAAATCCAGCCGCCCCGGCCAGAAGGAGGGCCAGGATGGCGATGGCGAGGAGGGCAAACGGAAGGACGGCCTGCGGGGTTGGCACCAGTGATGCAACGGCCGCGGGGGCCGGAAACGTCGACGTTGCGATTTGAGTTACGGCGGGCTCGCCCGACCCCCTCCCCAGCCCTCCCCCGCGAAAGCGGGGGCGGGAGAATCTGATTTAGGCTGCGGGGGAGGGAGATCAGATTCAGGCGGCGGGGGCGGGTGGCGGCAGCGGCTTCTGGGTGAAATCGAAGCAGTCCGACATGTCGTCGGCGGCCAGGTCGCGGCTGTTGATCGAGGGCAGCCCGAAGGTGGACTCGACGAACTTGACGAGGCTCACATGTGAATGCAGGGTCTTCGAAATGTATCCGGCCTTCGCAAAGGGACTCACCACCAGGCAGCCGACCCGCGTGCCGTAGCGGAACTGCGTGCCGTCGGTCCAGGTCTCCACTTCAGGCGGAATGACGTGGTCGTACCAGCCGCCCCAGTCGTCCCAGGTGATGAACACCACGGTGTTCGGCCACAGGCCGCCCTTAACGATGGCGTCGACTTGCGTCGCGGACCACTTCTCGCCGTCGTGGACCGACTCGACGGGGTGTTCGCTCAAGCCTTTTGGTCCGTAGAGCCACGAAACACTTGGGAGCTTTCCGGCTTCGGCGTCGACAGCGAACTTATCGGCCGTCACATTGTTCGCACTGCCTTTCAACGCCGCGATGTATCCGTGCGCGTAGCCGCCGTAGTTCTTCCAGGTAAGCCCCGCCTTCACCAGGTTGGCCGGCAGCGAAGGCAGGTTGAAGGGCGGCTGCAACTTGATGGGATCGCGGTAGTGCGGGTTGTTGATGATGGGCGAGTCGGCGGCGATCAGCATCAAGTGGTTGGGGGTCGACGGACCCGCCACCTCGGTGAAATAGCGATCGCACAGCGTGTACTGCCTGGCGAAACGCCAGTAGTTGGGAAGGTTCGGCTGGTCGTACTGCTCGCGCGCGGCTCCCGTGTCCCGTTTGAGCCAGGAGGCGTGATCGTGCGGATGATCCTTCGATGGCGGATCCGAGGCGAGCGCGAGATTGGCGGTGCCGTCGACGCCGGGGAAGCGACCAAAGTAGTTATCGAAGGCGTGGTTCTCTTTCACGATGATCACCACGTGCTGGATCTTGCTGTTGGGTTTCGGTGCCGGTCCAGGCGCAGGCGCTGGCTTTCGTTTCGGCGCCGGATTCGGGCGCGGCTTCGCCTTGCTGGTTTTCGACGCGGCGGATTTCTTGACTGGTTTCCTCATCGCAGGGCCAGTGTACGGGCGGCCCAGCCGAAAAACCTTACGGAGCCACGTTGTTTGCACGGATCGCGACCAGGTTTTGACGCATCGTGACGATCTCGCTTCATGCGCCTTCACGTAAGGTGGAGCTATGCAAACGCGGCAACGAGAGGCCGACGCCAGCATCGATCGCCCCCTCGATGAGCGTGAACGTCGCGCCATCCACGCCTACTGGCGTGCCGCGAACTATCTCTCGGTCGGACAGATTTACCTGCTGCAGAATCCATTGCTTCGGGAACCCCTCCGAGCGGAACACACCAAGCCGCGGTTGCTGGGGCACTGGGGAACGACGCCCGGGCTGAACTTCATCTACGCGCACCTGAACCGGGTGATCAAGGCGCGAGACCTGGACGCCATCTACATCTGCGGCCCCGGGCACGGCGGTCCCGGGATGGTCGCGAACGCGTATCTCGAAGGGACGTACACCGAGGTGTATCCGGATATCACCCGCGATGCGTCGGGGATGCAAAAGCTGTTCCGACAGTTCTCCTTTCCCGGTGGCATTCCGAGTCACGACGCCCCGGAGACACCCGGCTCCATCCATGAGGGGGGCGAGCTGGGTTACGCGCTCACCCACGCCTATGGCGCGGCGTTCGACAACCCGGACCTCAAGGTGTTCTGTGTCATCGGCGACGGGGAGGCGGAGACCGGGCCGCTCGCGGCCAGCTGGCATTCGAACAAATTCCTGAATCCCGCGAGCGACGGCGCGGTGATCCCGATTCTTCACCTCAACGGGTACAAGATCGCGAACCCCACCGTGCTCGCCCGCATCCCGGAAACCGAGCTCCGACAGCTGCTCGAGGGGAATGGCTACGCGCCCTATTTCATCGAGGGCAGCGATCCCCAGGTGATGCACCAGGCCATGGCCGCGTTGCTGGATCGCGTGCTCGATGACGTCGCTCGAATCCAGGAGGCCGCCCGCCGCAAGGCGACCGCAGAACGGCCGCGGTGGCCGATGATCGTCATGAAGACCCCCAAGGGGTGGACCGGACCGAAGAACGTTGATGGCCTGCCGGTGGAAGGCACCTGGCGGTCGCACCAGGTCCCGGTCGACGGGCTCGACAATCCGGCGCATCTGCAGATCCTGGAGGACTGGTTGCGCAGCTACCACCCGGAGGAGCTATTCGACAAGGACGGGGCGCTGGTTACCGAGCTGGCCTCGCTCCCGCCGGCCGGGCCGCGCCGGATGAGCGCGAACCCGCACGTTAACGGCGGGCTGCTGCTCAAGCCGTTGCGGTTGCCGGATTTCCGTCAGTACGGCGTGAAGGTGGAGAAGCCGGGCGTCTCCTTTGACGAGGCGACCAGGGTGCTGGGCAACTACCTGCGGGATGTGATCGCGCGTAACCCACACAACTTCCGGCTGATGGGACCCGACGAGACGGCATCAAACCGATTGAATGCGGTGTTCGAGACGACCAATCGAGCCTGGCTGGCCGAGACCCTCCCCAC
>DAINCX010000116.1:0-3433 GCA_036732165.1 Candidatus Dormiibacterota bacterium | reverse complement strand
GATCGTGATCTCGAAGAAGTCCGCGCCGGCCAGGAACGGTCCCGAGCCGGCCGCGACAGTTCCGAACGGCAGGATCGCGTCCACGTGCGCTCCGAGCACGTGGTCCACCCCATCCATGACGCCGTCGGCGATCATCGCGTTCGCCCCGCCGAGGATCTCCTCCGCCGGCTGGAAGCAGAACCGGACGCGGCCCGCGATGCGGTCGCGGAGGCCGGTCAGGATTGACGCCGCGCCGAGTAAGGCGCTCGTGTGGACGTCATGTCCGCACGCATGCATCAGGCCCGGGATTGCCGACGAGAACTCGAGGTTTGTCCGCTCGGTTATCGGCAGCGCGTCCATGTCAGCGCGCAGGAGCAGCGTCGGACCGGGCGCCCCACCTTCGAGATCGGCCACCACTCCGGTGCCACCGATGCCAGTGCGGACGCCCAGGTCCAGACGTGCAAGCCACTCTCCAACCCGTGCCGCGGTCGCATGTTCCTGGAAGCTGGGCTCGGGCCGGCGGTGCAACTCGCGGCGAACCGCGAGCAACTCGGGGAGCAGAGCCTCCGTTTGACTGCGGACGTCTTCCGCCGCCTCGGGTCGCGGTAGAGCAGCCCGGCTCATCTACGCGGAGGCTCCTTCCGGCGCGGGAATGAGGCCCAGCTGCTGCAGCATCTGCAGCTCCTCGACCACGTGCCAGTGCTCCGCCATCTTCCCGTCGCGGATGCGGTGGATGTCAATCCCCGAGATCGTCACCGCCCGTCCCGTGGGAGGAATGCCCATGAAGGAGCCCGAGTGGGTTGCGGTGTTGGTCCAGTGGACGACCACCGTGTCGCCTTCGGCGACGACGTCCCGCATCGTGAACGCGTACGGGTTGAACGCCGCCAGCAGGCCGCCGGCACGGGCCTTGAGGCCCTCGAGGCCGTTGGGCTGGCCCGGGAAGGGGCTGTGCTCGTCGTAATCGCTGACGGCGAGCTCGTCCAGCACGCCCGGGTTGCGACCGTTCAGGACCTCCTCGTAATAGCGCTTGACCAGGTTCTTGTTGGCTTCGGTTGACATCGTCGTTGACCTCCAAAAGATGTTGGCCGGCTGCAACCCCACCCTGCGCGAGGCGGCCAGGCAAAGCCATGACGAGTAGCCCACCGAGTCGGTCACCGACTCGTCGTACGGCGAGTACCATCGACTGGCCGCGCATGACTCCGGAGGATGAATCCAGCCTTGCACTGCTGATGCGTCGCCACCGAAACGCCATCGGCCTGACCCAGGAAGAGCTCGCCGAGCGTGCGGGCATCAGCGCTCGGGCGGTGAGCGACATCGAGCGCGGCAGGCGGCGCCTCATCTACCGGGACACGGCGCGGAGGCTGTCGAAAGCCCTCGGGCTGGGACCGGAGGAGAGCGGCACGTTCGAAGCGGCGGCGCGCGGGCCCCGCGCTGCTCTGGGTGCCGAAGACACGGCGCGGGACATGGCCATGGTGCCGCTGACGCGCCTCATTGGACGCGAGTCGGACCTCAACCTGATCGGTGAACTCCTGCTCGGCGCCGACGTGCGCCTGCTCACTCTCGTTGGTCCGGGCGGGGTCGGCAAGACCCGCCTTGCGCTCGAGCTGTGCGTGACCCTCAGGCCTGCGTTTGAGGACGGAGTCTGCTTCGTGCCGCTCGCCGGCATCAGCGATCCCCGGCTGGTGCCGCGTGCGATCGCCAGTGCTCTAAAGGTGCGCGACGCCGATGAGGAGCCGACATCCGCGATCGCCGCGCGTGTTCGCAACAAGCACCTTCTGCTCGTCCTGGACACGCTCGAGCACGTCCTCGGTGCAACGCCGGCGATTGCCGAGATCGTCGGTGGCTCGCCTTCGATCCGGGTTCTGGCAACCAGCCGGTCGCCCCTCAAGATCCGGGGCGAGCGCCAGCTCACCGTGAATCCCCTCGGGCCGGTAGCGGCGGGAGCGCTTTTCACCGAACGGGCACAGGCGGTGACGGACTTCCAGCCCGACGAACTCGCCCGGCCGGTGGTTGCCGAGATCTGCGCGCGCCTGGATGGGGTCCCCCTCGCGATCGAACTGGCGGCGGCAAGGGTCCGGCACCTTTCGGTGGCGGAGATTCTGAGCCACCTGGACCGGAGGTTGTCGATCCTGACCGGCGGTCCGGTGGACCTCCCCGCCCGCCAGCGGACGATGGCGGCGACGATTACCTGGAGCTATGACCTCTTGGGTTCGGCCGAACGGCGTCTCCTGGAGACCTTGTCGATCTTCGCGGGCGGTTGGTCGTTGGACTCAGCCGCGGCCGTCTGTCCCGCGGAGACGACGGGCCGCAACCTCCTCGATCGGTTGAGTCCGCTCGTCGACTGCAGCCTGGTCCTCCGGCAGGAGGGCGAAGGCGGCGTGACGCGCTATCGCATGCTGGACCTGGTCCGGGAGTACGCCGGCGACCGCCTTCGGGAGCGAGTGAAGGAAATCGCGGTCAGCGAACTCGGGTGCCGCCACGCGGAGCACTTCCTCACCCTGGCTGAAGAGGCGGAGCCGCGCCTGCGGGCCTCCGAACACCGTGCCTGGATTCACCGGCTGTCGGCAGACAGCGACAATCTGCGCGCCGCGCTCAGCCACGCGCTCGGGCACCACGATGCGGTGATGGCACTGCGGCTGAGCGGCGCCCTCTGGATGTTCTGGCGGGCGGCGGGCGCTTTCTCCGAGGGTCGCGCCTGGCTGGAGGAGGCGCTGAACATCGATCCAGCTCTGCAGGGAGCGGAACGAGCTCAGGCACTGTGGGGCAAGGGCTGGCTCGCGTACCAGCAGGGGGACATTGCCGTAACCGCCTCCTGCGGCACCGAGCTGTTGATTTGGTCGACATCCGCAGGCGACCGGATGGGCGTGCGAAACGGGGTCACGCTGCTTGGCCAGGCACGGTTGGCGGAGGGCGATTACAGCGCCGCCGCCGGCCAGTTCGACAAAGCCCTGGACATCGCCAGAGAGCTGAGTTCGAAGTGGTTGGTTGCGACCTCCCTTCTCAATCTTTCAGTGGCGACGATTCATAGCGGGAAGCTGGCTCAAGCGCTTGCGATGCTGAACGAGGCGCGCGCCATTTATGAGGGTCTCGGCGACGATCGCTTCGTGGCCCGCGTCGCACTCCAGGTCAGTTACATCGCGCTTCTCCAGGGCAACTACCGGGAAGCGCGCGACCTGACGATGGCCGCCCTGAAGGCGGTTGGGTCGCTCGGCGATCGCATGTCGGTGGCGGAACAGCTCGACGGACTGACGGCGGTTTACGCAGCGCGCGGCGATTGCGAACACGCTGCCCGCCTGGAGGGTGCCGCCGAGTCGACCTGGGAAAGCATCGGAGCGCGACCCCACCCGGCCGACCGAGCCTCGATCGACCGCTGGCTGAAACCGACTCTTGCGCGCGCCGGCCCTCGAGAGTGGGAGGTCGCGATCGCCGAAGGCCGGGCCATGCCGATGAGCGC
>DAINCX010000115.1:0-3654 GCA_036732165.1 Candidatus Dormiibacterota bacterium | reverse complement strand
GGCCTCGTCGCCGCGTGGCCTCATCGACGTGGTCCAAGTAGTCCGTCCCCATCAGCAAATTAGTCTTTAGCGCCCGGCGAGCACCTGGGCCGCGACCATCTTGTTGCGGAGCAAGCCGACTTTTTCGACCTCGGTCTCGAGGACGTCGCCGGCCTTCAGGAATTCCGGAGGCGTGCGCGCGAAGCCGACGCCATCGGGCGTCCCGGTCGCGATCAGGCTTCCGGGCAGGAGGGTCATGCCGACCGAGAGCCAGGCGACCAACTGCTCCACCGAGTTGATCATGTCGCGGGTGTTGCCGTCCTGCTTGGTGACCCCGTTGACTCGCAGGGAGACGCGCAGGTTCTGGACGTCGGGGATTTCGTCCTTCGTCACCACCCAGGGCCCGACCGGTGAGGAGGCGTCGAGGCTCTTGCCCTTGAAGAACTGGCCGCCCCAGCCATTCTGGATATCCCGGGCGCTGATGTCGTTGACCACGGTGTAGCCAAAGACATAGTTCATCGCGTCGCCGAGCTTGATGTTGACGCCCTTCTTGCCGATGACCACCCCCAGCTCGACCTCCCAGTCGATCTTGTCGCTGACTGCCGGGTCGATCGGGATCTCGTCATAGGGTCCGGTGATCGACGTCTGGGCCTTGGTGAACACCGTCGGCGGCTTGACCTGCTCGCCCCACGCTTTCGCGCTCTCGGCCGCATGCTTCTCGTAGTTACGGCCGATCGCCAGCATGTTGCCACGCGGCGGATCGAGCGGCGAGAGCAGCTTGAGGTCCTTCAACTGGCGCACCACGCCTTTGTCTCCAGAGCCCTTGGCGGAGGACACCAGGTCGCGCAGCCGCTTGAGACCCTCCTCGCCACTCTCGATCAACGCGAGCACGTCGGCCGGCGCGGCAGACGAGCCATTGCCTTTCGCCAGCTGGCTGACGTCGACCACATCCTCCGTGCCCTCCCGGATCACGCCAAGGCGTCGCTCGTTGCCCTCCCGGAACATCAATACCTTCATGCCTTCTTGACCTCCTCCGAATTGCCGGCCGGGCCATGACCCGTGGCGGCTCCCAAAAACAATCCCTCGAAATCCTGGCGACCGAGGAGTTCGCCCGGGCGACCTTCCACCCTGGTGGATCCCGAGACCAGGACCATCGTCCAGCTCGCGACCTCCATGGCTGCGCGTGCCCGCTGCTCAACCAACAACACGGCTTTTCCGAGATTCGCCAAGCGGCGAACGTGATCGCGCAATAACGTGTCCGCCAGCTTCGGGGAGAGGTTGGCGGTCGGCTCGTCGAGGATCAACACCTTCGGATCCAGCATCAGGACTCGCGCGATCGCGAGCATTTTGCGCTCGCCTCCGCTGAGCTTGTCGGCGCGACGCTTCAGCATCGGGGGTAGCTGCGGGAAGACCGCCATCACCTCGTCGGCCCGTTTCTTGATCTGGTCCGTTTTCAGCAGGTAGCCGCCCATCTCCAGGTTCTCGTACACGGTCAGCGGCTCGAAGATGTCGTTGACCTGCGGGACGTAACCAACCCCTTTACGGGCCAACTCCTCCGGGGCGTGGTTGGTGACATCGTCGGATCCGAGCAGCACGCGCCCCTCGGTGACGCGCAGGATGCCGACCAGGCTTTTGAGCAGCGTGCTCTTCCCGGCGCCGTTGGGCCCGATGATCGCGACCACCTCGCCGGGGCCGACGTCGAGGGACACTTCACGGACCACCGGGACGCCACCGTACCCCGACGTGATCCGGTCGGCGCGAAGACTCGGAGCCGGCCGCTCGGTGACGGGCGGGGCGCTAGCCGACAAGGTATGCGTCAACAACTTCTCTTTGCTGCCGAAGCGCGGCCATGGTGCCGCGTCCGATCACCCTCCCCTGGGCCATCACGACCACCGGGTCACAGAGGCGGTCGACCATGTGGAGTTCGTGCTCGACCATGCAGATGGTGAGGCCCTCGTCGCGCAGGGCCTCCAGGTACGAGGCGATCTCGCCGACGATGGATGGATGCACGCCCGACATCGGCTCGTCGAGGAGCAGGAGACGCGGGTGGAGCATGAGCGCGCGCATGATCTCGATCAGGCGCTTCTGGCCGCCGCTCATGTCGCCGGCGTAGTCGGATTCCTTGGGGGTCATGCCGAATCGATCGAGGAGGCCGCGGGCCTCGGCGACCAGGCGCTCCTCGTCCTTGCCCCAGTACCGCTTCCCGAGCAGGGCGCCGTAGAGGGATTCGCCGCGGTGATGGGGCGCGGCGACCAGCAGGTTCTCGAGGACCGTGAGCCGGGCGAACTCGGAGGGCAGCTGGAACGTGCGGACCAGACCGAGGCGGGCGCGCTTGTACGCGGGCATGCGCGTGATGTCGTGGCCCATGAAGATGATGGTTCCGGCCGTCGCCGGCAGGGTCCCGGCGAGAACCGCCAGGAAGGTCGACTTGCCCGCGCCGTTCGGCCCGATCAGCCCGGTGATGCGCCCGGGCAGGATCTCGATCGAGACACCGTCAACCGCATGCATCCCCTCGAAGTGCCGGTGCACGTCGCTCGCGACCAGCATCGGGGCATCGGCCGATGCCCTCAGATCGCCATCGGCCGCCTGGTCTCTCACCCGCTCCGCCGTGGGCGGGACGCTAGGCGCCACGACCACTCTGGACCCAGTGAGTCTCCTCGGCG
Organism: Candidatus Dormiibacterota bacterium; assembly: GCA_036732165.1. Taxonomy (GTDB): domain Bacteria; phylum Chloroflexota; class Dormibacteria; order CF-121; family CF-121; genus JALYYC01. The sequence continues at coordinate 1,012 of DAINCX010000115.1, read as the reverse complement.
GGGCCGCCACGGAACGTGTGCCGCGGCTCGGGCAGGACGCCTCTCGGCCGGAACCACAGGAAGCCGATGATCAGGAACCCGATGACGACCCATTGCAGGGCCGGAATCAGGCCGACGGGGCCGATGTTCGGGATGAAGCGGGTCGCCTCCTCGAAGCCGACCGGGACCAGGAGCGCGCCGAGGATGGCGCCCAGGTTGTTGCCTCGCCCGCCCACGATGACCGCGGCAAAGAGAATGATGGTTTCCGGATAGAGCCAGACCGATGGCGCCCAGGTCCCGATGAAGCCGACCAGGATGCCCCCGCTCAGCCCGGCAATGACGCCACCCACGATGAAGATCGTCATCTTCAGGGCGACCGGGTTCTTTCCCAGGGCGGTCGCCGCCAGCTCATGCTCGCGCAGCGCGCGGAGTGTTCGGCCGAAGGGGGAGTTGGCGATCCGGTACGAGACGAAGAGGACCAGGAGCAGGCAGGCGAAGGTGATGCCCACATAGAGGTAGGCGTACTCGTTGCTGTACGGATTGAGGTGTTCTGAGAGTGGCGGCGGGATCAGCGACAGGCCGGCCGCCCCGTTCAGGAATGGCCGCGCGTTGGTGATGATGGTGGTCGCGATGACGGAAAGGACGAGCATGGCGATCGCCTGGTAATCGCTGCGTAGGCGGCGCAGCACGACCAGGCCGACCGGGACGGAGAGGACGCCGCCGACCAGCGCGGCCCCAATCCAGGGGAGCGGAAACCCGAGGTTGTTTCCCAGGACGTAGATCTGCTCGCCGCCGATCTGCGATGAAGGCGGCATCGACAGCACCGCGGCCGTATAGGCGCCGGCGGCCTGGAAGACGATGAAGCTGAAGTTGACGATGCCGGAGAGCCCGAACTGGAGATTGAGGGCCAGGCAGGCGATGATGTCCACCCCGGCATAGATCAGGATCGTCGTGATGTAGTAGCTCATCCGGCCGCGGCCAGCGCGCCGCGCTTGGCCAGCAGGCCCTGCGGGCGAAAGATCATGACCAGCAC
>DAINCX010000114.1:0-3747 GCA_036732165.1 Candidatus Dormiibacterota bacterium | reverse complement strand
GGGAGGGCTCCCCAGGCAAAGCCCGCAAGCAGGTACCACGCCGCCCGCTTGGTAAAGCGTCGGGAGTCAGGGAAGAGCGTGCCCCCGGCATCGCCGAAGTGTCGATCGACGTAGCCCGTTAGCTTGGCGAACGCGAAGGCTGGCTTCAGTGCCGCCGACAGGGTGCGGGCGACCCGCGCAGTCGGTGCGTAGGCGACCGTATAGCTGGCGAGCACGGCCTGCCGGGCCCAGACCCGGTCCGCGCCCACCGGGAGATGTTCGTTGAAGTGGATGCCCTGCCAGACCGAGCGGCGAACCGCGGCGTTCTCGAGGAAGAAGGGCAGGCTCTTGTATCGGATCGGGTCGCCCACTCGGAGACGGCGCTTGTGCGCCTTGGCACAAAACCGCTGCGCGAGGCGGAAGTTCGAAAGCGGATCGCTCGAGGAGGTGGCTTCCTGCCGCCCGTAGACGCCGGCAACTGAAGAATCCTCGAAGGGAGCGACCAGGTGATCGAGCCAGTCTCCGTCGGCGGGCATGGCGTCCTGGCCGAGGAAGACGACCACGTCACCCCGAGCTTCCTGGCAGCCTCGGTTCCAGCTCGCCGGTCCCGGAGGGCCGGCCACCTCGATCAACCGCGCGTTGGGGAATTGCTGGATCGTCTGCCCGGTGGCGTCCGGCGACCCGGAGTCGACGATCAGGATCTCGAGCGGCGTCCGGCCCTGGCCCTTGAGCCGGTGGAGCAGGGCGCCGAATTCCCGGCCAGGGTCAAGCGTGGGAATGACGAGCGAGATCGACAGGCCGGAGTCCCCCATTACCGCATGTAACGCAGCGTGACCCCCTTTCCAGTGGCCGTTACGAGGGCGGGAATCGATAAACTGTCCCGATCAACGTCTTCGCCTACCAGCACGGCATCTATCCCCGCTCCGAAAAGGTCGTTTCGGCCACCCGCGGCCTCGACCGGGGTCGCGTCGACCAGAACGGAGTCAGCGCGGTCTTCGACCAGGACCTCGCCCAGTTCGTCCGCGTCCAGCAGGAAGCCCAGCTCGATTTCTTCTCGGATGGGTTGCTCCACTGGCAGGACATCTTCCGCCCCCTCGCCGAGGCGTCCGGGCCGCTTCGTCCGGGCCCGCTCGTCCGCTGGTTCGACACCAACACGTTCTTTCGCGCCCCCGACTTCTCCGGCGCCATCGCTGCGCCCAAACCCGGAGGTGTGGTCCCGGCCGATTCCGTTCCGCGGCCACGGGTCGCCTCGCTGCCGTCGCCCTACATGCTCTCCCGGGCCGCCCAGGCCGGTGGCAAGGATCGCAACCAGCTCATGGGCGAGCTGGCTGAGCGCGTGCTGAGGCCCGCGATCGAGGCCGCGGCTGCGGCCGGAGCCCGGCTGATTCACCTGGAGGAGCCCTGGCTGGCCTACTTCGGCATCGAGGATCGCGACTGGAAGCCGTTCGAGGCCTCGCTGGCGGCCCTTGGCAAGCCGGCCAACGTCAGCATCATCCTGCACCTGTATTTCGGCGACGCCGGGCGCTTCATCAAACGGCTTCGTAGCTTGCCGGTTGACGGGATCGGCGTCGACCTGGTCGAGACCGACATCTCGAGCCTCGGCACGGGTTGGGACAAGGACCTGGCAATCGGCTGCTTCAGCGGCCGCAGTTCCGGCATCGAGTCGCTCGAGTCGACCGTCGAACTCGCCCGGCGCGTCGCCGACACCGTGCGGCCACGCAACCTGTATCTCACCTCGAACTGTGACCTCGGCTTCCTCCCCACCGCCGTGGCCGAGAACAAGGTCCGGCGGCTGGGAGAATCGGCCAGGCAGGTCAAGGAGTTGGTCTCTGTATGAAAACTGAGCTGACCAGGAAGCCGTTGCTGACGCACGAGGTCGGGTCGCTCGACAAGCCAGGCTGGCGCGTCAAGGCGTATGCCGGCCAGCCGCTGGCCGAGGCGGATATCGAGGATGCCCGCGCCTGGGGCGAGCGCCTGGCGGTGCCCGACTACCCCAAGCTCCTCGACCTGCTTCGCCACGCGCCCTTCAACAAGGAACAAAAGACCCAGCTGCAGCAGTGGTCAAGCCTGTATGCGCTACGGCTGCTGGAGACCGCCGGACTCGACGTCGTCTACGACGGCGAGCAGCAGCGGACCGAGATGTACGACTGGGCCGTGAGCCACACCGATGGCTTCGAGCGTCGGGGCAGCGTCCGCGCCTTCGACAACAAGTACTACTCCAAGGCGGCCGTGACCGGGCCGATCAAGCTGCGCACCCCCTTCCACAACGCCGAGTTCTCCTACCTGAGCGGCTTTGCCGAGGCCGTGCTCAAGATTCCGGTAACCGGCGCCTACACCATCGGCGACTGGTCCTTCGACGAGCACTACTACACCAACGAGAACCTGCTCGAGCCGGCCGCGGATCGACGGCGCAAGCGCAAGGCGGCGCGCCGCCAGTTCATCATCGACATCGCGAAGAACCTGATCCGTCCGAACGTCCAGGAGCTGCTCAAGCTGGGGGCGTGGTGGGTGCAGATCGACGAGCCGGGGGCCTCGACCGAGCCCGATGAGCTCGACCTCTTTGTCGACAGCTTCAACGCCAGCGTCGATGGGCTGGACGGCATGTTCTCAACCCACCTGTGCTTCTCCGACTACAACCTCTTCTTCCCGGCCATCGAGCGCATGTCCGAGTGCCGCCAGTTTGCGGTCGGCTTCGCGAACTACGACAGTCGGGAGCTGGGGACCGCGGAGGACAAGCGCCCGGGCTACCACGTGATCAAGAAGTTCCGGGACCTCTCCTACAAGCCCATCCTGGGGCTCGGCGTGCTGGACATCCACACCGACTTCATCGAGTCGCCCGAGCTGGTTCGTGACCGGGTGATCTACGCCGTCAATGTCTTTGGCGATCCGAACCGGATCCACGTCACGCCCGACTGTGGCCTGCGCACGCGGTCCTGGAAAGTCGCCTTCGAGAAGCTGCGCAACATGTCGGCCGGCGTTGACCTCGCCCGCAAGGAGCTCGGCCTTACCCGCTAGGGAAAGCGGACGGAGATGAAGTAGAAGTTGGTCGGCGTGGTGCCGTCCTTCGTGCTGACCCCATAGACCTTCAACTGCCCCTTCGTCCCTGACGCCGCCCCGCTGAAGGTGACCGTTACGTCGTAGTGGCCAAAGGCGGGGGCAGCGGCGGAGGCGGTGGTGGTTCCCCGCCCAAGCTCATTCCCGCCGGCATCCAGCACGACCGCGACGACGGTGCCGTTGGCGACGCTGGCGGCCCCCGAAACCTGGAGGGGGGAGGTGATCGAACTGCTCGCGTCAGGGCTGTCGATGATGATCTTGCCCCCGCCCGGGATCGGCGTTGCCTCGACACCCGTCGCCCCCGAGGAGGTCGCCGGTGTTGCTGAGGTTGCGGCGGACGCGCTGGCCGACGCCGAGGCCGAGGCGGACGCCGAGCTCGTCGTCAGGACGAAGTTGGTGCTGTTGTCGCCTCCGCACGCCGCCAGGGAGGCGGCGAGGACCGTAGCGGCGGCGCCGAGGAAAAGTTTCTTCATGAGTCAGTCCGTGGGGACGGCGATCAATTTAATCCCAGCGACCAGCATCTCGGTAAGCGAACGGAAGTTCTGACTTCGTGGGACGTGGGCCGCCGGCGCGATCAACTCCGCCTTCGAGACCCAGAATCCGCCCTGCAGGAGAGCGCGATGGAGTTCGTCCAGCCGTATCCGGTTGAGGTTGAGGTACTCCCAGATCATGGCGTCGCCGGGCTGCTTGTTGCCGTGGCGGGCATGACCGACC
>DAINCX010000113.1:1358-3795 GCA_036732165.1 Candidatus Dormiibacterota bacterium | reverse complement strand
CTTAGCCAGCAGGTTCGCCTCGCCCGCCCAGGCCGCGAGCTGGGTCCGGTTGTTGAAGCCGAGCTTGCCCAGGACGTGGTCGACATGGAACTCCACCGTGCGCACGGAGATGAAAAGCTGCCGGGCGACCTGGCGGTTGGTCAAGCCCCGGGCGACCAAAGCGGCAACCTCGAGCTCACGGGGCGTCAAGCGGCCTGAGGCCGGCCAGCCCTGGTCGGAGTCGGGCGAGAAGGCACAGGCCTGAGCCTCCTCCAGCGTCATCTTTCGACCCTCCGCTTGGAGCTTCCCGGCGGCGGGACCCAGCGACTTGCGAGCCGGCGCCAGCCAGCCCTCGAGCAACGCCGTCCACTGCCGGGGCAGCAAAGACTGCCTGGCCTCTCCGAAGGCCGACGCGGCTCCAGCCAGCCTCATGGCTGCCCGAGGCCTTCCACTCTTGGCGGCGACGCCCGAGAGGGCGCTCAGCTGCAGGTGAATCATCCAGTGGTCGCCGAGCTGGCTGGAAGCCGCCAGGGCGACTTCCAGGGCTTCCCGTGCTCCCCCCAGGTCCCCAAGATCTGCACGGGCGATGCCCAACATCGTCAGGGAGCTGGCGCCCAGCGATACGAAGCCGCTGTCGCGGCACTTCTCGACGGACCGCTCGAACAGGTCGCGGCCGACTTCCTTCCGGCCGCTCCAATACTCGAACAGGCCGGAGAAGTGGAGCAGGCGCATCGCTGCGGCCGAATCGGACCGGCCACTCAGGAGCTCGGTGGCCTGTTCGATCTCAGGCCTTGCCTCAGCGGCCCGACCGTCGAAGAGCTTGATGCGGGCGGACCAGATCAGGGCGGTTGCCTGGCCGCTCGGGTCATTCAGCCGGCGGGAAAGCTCGAGGCTTTCCTGGAGTAGCCTGGCAGCGTCCTCCAGGTCGCCTTGGTCGATGGCGAGGTTGGCGGCGGCATTGAGGGCACGTACGCGGGTGGGCGTCGGCGCCGGAACCATTCGCAGCAGCACCTGCAGCCGGTCACGGCCCTCGGTGAAGTAGCCACGACTCTCCCAGAGGTGGAAGGCGGGCACGGCCAGGGTGAGTGCGAGGGCCGGATCGCGCTCCTGCAGCCAGTCGAGCGCCGCGCGGAGGTTGTCTCGGTCCTGGTCGAGCCGGTCCAGCCAGACCTTCACGTCCAGCCCCGCCAGGTGGGTGATCGCCTCCTTGCAGAGGGCCAGGAAGACCGAGGCGTGGGCATCGCGCAGGGGCGCGGCGTCGGGCAGCTCGGCCAGCCGTTCGGCGGCGTACTCACGGATCGTCTCCAGCATCGCGAAACGGGGGACTGAGCCGCCCTCTCCGCGGAGGAGGCTCTGATCCACCAGCTCTTGCACGGTGTCGAGCAGATTGTCCGCAATGCCAGCGGTGGCTGAGAGTGACTCCAGGCTCTCGAGGTCAAAGCCGCCTCGGAAGACCGCGCAGATCGCCAGCAGGCGCCTCGCCGTCGGCCCGAGCAGGGCGTAGCTCCACTCGATCGTGTCGCGCAGCGTCCGTTGACGGTCAGGCAGGTCGCGCGGGCCTCCGACCAGCAGTGGCAGGGCGCGTTCCAGCCGGGCGAGCATGGCCTTCGGCGGCAGCGCCTTGACGCGGCCCGCCGCCAGCTCGATTGCCAGCGGCAGCCCGTCGAGGCGGCGGGCGATCTCGGCGACGGCGCCAAGGTTGGCCGCATCCAGCGCGAAACCCGGGTCCACTGCCACAGCTCGCTCCGCGAACAGCCGGACCGCCTCGCTGGCGGCGACGGCCTCCGCCGGTTCGTTCGAACCCGGGAGTCCCAGCGGTGGCAGCGAGAACTCCTGCTCGCCCGAGATCCGGAGTCGGGAGCGGCTGGTCACGAGCACCCGCAGGAACCGGGTGCCTGTCAGCACCTCTGCCACCAGGGGTCCGGCCGCCAGCAGGTGCTCGAAGTTGTCCAGGACCAGGAGGGCGCGGCGGTGGCGCAGGAAACCGGCCAGGGCGCCGGTCACCGGCCGGTTTCGGAGGCCGAGCAGGCCGACGCCATGGGCGACGGCAGGCATGACCAGCTCCGGATCCGTGATCGGCGCCAGCGTCACCCAGAAGATGCCGTCCGGGAACTGCTCGGCCACTTCCAAGGCCAATTCGAGGGCGAAGCGGGTCTTGCCACAGCCGCCGGGCCCGGTGAGGGTGACCAAACGGCTGGCGGAAAGGAGGCGGCTCGCCTCCGCGAGCTCCCGCTGCCGTCCGACGAAGCTCGTGACGCTGGCGGGCAGGCGGTCAGCGATCCCCCTGGCCATGAGGGTGCCATTATCCGATCAGTCAGTTCGGCTGGCGCAGCGGATCAGTTGGACTGGCGCTCCACTCCCGCCGCGGCCACGGCAGGCGCGGCCCGCGCCCCCAGGTCCAGGATCGTCGCCAGCACCTGAATCAGCTCGGCGCGGGGGTCGGGAGCGGTCTGCCGCG
>DAINCX010000113.1:0-1258 GCA_036732165.1 Candidatus Dormiibacterota bacterium | reverse complement strand
GCGGCTGAGATCGGCGTCGAAGAGGATGTTCAGCTGGCGGCTCAGGTGGTCGTGGCCCTGCATCTGGATGCCCAGCCCCTCCCGAACCGTGCCGTAGGCCCCGTCCGCGCCCACCAGGTAGGCGGCGCGCACGTGGCGCTCAATGTCAGTCGATCGCTCGCGCAGGCGGGACGTGACCGCCGAGCGGTCCTGCCCGAACGCGGTCAGCTCGGTTCCGCGGCGCACCTCGCAGAGTCCGGTGTCCGCCAGCTTCGCCTGCAGCAGCAGCTCCAGGCGGTTCTGGGCGCAGAACGCGAGCCGGGCGGGGCTCGCCGAGTCCGCCGCCTCCGGGTCGCTTGAGCCAGTCCATGGAATCGTCTCCAGCACCGGCCCCTGAAGGGTGTCCATGTCCACGATGTACGGCAGGCCTCGGACGTCGACCGAAGCCGCCTTGATTTCCGCCTCCAGGCCCAGGCTGCGGAAGATCTCCATGCTGCGCTCATTGATGCCCAGGGCCCGAGGCAGAATCGACTCTCCGGCATGGCGCTCGACCAGCAGCGCGGGCACACCGTGGCGGGCAAGCACGAGGCAGGTCATGAGCCCGGCAGGACCGGCACCAGCCACCAGCACGGGGACGTCCAGGTCGGGAGCATTCGACTTCATGCCGACGAGCCTGGGACCCGCTCCCGCCACCTCGCATCTGAAGGACTACGTAGATGCGCTACGTAACTTTCTTGCGCTGAGTCAAAAACCAGTACCGCACGCCCGTAGTTTCCCGGGTGGCAGAACCGCTCGCGCCGTCTACTGTGTCGCCAGGCTCAAGTTTTTACGGAGGTGACACGATGGCAGTTACGAAGGATCAGATCTCGCCGCGAACCGGCGGGGAGGATGCAGGATTTTCGTTGTCGGATTGCAGAGCTATTGCCATGCTCCCGGCGACAGATATCGAAAGAGCACGCCTCTTCTACGCGGAGAAGCTCGGGCTCACGGCCACCCCCGGCGCGGCTCCGGGCCATTACCTCTACCAATGCGGCGGCGCGACTTTCGCCCTCTACGAAACCCCGGGGAGGGCGTCGGGAACCCACGACCAGATGGCGTTCACGGTGTCCGATCTCGAGACGGTGGTGCCGCAGTTGAAGGCCCGCGGAGTCGTCTTTACGGGTGACATCGATGAGGACGAACGCACCCGAACCGCATGGTTCAAGGACAGCGAGGGCAACCTGCTCATGGTGCGGGAGATACTCGCCTGCCCTGCGCCGAATGGGGGGCGCCCACTTCA
>DAINCX010000112.1:0-3798 GCA_036732165.1 Candidatus Dormiibacterota bacterium | reverse complement strand
TGGCCTACCTGGCCTACAAGAAGCGGCTGTTCGTGGACCTCTAGTGTCCTGGAACACTAGCGGGCGGCTGAAGAAGGGTGGCGAGAGACCGGAGGCAAGACCGGCGCGATGCGACGGAGCCAAAGCTCCGGCGTCCTTTTTCAGCGGTCCGCTACCGACCGGTGTCGAGCCGGTCGGCGAACCGGCCGGGAAGCTTGGCGGCGCGGATCGCCGCCTTGGCGCCCTCGCGGTCGTAGGCGCAGCGCCTGAACTCGAATGTCCCCGCCGTCCGGTCCCAGATCGCGTAGCTGGCGTCAGGCACCCCGTCTCGCGGCTGGCCCACCGAGCCGGGATTGACGAGCTCGGTTCCGGCGAGCCGGAAGGTGCCGACCTGGTACTCGTGGATCACCTTTCCGTCCTCGTGCCGGAAGATCCCAGGTACGTGGGTATGGCCGTGGAAGCAGACCTGGCCCTCGATCAGGGCCAGGTTGGCCTCCGCCGTCGGCCCGTCGAGGATGTACTCGTAGATGTGGTCGCGCGGGCTGCCGTGGACGAGCACGATCTCGTCCCCGATCTGGTCGCAGTCGGGGAGGCCGGCCAGCCATTGGAGGCGTTCGCCCCCGAGGCGGACGACCGTCCATTCGATCGCTCGGGCAGCGTCCTCGTTGAACCACTCGAGGATGTCGACGTCGGTGCAGGCGCGGTCGTGGTTGCCGACCAGGGTCGGCCAGCGCTTCTCCCGGACGAAATCCAGGCACAGGATCGGATCGCCTCCGTAGCCCACGACATCGCCGAGGCAGATGACCTCGTCGACCTCTGGCATGTCCGCCATCACGGCCTGCAGGGCCTGCCAGTTGGAGTGGATGTCGGAGACGATGGCGAACTTCATGGCTCGGTTCCGTAGATGCGCAGGTACACGTGGTCGAACAGGATCGCGATAGTAGCCGCAACCGGTATCGCGATGAACATTCCCAGGATGCCGGCGAGGGCGAAGCCGGCGATGAAGGCGACGATGACGAGCAGCGCGGGCAGCTTGACCGCGGCGCCGAGGATCCGCGGAAAGAGGAACTGGAGGACGATGTTGGTGATCATCAGGTAGGTGAGGCCGACCAGAATCGCCTCCTGAGGACCGAGGCTGAGTGCCACCAGCTCGATCGGCACGGCGCCGATCCAGGGCCCGATGAAGGGGACCAGGGTGGTGATCCCGGCCAGGACGCCGAGTGCCACGGCGAATGGCATCCCCTCGATCGCCAGGGCTATCCCGACCGCGACGCCGATGATCACGGCGACCGTCAACTGGCCCCGAAGGTAGGACAAGAGCATCGCCTTGACCTTGGGCCAGATGGCGTCGAAATCCTCCCGGTAGTCGCCGGGAACCAGGTCCCGGGCGAAGGCGCTGATCCGGTGGGCGTCGAAGCTCACCAGGAAGCCGACGATCAGCGTCAGGATCACCTGGAGCAGGAGGTTCAGCGCCACCAGGCTGATCGTCAGGGCGTTGCCGAATTGGCCGAGAAGGAATTCGCCCGCCCGCTGGTCGAGATTGGTCGCCTGCCGCGTCAGGTCGATCCGGAAGCCGAACAGGACGATGGGCTGGCCCTGCATCCTCTCGACCGAGTGTTGGGCCTGGGACAGGATGCTCGGAGTCTGCTGCTGGAGCTGGCCGATCTCGGTCGTGAGCAGAGGAACGAACACCGAGGCGACCCCGACAAGGCCGGCCACGAGGGCGAAGAAGATGACGACGATCGCCAGGGCGCGGGGGACGTACGCGGACATTCGGTCGACCAGAGGGTTGATCAGGAAGGCGAGCAGGGCGCCCAAGACGAAAGCGCCGAGGGTGTCGCGGATCAGGTAGACGACGCCGGCGCCGAGGATCACCGCCGCGATGCCGACCCCGATCTGGAGCGACCTGACGCGGCGCCTGCGCACTGGCACCCCCGCGGCCACGGCGTGCTCGGTCCTCGGCTCCGGAGTTTGGGCCTCGGTCAAGGGCACGCCCGGTCCGCTGGCCCGCTGGTTCTCGTCACTCGGTCGCGGGCACGATCTGGGTGCGCTCGCGGGAGAGGATGGCGGCGACGAGACCCAACCCGATGAGACCGGCACCGAGGACGCCATAGGTGGCCGAAGGCCCGACCAACTTGCTGATCAAAGCGCCCGTGGCGGCCCCGGCGATCAGGGCCAGCTGAGTAATCGCGAAACGGCTGCTCATGATGGTGCCCCGATTGCTTCCGTCGCTGATTTCCATCAATACGGTGACGTTGGCGACTGCGTACACCGGGTTGCCCGCACTGGCGAAGAGCAGGAGGATCGCGACCAGCCAGTAAGGGCTCATTGCGATGCCAACGCTCAGCACGCCGGTCAGGACCAGTCCCTGGGCAACCGTTCGCATCGACCCGATGTTGCGCATGCGGCCGACGATGATGCTGCCGAACACGATCCCGGTCGCCAGCATGACCTCGAGGATCACGTAGGTTCGGGCCCCCTCCTTGCCGCCGTTGAGGCTGTACGCCAGGGTGATTAGGGTCGGGAAGCTCATGCTGATGAAGAAGGCTGCCGCTCCGGCGACCAGCAGGTGAGAGCGCGCGCGGACCACAGACCAGGTTCGACCGATCCCGCTCCAGATCCCGACACGCTTGACCCCGCCGCCCAGGTTGCCGAGGCCGAAGACGAGGATGCCCGCCAGTAGGAACGTGAGTCCGTCGGCGAGGAAGAGCCAGAACGCGCTGAGGGTCGCCCAGATGACAAGCCCGGCGAGCGCGTAGCCGCCGGCCCCGGCGATCATCCCCGCCGCGCTGATGCCGGCGTTGGCAGGCCCGACCTCGCGAGGCTCGACCAGTTCGGGAAGCGCTGCCTGGCGGGCCGGTTCCACGATCGCGTTGACGGCGGCCAGCACAAAGAGGATGGGAAAGATGGTCCACACCGTGACGTTGAGCAGGAACGGCGTCAGGAAGAGCAGGGAGGCTCGCCCAAGCTCGAGGTTGATGATCAGCGGTGCGCGGCGGACCCGGTCGGGAAGCGCCCCGGCGGCGGCGCTGATGATGATGGTGGCGACCGCCTTGACGATGTAGGCGCCGGCGACCAGGAACGGGTTGCCGGTGCTCCCGTAGAGCCAGACCAGCGTCGCCACGGTTGTCATCGGGTCACCGAGGCTGGACACCGTGGTGCCGACGAGGAGCCGGGCAAACCGGGGACGGCTCCAGAGCAGCCGGAGCACTCCACGTTGTGTGAACGCGGGAGCCTCGGGCGTTTCCGGCATCGGGAGCAGCGGCTGGCTGTGGAGCTGCCGGAGCCCGTTGACAACGATCGGGTCGTACCAGCTGCCGGCTCTCTGGGTGATGTCCTCGACGGCTTCCAGAATGGTCATCTTGCTGGGCCGGTAGATCCTCGCCGTCGAGATGGTGTCGAAGGAGTCCGCGACCGCCAGGATGCGCGAGCCGAGCGGAATCTGCTCCTCCTTGAGTCCCTTGGGGTAGCCGGTGCCGTTCCACCGCTCGTGATGGCCTCGGACGAGCGGCGCCACGCTCGCGAGCGCGGAGTGCTTGGCGATCATGTCGGCCCCGATGTCGGGATGCCGGCGCATGATCTCCCACTCCTCCTCACTGAGGCGCTCAGCCTTGTTGAGGATGTCGTCGCGAACGCCGATCTTGCCCAGGTCGTGCAACGCGCCGGCGGTGCGCAGCTGCTCGATCTCGCGCCCGTTCAAGGCCAACGCGTCACCTAAGCGGGCGGCGAGGTCGGCCACGCGTTGCGAGTGGGACTCGGTGAAAGGGTCGCGGGCGTCAAGCGTCTCCGCAGCCAGCTGCAACGTCTGCAACCGCTCCA
>DAINCX010000111.1:0-3865 GCA_036732165.1 Candidatus Dormiibacterota bacterium | reverse complement strand
AAGCCGGCAATATCATCGGTCGGATAGTGCAGTCCGAGATAGACGCGAGAGATCGCAATACCGGCGATCAGGATCGCGGCCAACACGAGCAGGGCGATGCGGGCGCCGGGACGGCGGACGAAGACGAAGACGGCCAGCAGGATGGCCAGATACAGCGCCGTCGAGTTCGCGACGTGGCCCGAGGGATAGCTCGAGCCGCCCGGGTTCTCCAGGTGTTGGACGGAGGGACGATGGCGTCCCACCCATCGCACGATGAATTCATACAGGTAGAGAGTGCCAACGGTTGCGCCAAGCACGGCGATCGCATCGACCCATCGTCGGGCCAGCAGCAGCGCCAGCAACGCGACCGCCAGGATGACGATCACGCTCATTTCGCCGCCCAGGTCGGACAGGCGATGCATCAGCGGCGTGAGGGTCGTCGTCCGATGGGCCACGGTGGCCTGGACAATGGCCAGGTCGACCGGTTGCACTGTGTGCACGACGAGCCACCCCAATCCGGTCCCGATGAGGAGGAGCGCGATGAAGCCGGCCGGGGCGAGGACCAGGGGACCGAGGATTCGCTGCACAGCGACATAGAGAGTAGCTGCTAGGCTTCCACGGGTGTCGCACCTCCTGATCCAGCTCGTCAGCGGCGGCGGCCTGGCCGCCATCTTCATCCTGATGGCTGCCGAGAGCGCCGGGATCCCGATTTCCAGCGAGATCGTCGTTCCGCTTGGAGGCGCGCTCGCCTCCCAGGGCAAGCTTCCTTTCCTCGGCGTGGTCGCGGCGGCCAGTCTCGGAAACCTGGTCGGCTCGCTGGTCGCCTACCTCCTGGTGCGACGCTACGGCGAACCCCTGATCCTTGGACCGGGACGCCGCGTTGGCCTGACCCCCGGTCACCTACGCCTGGCGAACCGCCTCTTCGACCGCTGGGGGCTGTTCGCGGTCTTCTTCGGGCGCCTCCTTCCCGTGGTCCGAACCTACATCTCCTTTCCGGCGGGCCTCTCCCGGCGAATCCGGCTGGTGCCCTTCGTCGTCGCCACGACCCTCGGGGCAATCCCCTGGAACTTCGCGCTCGCCTTTGCCGGGCTGAAGCTCGGCCAGAATTACGAGCGGGTCGCGGGCGCCATCGGTCCCTTCACCATCCCACTGATCATCATCGTGATCCTGCTGGTGCTGGCCGCCTACTACTACGGCCGCCGGATGGGCGAGGAAGAGGAACCGACCGCGGCCGCGAGGTAATCCAGGAGCACGTTAGCCGATTAGCGAACGGCGGCGGTGATTTCCTTGTCGAGACCCGGATACTTGGCGAGCTCAGCCACCCGTTCTTGCTTCAGACGCTGGACGATGGCCGCGTAGTCGGCGCCCCGCCCGGTTCGCGTGTAGAGCCGCCTGGGCTGGAGCACCTCGATGTCATCGACGCCGGGGACGCGTTCCGCGACCTCGTAGCCGAAGTCGGGGTCCTTCACCCAGCCGATGGTGCCTTCCGCGATCGCCTTGACGATCGCGCTCGAGTACTCGATGGTCAGCTTCTTACTCTCAGGCGTGCTCTCGGGGCCACCGACCCGGCCGGTGTTCATCAGGTAGACCTCAAAGGGGCGGGACCGGTGCAGTTCGAGGAAGCGGTTCCCTTGCTGCTCGTGGCGGAGCGGGAAGAACGGGTTGGTGCCGGGCACGCGTAGCGCCTTCCCCATCTCCTCCTTGCCCCCGGCGGAGGTCCCCTGCGTCTCGCCCAGCATGAAGTAGGCGGCGGCATGCTCGGAGTCGAGGCGGGCGACGCCGGGGATGATGTTCTCGTTGCGGTTCAGGATCAGGAGGACATCAGCGGGCCCGATGTTCCGCGCATCCTCCATCCAGCCGAGCGCGGCCATATCGAAGACCGCCCGGCCATTCTGCGTGTAGCTCGCGTCGTAGAAGTCGACCGGACCGCCCTCTTCTTTCTGGGAGACGTTCTCGAGGTAGGCATCAGGCTTCGTGACGGCTCCGTAGATCGTCGGCTCGTGCTTGGGATCGAGGCTGAAGGTCTTGGCGAAGCACCCGTTCTCACTGCCGTAGATGCGGCCGCCCGGCATCAGGGCAATGAAATCGTCCTGCACCGGCTTCGACTTGTTCTGGGTGGTGAACGTGGTGGTCGTCTTTCCCGTGCCGCTCAGGCCGACGATCAGGAGCACCCGTTGCTGGTTCCCGACCGGGATCACCTTGCACCCGGCGTGCATCGCCAGGCCGCCGCCGTCGTAGACTTTCTTGTTCCACATCCGCAGGCCGCCCTTCTTCGATTCGCCGAAGTAGTCGGAGTTGAGGACGCGGGTGATGCCGGCTTCCAGGTCAACGAAGATGGCGCGATCGTTCGGGTACCCGGGGGCGGTCAGGTTGGGCGTGTAGATGATCGTGATCTCGGGCTGCTGCCGCGTCCCGTCGACCGGGTAATAGAGCAGGCGCTGCATCCCGGCGATGTTCGCGTTGCGCGCCTCGATGATCAGGCGGGCCGGTGTCGCGAACGCCGGATCATTGCCGATGAAGCCGTCGACCAGCAACATCTCCTGGTCGCGGATGTAGTCATCCTGGATCTTGGCCCATTTCCGGCCCTCTTCCGTGGTCACCGTCTGCGCCGTGTGCTCCTGGGGCCGGTCCGTGACGATATAGGTGCTCTTGGTGCTTCGCGAATCCACCTTCGTGTGGACGTTGTAGTTGTCGAACGAGGTTCGTCGCGCGTTGGGCATCTTGGCGGTCAGCTCGCGGAGCTCCCGCGGGCCGGGGTTTTCGATCAACTTCCTGGATTCGGGGATGTAGCCGCTGCGAATTTCGATGGTCATTCCTTACAGGATACCGGGAGGCAGGGCTAAGATCGGATGATGACGTCGGCATGGACCAAGGAGGCCGATCCAAGCTTCGAAGGCTCGGTCGTCGATCGCTTCTGGCAGGGCCTCCTCAGCCTCGGCGACACTGACTGGCCACGGGTCGAAGCCGAATATGACCGACGGAAAGCCAGCGCCCCGACCGAGATCATGGCGGCTCGCCGCGCGGCCGAAGCCCTGATGGGATCGGTTCGGTACGCGGATGCCTTCGACTCGGGATCGAGCCAGGCCCCGGGGCCTGAGGATGGCGCCGCCCGCTGGGCGGCGGGGGATGCGGCCGTCGCGGTCAGCGCGCGGCGCCGGCTGACCCCGGAACACTATCAAACGCTGGTCGCGCCGCTCGCGACCCGGATGCCCTGGTTGAAGGTGTCCGGCAGCGCCTAGATTCCCATCACGCCGACCAGCTCCTTGACGGAGTCGGCCGAGCGCTGAAGGGCGGTGCGCTCATCGTCGGTGAGCTCGAGCTCGATGATCTGCTCGGCGCCCTTTGCTCCCAGCTTCACCGGGACGCCGACGAAGAGACCCTTGATCCCGTACTCGCCCTCGAGCCGGACGGCGCAGGGCAGAATCTGCTTGCGGTCGAGCACAATGGCATCGACCATCTGCGCGACCGACGCTGAGGGGGCGTAGAACGCGCTGCCCGACTTGAGGAGGTTGACGATCTCCGCGCCACCATCGCGCGTCCGCTTCACGATGGCCTCGATCCGGTCGGGCTTGATCAGCTTGCTGATCGGCACGCCGGCGACGGTGCACATCCGGGCGAGCGGCACCATCGTGTCGCCGTGACCGCCAAGAACGTAGGCTTGGACATCGAGGACCGAAACTTTCAGCTCCTGGGCGATGAAGGTCCGGAACCGCGCCGTGTCGAGGACGCCGGCCATGCCGAGGACGCGCTCGCGCGGGAACTTGCTCACCTCGAGCGCCAGCTGTGCCATCGCATCGAGGGGGTTGCTGACCACGATCAAGATCGCATTGGGCGAGCGTTTCACAAGTTCCTGGGTCACGCCCCGCACGATGTTCATATTGGTCTT
>DAINCX010000110.1:1871-3918 GCA_036732165.1 Candidatus Dormiibacterota bacterium | reverse complement strand
CCAGGTCAGGGATGAGCGGATCCTGGCCACCTACCTTGCTGCCGAGGCGTTCTACCCATTCTGGCTGTTTGGCGAAGCAACGCCGTCCGAGATCGAAGTCGCTGAGGCGCATGCGCGGGAGGCCTTGCGAATGGCGCGCGCGCTGGACGACGCGAACCTGCAGAGCCTCGCGCTTGATGCCTTATCAGGCTGCGCGCAGAACCGAGGTGCCTGGCGCGAAGGCCGCGAGTACGCCAGTCAACGACTGGCCTTTGGTGACCGCTTGAGCATGGTTGAGAAGGTCGACGCGCACAGCATGGTGGCCTGGAGCGACGCGCTGCTCGGTGACCTCCTGGACGCCGATCGGGTGGCGGTCGCCGGCCTGGCGCAAATCCAGCCCGGCCAGGTCCCGGCATGGACACTGCACCTGGTGGCGTGGCGCATCTACGCGCTCACGCTGTTGGGCCGCTGGGAGGACGCACGCACCATGGGCGAGCGTGCCCGCCAACTCTGGATTGAGGTCGGACGAACCTCGGCCGGGTACTCGATCCGCGGCTTCATGAGCTTGATCGACATCGCGCGGGCCAGACAGGACGAGGAAATGCGAGAAAGCAACGCCGCCATCCTACGAGAGATCGCGATGGCCTTCCCGGAAGGGTCCCGGGCGCGGGACGTGGGTGCGTATGCGGGCGGTGAGTTCGGCGCGGTCATGGGTCTCATTGACGCCACCATCAATTCCGCCCCGCCCGAACGATACGAGCGCGCCCTCAGCTACCTCCTGGATCACGGGCAGGTTCCGCCGCTCGAGCGCCTCACCGCCCTCCTAGCCTACGCGCAGGATAGCGAGTTTCTCGTTCTGGAGGCCCAGGTTCGGCGGGGCCTCGGAATCGTACGGGCTGACCCCAGTGAATTGGGCCGAGCTCTCGAGCTTTTCGATCGGGCGGGGGCGGCGCCCTACGCGGCGCGCGTGCGCTGCGAGCGCGCGCTCATGACCGGCGACCGAGCTGATCTCGAGGCGGGCATTGCGGTCCTCGAACGCCTGGGCGACATCGACCAGGCCGGTCGCTACCGGCGCCGTGCGATAGGCTGACACGATGCCACATCGCGACACCGTCGCGGTGCATGGGGGCGAGCCGCCCCTCGACCGCGAGGACGGACCCATCACGCCGGCGATCACGGTGGGATCCGCGAGTGGCTATCCCGACCTTGAGACCCTCGACCAGGCGATGGCGGGCCATCGAGGCTACGGGCGGTGGGGGACCGAGAACCATCGCCAGCTGGAGGCCGCGGTGGCGCAACTGGAGAGCGCCGGCCTGGAGAAGTCGGTCGCGGCGCAGGCCGTCGCATCAGGGATGGCGGCCATCGCCGTCGCCCTGCTGACCGAGGCAAGTGCCGGTGATCACGTGCTGGCGGCCCAGGATTGCTACGGCACGACGCTGACCTTTCTGCGGGACGACCTGCCGCGCTTCGGGATTACCAGCACCGTCGTCGATTTCCAGGATCTCGATGCGGTGCGTGCCGGGCTCACCGATCGGACGCGGGTGCTCCTCTGCGAGATCTGCACCAATCCCTTGATCCGGGTCCCGGATATCGAGGCGCTCGCCGCGATCGCCCACGACGCCGGGGCCCTGCTGGTGGTCGACAACACCGTGCCGACGCCGGCGCTCAGCCAGCCGTTCCGCTGGGGCGCGGACGTCGTGGTGCACAGCGCCACCAAGAACCTGAGTGGCCATGCGGACGTGATCGGTGGGATCGTGCTCGGCCGGCCGTCATGGCTCGAGGGGGCGAGGGCCTTTGCCCAGACCTTCGGGCCGACGCTGGGGCCGTTCGATGCCTGGCTGACCCTGCGCGGCATCCGGACACTGGGGGTCCGGATGGAGCGGCACACCGCGAATGCGCTGGCGCTCGCCCGATTCTTCGAGCGCCACGACGCGGTGGCCCGGGTCCACTATCCGGCGCTGGAAAGCAACCCGTTCTGCGAGCGAGCGCGCCGGCTGCTGCCGGCCGGCGCGGGCGCCCTTCTCTCCTTCGAGCTACGGGATGGCAAAGCCGCCGTCGCCGCGATGGT
>DAINCX010000110.1:0-1771 GCA_036732165.1 Candidatus Dormiibacterota bacterium | reverse complement strand
AAATCCGGCTTCTTCAATAACCGGATCGTGAGCCCGCTGCTGGTTCACCTCGGACTGGCGCCCACGATGCGGATCCGCGGACGGACGTCCGGCCGTGTCTACTCTTTGCCGGCCCTGCCGCTCGACTACCAGGGCAAGCGCTACCTGGTGGCGCCGCGCGGGAACACGCAATGGGCACGCAACCTGCGCGCGTCCGGCGAGGGCGAGCTCCGTGTCGGTGGCCGCACCGACCGGTTTACCGCCGTCGAGATTCCGCCCGCCGAGCGAGGTCCCCTGGTCGAGGCCTACGTGCGCCAGTACGGATCGAAGTACGGCGGCTTCGTGGCCAAGGAGTTTGCCGCCCTGCCTGACCCTGCCGACCACCCGGTCTTCCTGATTCAATCGCAAAGCGACAAAACCTGATTCCAGCGACCCGCCCTGCTGGGTTGGCCGATAAAATCAGTGTCCATGCCCCATCGCGCCCTGTCGCTCGTGGAAAACGAGCCCGACCAGTCGATCCTGCAGCGGATCGGCAACACGCCGCTGCTGCGGATTCGGCTGCTCGAAAAGGAATTCCCGCACATCACCTTCTATGCCAAGGCCGAGTGGTTCAATCCGGGAGGCTCCGTTAAGGACCGTCCCGCCCTGCGGATGATCGAGGAGGCGGAGCACACCGGTGAGCTCACCGTCGAGAAGGTCATCCTCGACTCGACCTCGGGCAACACCGGGATCGCCTACGCGCTGATCGGGGCCGCCAAGGGCTACCAGGTCAAGCTGGTGATGCCGGCCAACGTCAACGAGGAACGCCGCGAGATCGTCAATGCCTTCGGCGCCGAGGCAATCTTCACCCCAGCATTGGAGGGCTCCGACGGAGCGATCCGCGAGGCGCACCGCCTCCGCGAAGACTCGCCCGGCGTCTACTACATGCCGGACCAATACAACAATCCCTTCAACTGGCGGGCTCACTTCGATACCACCGGGCCGGAGATCGTCGACCAGACCCATGGTGAGGTGACCCACTTCATCGCCGGGATCGGCACCAGCGGCACCCTGATGGGGACCGGGCGCTTTCTGAAACGGCACAACCGGTCGATCCGGGTGATTGCCGCGGAGCCCGACGATGCCCTCCACGGGCTGGAAGGCCTCAAGCACATGCCCAGCTCGATCGTCCCCGGGATCTACGATCCGAGCGTCTACGACGAGAAGGTTAGCGTGCCGACCGAGGCGGCCTACGAGCTGGCCCATGACCTGGCTCGCTCCGAGGGCCTGCTGGTGGGCAACTCCTCAGGCGCCGCGCTCTACGCCGCCCGCGAGGTGGCCCGTCGGACCTCGGAGGGCGTCTTCGTGATGGTGTTCCCCGACGGGGGCGATCGCTACCTGAGCTCGGGGCTGTACCGCCGCAAGCTTTGACGCTCCGGATTCCCGCGCCGGTGATGGCGCAACTGCGGGCGCACCTCGAAGCCGGCTATCCGAATGAGGCGTGCGGCGCCCTGGTGGGGCACGCGGGCGACGACGCCCACGAGGTCCTGGAGTTCCACGGGATGCGCAATACGATCACCGATCGCCCCTGGGATCGCTACGCGCTGGATCCGCTGGAGCAGCTGCGCGTGCAGAAGGATGCCGAGGCGCGTGGGATGGAGATCATCGGCTTCGCCCACAGCCATCCCGATCACGCGGCGGTCCCGTCGCGGTTCGACGCGGACCATGGCTGGCCCTTCTACAGCTACGTGGTAGCCTCGGTCCAGAAGGGCGCCCTCCTGCAGGCGCGTTCCTGGCGCCTCAACGACAAGAC
>DAINCX010000109.1:0-4034 GCA_036732165.1 Candidatus Dormiibacterota bacterium | reverse complement strand
ATCGCGCTTTAATCTGCCTCAGCCCCAAGTGGCACCGCACAACTTCGCGGACTCTCGTGGTCCACACGTGCGCCGCCCAAGTTCTCATCGCTTTGAGGCCACGGAGGCCCCGATTGCTCGGGTCCTCCGTGGTGGGTCAGAGTTTGGCTCTAGGGCTTGCCCGTCGGGTGTGAAGTAGGCGCTCCGGTTGGGTGCGACGTCGGCGCTCCGGTGGACTGAAGCCGCGCTCTGGCGGCAGCGAGGCGCGATGCGATGGTCCGCTCGGGCACCCCCAGCGATGCTGCGATCTCGCGGTTGGTATAGCCGTGTAGGTGCCTCAAGACGATCGCGGCCGATTGCTTTGGAGGGAGGGCTCGCAGCTCCCGCAGGAGGTCGGGACCCATCGACGGCTCGCTGGGATCGGCCTCGCGCGGAACCCCAAGCCGGCGGATCAGCTCGCCGACCTCCCGTATCCGCTCCCGCCTGCGGTAGGAGACCGCCCCATTGATCGCGATCCGGTGCAGCCAGGCCTCAGCCGGGGCGTCTCCCTTCCACGTCTTCCAAGACCTGAATGCCCGGAGGAATGCGTCCTGGGTGCAGTCCTCGGCGGCGGCGCGGTCCCGAAGCACGGTCACCAAAGTCCGGAAAATACGCTGGTAGCTGGCGATGTACAGCCGGTCGAAGTCCTCCTTCGACCCGGCCACGTAGGTCTCGCCGTTCATCTCAGGCCGGTCCGGGAGGAGATCGACGCTCGGGCGGCGCCGCCCTCACCGCGGCCCTGGGGATGGCGTCGGATGCGCTGTGGGTGAGGGTACTGGCGACGGGGCTCCCGTCGGCCGTGGCGTGGGCGTAGGCGCGGCGGTCGCCGTAGGCGTAGCGGTGGGACTCGGCTGCGTTGTCGGCCCAGGCGACGGTGATGCCGAAGATGACGACGCGGGTGTTGAGCTCGTTGAACCACTTGGAACCGGACCCGTAGGACCCTTAAGAAAACCTCCGCCACCCGATGGCGACGGCTTAGGGATGGGAGACAGCGACCCCGACGGTGTCGGCGAGGGCCCGCTGGCGAGCGCGGGGAGCGCTCCGAGCCCAGTTTGGTTCAGGGCTTTGGCGATTACCTTGTCGTCGTCGCGACCGGTGACCGCCGCGGGCACCAGGACGATGAAGGCGGCGATTGCCAGCGCGGGTCCGAGCGCCAACGCCCTCCCGCTAACGGCCCAAGGGCGGGATCTGCCGCCTCGGTTCTGCGGCGATCGCCGGAACACGAGGCGTATCGGGGTGAGCTTGATCCCTTGCGACAGGAGGCTCGCGCCCGATGCGCTGCCCCACGCGATAACCTGCCAGCCCAGCAGCACCCCGAGCACCGGGCCGAGAGGTCGCGGTCCCAGAACGACGACCGCCGGAAGCATCGCCAGGCTCGCCACCGCCAGGCTCGACTCCAGCCAGGTGCCGACCAACGCGCGCCAGAGTCGCGAGGGAGATTTCGACTTCGGGGTCCTGAGGAAGACACCTCGGGCTTGGTACAACCCACGCGCGCAAGCCTGCGCCACCGTTAGCGTCAGGGCCAGCATCACCATGACCGCGAAGGGGACGTCGCGCCACCTCGCGCCTGTCGCCAGCTTGAGAGCCCAACCAAGGCGGATCAGGCCGCTCACCAGGAGGAGGAGCGGAAGCACGAGCACCGCCCCGGTCAACTGACGGAGGAGCAGGACGTGTCCGAAGACGATCAGCGGCGAGGCCAGCAACAGGAAGAGGCCGAGCCCTGCTCCCACCAGGTCTCCGAACCAACCCAGGCCGCCAACCAGGTAGTAATAGCGCTGAGCAGGCGTGAGTCTGCTGGGCAGTATGCCGAGCAGCAGGCCAAGGTGGCGGCGAAGGATCTGGACTCCGCCGAACGCCCAGCGGTAGCGCTGCCGGCGCAGCCCATCGAAATCCATAGGCATCAGGCCCTCGCCGAACGGTCGATTCAGATAGACGGCCTTCCAACCCCGAGCGAGAATCAGGAGAGAGGCCTCGGCGTCCTCGGTGATGCACCATTCGGCCCAGCCGCCGATCTCTTTGAGGGCTGAGAGCCGGATGAGACCCATGGTGCCGCCGAAGATGATCGCGTTGCTCCGCGCCCGGCTGACCATGGTTACGTCAAAGAAGTAGCGATAGGCGTGAAAGAGGCCCCGCAGGTAGGGCGAGTCCCGCCACTCGCGATAGTGCTGCGGCGTCTGCACGAAGGCCACGTTTGAATCCGCCAGGAAGGGGATGCAGGCGCTGAGGAAGTCGGCGGCCACCAGGTAGTCCGCGTCGATGATCGCGACCACCTCCACATCCGGATCGAGCAGCCGCGTGGCTTCGTTCAGGGCGCCCGCCTTGAAGCCAGGCCACCGCGGCAGGTGGATGAACTGGAATTGTCCGCCGAGCTCCGTGCACATGTCCTGGACCGGGCGCCACAGTGCGGGATCGGTGGTGTTGTTGACCACCACCTGAACCAGGTAGTTCGGGTAGTCCAGCCTGGCCAAGGCCTCGAGGGTCTGCCGGACCAACTCGGGCGGCTCGTTGTAGGCGGGCACCTGCAGGCACACCCGAGGCCGATATTCAGACGACCCGGGCCCCGGTTCAGGCTCGGTGGTGTCCCGGCCGAGCACATCCGCCATCTCGAAGGCGAAGACCATCGTCAGCAGAATCGCCACCAACTCCAGCACGAGCAGGACGCTCGAGAGGAGGACGCCGAGGAGGGGCAAGCCGCCGGCGAAGGTGACCTTCAAGACGACGGCGAGGTAGGTGCCGGAGGTCAGGGACAGGGAGGCGAGGAACAAGCGGGCCGGCCAGTGGATCTGTCGGAACAGGTATCCGATGCCCGTCAGGCCGGCGGCCAGGAGGAGGGCGATGGCGTACCAGGGTGGCATTGCGGATGGGGTCGGCTCGATGTGAGCGGCGAGCCAGGCGGCCGCCCAGGCGCTCGCTGCCATGGCCGGCAGGGCGAGAGGCCAGCGTGCCGCCCTCGTACGGGTGAGGGCGAGCAGTCCGCCGAGGGCGAACAGAGTCAAAAGCGTTGTCGATAAGACGATCTGGGTCAGCGGGCGTGCTCCTCTCGGCGTATTGGACGCACCAGGGCCCCGAAGTCCCCACTGCAAAGTTGCGGTGGTCGGTCCTCCGGCGTCGTCAACCCACCGGGTAGCACGTCGGCCAGTATGGGGACCGCACATGCGGAAGTGGACCGCCACATTCGGGCGCGGGTTGCGCTCCGGATCAAGATCTGCAGGCCGTCCGCAGTGATTGCCTTGACCACCTGATTCCGCTCAACGAGCGGCACCTGCGGCGGCTGCTCCAGAGTTCGTCGACTATTACAACCACGATCGGCCTCACCGAAGTCTCGACTTGGAGTCGCCATCCCCAAAGCCCCGAAAGAGCGGGCGCGTCATCTCCCTTCGCCCAGTCTTGGCGGGCCTCCACCAGGTCTTCCGTGCGAGCAGCGCAAGCTGGACCGAATTTAGCCGTCCTAGAGCCGTAGCTCCAAGCGGCGCCTACCTCAGCCGTGAGGGCACAACCAGCGACCCCACGGTTGACATCGCGACCCCGATTTGCTTCCATTGTCGCCCCGTCGAAGGTGCAGGGTCAGGGAGGCCGCGGCTCGGCTTTTCTGGACAGCTGCGTTCCTTCGGCTCAAGAGCGAGCTGCTGATAGGAGCAAAGCAAGGAAAGTGAAAGCTGTTCTCAGACGCGTTCTACATCGTGCGTCCGTCGGCGCCGCCGCTGCCCTCCTGCTCTCGGCAACCGGCGCCACCCCGGCCGGCGCTGCCGGCGCCGCCGGCGCTGCCTTCCAACACATGCCGTCCTGCGGGCCGGCGGAAGCCGGGTCCGCGCGCTGCCACGCGATCCTGGCGCGACCAGCCGCCGGTCCCTCCTTCGTGGGCGCCAGCCCGGCGGGCTATAACCCGCCCGACCTCCAATCGGCGTACAACCTGCCGTCCGCGTCCGCCGGGACGGGGCAGACGGTCGCGATCGTCGACGCTTACAACGATCCCAACGCGGAAAGCGACCTCGGCGTCTACCGGTCGCAGTTCGGGA
>DAINCX010000108.1:0-4073 GCA_036732165.1 Candidatus Dormiibacterota bacterium | reverse complement strand
GTGGCGGCCTGCTTGGCGACCACGAACGGGTTGCGCATCCCGAGCACGATGATCGAGGTGCCAAGCCGGATCCTCCGGGTGCGCGCCGCGAGGTAGCCGAGCAGCGTCAGCGGCTCGATCACCCAGGGGTAGCGATCCTTCAGGTCCGGGCCGACCAGGACATGGTCGAGGGGCCAGGCGCCGGCGAAGCCCAGCTCCTCGGCGACCTCGGTGATCTCGATGAGCTGATCGATCGTGACCCCCTGGTGCCCATTCGGCAGCGCGACGTGGACATCCATCTCCATCAGCCTACGAGATTTAGGCCTACTTCTCCCTCCCCGCTGGCGGGAGCTGCCCGTTGCTCCGTCCCCGCTGGCGGGAGCTGCCCGTTTCTCCCTCCCCCGCGTCGGGGGAGGGTCGGGGTGGGGGTTTAGCCCCTATGGGACAATGTCTGGCACCGTCGAGGCGGAAACATGGCCGAAGTCAATCTCGATAAGGCGCTGGCAGCAGGACGCGAAGCCCTCCGCCGCCATGCATGGCAGGAGGCCTTCGAGCTGCTGACGGCGGCCGATCAAGCCGGTGGCCTGACGGCCGAAGATCTGGAAGGCCTCGCCGAAGCCGCCTGGTGGAACGCCCGCGTGGACCTCTGCATCGGCGCCCGCGAGCGTGCCTTTGCGCTGCGTCTCGAGGCGGGTGAGCCGCGCCGAGCCGCTCTCGTTGCGATGGATTTAGCGAAGGATAACTCAGGACGGGCCGCGGCGGTCGCGGCCGCCTGGCTCAGCCAGGCAGAGCGCCTGCTCCAGGATGAGCCGGTCGGTATCGAACACGGATACCTGGCGCGCCGCAAGTGGTTGCAGGCACACAACACGGGCAATTACCCGGGCGCACTCGAGTTCGCGCAGCAAGCTCTCGAAATTGGCACCAGGTTTGGCAGCCGAGACCTGGTGGCGCTTGCCCTACAGACCCAGGGCTTGACCCTGATCGCCCAGGGTCAGTACGACGAAGGCATGGCCCTGCTCGACCAGGCGACCGTTGCCGCGCTATCCGGCGAGCTGCGACCCTTCACGACCGGCGCCATCTATTGCAACACGATCAGCACTTGCGAGGAGATGGCCGATTACAAGCGAGCAAGCGACTGGACCGAAGCGGCCCGTCGATGGTGCGAGCGGCAGACCATCAAAGGGTTCCCCGGTATGTGCCGCGTCCATCGGGCGGGAGTGATCCGTCTCACCGGGGCCTGGCAGGAGGCCGAACAGGAGGCTCGCGACGCCTACAACGAGGTTCGCGACTTTAGGAACGACTACGCGGCCGAGGCGCTCTATCAAATCGGCGAAATCCGGCTCAATCGGGGAGACCTCCTCGAGGCGGGGGACGCATTCCGCCAGGCCCACGATCTCGGGCGGCAACCGAATCCTGGTCTGGCCCTCCTTCGTCTGGCGGAGGGCGACGTTGGAGCGGCGTCGGCGGCCATCAAGCGGGGCTTGGCCGGCGAGAGCCAACCGGCATCTCGTGCGCGCTTGCTGCCGGCGCAAGTCATGATCGCATTGGCGGCGGGCGATCGGGCCACGGCCGCGGCCGCCGCCGCTGAGCTCGGTTCGATCAGCGCAATCTTTACGATCCCGGCGCTGAAAGCACACACGCACGACGCGCGCGCGGCTCTCGCGCTGGCCGAAGGCGATGCTGATAGAGCCGTGCGAGATTCCTGTGAGGCGCTCGCACTCTGGCGAGAAGTCGGCGCCCCCTACGAGGAGGCCTTGACACGCGCTGCGCTGGGTTCCGCCTACCAGGCGGGCGGCGACCCCGAGGGCGCCGTCCTCGAGCTAAGGGCGGCGCACGCGACCTTTGCCCGGCTCGGCGCCGTACTAGACGAACGTCGCGTTGCCAACATGCTCGCCGAGACCGGCCAGCTGCCGGCGCAACCGATGGCGGGTGCTCCGGCGACACGCACCTTCATGTTCACCGACATTGTGAGGTCCACTGAACTCGTCGTGGCGATGGGCGATGAAGCCTGGAACGAGGTGCTGCACTGGCACGACCAGACGCTTCGCGGCTTGATCGCCCGCCACAGTGGCGAGGAGATCAACCATGTGGGGGATGGCGTTTTCGCCAGTTTCGACCAGCCCGACCGGGCGATCGACTGTGCTGTTGAGATTCAGCGGACATTGGCCAGCCATCGCCGCACTCATGGCTATGCGCCCTCGGTTCGGATCGGAATCCACCGGGCGGCCGCGACTCGGGTCGGCCTCGATTACCGCGGCAAGGGTGTGCACGAGGCGGCCCGCATCGCGGCGACGGCCCAGGGTGGGGAGGTGCTCGCGAGTTGGCACTCGGCCCAACCGTGCAAGTTCGCGATCTCGGAGCCTCGCGAGGTCAGCCTGAAGGGTATCGCGCAGCCGGTTCAGGTCGTCAGCGTTAGCTGGCGATAAGGCTAGCTCACTCTCCCTGGCTAATCCTCGGGGCGGATAATCGGGCTGATATGCGGCGGGGACTGCTCGCAGTTTGCCTGGTCATCCTGGCAACCGCCGCGGGCACCACGCCCACCGGGGCCGCCTCGACTGGGGCCGGGCGTGCTGGACTCTGGTCCAATGCCACCGGCTTGATCGTCGGTCGAGAGTCGCACACGGCCACCCTGCTGCGAAACGGCACGGTGTTAATCGCCGGTGGGACGGACGGTCTGGGAAACGTTCGCGCGAGTGCCGAAATCTACAACCCGGCGACCAACCGCTGGACGCCGGCTGGATCGATGGCAACCCCGCGACTCGGCCAGACGGCCACGCTTCTCGCTAGCGGAAAGGTCCTCGTTGCGGGAGGCGAGGCTTCACCGGACCCATCGACGCAGGCAAGCGCGGAGCTCTATGACCCGGCCACCAAAACATGGTCGCCGGCTGCCGCCATGCTCGGACCACGGGTGGGCCACACCGCCACGCTGCTCCGGGACGGCCGGGTGCTGGCGGTGGGCGGTATCAGCCTGGCGCTCCGAAATGGCGTGGTGTATGCGAGCCACCCGGCTGACGCCGAGCTGTACGATCCGAAAACCGACCGCTGGTCGCTTGCGGCACCGATGGCCTACCACAGGGGGGATCAGACGGCGACACTGCTGAGCGACGGCAGAGTGCTGATCGCCGGTGGCCAGGAACTTCCCCTCATTAACGTTGCCCCGATCAACCTTGCCCTGTTGAACTCAACCGAGATCTACGACGCGGTCAACGATCACTGGATCCTGGGTGCGCCGATGGCCACCGGCCGTGTCCGACATACCGCTTCGCTGCTCCCAAACGGCCATGTCCTGGTCGTAGCGGGCGCGGACCAGGGGCCCGCGGGCCAGGCGTCTACGGGCGTGGACCAGAGGCCACCCCTATCCGTGAGCACCGAGATTTACGACCCGCGGGTCAATCAGTGGGTACCCGGCCCCGATACGGGGCAGGAATACGTCGACCACACGGCCACCGTCTTGCAAGATGGCCGAGTCCTGGTGGTGGGCGCCGCCTCGCAACAGCCGGCCGAGATCTACGACCCGGCAAGCAAGCGCTGGGCGCTCACCGGCCCGGCGATGGACCGCCATCGGCACACCGCCACCCTCATGCGCGATGGCCGCGTGCTGATCGTGGGCGGACTTGGCAGCGTCATCCTTAAGAGCGTCGTCGTCTACGACCCGAACGGACTTCCTCCGTCGACGCGGCACCCAATCGGTCCGCGAACCCTGGCGACGATGCTTCTTCTTGGCCTCGTCGCCGGAGCCGCCATCGCCTGGTCGGTGCCCTCCGTCCGCCGACGAGTCCGTCGCTTCCGACGCGGCGGTGATGGCGACGAGTGGATTAGCGCATAGCGAGGGTCGGCCATCGATGAAGCCCGAGTCTAGACAACAGCCCTGTAACGATCTTCTTAGTTGCCACAAATGGTCCAAATTCTCATGCATTCGCGTACGCCCTGTCGTATTCTGGGCGGCCGATGCATCAGGAGTGGGGTCGTCCCGGCAGCCGATTTGCGCCGTTTATCCGCCCGCTGGTGGCCGTCGTGCTCCTCACCCTACTGCTGAGCACCTCGGTCGCCGACAGCGTCTATAGCCAGATTCAGGGGAAGAGTCAGCAGCTGAA
>DAINCX010000107.1:0-4231 GCA_036732165.1 Candidatus Dormiibacterota bacterium | reverse complement strand
ATGGCGCAGTAATCGCACGGGAGTACGGCTTGCCGGCCGTCGTGGGCGTGGAGCACGCCACCCGGCTCATCCGAAATGGGCAGCGGATTCGCGTGCATGGAACGGACGGGTACGTCGAGCTCCTGCCCTAGGAGATTGCGGAGGTGACGCCCTCACCTGGTGACCTGGGATTGATGAGACAGTCCGAGGAGCCCGTCCTTCGCCACGCGGTGCGCGCGATTGTCCTTGATCGCAAGGACCGCATCCTGCTGTTCAAGGCCTTCAGCGACCCGGACCGGTCCCGGTACTTCTGGATCACGCCGGGCGGTGGCGTGACTGAAGGCGAGTCTGATGAGATTGCCCTGCGGCGGGAGCTGGCGGAAGAGTGCGGGTTGCACGAATTCGAGATTGGTCCCTGCATCTGGGTGCGGGAGCATGTCTTTCCGCTGCCGACCACAGGCCAACTGCTCCGTCAACGCGAACGCTTTTACCTGGTCCGGGTTGATTCGCACGAGGTCGATATCACCGGCTGGGATGAGTTCGAGCGAAAGTTCCTGGCCGAGCCCCGCTGGTGGGCCCTCGAGGAGATCGTCGCGTCTGAGGATTCCTTTGCGCCCGGGCGGCTCGCGCATTTTCTAGCAGACGTAATCGCCGGCCGCGTTCCCGCTGAGCCGCTGGACACTGGGACCTAGCGCCCCCACCCCACCCTCCCCCAAGGGGGGACGGAGAAAATGACTGCGTGGGGATCGAGATCACGACCGACGTCGGGCGCATGGACCGCGACCGGATCTACGGTTGGCTGTCGGGTGAGGCCTATTGGAGTCGGGGAATTCCGCGGCCCGTCTTCGACCGCTCGATCGACAACAGCCTGTGCTTTGGCGCCCTCCAGGACGGCGAGCTGGTCGGGTTCACCCGGGTCGTCACCGACCGCGCGACCTTTGCCTGGGTCTGCGATGTGTTCGTCAGCGAGCCGGCCCGCGGCGGTGGGGTGGGGAAGAGGCTGATCGAGGCGGTGGTCGCGCATCCGGATCTGCAGGGGCTGCGCATCACGATCCTCTCGACCCGTGACGCACACGGCCTCTACGAGCAGTACAGGTTCGAGCCACTCGAGCACCCGGAAAGGTTCATGGCCATCTATCTCCAGGCCGCCAAGCTCTACGGCGCGGAGAAGGCTACCTAGCTCTCGGGAACGCTCCCGATAGTGAAGCTCGATTCGACGGGAACGCCGTTGCGAAGGGTGTTCAGAACGACGCAATATTTCTCTGCGCTCCGGAGGAACCGCTCGGCGCGATCGCCTTCCACGTTGCCCTTGATCGCGACTGATGTCGTGGAGCGAATTCCGGTCAGGCCGATCGGGAACTCCTTGCCCATCGCCAGCGTTCCGCGTGGATCCCAGTCGCCGGTCACGGTGACCTCGAGCGACTCTAGCTCGATGCCCAGGTTGGCGGCGACCATCCGGAGTGTCGTCTCCTGGCACGCGGCCAGCGCGCCGAGCAACAGGTCGGCTGAACATGGCACATCGCCGGATCCGCCGACGGCCGGATGGGCACCCGAGCGCCATACGACATCTTTGACGGACTCGGGCGTGATCGCACAGTGGAGCGGATCATCGAGGTCGCTCTGGGCGCTGCCTACGGTCAGCTTGACGTCGGCGGACGCCGGGTCGCGCTTAAGCGATTCACGAATCGGCGCCTGCAAAGCGCGAATATCCACTGGCATTGTTTCCTCCCTCCGAGTCGTTGGCTTCGCTAGTGACGCTCCTGGCACCAGGCGTATAGCGCGTCGTACATCGGTGTCTCGAGGCGGATCTTCTCCTGGTCGTTCTCGCCGTGGACCATCGCGAAGCCATGGGCGATGGCGGCGAGGCCCTGCGACTCGGGGGTAATGTCGGAGTCCTCCGACACGTCGGCACCATGGACGATCTGGGCAAGCCGCTGGAGCGCGGGATCCGTCAGCTTGTACTTGAGCACAATCGACTCGAAGCTGCATCGACCATCGACGTGGCCCAGTTCCGCGCCCTTGGTGTCATACGGAATAGCTCCCTCGCGCTCCACAACGCCGGCGATCTGATCTGACTCGACGAAGATAAACTCCGCCTCCGGATCGACGAAGCGCCTGATTAGCCAGGGACAGGCCACGCGATCGACATTGGCGCGCTTCCGCGTGACCCACTTCATCTCAAGGTCAATTATTACCCCCCACCCCGACCCTCCCCCGCAAGGGGGGAGGGAGAAAGAGTGGGACCCTCCCGCGCATGGGGGGAGGGAGAGGAAGTGCGGGTGTGCTGCGCGTCGATTATCGCCTCGAAGACGCCGAGCAGGATGAGGTCGATGACGAGGTCCGAGAGGCCACCGAGCTGCTGATAGTAGAAGACGAAGACATCCGTCAGCAGGATCGTCGTCAGGATCGACCGCTTGAACCAGCGCAGGGCATGAATCCGGGATAGGGGCAGGCGGATCAGTCCGATGACGGCCATCAGGCTCGAGATCGCCGTCGCGATCAGTAGTGGCGAATGCTGGAATCCGCCTGCCAGGCTCGTGTCACGGGTCAGGGCGAGGACGCCGGCGACGGCAACCCCACCGAGCAATCGCACCAGAAGCACCGGCACGGCGATCCGTTCGGTCCACCTGGAGCGGAGCCCGCGAGTGACGGTCCGGCGCGCCACGCGAAGGACGCGTGTCACCCGGCTTTGCGGCACGAGGTCCGGTGGGCGCGCCTCCAGCCGCCGGATGGCGTCGTCGCCGAGAAGATCCGTGCCGGCCTTGCCGCTCAGGCGGACCCAGCGAATCAGGCGGCGTTTTTCATGGGGGTCGAGCTCGTGGATGGCGGCCTCCTGGAGCAGCACCAGGGCATTGGCGAGGTAGATCTCCGCGGATACCGGGCGATGCCGGTCGAAGGAGCGAAGGCGAAGAAACAGCAGCACGAACACGACGTAGATCAGCGCGATGGCCGGGCGGTAGAAGTAGTTGTTGTCGCTCGTGATGAACTTGCCGAGCTCATCGATGAACAGGCCGAAGCCAAGGCCGCCCAGGATGGCCGCGACCCGCCGGATCCGCTCGCCGAGGTAGGCGAGGAGAAAGAGCAAGGCCGTCACCATCAGCGCGCCGCCCCAGAGCATGTGCGCGATGTGCAGACCACGGCCACCGATCTGCGGGAAACCGGTCAGCGTGAGGTAGAAGCGGACCGCCAGCACGGACACCACGGCGGAGACGAGGAAGGTCTCGCGCAGCTGGCCGCCCTGGAGGTTGCGGACGAAAAGCGGGTGGGGATGCTGATCGGCCATAGGATGACCTCAGCGTAGGAGTCTGCTAGTTGGTCTTTTCGAGGCTGGCCAGGGTGGAGGGGAGGGCGTCGGCGGCGGTTGGGAACTTCGGTGCCCAGCCCAGCTCCTCGCGGGCCTTCTGGTTCCGGACGCGAAACGAGCTGACCATGGACTGGACGAGCGGTTTGCCGACCAGCAGGTTCATCAGGAACGGCGGGATGTTGCCGACCCGCTTTTGGCTCATGGCGGTTGTCACCGCGTCGACCAGGGCACGCAGGGTCAGCGGGCTGTCGTCGACGACGTTGTACTCGCCTCCCCAGGGCGCGCGCTCGAGCGCGGCGGCAAAGGCGGCCGCCAGGTCATCAACATGGATGCAACTCCAGTAGTTGGTGCCGGAGCCGACGACCCGAAGCCGGTTCTTTTTGGCCTGGTCGTAGAGCGCTTCTTTGAAGTAGCCGCCCGGCCCGAGGACGAAGCCGGGAGCGACGACGACCAGGTCGAGCGACTTGACCGCACGCGCCTCTCGCAGGGCGGCCACCTCGTTGGCGTGCGTCTTGCCGAGAGGGGAGGGATTGAACGGCGTCGACTCGTCGATCCAGGCGTCGCCACAGTTGCCGTAGTTGAAGGTCCCGCTCGTGTAGACGAATCGTTTATGCAGGGCCAGGCACTCGGTGGCGAGGGTGTTGGTCATCAGGTGATTGGCGGCCCCCAGCTGGGCGATCTTGGCGTCGGTCAGCCGTCCCGTCACTCCGAACTGTGCCGCATGGACCACGGCGTCGACCTCGGTCACCAGGCCGCGATAGGTTTCCGGCTTGACCATGTCCCCAACGGCCAGGCGGACGCCGGACTCTTTTAGGGCGCGAGACGCCGGACTGTCCGGTGAGCGCACCAGGCCCACGACCTCGTGGCCCGCGCTGATGAGCGCTCGTACGATTCCGCCACCAATGAAGCCGGTGGCTCCCGTCACGAGGACCCGTGGATACTTCATGA
>DAINCX010000106.1:0-4555 GCA_036732165.1 Candidatus Dormiibacterota bacterium | reverse complement strand
TTCGAGCAGGCCTGCAAGGCCAACGACATCGTCATCAGCACGTCTGATAATGGAGTTAACTGGTCGCCGGTCTTCGGCGTCCCGGCCGACCCGGCGCGGAGCGGGGTCGACCACTTCATCCCCGGCCTCGCGGTCGATAAGGCGACGGCCGGGGCAAGCGCCCATATCGGCCTCAGCTATTACTACTACCCGAACGCGGATTGCACCGTCGCCACGTGCCAGCTGGATGCCGGATTCATCTCCTCGGCGAACGGCGGGGCGACCTGGAGCGGCGCCCAGCAAATCGCCGGACCCATCGCCCTCGGCTGGCTGCCCCTGACGTCGCAGGGCTACATGGTCGGCGACTATATCTCGACGTCGTTCGTCGGCGGGACGCCCGTCCCCGTCTACGCGCTGGCCTCGGCGGGAAGCCCGCCGCAGGGCCTGAACGAGGCGATGTTCGCGGCCCGCGGACTGACCGCTGCCGGTGGTGCCACGCCGGCGTTCACCAACCCGGCCACAAGCCGGGGCTCCTCGACCGCCTCGGTTTCTCCGAAGGTCCGATAGTCACGCTGACAAACGGGGTGCGGCCAAGCTGGCCGCTCCCCGTTTCGAATACGTCAAAGCTGATAGGAGCGCGTTCAGTTAACGGCCGTTTACCGATCGTTGACTCCGATGTGACTTCGGGTTAAGCTTCTTAGCGGTCACGGAACCCCTGGAAGGAGGGCACTTTTCGAGTATCAGCTGGACGCGGGCGAAGCCTGCCGCGCTTGAGATCGCGAGCACCCATCGGCCGTTCGGGAAGGGCCGCTCTAGCCAGCGCGGCCCTTCCACCGGCGACCGGCCCAGATGGCCGTTGACAAAGACCCGATTCGTTTTTACGCTCGATTCGCGAACGAAATCTATGGAGGGAAGTCTGATTGATCAGGTTAAAACGATCCGGATTGTTAGTCGGCGTCAGTGCCGCGGCGGTCGTCGCCAGTGCGGTCTCGACCTCGGCGGCCTCCGCCAGCACCGCGACCGCGCAGCCGCAGGACGCGCGGTTTACGACCCAGGGTGGCGTCCCAGCGCAATTCTTGCCAGGTGCCACGACGATTGACCACTGGACCTTCCAGTACACCGATCCGACTAACCACGTCACCTACCCGATCACCATGGTTGGTTCCGACCCCCGTGCCGGCGGATCCACGACCATCCCGGTCGTGATCATCCCGGTGAAGCTGAATTTCCTGGCAGCCGGCCAGAACACTTCCGTCCTCAACGACTATTTCGGCACCGACCCCGGTTTCCGTGCAACCCCGGTCACCCACAGCTTTGACGGTACGGCGAAGGTTGGCCGGACGCTCGCCTCGCCGATCTTTCAGGCCAACGGTTATGACGCCACCCTCGGCGGCGACAACGCCCAGTATGGGGACGCGTTCATGCGCGCGCAGTTCGGCAAGATCGGGACCAGCTACCACGTCAGGTTGTCGACCTCAGTCCTGCCGACCCAGACACTCGATGTCCCGGCGGAGAAGGGCGTGGCCTATGTCCGGCCCGCCGGCGCGCTCACGGGGATCGCGGAAGTGACCTGGTTCTCGACCCAGCTGCAAAGGCTGATGGGCTCGCTAAACGTCAGCGCCAAGACCCTGCCGCTGTTCCTGACTGACAACGTGCTCCTCTACCAGAAGACATACGACAATTGCTGCATCCTCGGCTACCACGGCGCCGGGATGCCGATCGGGCACGGCGCCGGCTCCGCGAATGGACAGGGCGCCCAGCCGGTCCAGACCTTTGCCTACAGCGCGTACGTGACCCCGGGGACCTACTCGGGCTTCCTGTCGGACTACACCGGCACCCGCACCGCTCCCAAGCCGACGCGCGGACTGGCGGACATCCACGCGCTGAGTCATGAGATTGCCGAGTGGCTCGATGATCCGTTCGTCAACAACGCCGTCCAGCCGTGGAGGGTTTCCTCAGCGCCGCAGTACGGCTGCACCGGCCTCCTGGAAGTCGGTGATCCGGTGGTTGGCATCTGGTTCGGAATGAATGG
Organism: Candidatus Dormiibacterota bacterium; assembly: GCA_036732165.1. Taxonomy (GTDB): domain Bacteria; phylum Chloroflexota; class Dormibacteria; order CF-121; family CF-121; genus JALYYC01. The sequence goes on along the minus strand of DAINCX010000106.1, from coordinate 2,544 downwards.
CAACAGCGACGCCAATTCATATGGCCAGTGGCATCCAGAGGATGAGGTCTTCGCCCAGTGGTTCGGCCGCGGCGGTGTTGAACCCGTCGTTGGAGCGTCTTGGGACGGCCGTCTGACCTTCATGGGTCCGGCGACCGTAGCCTTGGTGCCCGCCTTCGGGACCTACGCCCACAACTGTTAGGCGCTAGTTCGTAGCACAGGGCCGGGCCGCGAGGCCCGGCCTTTGCCGGTTCGATCGACGACAGCGGATCTCGTATTTAGGCGGGGACGAGTCGACGTTCACACAGGAGGGAAGACGTGACTCCAAGTCGATGGCGCTTCAAGAAGAGCCTTCTCGTCATGGCCGCGGGGGTCGCGGTCGTGGCAGGCGCGATACCGGCGCTGGCAGCGGGGGATACGCTGGTGTCGGTTGGCAGTCCAGTAACCCCGTTCGCGCAGAACAAGCAAAACGAGCCCGCCCTGGCCGTCGATGCCAATCACCCCAATATCCTGGCGTCCGGCTCGAATGACGAGATCGACCTGGAAGCCTGCAGTTCGGGCAACCCGACGACCTGCCCGTTCACTCCGGGGATTGGTGTCTCCGGGGTGTATTTCTCGTTCGATAGCGGCACGACCTGGACCCAGCCGACCTACCAGGGCCTCACCGCGCGCGGCTGCGCCACGCCGGGCACAGCCTGCACGCCCCAGCAGGGACCCATCGGAACGCTGCCCAGGTACTTCGAGTCAGGGCTGGTTTCCGACGGCGACCCCGCGCTCTCCTTTGGGCCCAAGCCAGGTGCGAATGGAACCTTCTCATGGGCGAACGGCTCGCGGCTCTACTACGCGAACCTGACCTCCAACCTGTTCGCCAAGCGCAACGAGACCTTCAAGGGCTTTGAGGGTATCGCTGTTTCCCGGACCGATAATGTAGTCGGTGCGGCGTCCGGAGATAACAGCGCTTGGATGGCCCCGGTCGTCATCAGCAAGCAGTCCTCGACGGTCTTCAGTGACAAGGAGCAGGTCTGGGCGGACAACGCGCAGAGCAGCCCGTTCTTCGGCAACGTCTACGTATGCAACGCCGCCTTCCGCGGCCAGGAGCTCAGTGCGAACGCCGCACCGGCGCCAGTGATGCTGGCGACCTCGACCGATGGCGGGAACACCTGGAAGCAGAACCAGATCAGTAGCGCCTCCAACAACGGGCAAAACAACCCGCCCGACGGGTGCACGGTCCGGACCGACAGCCACGGCGTGGTCTATGTGTTCGGCATCGGGACGGGTGCTGGCAAGCAGACCGGCGAGCTGCTCTCCCGGTCCTTTAACGGCGGCAAGACCTTTGAGCCATTCCGGTTCCTCTTCCCGGTGGTCCGCCCGGGCGTCTTCGACCCGGCGCTCGGCCGGCCGGTGATGGATGGCATCGCGGGCGCGCGCGTCGATCTGGCCGCTGGGCCTAGCGTTGACATTGCCAACGGGGCGCCAAATGGCACCGATGCGACGAATGAGCTGCTGATCAACTGGGCGGACGGCGCGCTCGGACTCAATCACGAGCAGGCGCTGGTCCGCTACTCCACGAATCAGGGCCAGACGTGGCAGGGGCCAATCGTTGCCTCGAGCAGCCCTGACCGGCCGTTTTACACGGCGATCAGCATCTCGCCGAATGGGACCGACGCTTACCTGACGTACGACGCCTACCTGGCGCCCTATCAGACGACGACCAGCACCCCACGGCCGATGCAGGCCGTGGTGAAGCACGCGGATCTGGTTGGAGCCGTCCCCGGCGCGTTTACTGAGTTGAATCGCGGCACAAGCGGCGATGCGCGCGGCTCGAGCCAGAACGGGCTCACCGCCGAGTTCTTCGGTGACTACGTATACGCGGTGGCTACTCGGACCTATGGGTCGGCGGTCTGGAACGACGCGCGGAACGAGGCCGACTGCCCGGCGATCGATGCCTTCCGGGCGGGAATCGAGGCCGGGACGTCACCGACGCGCCCAGCACCGAATTCCGACTGCCCTGCGAATTTCGGCAACAGCGACATCTACGGCGGCAGTTACCTGGATCCGACGCCGTAGCCAACAGCAACTAGCGATAGAGGGCGCCGGCGCGGCGCCCTCTTTTTTATCTAGCTAGCGCTTCAGCTCGCCGGGGATGATGGTTCGCTTGATCAGCTCGGTGCCACGCAGCAGTTGGGCTTCGGCGGGGATGCCGACCGGCCAGTCGGTCAAAAAGTGCTGGAGGTCGTCGACGCCCTTCATCGGGTGATTGGCGAGCCCGACCAGGACGTCCTCCTTGAGGACCCCTGCTTGCTGGGCTGGACCATTGGGATCGAGCTGGGCCACCCGAACGCCGGCCTCCTGCTCCAAGTGGTAGTAGCGGGCAACGCGACGGTGGATCGGCCACGGCTCGCCGGTGATCCCGAGGTAGGAGCGGATCACCCGCCCATCCCGCAACAACAAGGACACGACCCGTTGGGCGGTGTTGCTCGGCACGGCGAAGCAGATCCCCTGAGCCGAGGCGATGATCGCGGTGTTGATGCCCACCACCTGACCGCGGCTGTCGACCAGCGGGCC
>DAINCX010000105.1:0-4575 GCA_036732165.1 Candidatus Dormiibacterota bacterium | reverse complement strand
CGGCCATCGGCGTGCCGGGCTTGGGCTGGAAGTCCTGGACGATGACCTCCTCGATATGCCCATGGCGCAGGTGGAGGCCGGCGATCGCCTCCAGCGCTGCCCTCCGGTCGTCCCCGGATTCGCCGATCCCGACGAGGATGCCGGTGGTGAAGGGGATGCGGAGCTCGCCGGCGTCGGCGATATGGCGGATGCGGTCCGCGGGAACCTTGTGATAGGCGCCGCTGTGGGCCTTGAGGTCCGCTCGGAGGTTCTCCAGCATCAGCCCCATCGATACGTTCCAGGGCTTGAGGCGCTCCAGCGACCGCCGGCTGAGAACGCCAAGGTTGGTGTGCGGCAGCAGTCCCCGGCCCATGGCCGCGCGGCAGACCTCGATGGCGAGGTCGATGAAGGCGTCTTCAGCAGCCTCGCCGGCCAGGACCCCTGACGCGTGAACGCGCGACGGAAAGCGCGCCGCAAGTGCTGCGGCCACGTCGGGAAGGTCCCAGGGCCGCTCTCCGGACATCACCAGGACCTCGCGGCATCGATTGGATTCGGCGAGGTCGAGTAGTCGCTCCAACTCGGCCGGTGAGATCAAGCCACCCTCGTCGCTGCGGTACTCGCAATATCCGCACCGGGCCGAGCAGCGATAGGTGAGGTCTACCGTGACGGAGCGGCTGTAGGTTACGAGCCGATCGGTGTCCCACGCCGGCATCGCCGGCGCGACCGACGTCGATGCGTCGAGACCAAGCACCGACAACTCCTCCACGCGGTGATTCTAGTGGCCGTATGCCGGCAGCCCGAGCGAGGCCAGGTCAGTCGGCGGGCGGGACCACCTCTTCGACGGCTGGTGCAGCAACGCGATTGGCGTGCACGCGACCAGCCCACCCACCCGGCGACGAGTCGTATCGGACGGGGTACCGCCGCTGAGTTGGGGGCTCTTTGCTGATAACCCGGACTGACGTATCGAAGGTCTGATCGCGGAAGTCGATCGGGACCGTTATCGGATCTTTTGGGGCTAGAGGCACATACGTGGCGGTAGGCTTTTGGTTATGTCAAAGGCTGGCCAAGTCCTGACCGCCCTCAAGCGCGGCGTGTGGGTCGAGACTCGCCGCAACGGGTCATACCGCTGCCTGCAGAGGGTGATGCGCCACCGGACCGCTTTACACAGGGGCTCCACCCACGCTAGGGTAAACGCCTATTCCGCCCACCTCGGCCAGATCTTCAAAGGCTGGCTAACCAGCGTAGATACCGAGGGTTACTTCAGCGCCATGCTGATAACCCAACTGGACGAGGCGGCGGCGCAGTGGTTCCCACGGGCCTTCGCCAACGGCCGGCATCTGGCCTACCCCACGCGCCATCCATCCGCAGCCGGGCAGGATGTCCTTGCCGCCAAGATCCTGAGCAACCGCGACTTCCTGCATTGCTCATTGGGCCCCGAGATGGACGCCTGCATCGCCAAGTGGGGCCTTCTCAACGGTGCCAAGCCCACAACTCTTTCAGATGCCCTCCGAGCGTCGTTCTTAGCCCGCGTCGGAATGCACGGCGGGGCCATCTGGTCGGTAGCAGAGGCGGGCTACAGGGCTGGCGTGCAGCAGGCCCGTACCGAGCTCGCGATCCGCATGACCGGTTCTCTGGCGACCGAGGAAGGCGACGACGAGGAGGATACGCCACAACCTGGAGATGATGCCCTGGCCGTCGCTCTAGGCCTGACCGTGGTGGGGCTGCTGCAGCTGATAGGCTACGGTCGGCGGCAAGCCGGGATCAACGCCCCACAGCCTGGAACTGGCGATCAACTGACGCCCAGCCATGATGTACTCGACGCAGCCGGAGTGCGGGTTGGGACGGCATATGAGGCTGAGGGCGACGACGACACCTGCGATCGCTGCGCGGCCAATGCCCAAGGCGGCGACGACGGGGACGGCATCTACTGGTATGAGAGCGAGTGCCCGCTACCCGGCGAGGACTGCGATCCACTCAGCCGGTGCCGGTGCGTCCTATCTACTGTTACCGACATAGGAGAAGCGGAACCCCCCTAAACCCCGATCCACCGTTTTTGCCCGCGGTAAACAGCAAAGCAGACGCCCGGCCAGCGTCGGCCCGAGCGAGTAAAATCGTCCGCCGTTCTTTGACGTAGTTGTCGATCGGGAGAACTGCCTCGCCTAGTTAGGCTGAATTGCCCCCACTCAAATCCTGGTCAAAAAGCTCAACCAGTCGTTTCCACAAAGAGGTACACTATGGTTTTCCTGTCGCAGCGCCGGTGAGGGCCTGCGGGCAGGAGGGAAGTCTAGGAGAGAAGAGGGATGACCAGGTTGTCTGACCTGAAGGGGTCAGGCTGGGTATTGTGGTGCCGGAGCTTCTGCCCGGCCCTTTCCGACGCGGAGCCTATCCGGGTCCGCGAGGGGATCGACCGCGTCGCCGTCACGTCGGCCCCCCTGGCAGTGCTGGGTGAGTAAGGCAATCCAGGTCCCGCCCGAGGACCTCGACCAGGCCTTCAGCACCCCGCCGCACCGCTGCCTGATCATCGGAGCCGGCGAAGCCGGCCGCATGATGGCCCGCGACCTGCGCCGGACGCCCGAGCACGGGCTCTTGCCGGTCGGCTTCGTCGACGACGACCGAGGCCACCGGGCGGTTCAGGGCCTGCGGGTGATGGGCGGCACCGCGGACCTGGCCCGGATCGCCGTGGAATGCGCGGTCGACGTCGTGATCATCGCCATACCGTCGATGGGAGCCTCGGAGATCAACCAACTGGCCCGGACCGCCGCAGCCGTCGGGGTTGTGGTGCGCTACCTGCCGTCCTTCGTCGCCGCCCTGGAGCGCGACGCCCGGGTCAGCGATCTGCGCGGCCTCAACGTCGACAAGCTGCTCGGCCGCAGCGAGCTCCACGTCCTCCGGAGCGCCTCGGCCTCGGTCGTGACCGGTCGCACCTTGCTGGTGACCGGGGCTGGCGGCTCAATCGGCAGCGAGCTCTGCCGCCAGATCAAGGGGTTCAAGCCGGCCGCGCTCTACCTGCTCGACCACGACGAATCGAACCTGCACCGGCTCCAGATGCAGCTCTCTGGCGAGGCCTTGCTCGACAGCGACGAGCTGATAATCGCCGACATCCGCGACGGCGACCGTGTGCGCCAGGTCTTCCGCGACGTGCGCCCCGACGTTGTCTTCCACGCCGCCGCTCACAAGCACCTGCCGCTGCTGGAGCGACACCCCTGCGAGGCGGTCAAGTCGAACGTAGCCGGCACCCTGAATCTGGTGCGGGCGGCGCTTGCCGTGGGCACCGACCGCTTCGTCCTCATCTCCACCGACAAAGCGGCCGACCCCGTCTCCGTCCTTGGCGCGACCAAGCGGCTCGCCGAGATGGTGCTGCAGGCCAACGTGGGGGGATGCACCCGATTCGCCTCGGTCCGGTTCGGCAACGTTCTCGGCAGCCGCGGCTCCTTCCTGTCGGTGCTGGCCGAGCAGATGGAGTCGGGGGCGGCGGTTACCGTCACCCACCCTGAGGTCACGCGTTTCTTCATGACGGTCGAGGAGGCCGTCGGGCTGGTCATGGAGGCGGCGAGCCTGGCTGAGGGTGGGGAGACCTTCGTCCTCGACATGGGCGAGCCGGTGCGGATCGTGGATCTGGTGCGCAACTACGCCGCCCAGCTCAAAGTGAGCGAGCGCGACCTGAAGATCCGCTACACCGGGCTGCGCAGCGGCGAGAAGCTCCGGGAGGCGCTCTTCAGCCAGTTCGAGGAGCGGCGCCCGACGTCCCATCCGCGCATCTGGGCGACCAGCCCGAGGCTGCCGGGCGCGAAGTTCGACGAGCTCCTCACTCGGCTCTGCGACGTCGCCGAGATGAACCAAACGGCGGAGGTCCGGCGCCGTCTGGCGCAGCTGCTGCCCGAGTACACCGCCCCCAGCCTCACTGAGACAGCGCCGGCGCTGGGCGCACTCTACCCCGACGACTTCTAGGCAGAAGGCGGGATGCTGAGGGTAGCCCAGGTCGTCACCCGCTTCATCGCTGGCGCCGGGGGCGTCGCCCTCCAGGGCGCGGTATGAAAGCCGGCCTGGCTACCGCGGGCGAGCGGCTGCTGGTCGAGTCCGAGCTCGGTTGGGTGGACTCGCTCGTGCGTGGCGCGGCCGGTCCGGAGCTGGAGCCGTCCACCACCGGGGCGTCCGTCAGCGTCAGGATCAGCGCCAGCGACGCGGCCCACGACACCAAGGGGTGGGAGCCGCTCGATCGCGGCGCCTGGCAGCGCGCCGGCGAGGTCATCATGCGCGACGTCCTCAGCACCGGCTTCGACCTGCGCGCCGCCGCCTCGGCAACGGGCGCGACCTTCGAGTACCGCTGGCGCCCGCCCGCCCTCAGCCGCCTGGCCAACACAGTGATGCGCACCCGCTTCGTGCTCCTGGCCCGCGCCGCCCTCCTCCAGTACCCAGCGATGTGGTGGGCCGGGACACGGGGACGGGCGCCGCTGCACGCGTCGGTCTGCGCCGCGGCCGGCGGCGCGCCCCTGCTGGTCGGCGCCGCCGGGGTCGGGAAGTCGACCTTGGTCGATGCCGAGGTGGCCGCCGGCGGGACGGCGACCTCGGACAACCTCTGCATCAGTGACGGCGTCA
>DAINCX010000104.1:0-4801 GCA_036732165.1 Candidatus Dormiibacterota bacterium | reverse complement strand
AGCGCCTCGACCCCCACGATGCGCCGCGTGCGCAAATCAAATTTCGGCTGGTAATGCAGGACAAGCTCCCTGTTTTGGATTGCTCGACGAAGGCGGTTGGCCGCCTGGGTCTCATCGGGGCCCTCGTCGAGTGGGTACCGGCGGACGTCCATCGACCAGGCGGTCAACTCACCGGCCCCAATGATCAGCATGAACAGGGCCCCAACCGCCGCCGCCGCCGCACCGCCAAGAACGAACTCCATCGCGATCCCGAACCCGCAAACAACGGCGAGCACCGCCCAACTTCGGTACAGGGCGACGGAGGCCGTCATGACCGCGAGGTAGGCGAATTGCTGCGGTCCGCTCGACACATAGGCCACGAGCCCCGCGCAGGCCATCAGGCCGACCGACACGACGGTGGCGCGGAGCAATCGGGTGCCGCGGATCAAGGTCGCGAGCACCGCCAGAGCCGCGACCAGGGCGATCAGCCGGAGACTTCTCGGGTCCTGACCGTGGAGTAGCACGAGGACGCTGACCGGCGGGATATTCGCCCACAGGACCAACCGCAGGATCTGGTGACGGTGCGCCCACAGTCGCGGCGTAAGCACGGGCGGAGCCGCCCAGCGCCGCAACGCGTCCAAGAGTCTCCCCCCAGCCCGCTGACGCCAGCGGGCTCCCACAGTGATACATCGGGGGCCGCGCCCTGACCATGGCTTCTCCGAGGTCACGCTCCGTGGCATTCGCAACCGCGCTAGGTGGTTAGTCGGTCAGCGCAGCAAGAATCCGGTGCCGATCGGGTCGTCGTCCTGCAGGACGAACTGGTGCGACCCGGTCAGAAAGGCGCTGCCCTCGATCTCGGTGATCACAGCCGGGATGTCCGCCACGCGGTCCTCGCCGACAACCCGGCCCGCAAAACGGGTCCCAACGATGCCCTCGTGCATCAGCGTCGAGCCCCGCGCTAGCTCGCCGCGCTGATCCATCAAGGCCAGCCTGGCGGAGGTTCCGCTGCCGCAGGGCGACCGGTCAACCTCGCCATCGGCAAAGACCGTCACGTTGCGATTTCCCTGGGTGAAGATCACGCCGTAGATGTCGCGCAGCTCGGGGTTGAGCGGGTGCACAATGTCGCGCGCGGCCTCGATCTGCGCCTTGATCTCGCGGCCGAGCTCGATGAACCGCGGCAGGTACGCGGGCTCAACGGGCAGCTCGAAGGACGCGGAAGGCACGATGGCGTAAAAGGCGCCACCGTAGGCCACGGCCACGGCAACCGGTTTGGTGCCCAGGCGCACGCTCAGTTCGGCGAGGACAAAGCTCGGAACGTTTCGGAATCGGACAGCTTTCACCTTGCCGTGCTCCACGGTTGCCACGGTCTTGAGTCGGCCGGAGGGCACATCGACGACCACGTCGGTCTCCGGCTCGACGGGGTGCACCCTCTGGGTCTCGACCGCCCACGTGACCAATGCGATCGTGCCATGACCGCACGCCGTACTGTAGCCCGCGTTGTGAAAGAAGACGATGCCGAGCTGCGCCCGGTCGTCCTCCGGCTCGGTAACGAAGCATCCATACATGTCCGCATGGCCGCGCGGCTCGAAGACGAGCAACTGCCGAACCTCGTCGAGATGCTCCAGCGCGTATCGGCGCTTGTCCATGATGGTTCGTCCCTTCAGCGGCGGCGCGCCACCCGTCACGATGCGAAACGGTTCGCCGGCGGTGTGGTAGTCGATGGTATCGACGATGTATCGCGAACCCATGACCTTCATCATCGCGGAACGAGACTACGATGATCGCGGTGGCCCAGCCTGTCGTCGAGCTCGTTCGCGCCAGTAAGCGGTACGGCTCGGTTGAAGCCGTGCGCGGTATCGACCTCTCGGTTCCCGAAGGCGAGATGATCGCGATCCTGGGACCGAACGGAGCAGGAAAGACGACCGCGATCAGCCTGATGCTCGGCCTTCGGCGGGCAACGAGCGGCGAGGCGCGCCTGTTCGGGCTCGACCCCTCCGACCGCCGGGCGCGCAGTCGCTGCGGGGTCATGCTCCAGGAGTCCGGCATCAACGACGTGCTCAAAGTGCGCGAGATCGTCGATCTGTTCCGCTCGTACTATCCGCATCCGATGCCCGCCGACCGCGCCCTGGGCCTGGCCGGGCTCGCGGACCAGGCTGATCGACAGATCGGCCACCTGTCCGGCGGCCAGCGGCAGCGCCTGTACTATGCGCTGGCGATCTGCGGTGATCCCGATGTCATCTTCCTCGATGAGCCGACAGTCGGGATGGACGTCGAGGCTCGCCGGGCGTTTCTCGAGAGCATCCGCGAGTTTTTCCGTGAGGGCAAGACCATCCTGCTCACCACGCATTACCTCGAAGAGGCCGATCAGCTTGCCGAGCGGGTCGTGGTCATCGACCACGGCACGATCATTGCCGATGCGACCCCGGCGCAGATCAAGGCGCGCGTCGCGGGCAAGCGGGTCCGCTTCACGAGCGGACGCACGCTCACCCCGACCGACTTCGCCGCGCTCCCGTTGAGCCACCTGCAGATCGACGGCGACCGGGTCACGCTGCTCAGCAACGACCCGGAGGAGGTGCTGCGGGCCCTCTTTTCCGACGGGGTGAGCCTGCGGGATTTGGAGGTGGTCGGAGCCGACCTGGAGGAGGCGGTGATTGCCTTGACGGCCCGCAGCCCGCAAAAAGAGTCCGCATGAGCGCCGCGGCGACACGCCCGCTGGAGACGGCACCGATCGGCCAGATGATCGTGAGCCAGGTCGGGTCGGTGCTCACGACCTATCGTCGGATGCCCGGATTCGTGGCGATCTCGATGGGTCTCCCGATCATGTTTTTCGTCTTCTTCGGAATCCCCAGCATCGGGCAGCGCACCGCCAATGGCACCAGTCTCGGTTCCTATTTCCTCGCGTCGCTCGGCGCCTACGCCGTCAGCAACGTCGTCGTCTACAACGTCGGGATCGGGGTCGCCACCCAGCGCGCCCGCAAGTTCGACCTGCTCCAGCGGGCGACACCGTTGCCGCCCTTCATCGCCGTCCTCGGGAACGTGGTCGGTGGGCTGGCGCTGTCCCTCGCATCGCTGATCGGGCTCTTCCTGGTGGCGGCGATCGCGGGGGTCCGCATGCCGGCGATCACCTGGCTGATCCTGCTCGGCTGGCTCGTGCTCGGCTCCCTGCCGATGCTTGGTCTGGGTCTGACCATCGGGTATGGAGCCAGCCGGAACTCCGCACCGGCCCTCGCCAGCCTGGTGTATCTCCCGCTCGCGTTCGCCTCCGGGCTCTTCGTCCCCCTCGACCATTTCCCGGCCTTCCTCCGCGGCATCGCCCCGTACCTGCCCCTTTACCACTCGGGGCAGCTGGGCTGGATCACGGTTGGGGCTGGGAACGAGAGCCTGGTTACGGCGATCCTCTGGGTCGCAGGCTGGTCGATCGTCCTGCTCGCACTCGCCGCCCGCGCCTACCGGCGTGACGCCATGCGGAAGTTCGCTTAGGCGGCCGGTCCGCCACCAGGCTTGGAGGAGGTCGTCCCGTTATCCCGACCGGATTCGGGCTCGTCCGAACCGCTCGAGGACTTGCGGAATTCCCGGAGCGACTTCCCGAGCGCCCCGCCAACCTGACCGAGCTTGCCGGGGCCAAAGATGATCAGCACGATGACCAGCAGGATCACGATCACAATCCACGAGTGCCCGAACACTCGCCCATGATGGCAGATATTGCCGGACTCCGGTTAGGATGACTCCCTGCGCATGCAGGTGTTGAGTGTTCCCGCGGTGGGATTGGCGTCCGTGGCGTCCCCGGTGACGGTCGAAGATCTGGTCAAACGGTACCCCAAGAGACCGGTCAATGCGGTCGACGGCGTCACCTTCGATGTTCATCACGGCGAGGTGTTCGGCCTGCTCGGCCCGAACGGCGCCGGGAAGACCACCACGGTCGGCGTCCTGACGACGAGGGTCAAGCCGACCGGCGGCCGAGCCACGATCGCCGGCATCGACGTCACCCAGGATCCGGTCTCGACCCGGCGCCGGATCGGCGTCGTGCCCCAGCGGTCGAACCTCGACCGCTCATTGTCCGCCCGCCAGAACCTGCTCTTCCATGCCGCCTATCACGGCATCCCGGCGGAGGAGCGCCGGCGGCGCGCCAGCTTCCTGCTGGAGCAGTTCGGCCTCGTCGACCGCGCCGACGACAAGGTGGACTTCTTCTCAGGCGGCCAGGCCCAGCGGATCATGATCGCGCGGGCCCTGATGCACGAGCCCGACGTGCTCTTCCTCGACGAGCCGACCACCGGCCTCGATCCCCAGGCGCGCCTCTTCGTCTGGGATCGCATCCGGGATCTGCGCAAGCGGGGCGTCACGATGATCCTGACCACCCACGACATGGATGAGGCGACGGAGCTGTGCGAGCGCGTCGGCATCATGGATCACGGCAAGATCCTCGCGCTCGATACACCGGATGCGCTAACCGCGACGGTGCCGGGCAAGAACACGCTGGAAGTCGGTATCAAGACCGACCAGGCCGATCGAGAAAAGCTGGTCGTATCACTCCAAGCGATCACGGGCGTGGAGAAGATCGAGCGCGTGCGTGAAGGCCCCGCAACCGCAGGGCCCCTGCGACTACGGCTCTATGTCAACGTCGAGGCGCCCTTGATTGTCGCGCCCGTCGCGCTCGTGGTGACTAACGCGGGCGCCGAACTCCAGGAACTCGCGATCGGCAAGCCGTCGCTGGAGGACGTGTTCATCCATCTGACCGGTCGGGCGCTCCGCTGATGGCTGTCGCGGTCGCGACCGAGCGGAACGCGCCCGTGAATTACCTGTCGGTCTTCGGCGCCATCCTGGG
>DAINCX010000103.1:3451-4889 GCA_036732165.1 Candidatus Dormiibacterota bacterium | reverse complement strand
GGCCCGAGCGCATTGGAAAAGCGTACTCCCAGTGAAACTAGTCCCGATTTCTACCGCAGGTAATACAACCGCCGGCGTAACCTGATTTGGTGATACCGGCAGGATTTGCCGGGGAGGGATCGAGCCGCTATGCTGGGCGGTCCGTGAAAGGTCTCCTGACCGCTATTTCGCTTGCCGCGATCGCCCTGCTGGGGGCGCCGGCGCCCAGCCTGGCGGCCACGCCGCCGCGCGTCGCGACCACCCATGTGGCGGATCCGGTGATCGGCCCGCACGCCCTGGCGGAGGCGCCATACGCCGGCAAGACCTTCCACTTCTCGACCGCGCGGGCGGCGATCGTCCCGCGCGCGATGCGGAGCGGCAGTTCCGCCGCCCTGGCGGCATCACCGGGCTCGGCCAGCCTGACGCGCGAGGTGATGGGCTTCGCGCCCTACTGGTCGCTCGCCAACAACGACCAGCTCACCTGGAACTACTCGCTGGTCAACACCTTCGCCTACTTCGCCATCGACATGACCTGGGACGGCAACTTCAACCAATCGACGGCGGGCTGGCAGGGCTGGCAGAGCGGCCAGCTGACGGACATGATCAACCGGGCGCACCTGGCCGGTGACCGCGTGGTGCTCGTCATCAAGGCCTTCGACGACGCGACCATCAACGGCATGGCCAGTTCGTCGACCAACACGCAGACCGCGATCACAAACACCATCAACGCCGTCGCCTCGAAAAATCTCGACGGCGTCAATGTGGACTTCGAGGGCCAGGTCAGCGCGCAGTACCCCAACATCCAGACGTACTTCACGAATTTCATGACCCAGCTCTCCAGCCAGATGCACCAGCGCTGGCCGTCGTCCGAAGTGACGGCCGACACCTACAGCGGATCGGCGAGCTGGGACGGTGGTTTCTTCAAGATTGGCGACCTATCGCCGGTCGTCGATGCCCTGTTTGTGATGACGTACGACATGGGCTTCTCCAACATGGCGAGCAACCAGGCCGGGCCGAACGCGCCGCTCAACGGCTGGACCTACAACGATACGGCGTCGGTGACGCAATACCTCTCCAAGGCCCCGGCCTCCAAGATCCTGCTCGGCGCCCCTTACTACGGTTACAAGTGGTCGGTGAAGTCGGCGCAGCCCTACGCGACCACCACCTCCGGCGCGGGGGCCGACGGCTACAGCGATGTCCTGGGGGACCTCGCCTGCGCACAGAGCCTGACCCGGCATTGGGACGCCACCGCCCAGTCGCCCTGGGCGACCTGGTTCAGTCCCGCCAGCAACGATCCGTGCGGCGGCAACTTCAACAGTTGGCGTGAGCTGTATTACGACGATGCGACCTCGCTGGGTTTGAAGTACGACCTGGTCAACGCCAACGGGTTGCGTGGCACCGGCATGTGGGAGCTCGGCTTCCAGGGGGCCTCGAATGACCTGTGGCGGATGCTGCAGGC
>DAINCX010000103.1:0-3351 GCA_036732165.1 Candidatus Dormiibacterota bacterium | reverse complement strand
GGCACCTGGCACGGCAGCACCCAGATCGTTGGGGCCAGCGCCCCCGCGACCGAGTGGGATTTCGCCGAGGGGTCGACGCTTGCGCCCTACAGCGAGTACCTGAGCCTGGAGAATCCGAACGCCGCGCCGGTGACGGCCACCCTGAACTATCAGACGGATGGCGGCGCCCACCCGGTCAAGACCCTGACGTTGCCGGCGAGCAGCCGGACCACCGTCGAGGTGCAGAGCGGCGACCTTTCCACCAACGCAGCCTGCACTCCGGGCGCCGGCGGAACCTGCGGCGTCGGCCATGGGATCGGCGGCGTGTCGGTCCAGGTCAAAGCCGGGCAGCCGATCATTGCTGAGCGGCCCTTCTATGTGAACAATTTCAGCTTCGGCGCGGGCGCCATCAAGGACGGTCATGACGCCTTCGGGGCCAACTCCGCCGCGACGCAGTGGGACTTCGCCGAGGGCACGACCCTCAACGGGTTCAACGAGTTCCTGACTCTGGAGAACCCCGGGTTGAGCGCGGCCAGTGTCACCCTGAGCTACATGGACACCGGCGGGCATGCGACCGTCAAGACGCTCGGCATCAATGGGCAGACGCGCGCCACCGTCCCGGTCTTCGGTAGCGCGCTTGGGGTTGGACCGGGCGTCTCGGGCGTGTCGGTGCAGGTCACCTCGAGCCAGCCGATCGTCGCCGAGCGACCGATGTACATGGTGCACGACTTCGGGTCGGGCCCGGTCGCGGGGGCGGATGACGTTGTCGGCGCCACCGCGGCCAGCAACCTGGTCGAGTTCGCCCGGGTCACCACGATGCCCGGCGAGTACGAGTACCTGACGATCGAAAACCCGGGCGCGGTCGCCGCACACGTCGAGGTGACCTACCGGACGACGTCCACGCTTGTCGCGCTGATCGATGTGGCCCCCCATAGCCGCCAGACCGCCGTGATCAACAACCAGGGCCTTGGAGGAGTCGGCCCTGGACAGGCTCTCGTCGAGACGATGCTGGTGTCGGACCAGCCGGTCTTCATCGAGCGACCGACCTACAGTTCGAATTCACCCGACTACGGCGCGACTGACAGCATGGGGTACTCGCCGACCGGTTTCTAGCTTCTCGTCTTCGCAATTCTTAACGCGTTCGACGCAGGTTTCGCACGGGGAAGCACGTCGGAACTACTAACTAGCAAAGGTGGTAGGAATGCTTTACCGTGCCCTGACCATTGGCCTGTTTGCGCTCGTCGCGCTCGGCCAAACGATCCCGGCGACCGCGGCGGCCCAGGGGGTCGGCGTGAGCCACGTCGCCCCGGTGAGCGTGACCACGCCGGTGGCCAGCGTGGCCGGGCCGGCGACCAAGGTCCCGCCGAGCCAGATCCGGCCCGAACATGTAATCGGCGTGAAAGGCACGGTCAAACCGCTGAGTGCCCTGCCCGCGCAGTTACCGACCCTCACCACCAAAGCTCGGATGGCGACCGCAGCCGCGCCGCTGGTCGACCTGACCAACGCCTTCCTCACGCGTCCCTATATGAACTATCACGCGGTGACGTCCGTCTTCGATCACTGCAACCCGGACTACAGCGTGGACGGGAAGGTCTGCCGCTACGACGGTGCCGTGGGCTACCGCAGCAATGGCTCCGACCCCAGCTTCTCGCTCGGCTACGCGCAATCGTATGGAGGCGGCGACTACCTCTACTACGACGGCCACAACGGCTGGGACCTCGCCCTCAACTACGAGAACATCCTGGCCGCGGCGGACGGCACGGTGCGCATCGCCGGCATCGATCCCATCAACACCTGTTTCGGGCAGAACGTCGTCATCGACCACCCGAACGGGTTCAGCACGCGCTACGGACATATGTCCGCGATCTACGTCAGCCAGGGGCAGAACGTCACCCGGGGGCAGGTCCTCGGAGTCAGCGGCAACACCGGTTGCAGCAGCGGGCCGCACCTCCACTTCGGCGTCTATGTCTCGAGCACCTGGAACGCCATTGATCCGTGGGGCTGGCAGGGTGCAGCCGGCGCCGACCCCTGGCCCTATGACCAGGGCGACCTCTGGCTGACCGGCGACCCCCAGAACCCGATCCCGGGTGCGCCGGTGAACGTGAGCGCGACCGCCGGCAATGCGGTGGCGGCGGTCACCTGGTCGGCCCCGGCCTTTACGGCCGGCAACTCGATCGTGAGCTATACGGTGACGGCCTCACCGGGAGGCGGGACCGTGAGCGTTCCCGGGGGCGCCACGACCGCGACCGTCAGCGGCCTGACCGACGGGACCAGCTACACCTTCAGCGTGACCGCGAGTAACTCCGTCGGGCAAGGCCCGGCCTCGGCCGCATCCAATGCGGTTACCCCGACCCTGGGCGGCTCCATCTTCTACTTCGCGGAGGGCTACACCGGCGCCGGCTTTACCGAATCGATCTCGCTCCTGATGCCCGACACGAGTGGGACCGCCATCGTCGACTACTACACGCAGGGCGGACATTCCACGGGGACCGTGCCGTTAACCGTCGGGCAGGTCAAGAACGTGGACGTCAACGCGGCGGTGGGGGCCAACCAGCAGGTGGCGGTGCGCGTCATGTTCCCCGCGGCCGGCATCGCCGAGCGCGCCTTCCATTTCAATGCCGGCCCGGGCGGTTGGTATGGCACCTCGGACAAGATCGGCGCCAGCCATCTGAGCAGCGAGTGGGACTTTGCCGAGGGCTCGACCTACAGCCCCTACAGCGAGTACGTCACGCTGGAGAATCCGAGCGGCGTCGCGGTCACCGTTGACCTCAATTACTTCACCGATCGCGGGGCACACCCCACCAAGACCCTGACGCTCCACGCCTCGACCCGCACGACGATCGAAGTCTTCAGCGGCGATCTGAGCAACAACGGCAGCTGCGTCGCCAACAACACCGGGGCGAACTGCGGCGTGGGCCGTGGCATCGGCGGTGTCTCGCTGCAGGTCAAGTCGCGCGGCGAGCCGATCGTGGCCGAGCGGACCGTCTATGTGAACAACTACAGCTTTGGTTCGGGTGGCATCCGTGACGGCGACGCCGTCTTCGGCGCCAATGCGCCGGCCACCCAGTGGACGCTGGCCGAGGGCACGACCCTGGCGGGCTTCAACGAATTCTTGAGCCTGGAGAATCCCGGCACCACGGCCGCAAACGTGACGATCAATTACCTTGCCGACCCGGCACACTCCGCCGTCAAGCAGCTGACGGTCGCGCCGCAAAGCCGCTTCACCGTCTCCGTCTTCAAGAGCGACTACGGCGTCGGACCCGGCGTGGTAGGCGTCTCGGCGCAGATAGCGTCGAGCCAACCGATCGTGGTGGAGCGCCCGATGTACATCGTCCACAACTTTGGCAGCGGCCTCGTCTCGGGCGCCGATGA
>DAINCX010000102.1:0-4911 GCA_036732165.1 Candidatus Dormiibacterota bacterium | reverse complement strand
CGGCGCGGGGATTGCCGAACAGCGATTGCACCGGCTTCTGGAAGAGGAGCCCGGCAAGCCCGACCGGGATGGTGCCGAAGATGAGGCGCCAACCCAGCCGCTCCTCCGGCGTCCCCTGCATTCGCCCGGCGACGGCGCTGCCGATGACCGCCCTTACGATCGCCCACCAGTCGCGCCAGAAATAGATGACCAGGGCCGTCGCCGTCCCAACGTGAAGCAGGACGACAAAGGCCAGGAACGTGGGGTCGTCCTGGTTGATCGACCAGCCCAGCAGCTTCGGCAGGATGATCGTGTGCCCGAGGCTGCTGACGGGAAAGAGCTCGGTGACGCCCTGGAGCAACGCCAATATGAGGGCCTGGAAAAGTGACACGACTGCATATGATGCTGGAATGACCCGTCGACCCGTCGTCGTCCTCGCCGGTGGCGTGGGCGCGGCCCGCTTCCTCCGTGGCCTCGTTCAGGTCGTTCCACCAGACGAAATTGTCGTCATCGGCAATACGGGGGACGACATGTGGTGGCACGGCCTGTATATCGCGCCCGACCTCGATACGGTCACCTACTGGCTGGCTGGCGTGGCCGACGTCGAGCGTGGCTGGGGCATCCGGGGCGACACCTTCACCGCCCAGCGGGCGCTGGAGGGCCTCACCGACGCCTCCTGGTTCCAGCTCGGCGATCGGGACCTCGCCACCCACGTTTACCGCACCGGCCGGCTCAGCGCCGGGGCCCGGCTGCACACCGTCACGGCGGAGATCGCCGCCCGGCAGGGCGTCGCCTGTCAGATCCTTCCGATGAGCGACCACCCGGTCGAGACGCGCCTCAAGACCAACATGGGCGACCTGCATTTCCAGGAGTACTTCGTCCGGGAAGCCTGCCGGCCCGAGGTCCACGAGATCTACTGGTCCGGGCTCGACACCGCGACCCCGGCGCCGGGCGTTGCCGAGGCGATCCGGGACGCCCGCCTGGTGCTGATCGCGCCGAGCAATCCCGTCATCAGCATCGGGCCGATCCTCGCGATCCCGGGCATGCGCGGGTTGCTGGCGGAGGCTCGCGACCGGACCATCGCCGTGGCGCCACTCGTCGGCGGTCGCGCCATCAAGGGCCCGACGGTGGCGCTGATGCGAGCTCGACGATGGCGTCCCGACGCGCTCGGCGTTGCCGAGCAGTACCGGGACATTGCGGCCGGGTTTGTCCTCGATGCCGTTGATGAGGAGCTGCACGACCAGGTCGAGGCTCTGGGGTACCGTGTTGCAACCCGGTCGACGATGCTCGATGATCCGTCCGAGGCTCGCGCCGTGGCGTGGGCCGCGCTCCATCTCTTCGACCGGGCGACTGCCGCGTGAAGCTCGCCATCGTGGTGCCGGTCAAGTCGCCGCAGCGCGCCAAGCACCGCCTCGAGGGGCTGATGAGCCCGGAAGAACGCGCGACGCTGGCGATCACCATGGCGCGCGACGTCATGGGCGTGGTCGCTCAGTTGACGGAGTACGGCCGGTTTGTCGTCTCGGATGACGCCGAGGTGCTGGCCATGGCCCGCGAGTATGGGCTCGAACCCCTGGAAGACCGCCAGCTGCAGGGCCAGAGCGCTGCCGTGCGGCAGGGATTTGACGCTGCCTGGGATCGAGGCTACACAGCGGCGGTGACTATTCCTGGCGACGTGCCAGGTGTAACCGCCAGGGAGCTGCGCGATCTCTGTGACTATCGCCACGAGCTCGAGGTCCTGCTCGCGCGCGATCGCGAGGGGGTGGGTACCAACGGGCTCCGGTTGATCCCGCCGCACGCGATCCAGTTGCGATTTGGGGAGGACAGCTTCAACCTGCACCGCGGGGAGGCGATCCGTTTGAATCGCAGCTTCGGGACGCTCGACTCCGACGGCCTGGGCTGCGATCTCGACCGCTCTGACGACGTGATGGCGTTTCAACGCCTCGGCCGCGATACGGGCACGCTCCGTCTCCTGACCGAGCTCGGAGTCTTCGACCGGGTGCCGGCCGCCGTAATGCCGCCCGTTTGAAGTCGATCTCGATCCACCCGATCGGTGGGATTCCCGAGGTCACGACCGGGTTGGCGCTCGCGCCCCTCCTGCTGGAGAGCCTTCGGCGACAGCGTCTTCGTCTGGAGCAGGGCGACGTGCTGGTCGTCACCCAGAAAATCGTCTCCAAGGCGGAAGGGCGCGTCGTGCGGCTGGCCGACGTCAAGCCGAGCGTCCGCGCCAGGGAGACCGCGGCCCGGATCGGCTTCGACCCGCGCCATGTCGAAGTGATCCTTTCCGAGTCGGTGCGGGTCGTTCGGGAAGCGCCGCACGTCCTGATCACCGAGACGCGGCATGGCTTCGTCTGCGCGAATGCCGGCGTCGACCGTTCCAATGCGGGAGCCGCGGAGCTGCTCGTCTTACTCCCCGAAGCGCCTGACGCGTCCGCGCAGCGCCTGCGGGCAGCCGTCATGGAGCAAGCCGGCATCGCTCCCGGCGTGATCATCTCGGATAGCTTTGGCCGCGCCTGGCGAGAAGGCCAGGTCAACGTGGCGATTGGCTGCGCCGGCATCGCGCCGCTCCGCGACTACCGCGGCGGCCACGATACCGACGGCTACGAGTTGCAGGGTACGATACTCGGTGTCGCTGATGAGCTCGCTTCCGCCGCCGAGCTGGTGATGGGCAAGCTGGATCGAGTCCCGGCGGCCCTGGTCCGCGGCGCCGGCGTCGAAGGGCAAGGGGATGCTCGCGCCTTGCTGCGAGATCCCGCCATTGATCTCTTCCGGTGAAGGTTGGCCTGATTGCCGACACGCAGGGGAGTTTCGACGTGGAGGCGCTCCTGCGCCACGTGGCCGTCGCGTTCAAGGGCGTCGATGAGATCTGGCATGCCGGCGATTGGGGCTACGCCGAGGTGCTGGACGGCTTGAAGAAGCTCCGCCGCCTCGTCGTGGTGAACGGGAACGCCCCCGAGGACTCAACCTATCCGCTCACGATCGAGGGGACCATCGGCCGCTGGCGAGTCGGCATGGTCCATGACCTGGACGCGCGCCGGCAGCGCTGGGCGCAGGGCTATCACGTCGTCATCCATGGCCACACCCATCGCTGGCGCGACGAGGTGGTTGGGCGGACCCGCTTCATCAATCCCGGCACGGCGACCCGCCCGCAGTTCGGCGGCGTCGAGCGGACCATGGCGATTCTCACCTTCGGAAGCGAGCTCGTCGTTGAGAAGCTGCTGGTCCCGAAGTTTCCGAAACGAGCGGGGATATGATGGCCATGATGAACGTGAAGATCGTGTTGTTTGCCAAACCGCGCGAGCTGGTGGGCAAGCCCAACGTCGATCTCGCGCTGCCGGTCGGCGCCACCGCCGCGGACGCCTGGCAGCAACTCAGCAGCCAGTATGACCTCGGTCCACTGCCCCGCTCCTTCCGCTGCGCCGTCAACTCCGAATATGCCGGCTGGGAGGCTGCCCTCAAGGACGGCGACGAGCTGGCGGTGATCCCGCCAGTCAGTGGCGGCGCGGTCGGAACGAAACGGGGTCCGGTCGCGCTCCGGGAGGACCCGCTGGACTCAGCCGCCATTGCCCAATCGATCCGCACCGATGGCGACGGCGCGGTCGTGGTCTTCGAAGGCGTTGTCCGGGAGGCGTCGCGCGGCAAGACGGTCAAGGCGCTGGTGTACGAGGCCTACGGCACGATGGCCCTGCGTCAGATGGAGCAGCTGGCGGAAGCGGCCCGCCGCCAGTGGCCGATCACCGATCTGGCCATCGTCCATCGACTCGGACACCTGGTGGTGGGCGAGGTCAGCGTCGTCATCGCCGTCTCGGCGGCCCATCGGGATGCGGCCTTCGAAGCCTGCCGCTCGGTGATCGACGAGCTCAAGCGGACGGTGCCGATCTGGAAGAAAGAGATTTACACCGAAGGCGAGGCCTGGATTGACGACCGCCCATAAGCAGAGGGAGCCGGTCGCCGAGCTCCACGAGCAATTCAGTAGCGAAGGCGCGACCCCTACGCCCTGGGCCAAGGCAAGGCAAACCCTGGAACAGGCGGAGGTCTACTGGATTTCGACGGTGCGACCGGACGGGCGACCCCACGTCACGCCGATGGTCGGGGCCTGGCTTGAGGGCGCGCTCTACTTCACGACCGGCCCGTCCGAGCGCAAAGCGCAGAACCTCGAGCAGAACGCGCACTGCGTTGTCACGACCGGATGCAACCGGATGTCCGAGGCCCTCGACGTCATCGTTGAGGGCGATGCGGTGGTGGTCCGCGACAAGGCCACCCTCGAGCGCGTGGTCGAGCAATACGGGAAGAAATACCAGGCCCCCTTCCGCTTCACCGTGCGCGATTTCGCCTTTTACGGCGAAGGCGGCGAGGCGCTGGTCTACGAAGTAAGGCCCACCAGGGCCTTCGGCTACGGGCGAGGCAACGACTTCACCGCGACCCGCTTCCGGTTCGAGCGGCCATGATTTCCAGTCCTGACCCCAGTGTCCTGGTGGAACCCGGATGGATCGCCAAACGTATTGGTGATCCCTCGGTGCGGTTGGTCGAGGTTGACGTGAGCCCCGCGGCCTACAAGCAGGGCCATATCCCGGGCGCCATTCTCTGGAATGCGTACAGCGACCTCCGCGACAAGGAGTACCGCTCGATACCCCGTACCGCGTTCGAGGCCCTCCTCTCGCGATCGGGCATCACTCCGGAAAGCACGGTCGTGTTCTACGGCTACGGCACCTTTCTTGGCTTCTGGCTCATGAAGGCCTATGGCCATCGTGACGCCAGGATGCTCAATGGGACCCGAGACGAGTGGGAGAAGGCCGGCGGAACGTGGAGTACCGAGGTCCCCGCCCCGAAGGCAACCTCCTATCAGCTTCCGCCCGAGGACGACGATCTCCTGGCCACGCAAGCCGAGGTGGAAGCGGCGGCCTCTCACCCCGCGACCCTGGTGCTGGATGTCCG
>DAINCX010000101.1:0-4918 GCA_036732165.1 Candidatus Dormiibacterota bacterium | reverse complement strand
GTGCGGCTTGAGGTGCGAGCTGTCCAGCAGTCCGCGGCGCGGGCCGGTCAGGGCGGTCAGGACCGGAGGCTTGGTGACCGGCCCGAGCTCGAGGGCGCCGTGGCCCATGTCGGCGAAGACCTCGTCATTGGAGAGCGTCCCCGCGGCGAGGCGTTCAAGGTAGGACTCGAGCTCAGTTGCCGTCAGCTCTCCGGTGTGATGCTCGAAGAGGCCGGTGATGCGCCTGCCCTCGAGGAGAAAGGCGACGGTATGAAAGTTGCCGATGTTGACGAGCATCACCGGGTCCGCGGCCGCCACCTGTGGGTCGTCAAGCGCCCCGAGAACCGCCGCCGGACCGGTATCCATGACGAAGAGCGGCGCCGATCCTGACCAGGACCTGGCCACCGCCTGCATGCGGGTCATCCGCTCGGGAATGTCCGCGGCCATGAAGCCGAACCCTTCCAGACCGGTGCCGCGCTCGACTTGCTCCCGCAGGTAATCGAAACGGAAGCGCCGGTCGCTGTAACCGGGCGGCGCGGCGCCGTGGTCGAAGACCGCGACCGCGACGGCATCGAAGTCGGTCGAGACGCCGAAGGTCCGCAGGGCCTCGACCAGCTCCGGGAAATAAAAATCGCGCAGCTCGAGCCGGCGGGCGTCCGCGGCCGCGCCGGTCGGCGCGTCGACCACCCGGACCCCCATCGCCTCCACGCGGGACAGGTCGTCGTCGAAGGTCCGGGCGGCGTCAGGCGTGGCAAATACGTTGTGCCCCCGCTTCAAGTGCGCCTCGATAGCCCAATGCCCGGGGCCGCCGCCCATGGTCACGCCAGAAAGAAAGAGGTCGACACCGTCGGCGGTCGCCTGCTTGACCCGGTCGGCGAGGAGCACCGTCGGCGACGGCATGACCAGCTGGACCGAGTTTTCGATCACGGTCCCTGCCTCGAAGATGAGGATGTCCTGGGTGCCGGTGCCAACGTCGATCGCCGCAATGCGCGGCCCGCTCATTTGATGTGACGCTCGAAGATGCGAAGGATCTCCTCGGGCTCGGCCGTCATCTGGTCGACCATGTAGCCCCCGTCGAAATCGAGGCCCTTCGCCCGGAGAAAGCCCGCGCCCGGGTGGCGCTTGAGGACGAGGATGCCGGGCTTGAGGCGATAGGCGAGCACGGTGCGGCCACTGGCCTTTACGAGAGCGACCGCCGCAATCTCCTCCCATGGCAACAGCGGACTCTGGCCGGAGCGACGGAAGATGACGCCGTCATCGGAGAACTCGAATCGCGGTCGGACCGGGCCGCGCATCGCCACGAACCCGACCAGCGGAGCCGCGATGGCGGCCCAACCGATGCCGCGACCGGCCAGAAGCAGCAGGATGCCGCCGAGCTCGGTGATCCCGGCGAGCGGCGCGAAGAGCGCCCAGGGAAAGCGGGCATTGACGGTCGTGTCGACGGTCATACGATGATGTTGACAGCCCCGGGGACGATCTCGGCCCTGAGCACGTTGCCGCGGTAGACGTCGCCGTCGACCTCGTGCCACTGGACGCCAGGCGCCTTGATCTCGACCGAGCGGGCCTTGCGCTGCATCACGCTAAGCCCGTTGGGTTTCTGGCGCAGGATGCTCCACACCACGCTCGCCCGATCGCGGACGTTTCGCGGTCGGTAGACACAGATGTCGAGCCAGCCATCGTCGATGGCGATGCCGGGGCCGAAACGAAAGGGCGCGGCGCCGAGCATGCCGGCGTTCAGGACCAGGACCACGACGGCATCGACCTGCGTTTCCTCACCGTCGGCCTTGATGGTGCACGAGAAGAGCGGGGTCTGCGGCAGCCACCAGGCGCCGGCCAGGAGGTAAGCGGTTCGGCCAAGCCAGTATTTCAACGCGCGCGGCGTAAAGCGCATCACCGTTGCATCGAAGCCGATGCCCGCCGCCAGCGCGGAATAGCCGTCGTTGACGCGGACCAGGTCGACGGCACGCACGCGCGGGTAGTGCTCCAGCATGCGGCGCAGGGCCCCCCGCCAGCCTTCGGGGAGTTTCAACTCGCGCGCCACGATGTTGCCGGTCCCCCGGGGCACGATGCCGATCGGCAGGTCCCGCAGGTGCGCCGCCGCCATGACTTCCGCCACGGTATGGTCGCCTCCCGCCGCCACGATCAGGTCAAAGGTGCCTCGCGCGAGGGCGCCGCCGATCGCCTCGACGTTATGACCGGCGACGGTTTCGAGGACGGTGGCGTCCCAGCCGAGGGTCGCCGCGTAGCGAACCAAGCGCGCGCCAAATCGCGGACCCGTGCGCGGCAGCGCCGGATTGACGACGAACAGCGCGCTGCGCTGGGCCAGGCCCTCAGGGCCTCCGAGCGGTGAAGGCATACTTGCGATCTTGCGCGTGCCAGCGCTCGGCGAGTGGCATGGCGTTCGACTCCAGCGCCTTCAGTCGATCCAGCGTTTCGGTGCCGGTCAGCTCGAAGCCGGCCTGCTCGATCAGGGTCGTGTAGCGGCTCGGATCGCCATTGCCGGCGAGCGGCAAGGCGGCATGGACCTGTGGGCTGTAGCGGTGGCCGGTGCCGGTCGGCTTGCGCAGGCGGAGAAGCAGGTCAGAGACGAGCCGCTGTAGTTTGCCCGTCAAGGATGGCGGAGACGCGAGGCTGTCGACCAGGACCAGGCGACCGCCCGGTTTGATGACGCGGTGCCATTCCGCCAGGGCGCGGTCGGGATGCGGCATGGTCCAGAGGATATGTCGACCGAAGACGGCATCGAACGACCCATCACCAAATGGCAATGCCTCGGCATCCGCGATCTCGAAGGCGATCGCGAGCGTACGCTGGCTTGCCTTGCGGCGCGCTTCGTCGAGCATGGCGGTGGAGATGTCAGTGGCGGTGACGGTGTAGCCGAGCTCCGCGAGTAGCAGGCTCATGACACCGGTCCCGGCGCCCACCTCGAGCACCTTCGATGGCGCGTGCGGCAGCAGCCGCGCCAGCACGACCTTCCAGGCATCGGCCTCGGTCCGGGTGAGGCGGCCATGCGCGACCAGATCGTCATAGTCCTCGACGCCGCGGTCCCACGCCTTGACGATCGAGGCTTTGAGCGGATCCATCAGCCGGTGGCTCGTTTGGTGATGCGGTCGTGGGCGTCATCGGCATGGAGGTGGCCATCCGGCTGGACACAGAAGATGTCGCCGGGTCGGCACTCCAGGCTCTCGAACTGGATCGTGGTGTGCTCGATGCCGAAGCCGTGCGCCAGCACCTCGCGAACCTCGGCGAGGATGTCCTGGGCTTGGAGGACCCGCTGGTCATCGATCAACAGGTGCGCGCTCATGGCGCGGCTCTGGGTCGAGAGCGACCAGACGTGCAGGTCGTGGAGGTCGCGCACGCCAGGCACTTTCTTGACGGCATCGACAACCGACTCGGTGCGAACGTCGGCCGGCATCGATTCGAGCAGGATGTTGACGGCGGCAATCAGGACGCGCCACGCGCTCCAGGCGATCAGCGCGGCGATGGCAAGACTCAACAGGGGGTCGACGATCTGCCACCCGCTGACGACGATGATCAGGCCAGCCACGATCACGCCGCCCGCGGCGAAAGCATCGCCCCGGATATGGATCAGGGCGCTCCGCACCGCCAGGTCGCTGTCGTGCCGGCTGAGCGAGTAGGCGATGTAGAGCGAGATGAGCAGGCCAACGACGGCAGTGCCGGCCATCAGGCCGCCCTGCACCTGGCCCGGGTCCTGGATGCGCCGAACCGCCTCGACCGCGATCCCGATCACGATCGCGCCAAGGATCAGGGCATTGAGGAGCGCGACCAGGATGCCGACCCGCTGGTAGCCAAAGGTCTTGCGCGGGTTCGCCGGGCGGCCGGCCTGGCCAAGGGCGAAGCCCGAGAGCCCAAGCACAATGATGTCGGTCAGGACGTGGCCGGCATCGCTGAGGAGGGCGAGGCTGTGCGCCAATAGGCCACCGACGACCTCGACAATGAGGACAACGACGGTGAGGGCGAGGGCCAACCGAAGACGGCTGCTTGCTCCGGTAACCTGCATTCCTTCTATCTTATTGCCCATCTCCGATCGATCTCAGACCTCATCAGACTTCACGCCGGCCACAAACCGACAGCTGGACTGGTCCGAACTGCCCGAATCGGTCCGCCGGCAGATCGAACTGCGACTCGGATCTCCGGTCGTCGAGGGCATCACGCAGAGCGGTGGCTTTTCGCCAGGCGTGGCCGCCCGATACCTCGCGGTAGTTCCAACTTGAGCAAGGGTTGCCGGCGTTGCAGTTGTTGAAGCGGCGGACCGGTTGGTAGTGTCACGTGCAAGGAACGTAAAAAGGTGAAGGGGATAGAGACTTTAGTACCCCCTCCCCAACCCGCCCCGCACGGTGGCGGGAGTGCCCGGGTTGGGTCCCCTCATGTTGGGGCGCAGCTGGTTGGGTTGGGGCTTCTGTGTGTTGCTCTCCCGATTTTGAGGGACGTGGCTGTTCGAGAGCGGCCTGGGTCGGGAGCCTTGGTGGCGGTCATTGCTTACGGGGCGCTGCTGTGTGCCTGTTTCTTCGCGATGCGGGTTGCCCGAATCTCCATGGCTGAGCTGGGCATTCCAGCGGTCTCGATCCGATCGGTGGTCATTGGATTGGTAGCCGGGGTCCTGGTGGTCGCGCCGGTGTGGCGCAGTCCGGCAGTTTCCGTTTCGAGCGCGGGGTGGCTGGTGCTCGCGGTGGCGGTTGAGGAGGTTGCCTTTCGCGGCGTGCTGTTTGCGATCCTTCGGCGGGTCGGCGGGGTTCCGCTCGCAATCGGTGGATCGGCGGCGGGGTTCACGATGGCGCATGCGGGAAGCGTCAGTTGGCCCTCGCTCGTGCTGGTCGCTCTTGCGGGGCTGTACCTCGGGTTGCTTCGCGCGATGCGCGGCGATCTCTGGGCCTGCGGCATCGCCCACCTCCTGATGGACCTGGTCAGTCTTCCGTGATCG
>DAINCX010000100.1:0-4961 GCA_036732165.1 Candidatus Dormiibacterota bacterium | reverse complement strand
AACCCGCTGCTGGTCGACCGCAGTCCGGCGTTCGACCCGGAAGGGAACTACCTCTACTTCATCGGCTCGCGCGACTTCGATCCCGTCTACGACGCGCTCCATCACGAGCTCGGATTTCCCAAGGGGACGCGGCCCTACGTCGTCACCCTCCGCAGGGACCTGCTCTCGCCCTTCCTCCCGCTGCCGAAGCCACCCGAGAGCAAAGAGCAGGCGGCACAAAAGAAAGTTGAATCCGAGGAAGAGCCACGACCGCGCAAGGTAACCATCGACCTCGAGGGGATCGCCGACCGCGTGCTCGCGTTTCCGATCCCGGAAGGTCGGTACGGACGCGTGGCGAGTGCCGCGGGCCAGCTGCTCTTCTCATCTTTCCCGGTCGAAGGCAGCCGCGATGCCGAGTTCTTCGATGCCACGCCGCAAGCGAAAGGGACGCTGAAGTCGTTCCGCTTCGAGACGCAGAAAGAAGAGACCATCATCGAAGGCATTACGGACTTCTGGGTCAGTCGCGACGCCAGGACGCTGCTCTACCGCGCGGCCGACAAGCTGCGCGTGCTGAAGGCGGGGGAGAAGCCCCCGGACATCGCCTCGCACGGTCCCAACGGCGCGCCTCCGGCTGAGGGTCCGAACAAGCCGGGTCGGGAGAGCGGATGGGTCGACCTCGATCGGATCAAGGTGTCGGTCAATCCGGCGGCGGAGTGGCCCCAGATGCTCCGCGAAGCCTGGCGGCTCCAGCAGCAGCAATTCTGGGTGGAGGATCTCTCAGGCGTCGACTGGGGGGCGGCCTACCAGCGCTACGCGCCACTCATCGAGAGAATCACCACGCGGTCCGAGTTCTCCGATCTCCTCTGGGAGCTGCACGGCGAGCTCGGTACCTCGCACGCGTACGAAATTGGTGGCGAGTACCGAACGGGGCCCGACTACCAGCAGGGCCATCTGGCGGTCGATTGGGATGCAGCCGGCAAGGCGGGATACCGGATCCGGCATATCGTTCACGGTGATCCTTGGGACGTTCAGGCGACATCACCGCTGAACGCACCCGGCATCAATCTGCGGGTTGGTGACGTGGTCCTCGCCATCAATGGGCAACCACTGACGGAGGGCAGGACACCCGGCGAATTCCTCGTCAACCAGGCGGATGCCGCGGTGTCCTTGACGGTGGCGAGCGACGGCAAGACGCCGCGCACGGTGACAGTCAAGACCATCAAGGATGAACGTCCCGGACGGTACCGGGACTGGGTCGACGCCAACCACAAGCACGTGATGGAGGCGACCCGGGGCAGGGTCGGGTACCTGCATGTGCCCGACATGGGCGCGCTCGGTTTTGCTGAGTTCCATCGCGGATTTCTTGTCGAGTACGACCGCGACGCCCTGATCGTTGACATCCGCTACAACGGCGGCGGCCATGTCTCGCCGCTGCTACTGGAAAAGCTGGCCCGCCGCCCCCTGGGTTACGCGTTTCCTCGCTGGGCTCCGCCGCAGGTCTACCCACCGCTCGCCCCGGCGGGTCCGCTGGTCGCGCTGACCAACGAGCAAGCCGGGTCGGACGGCGACATCTTCAGTCACGTCTTCAAGATGATGAAGCTGGGCCCGCTGGTGGGGAAACGCACCTGGGGCGGCGTGGTCGGCATCGAGTTGCGCCACCGCCTGGCCGACGGCACGCTGACCACCCAGCCCGAGTTCTCCTTCCATTTCGACGATGTGGGCTGGGGTGTCGAGAACTACGGCACCGATCCGGATGTCGAGGTCGACAATGCGCCGCATGACTATGCGCGCGGTGTGGATCGTCAGCTCGACCGGGCGATCGCCATCGCGCTCGAGCTGCTCACGAGCAACCCGCCGCACCGGCCGGACCCGCGCGAACGTCCGAAAATTACCGCCCCGCGGCTGGAGCCACGTCCGACCGCGAGCCCAGCAGATCGAGCACCGGCGCCAGCGCCTCGAGGGACCGCTCGCTAATCGGATCCAGCACGAGCTGGACATGCCCGATCCCCTCGCGCGCGAACCCTCGCAACGTCTCGGCAATGACCTCAGGCGGTCCTTCGACCGGCGGCGCCGTGGCCTCCGGGTCGCCATGCTCGCGCCCGGCGCCTCCATCCAGCTGCACCAGGACCGCGACCGTGCGCTCCACCGCTGCGGGATCGCGGCCCGCGGCTCGGCACGCGGCGTCCACCTTGGCCCGAAGCGCCGGAATGCCGTCGGGCCGGTTGCCGGTCGCGTCGAACCACGCATTCCAGGCGTCGACGTGGGGGAGGGTAAGAGCCAGCATCCGCTCACCGGTTGAGCCGATCAGGAGTGGCGGACCACCAGGACGCGGCCGTGGCACGAGCTCGCAGTCTCGAGCCGAGTAGAACTCACCCTCGAGATCAACCCGGCCCTCACGCAGCAACGACCGGATGATGGTGAAGGCCTCGGCGAATCGGGACACGCGCCGGTCGAAGGGAAATCCGTAGGCGCTGTACTCCGTTTCGTTCCAACCCGCGCCAAGACCCAGGATCAGCCTTCCCCCGCTGATCTCGTCGACGGTCGACGCCATCTTGGCGAGCATGGCCGGGTTATGGAAGCTGGTGCTGGCGACGAGCGGGCCGATCGCGATGCGGGTCGTCGAGGCGGCGATGGCCGCCAGCATGGTCCATGCTTCCCAGGGACCGCGCGCCCCGTGGGTCTCGTCCCGATACAGCAGGTGATCGCCAACCCAGACGGAGTCGAACCCGATCTGCTCGCCGAGGCGAGCCATCGCCACGATTTCCGGCCAGCGCACCACGCGCTCGACCTCGGGCAACTGAAAGCCGACTTTGAGCGGTCTCATCGGTCGGAGGAATAAGCTGGTGGCGCGTTCGATTGCCGAGTTTGCATCAGGCAGGTCGCAAAGGGAGGATGGTCATTGTGATCAACACCATATCTCGAACCACTGCGGAACAAATCGAGCAGGCTAACGCGACCGACCGTACTCCGATCGTGTTCATTCACGGCCTCTGGCTGCTGCCAAGTAGCTGGGATCGCTGGGCCGGGGTCTTCGAGGAGGCCGGTTACGCGCCGCTCACACCGGGATGGCCAGATGACCCGTCGACGGTCACGGAAGCCAAGGCGCATCCCGAGGTGTTCGCCCACAAAACGGTCGGACAGGTGGCCGACCACTACGCGGAAGTAATTGGCCAGCTGAAGAAGAAGCCGGCCGTGATCGGGCACTCGTTCGGCGGGCTGCTCACCCAGATGGTGGCTGGGCGCGGCCTTTCGGCCGTCTCGGTGGCGATCGACCCGGCGCCCTTCCGCGGCGTGCTGCCGCTCCCGTTCTCGGCGTTGAAGTCTGCATCGCCGGTGATTGGCAACCCGGCCAATCGCAACCGCGCCATCCCGCTTACCTATGAGCAGTTCCGCTTCGCCTTCGCCAATGCGGTCAGCGAGGACGAGGCTAAGCAGTTATACGACACCTTCGCCGTCCCGGCGTCCGGCGTCCCGCTCTTCCAGGCGGCGGCCGCCAACCTCAACCCATGGACCGAGGCCAAGGTCGACACCAAGAATCCAGCGCGCGGTCCGCTCCTGATCATTTCGGGCCAGAAGGACCATACCGTCCCCTGGTCGATCGCCAACGCCTCCTACAAGCAGCAGAAACGCAACGAGGGCGTTACCGAGATTGTCGAAATCCCCAACCGCGGTCATGCGCTCGTGATCGACAACGGTTGGCGGGAGGTCGCCGACAAGGCACTGGCGTTCGTCAGGCGCTTTGCGCCGGCGGTGCGGGCCGCCTAGCTTTCGGGCTTAGGCGGGGGTCGACGGAACCGGGGCCGGCTGATCGGCGGTCGGTCCCGGTGCGGCAGGTACGAACGGTCGCCGATCCATTCCGCCGGGATGATCGCCAGCCCCCGGGCCAGGCCGTTGATCGGCGAGGCATAGCTGGATCGCAGCTCCGCAAAGTCGGTCCACGCCTTGTCGGCCGGGCGGCACTGGTAGCCGGCTTTCTTCAGTCGCGCTAACGCCTGGTCGAACTCGAAGCGCTCGATTATGGGCGTGCCGTCGGGGATCGCCCAGCGACGGAAATACCAGGAGAGGTCCTGCACCAGGTGGTTGCCGACCCGGTACATCAACTTCGCTGGGCCTTGCGATTTGTCCTCGACGGCACTCAGCACGAGCACGGCGGCATCCATCACCGCCCCGAACGAATTGAGCCATGCCTCGTTGTCATGGCTCGACCGAAAGAACACCAGCATCGGGTACGCCAGGTGGCTCTCGAGCACCGCCGCCGACCACTGGCGCCAGTCGTCAAAGGTCTTGATCAGCTCCTCGCGCATCCCGTGTGCCGCCGCCGTCTCGAGGATCTGCGCCCCGGAAGGCGGCGCGCCGGCAAACGCGTCCAGCGTCACCACCAGCTCCTCGCGTCGCTGAAAGGACTGATACAGGGAGAAGAGCAGCGTGATGGCAAGCGCCGCCACCATGACACCGCTCGCGCTCTCCGCAATCGTGACCAGCCGAGCCGGCACCCCGATGGGGACAAAGTCCCCGTAGCTGAGGGGCACGAGGGTGGTCGCCGAAAAGTACAGGGACGTGCCAAACGTATCGGGCACCGGATGGATCTGGCTGCGGAGTCCGTCCATGAGGAGCCCGTAGCCCAGGACCAGCCCCATTGCCCAGGCGCCGAACATGGTCAACACGCCGATCGGGCCGAAACTCGCCAGCCACCGCTCCCGGCGAGGGATCGACGACATCCGGTTGCCTACCCATCGCCAGAACGCCCAGAGTCCACGGAGCATGTACCTCACCGTGGCGACCTTGTTGATGGCTGGCCGCGGCAGGACGACCGACTGAAAGAGGTCGTAAAAGATGACCAGGATCAGAAGGAGCCCGACAACGATCTCGGCCAAGGGGACCATCACCATCAACATGACCCTAATTCTGCCTGTACTCCCTCCACCGCCGTGCGGGGGAGGGTCGGGGTGGGGGCCCAACTGATTAGCATCGTAGGGATGAGC
>DAINCX010000099.1:0-4962 GCA_036732165.1 Candidatus Dormiibacterota bacterium | reverse complement strand
CCAAGGAAATAGAACCCCGGAAACCAGTCGATCACCCGCAACACGTTCCGAACCAGGATTTGCTGCGCGGCTGCCCGGTGCCCATCAAGGCCGGTGACCCGTATACCGACGGCGGCCTTTCCCACGGTCTGCCCAAAAAGCCCCTCGAGGAGTACGTAGTAGCCGATTGCCACGACCCAGAGCCAGAAGCCGTCGACCGCCGTCGTGCTCGTGTAGGAGGAGAATCCGCCGGTCGTCGACGGATCGAGAACCGCATTCGTAATCCGCTCGCTGCCGAAGGTCATATTGATGAGGCCCTGCAGCAAGGCGATGATGATCAGGTCGAGGATGGTGGCCCGGGTCCGCCACCAGATGCTGGCCGTTTGGATCGTCGCTGACGGCTGCGCCGTGACCGCCTGGCTCACCCCGACGCTACTCTAGCCCCTCCTTGTCAGGAACGGTATACGAGTAGCGGGACCAGTTGCTCCGCCGCCGTGAAGGACCCGTGGTGCCCGACCAATCGCGCCTGGGCGGGATCGACCTCGCGCTCGACGATCCCGATCGACGCATGGGCGGCCGCGACGATATTGCCAATCCGTTCCCTTGCATCGGGGGTCACAACCGGCCCGAAGGCCCCCGTCGCGATCGCCTCGTCACGCGACCAGATCCACATCCGGTCCCCTAGCGTGGCCGTCCAGGCGTCGAGCACGTCGGATTCGGCGCCTGCCTCCGTATAGATGTAGCGGGCCCGCGCCTCTCCAGCCAGCAAGCGCACGCCGGCCCGCAACTCTGGAACGTCCGCGACGTCGAGGCGTTGATCCGGCGCCAGGTCAACCATCCCGTGGTCTCCCGTGATGACCAGAAGACTGTCGGCAGGGAGGCGCTCGGTGAAGGCCTGCACGCTGCGGTCGATTGAGCCGAGCTCGTCGCGCCACTCCTGTGACGCCACGCCGTAGATATGCCCTGCCGCGTCGAGCGTTGAATGGTACGCATAGACGAAGCTGGGGGACGGTTTAAGGCCCTCCACTGCTTGCGCGATCACGGCCTCCAGCGTCTCGGCAGATCGAAATTCTCCACCTCGCCAGACGGCCCTCGTCAAGCCCGAGCCATCGTGGATGCGTGGACCGATTCGTATGACACGGATTCCGTTTGCGACCGCCCGCTCGGTCATGGTCGTAGCAATCTGCACGCGTTCGGGAACAAACTCGTTCAGCAGGCTGACGCGCGGACCGATGCCGTAGAGCGACCAGGTCAGCGCGTTGAACGCGCGAGACTGGCCAGGAATCGCCATCGTGTACCCGACCAGCCCATGCTCGCCGGGCGGCATCCCGGTCGCGATGGAGCTGATGCTGGCCACGGTCGTCGCCGGGAAGCCAGCCGTCATCGGTTCCTTCGCCAGCGAGTTGAGAAAGGGTGCCACCTCGCGATTGGCGCGGAGCAACTCGGACCCGAGGCCGTCAACCAGCAGCAAACACACTCGCGCCGCCGCCTCGATCTCGAAAAACGATCCCTCCCTCCTGGCTCTCTCCCTCCCCCCTTTTTTGGGGGGAGGGTCGGGGTGGGGGGAAGGCAGTAGCGCCGGAAGCAGATCCGCGAGTGACCGGTCCCCATAGCGCGGGATGCTCGGCGTGGGCGGCGGCATTTCGATCGATCGTACTTGTCGCAGGAACTTGACGGGTCGGCGGTTTACGAAATATGAGCCGCGACCGGCAAACTCCTCAGGCGCCCAAGATCGGGAGCTGGCGTCCGGGAGACGCGCAACTCGGCTGGATCATCGAAAACCGGCTCGATGAGGCCTACCTGCTCTCGTGGCCGGGCCAACTCGAGACCTATGTGCCCCTCCACGACACCGGTGGCTATGATCGTGCCCGCGCGCCGCTCGGCTCCTATGACTGGCGCCTCGACCAGGTCAAGGGATCGACCAGCGTCCATCCAGGCAACCTGGTCCAGATCGCGTTCAGCGTCCCGGCACTGCACGCCCGGAGGCACCTGGACTTCACCTTCGTTCACTACGATCTGGCTACCCGCGAGCTGGTTGATCCCGCCTGGCTCGTCCCAAGTACGAAGCTGGACGACGTCTGCACCGCCGACCGGCCCACCGCCCGCGGCGTGCAGCGTTGGGAGTTTGTGGCCAACCGATCCGGGCTGGCCCGCGACCCCGCCGCCCGGTACCAGGTCGCGGTCCGCGAGCTGGCCGCCGCTCGGGGCTGGTCGATTCTGCCACGCCAGGCTCCCGTCGAGCGCGTCTCCGCAAATCCCGTCGAGATCGGGGCTTTCTTCGAGCGCCATTTCGATGCGGCATTCCTGGAGGCGGCCTCTGGAGACGAAGTCCTCATGGCCGCCGTGCCAGACAACGCCGGGCGCCACCGTCTTTCCTTCTCGAAGGAGACCGGCCGCTGGGCGTCGATTGCGGTCCACGGATCGGCCGCAACCAGTGCGACCAACTTGATTCAGGCCAACATCCACACGGCCACCTTCACGCCGCACCCGCGCCATTACATCCTGGTGCAGCACTATGATCGCCGTCGCGCCGAGTGGCATCCGTGGAGCTGGTTCATTCCCTCAACGGACTTCGCCCGACTCGCCCGCGGTAAGGGAGCATTTCTCCTCTTCACGACAACCCTGAATCCCACCCACATCAACCGCTGGACCCCATATCGCGTGGCGACGGCCGAAGCCGCCGCCACCTTCCGCCACGCCCTTCAGGCCACGGCTCGCCGCCGCGCCGCGTGACCTTACCGTCCGGCGATCGAGATTGCCGCCGTGTAGTCGTCGAGCTGATGCAGCCTTCCGTCAGGGTTCGTGCCCGTACTGTTTGAGTTGTCCGCCCACACCGGATGCGCGATACCGCCGTAGAACGACAGGCCGGTGTAATCGCCGTAATCGATGCCGTTCTGAGCATCGCGCGAATTCGACGTTCCGGCACTGATCTGGAAGTTCTTGGTGAACGACTGGCCGGCGTCGCTGCTGAAGGCGCCCCAGAACTGCGCATCCGTGTTCGGCACGCGGTCTGTATCACCCGGTCCGCCCAGGCCGAGATCGTTGCGCGAGTCGTACCAGACCACAGCCAGGTTGCCCGTCGTCTGGTCGAGGGAGATCTTGGGCAGGAACTGACTGTTCTTCGTCGCGTCATCGTTTACGCGGACCGGCGCGCTCCACGTCATACCCTGGTCGTCCGAGTAGCGAACGAAGATATCGGTGTTGTTGCTCTCGTTCTGGACTTCGAGCGTATAGACAAGGTAGACGCGGCCGTTGTGCGGGCCACCTGTCCGGTCCCACGCCAATCCCGGCTCGGCATCAATCGATCGGTCAGGCTGCGGCGGGATGAAGTCGAAGCCGCCCACGTGGGTGTCGACCACGAAGGTGCGGCTGCTGCTGAATGGTTGCGGCCCCAGGCCATCAGGATCGACGTTCACGAAGAGCTTGCCGCCACCCTGGCCACTCTCGGTCAGCGTGCAGACATTCATCACCGCACCGGTTGGCCCGATCGCGACGTCTCCGTACGTGCAGTTGTTGGTGCCGGGCACCACGACGACCGGCGGAAACGACCCTCCAGCGAGGAGCGCTGCCCCTGTGGTGCCGGTGGCCACGATTGGACCGCCCGCGTTGAACACAATCCAGACCTCACCGTGCCCACTCGTGATGGTCGGCTGGTCGGTGAAGCGGAATAGGCCCTTGCGCTCATTCGCCGTCACGGAGGCCGAGCCGGAAGGCTTCGCGATGTCGGGAATTCGTGTGAGGGTGACACCCCCGTCCCGACTGTACGCAGACGGAACGGTTGCGCCGACGTTGAGGAGGTACGCCATGAACAGGTTCCCGGAGCTGTCGAACGAGAGGGTCGGGTCGCAGCAGGCGTCGCCGAGGTTGTCGCCGTTGCCGATCAGCGTCCTGGTCCACGTCTGGCCGCCGTCGAAGCTGACGCCTTTGAACATCCCGGCGGCCGGGAAGTCGACGTTGGTCACGATCACGATGTTGTTCGGGTTCGTCGGATTGACCGCGATCGCCCCCTCCGACTCGTTGTGATGCCACTGGCTCACATCGACGTTGGTCGGAATGCCGGTCGGCTTCCCGGGTGAGGCGGCCGCCGAACTCGTCACCAGTCCAACCGTGGCCACCGCCGAAATTAGCGCGGCCGCAAGGTTACCCCTGGACATACTCATCCTCCCTCTTCTTGGCTGTCTGTTGAGCTAGCTTTACAGCCTACTCCTCGCGCAGATGTAACCTCGGGCAACCGGGTCAGTTCCCTTGATAGCGCAAGAGGGCTCAGAAGGGCCCGTTACTCGCCCACACCATGACCGGGTATCCGGCGCCCGCGAGGTCCGGCCCGATTCAGCCGAGAACCTACACCGTGTCGGAACTGCTGGATACGGTCTTCAAGGTCTACCGCCGGAACTTCGAGCTGTTCGCCGTCATCAGCCTTGTGCTGGCCCTCCCCGACGTCCTGTTTCTGCTGCTCGGCTTGCACGCCTATAGCGGCCTGATGCGGTTCTTGCTGGCGCCGTACTTTATGGCAACGCTTTTCCTCGCGGCCGCTCACGTCATCTACCGGGGACCAGCCCGGGCGACCGACATCCTTTTGGCGGGCTTTCGGCGCTACGGGAGCTTCGCTGGCGTCTATGCCGGCCTGATCCTGGCCGCAATCGGACTCATCATCCTGCCACTGGGTGTTTGGGCGCTGGTGCGCTGGGCCCCCGCCACTGCGGTGCTGGCGGCCGAACCGGTCAAGCCACGGCAGGCTTTCAAGCGGAGTGCCGAGCTCGTGCACGGACTCTGGTGGCGAGCGTTCGGGATTGTCGCCGCCGTTGTCGTGCTGGAGCTCGTTCTGGAGGTCATCCTCGGCGCTTCCGCCGGGATCGCGGTCCTGCTGATCCCCGGCCTGGACCTCCTGGCAAAGGCGATGGCGGGCAGCGTCCTCGCCACCGTGGTGGGCTCCCTGGTCGTCCCCCTCGGACCGATCGCGCTCACCCTGCTCTACGTCGACCT
>DAINCX010000098.1:0-4975 GCA_036732165.1 Candidatus Dormiibacterota bacterium | reverse complement strand
ACCCCGAGAGTCTGATAGGTGGCGTCCCACCTGGCCGCTGTATCGCGCTGCACGTGGGTATCGTACCGTCGACTGTTGACACTGAGCGGCAACACATCGCCCGACCGTCGGACACCGTCGAACCCATGGGTCTTCATCCCGGTGACGTGGTCCACGCAGCCAGTCATATCGGAGATGGCCCCGGGGGTGATCTTTGGGTGACAAGAAAGGTGTTGCGGAAATTACTACACGTAATGTAATATCGCGCCCATGAACCAACGCCGCGAGCTGGTGAGCCGGCTGATCGCCGCCGAGGTAGAGTTCCGTCGCCAGTTCGAGGCCGGAGTCCCGAAGGGGCTCCAGGCTGGGTTCGCCGAGTTCGGCGGGATCACATTGCACCAGATGGTTGTGCTCCGGCGCCTGGTTCTGTTCGGCGAGCGACTGACCATGGGAGACGTCGCGGCGGCGCAAGGAATCGGCCCTAGCGGCGCGACGCAGCTGGTCGACCGCCTCGAGCGTCGCGGTCTGGTAGCGCGTACCCGTGACGAATACGATCGCCGGGTTCAGCTGGTAGTGCCCACCGATCGAGCGCGGGCCCTCGCCCGCCGGGTGAAGACCGGAGTCAGCAAGGCTGCGGAACAAGCACTGGGCGTCCTCGACGACGACGAGCTGCAGGCATTCGTCGAGCTGACCGAGCGGGTGGCACGGGTGCCCCAGGCGCAGTCCAAAAGGATCAAGAGGAGGGCAGCCGGATGAGCCGGATCTTCAGCGCCGTCGGCAATTTCTCAGTCCGATTCCGCTGGCCTGTTGTGGTCGTCTGGGTGCTTGTGACCATCGTTTGCGTCAAGACCCTGCCAGGGCTTTCGGATGTTGCCAAGGACGCGCAGAGCGGCTTCCTGCCGGCGAACTCGCCCTCGATCCAGGCGCAGCAGCTGGCTCAACCCTTCCAGGATTCGAAGCACGGCGTGGCCACCCTCGTGGTCGCTCGGGACGGGGCGCCGCTCTCCCCCGCCGACCTGCAGCAGATCACGGCGGTGGAGTCAAAGATCCGAGGCGTCAGCGGGGTGGTCAGGGTCCAGGACTTCGGGCGGTCTGCGGACGGCAGGGCCAAGCAGGCTCAGGTCGTGACCAACCTGCCGCCGTTCGGTGGCGGAGCGAAGGCGATCACCGTAGTGGACACCATCCGCGGAACATTCGCGGGCAATCCTGGCGGTCTGAGCTTCCACCTCACGGGCACGATCCCGAGCTTCGTCGACCAGCAGAAGCAGTCGAGCACCTCGCAGGGCAACATCCAGCTGCTCTCGGTCATGTTTATCATCGCGCTTTTGCTCGTGGCCTTCCGGGCGCCGCTTGCCCCTCTGGTCACGCTGGTCCCAGCGGGCATCGTTCTGGCGTTGGCGAGCCCGGTGATCGCGTCGGCTACCCACCTCGGCGTGCAGGTGTCGTCGATCACCCAGGTGCTCCTGATCGTGTTGGTCCTTGGCGCGGGCACTGACTACGGGCTGTTCCTGGTCTTCCGCACCCGCGAGGAGCTCCGCCGCGGGCTCGAACCCGAGGACGCGGTGCGCCTCGCCGTGTCGACGGTGGGCGAGTCGATCACGTTCAGCGCACTTATCGTGATCGCGGCTCTGATGTCGCTGGTAGTCGCGCAGTTCGGCTTCTACCAGAGCCTTGGGCCGGCGCTGGCGATCGGGATCGCCCTGATGCTGGTCGCCGGCCTCACAATGCTGCCGGCACTGCTGGCGATCTTCGGGCGCGCCGTTTACTGGCCCTCCCGGGCTCGGCTGGTCGAGAACCGGCGCACCAGCGTCTATGGACGGATCGCCGCGATCGTTAGCCGGCGCCCGGTGCCGGTCGCGATCGTGGGCGTGGCCGTTTTCGGCGCGATCGCCTTTGGACAGCTGGGAACGGCGACGGCGGGATTCGCGGACCAGTCGGCGCCGTCAGGGACCGACTCCGCCGCGGGCGAGGCGGTCATCACCCGGCACTACGGCAGCTCGACGTTGCACGCGACCGAGTTTCTCTTCCGGTTCTCGACGCCGATCTGGACCCATCCCGCCGATCTCCAGGCCGTCCAGGAATCGCTACAGGGCAGCGGGCTATTCGGTGACCTGACAGGACCGCTGAACTTCACCGGCCGCACCCTGACGCCCGCGCAGCTGGGAGCGCTGCGCTTGAGCGACAACCCCGACGTGGCGGCGGCGTTCGGGCACTTCGTCAGCGCCGACGGGCGGACGGTCCAGTACATCGCGCAGGAGGCCGGTGGGGCGGCGCTGCCGATCGACAAGGTCCCCGCCGCTCGCGACCTAGCGGTCCGGGCCGGGTCGACCGCGCATGCCGAGGCAGAGGGCGTGTTCGGCATCCAGCCTCTGGCTTATGACGTCAACCAGCTGTCGTCGACCGACCTCTGGCACATCATCCCGGTGGTGGCGGTGCTGATCGCCATCTTGCTGGCGGTGGTGCTGCGCAGTGTGCTGGCGCCGCTGTACCTCGTCTCCAGCGTGGTGATGTCGTACCTCGCCGCGCTCGGGCTGACAGCGATCGTGTTCGTTCACTTGGGCGGCCAGGACGGCATCAACTTCGTGCTGCCGTTCCTCATGTTCGTCTTCCTGATGGCGCTCGGGTCCGACTACAACGTCTTGGTCATGACGCGCATCCGAGAGGAGGCGCACCGGGCCGGGACCGGCGCTGCGGTGCGCGCCGCCATCGACGCCACCGGGACGACGGTAACCACTGCAGGACTGATCCTGTGCGGCACGTTCGCGGTCCTGGCCTTCGCCGGCGGCGGCTCCGGCGGGGGTCAGATCCAGCAGATCGGATACGGCGTCGCGTTCGGCGTGGTTATGGACACGTTCGTGGTGCGCACCATCCTGGTCCCCGCGTTCGTGGTGCTGCTGGACCGCTGGAACTGGTGGCCGTCGAAGCTGTGGCAACAGGAACTGCCGGACGAAGCGGCGGCCGCCATCGCTGCCGGCTGAGAAGAGGCTATCCGGCGTGCTCCGACCCCACCTCCGCCAGGGCAATTAGGCATCGGTCTTCGCTCCAGGCGCCGTTGCGCTCGAGGAGCTTGCGGAGGGTTCTCCTCAGCGACTTCACCTCCGTGTCGGACAGGTGAGTTGCGAACGCCTCGGCCACGCCGGTGGCGAAGGCAGCCTGGGCGCGCCGGAGGGCATCCTGCCCTCCTCGCGTCAGACGGGCTCGAACCACGCGCCGGTTATCCGGCGGGGTTTCCCTCACCAGCAGCCCGGCCGCCTCGAGCCTCGCGACCATCCGCGTAATACCGCTCTTGCTGGCCAGCAGCTGGCTCGCGATCTCGTTCATCGCCAGCTGCCCATCCGGCGCCGCGCGCAGGCGCCAGAGGACCTCGAATTCGACGCTCGACAGCCCCGCCCCCTCCTGCAG
This sequence comes from Candidatus Dormiibacterota bacterium, assembly GCA_036732165.1. GTDB lineage: Bacteria > Chloroflexota > Dormibacteria > CF-121 > CF-121 > JALYYC01. Next base: position 1,594 of record DAINCX010000098.1, on the reverse strand, counting down.
GCGCTGCTCAAGGTGGGCCTGGACGACGTGCGCCGTCTGGCCGAGGTTGATCCAGGCACCGACGGTGTCATCGGTCAGCACGCCGACACTTTACTCCGCGATTGTTGACGTGACAAGATTGACATGCGTACAGTTGTCTCAACAATCATTTCAAACAAGCAAGGTGGACCATTGCGCGCATTCGCCTACGACGAGTTCGACACTCCCGGCTCAGTCCGTGAATTGCCTGATCCCGAGCCCGAGGCCGGCCAGGTCCGCGTGCGCGTCGCGGTGGCGGGCACGAACCCGGCCGACCTCGGTGCCATCAAGGGCTTCTACAAGGACATGATGGAGCACCACTTCCCTCTGATTCCGGGACTGGACTTCGCCGGCACTGTGGACGCGGTCGGCGAGGGCGCGGGCGAATGGAAGGTGGGCGATGAGGTCTTTGGTGGCGTTGGCAAGAGGAGCTGGGGCCAGGGCACCCTCGCCGAGTACGCGACGGCCTTGGCTGAAACCATCGCGCGGCGCCCGCAGGGCGTCGACACCGAGTTCGCCGCTGCCCTGCCACTGGCGGGCGTGTCCGCGTTGCAGTGCCTTGACCCAATGGCGCTCAAGCCGGGTGACGCCGTCGTCATCCTCGGCGCGGCGGGCGGCATCGGCGGGTTCGCGGTGCAAGTTGCCAAGGCCGCGGGCGCGCATGTCATCGCGGTCACGCGCGGCGCCAACCACGGGTACGTCAGGAGTCTCGGCGCTGACGAGGTGGTCGACTACACGAGCCAGGACGTGCGCAACACCGTGAAGGCGGCCCACCCCGATGGAGTCGCCGGGATCGTGCACAACGCGGGCGACAAGGAATACCTGGCCCGGGTCGCGGGCCTCGTCCACGAGGGCGGGCACGTCGCCTCCATGGTCGGTGGGGCCGACGTTGAGGAGCTCGCCACGCGCGGCGTCACGGGCATCAACGTCAGGACGATGACAACCGGCCCCGTCCTAGAGGGCCTTGCCGACCTGGTAGCGAGTGGGACCCTCAAGCGTCCGGAGATCAAGGCCTATCCGCTGGACCAGGCGGGCCAAGCGTACGCCCAGCTCGGCACCGGACACGCACGTGGCAAGCTGGTTGTCGTCCCGGGAGAGGGCTCGTGAACATCGCTCTCTGGATCCTGCAGGTGATCCTCGGCGCTGCCTTCGTCACGCACGCGTACCTGATGCTCAGGCCGGACGAAGCCCAGCTCCGCGAGCGCGGGATGACCTACATTCTCGGGATCCCGGCCGGCCTACGGGCCTTCACCGCCACGGCCGAGGGGATTGGTGGCTTGGCTCTTGTCCTGCCGCCACTCCTTCACCTGGTGACCTGGTTCACTCCTGTCGCGGCCCTCGGCCTGGTCGCGGTCATGCTCGGCGCGATCGTCCTGCACGTGCGTCGAAGGGAGTATCCCAACCTGGCGCTCAACGGTTTCCTCCTGCTTCTCGCAGCCGTGGTGGCGTGGGGCCGGCTCGGCCCATACCGCTTCTGACATCCAGGCCGGTCGAGAGCTGACTCCGCTGTTCACGATCCCCAGACACAGGTGGCTCCGGAGGTCGGACTCGAACCGACAACCTTGCGGTTAACAGC
>DAINCX010000097.1:0-5047 GCA_036732165.1 Candidatus Dormiibacterota bacterium | reverse complement strand
TACTTCTGGATCTTGCCGGTCGCGGTTTTGGGCAGCTCATCGACGAAGCTGACCCACTGCGGCACCTTGAAGTGCGCCAGGCGGCTCCGAACGAACTCCCGGATCTCGTCCTCGGCCGCCGACGCCCCCGGCTTGAGGACCACGAAGGCGTGCGGCGCTTCGCCCCATTTCTCGTGCGGCATCCCCACCACCGCCGCCTCCCGAACCGCCGGATGGCGAAGCAGGACGCCCTCCACCTCGATCGAGGAGATGTTCTCGCCCCCGCTGATGATCACGTCTTTGATGCGATCCCGGATTTCCACGTAGCCGTCCTCATGGACGACCGCCGCATCGCCGGTGTGAAACCAGCCATCGCGGATCGCCTTCGCCGTTGCCTCGGGGTCGCGGTAGTACCCCTCCATGACGGCGTTGCCGCGGACCACGATCTCGCCCAACGTTGAGCCATCTTGCGGGACCTCTCTTCCCTCCTCGTCGAAGACGCGCAGGTCGCCGGAGGTGATCAGCTCGACGCCGGTGCGCGCCTTGATGGTCGACCGCTCCTCGCGGGCGAGCGCGGCATGCTCGGGGAGCGGCTCGCAGATGGTGATGAAGGGCGAGGTCTCGGTCAGGCCGTAGACCTGCGTCACCTCCCAACCCAGGTCGACTTCCAGGCGCTCGATGGTGGCGGCCGCGGGTGGCGCGCCGGCGGTCACCACCCGCACGCCGGTCCGGACCTCGCCCGGAAGCTGCGGCGGGGCATTCGCCAACCCGATCAGCACCGTGGGCGCGGCACACAGGGCGCTCACGTGCTCATCCCTGACCAGCGTAAAGACGGCCGCGGGCTCGACCTTCGGCAGGCAAATATGGGTGGCGCCGGCCGCGGTGACGACCCAGACATAGGACCAGCCGTTGGCATGGAACATGGGCAGCGTCCAGAGGTAGCGGTCACCGGGGCGGAGCGGCAGGTGGACCAGCGTCCCGACCACGTTGATCCAGGCGTTGCGGTGGGTGATCATGACGCCCTTCGGCCGTGCCGTGGTGCCGCTGGTGTAGTTGATCGTGAGCAGGTCGTGCTCGCTGATTTCGCGAGGCGGCCGAAAGACGGGCTCCTGCGCGGCCAGGGTGCGCTCGTACTCGATCCAGCCCTCGCGCTGGCCCGCCAGGGCGACGAAATGCTCGACCGCGGGCAGCTGCGACCGGATGCCATCGATGGCCGCCAGGTAGTCGGCGTCGGCGCAGACCACTTTGGCGCCCGAGTGGTTGATGATGAAGGCGAAGTCGTCGGCCGTCAGCCGGTAATTGATCGGCACCAGCACCGCGCCCAGTTGCGGCACGGCGTAGAAGGCTTCGAGCTGCGGCAGGATGTTGGGGGCGATGTAGGCGACCCGATCGCCGGGGCCGACGCCCAGGCGCTGGAGGGCCGCCGACCAGCGGTCGCAGCGATCGAAGAGCTGGGCGTAGGTCAGGCGGCGCTCGCGGTCGACGACCGCCTCGCGATTCGGGTACACCCGGCGGCTCCGGCGCATGAACTCCAGCGGCGTGAGCGGCGTTTCCACCCTGCGGCCAGTCTATCCCCCGATCCTCCCTCCCCCGCGCGTTCGCGGGGGAGGGTTGGGGAGGGGGGCCGGGCTGACAAGGCCGTTTGTGACCTGCAATGCTGAGGATGGTGGCTCGAATCCCGCCCGATCTCAAGGTGCTGGCCTTCGACGTGTTCGGGACCCTGGTCGACTGGCGCCGCGGCGTCATGGACGAACTGGCCGCCATCGCCGCTGAGCGGAAGCTGGTCATCGATGCCGGGGCGGTTGCCAATGCCTGGCGGAGCCGGTATCGCCCATCGCTCGACCGGGTCCGGCACGGCGAGGTGCCCTGGGCCGTCATGGACGAGCTGCACCGAGCCTCGCTCCGGGAGCTCGCCGGCGAGTTTCCGGAGCTGGGGGCGCTGACCGAGCCCGATCTCGACCGGCTGGTGTTCGCCTGGCACCGCCTGCCGCCCTGGCCGGACGCGGTCGACGGGCTGACCCGGCTGCGCGGGCGCTACATCCTCGCCGCGCTGTCCAACGGCGGCATGGCGATGCTGGTCGACCTGGCCCGCTGGGCGCGCCTGCCCTTCGACTGCATCCTGCCGACCGAGCTGGTCAAGACGTACAAGCCCGACCCGCGCACCTACCAGCTGGTGCCATCCCTGCTCCGGGTCCGGCCCGAGCAGGCGATGATGGTCGCGGCGCACCCGTACGACCTGTCGGCCGCAGCCGCGCAGGGGATGCGGACCGCCTTCGTGCGCCGTCCGCAGGAGTGGGGCACCGGCAAGGCGGACGCGCCCGACTTCCCGGTCGACGTCATGGCCGAGGACCTGATCGACCTCGCCTCCCAACTCGACTAGCCACCCGATCTCCCCCCGATCCTCCCTCCCCCGCTCGTTCGCGGGGGAGGGTCGGGGTGGGGGTTCTCAGGCCCGCGTTGGCTGCGGGACCGCTCCGACTCGCGCGGGAGCCGGTTGCTCGTCGTACTCGACCGAGATGTCCTGCTTCGACCGCTCCTTGACCAGCGACGTCGCGATCAGGGAGATAACCGCACATCCGGCGATGTACCAGGCGATCGCGAGACTGCTATGGAAGCCGGCGAACTTGAAGCCGAAGTAGTTGGCGCCGCCGTACAGCGCCACCGCGATCAAGGGCGCCGGCCCACCCGCGATCACCGAGGCCAGCTGGTAGCCGAGCGACGCGCCACTGTAGCGCAGCCGTCCGGTGAAGCTCTCCGCGATCAGGGCCGCCTGCGGACCATATTGCATGTCGTGCGGGATCAGCGAGACCAGGATGGCCAGGAAGATCAGGCCGCCGACCTTCGTGTCGAGCAGCCCGAAGTAGACGAACCCCCAGATGCCGATCACGATCACGCCCGCCATGTACATGCGCTTGCGGCCGATCCGGTCGGACAGGTAGCCGAAGAACGGGATGCTGAAGAAGGAGACGACCGAGGCCGCCAGGACCGCGTAGAGGATGAAGTTGCGAGGCTGCTTCAGCACAGTGGTTCCGTAGGTGAAGACGTAGGCCGTAAAGATGTAGAACGGCGCCTGCTCCGAGAGCCGCAGGAAGGCCGACTGCAGGATCTCCTTCCAGTTGCGGCGGATGACCTCGCGCACCGGAGTCGGTTCGATCCGCTTCTCCTCCAGCAGCTGCTTGAAGAGCGGGGTCTCCAGGACGCGCAGCCGGACGTACAAGCCGACGCCGACCAGGACGATGCTGAAATAGAAGGGCACCCGCCATCCCCAGGTGGCGAAGCCTTCCTTGCCGGCGACGTTGCTCATCACCAGCAACGCCGCGTTCGCGAGGAACAGCCCGACCGGGACGCCGAACTGCGGCCAGCTGGCGATCAGGCCGCGCCTACCCCCCCGGTGGCCCCATTCCATCGAGAGCAGGACGGAGCCGCCCCACTCACCGCCGACGCCGATCCCCTGGACAAAACGAAGGACGACCAGGAGGACGGCGCCCCAGATGCCGATCGTGGCATAGCTGGGCACGAAGCCGATGGCGAAGGTCGCCAGCCCCATCAGCAAAAGGGTGGCGATCAGGGTCGCCTTCCGGCCGATCCGGTCGCCGTAATGGCCGAAGATGGCCGCCCCGATCGGCCGGGCGATGAATCCCACCGCGTAGATCAGGAAGACGTTGAGGGTGGCGACAAGCGGGACGGAGTTGGGGAAGAACAGCTTCCCAAAAACGAGACCGGTCGCGGTGCCGTAGAGAAAGAAGTCGTACCACTCGATCGATGTGCCAACCGTGCTGGCGATGACCGCCCGGCGGAGCTGTTTCCGATCGTCAGCAGTGGCCGCTATGACTGCCATAACCGATCACCTCTTTGACCGTAGATTTGAATTCGCGTCGACGCCGGCGAAGCGCCTGGAACTGCGTTTGGGCCGGGCCATCACCTCCCTCCGAGCTTCCTCCAGTAAGCATGCACGCAGTCATGGGGTTTGGGAAGGGGCCTAGAGTGAGACCTCGTGAGGAGGGAACGACGTGCCTGATATGAAGCTCGAACTGGTGCCGATCGGAGTCAGCGACGTCGATCGCGCCAAGGCCTGGTACTCAGACAAAGCCGGGTTCAAGCTGGAGGTCGACGTTCAGCCCATGCCCGGGATGCGCGTAGTCCAGTTCACGCCGCCCGGGTCCGCATGCTCGATCGTATTCGGGGACGGGATGGACGGGATCTCCAGGATCAAACCCGGGTCGATCACCGGCATCCACCTGGTGGTCAAAAACATGGATGAGGCGCGCCAGGCCCTGATCGACCGGGGCGTGGAGGTCGGCGAGCTCATGGACACCCAGGGCGTCAAGTACGCCGGCTTCAGCGACCCGGATGGCAACGGCTGGCTGCTGCAGGAGTGGCCGCAAAGCTACCGACGCTAACCGCTAGCCCCTACCAGCGACCCCGGTGCACGACCTCGTCGAAGGGCCTCCGCTTGAGCTCTTTGATCGGCTTGAGCGGTCCGTCGGCCGGGTAGCCGAGCGCGATCAGCCAGCCAAGAAAGCGGTCGTCCGGGAACCCGAGCACCTTCTGCGCCTGCTCCTGGTCCTTGACCCAGGCGTGACCCGACCCGATCCCGAGGTCGGCCGCGGCCAGCATGATGGTCATCGTCGCCTGGCCCAGGTCGTACTGGATCGACTCGCGAACATGCTCGTCCGGCACCTTGGGTGCCACCAGGCCAATGGTGGCCGCGGAGCCCGCGACCTGCCAGGCGCCCTGCCAAACCTTGGCGAGCTCCTTCAGCTGGTCGCGGTCGGTGACGAGCACGAAGTCCCAGCGCTGCTCGTTGCTCGAGGACGGCGTTCGACGTGCCATCTCCAGGACCTGGTCCAGCTCTTTCGCTGGGATCGCCCGATCCGAAAATTGGCGAACGTTGCGCCGCGAGCGCATCGCGTCAAGGGTGTTCATTGCTCAGGTCCTCCCCCGAAGTGGCGCGAGGTGGACGCATCGGCGCCCACCTCGAAAGGCCTTTTTGGTCAGCAGACTGGAGCCGAGGCAACCTCGTAGCGAGTTGGCGTCGGTGGCGAGGTGTGCGGAATGACGTAGGTAA
>DAINCX010000096.1:0-5152 GCA_036732165.1 Candidatus Dormiibacterota bacterium | reverse complement strand
CCTAGTCGAACGTAATTTTCTTCGCCTTCTCGCGCTCGCGGTCTAGTTCGCTCTGGCCCCGGTCCCTCGCCGCTTCCTCCGCTTGCGTCTTGCCGGCAAGATCAGCCTCATGTCGATCCATCTCGCGGTTGGCATGCCGGGCGGCGTCTCGCACCGTGTCTCGATACGTCGCGTTGAAGTCATCCACGCCCGTATTGATCACGGGGCCTGGTACGGAGGTGTCCCACCCTTCAAACGCCGACCGTTTGTGGGTGGCCCCAAAGCCAGCGGCGTCACGCATGTAGTTGGCGAACAGCTTCCGCCATTTCTCAGCCGGTTCCTCGGACAACTTCACGACCAGTCGTCCGCTGCTGATCACGATCACTTCTACGGGGACTATCGGTGCGGCCACGTCCACCATATCCTAATACCAGTAGTTGGAGCCTTCGGCGGACGCGGAGCCCGTCGGTGGTGGCTCGTCGCGTAGCGTTCCCTTCGGTCCGGCCAGGGTGCGCACCGCCTGCTCGACGCGGGCGATGAAGGTGTCGTAGTCCTCGCCGGGCTGGGCCCGCATCGGCTCGCCCCAGGTCAACGTCGTGTCGTGGAAGCGCGGGAGGCGGTGAAAACGAGGAAAGACCTCGAACATCCCTTCGATGTACGCCGGGACGATCGGCACCCCAGCATCGAGGGCGAGGATGGCCGCGCCCTTCTTGAAGGTGCCAATATTGCCGGTGCGCGACAGTGTGCCCTCGGGAAAGATGACGACGGACCAGCGGTGGCTGAGATGCTCCTTCAGCCGATCGAGCGCCGGCCGGGCGCCCCCGCCCCGAGGGATCGGGAAGGTGTTGATCAGCAACCCGGTGAGGGCGCCCTCCCATTTGCGCTTGTAGATGGAGTCGGCCGCGGCGACGACAAAGGACCGATATCGGAACCGGTTCGGCATCGCTTGCAGCATGGCCACCGCGTCGAAGGCGCTGCTGTGATTGGAGACGAAGATGGCCCCGCCCTTGAGGCCCTTGAAGTGTTCGCGACCCTTCAACGTCAGCGGGGAGAACAGGTTCAGGAGCGGAAATACGAGGAAGGTCTGGAGCAGCGCGCGCACCCCACGGACGGGCCGAACCTGCGTCCATGCCGGGGCGTCAATTGGCGGATGGCTTGCCGTACTCAACTCCCTACCGCCCGGCCAGTCTGCCCAGCTAAAGTAGGGCTGCCATGCCGGAATGCCGCAAGCGTAGCAACTGATGGCCAAATCCGTAACGACCCCCGAGGCCGTCACGGCCGATATCAGCCGAAACCTAGCCCTCGAGCTGGTCCGCGTGACCGAGGCCGGCGCGCTGGCGAGCGCCCGCTGGATGGGGCGCGGCGACAAGAATACGGCTGACGGAGCCGCCGTCGACGCCATGCGCCGCGCGCTGGGCCGGATCGAGATGGACGGAGTCGTCGTCATCGGGGAAGGCGAGAAAGACGAGGCCCCCATGCTGTATATCGGCGAGCGCATCGGGACCGGCGACCCGCCGGCGGTGGACGTGGCGGTCGATCCCATTGATGGAACCACGCTGCTGTCGAAGGGGCTGCCCAACGCGATCTCGGTGGTGGCCATGGCCGGGGGCCGCGGGTCACTCTATGACGCCAAGCACATCCATTACATGAAAAAGATCGCGACCGGCGCCGAGGCGGCCGGGTCCTTCGACATCAACGACACCGTCGCGGTCAACCTCCAGCACATCGCCCGGGCCAAGCGGATGCGCGTCAGTGCCCTCACGGTCGTCATCCTCGACCGGCCACGTCACGAGGACCTGATCCGCGAGGTTCGCGAGACCGGGGCCCGGATCAAGCTGATCAGCGACGGGGACGTGGCGGGCGCCGTGATGACCGCCATCGACGGAACCGGTCTTGATGTCTTGATGGGGATCGGCGGTTCGCCGGAAGCGGTGCTCGCCGCCTGCGCGCTCAAGTGCCTGGGTGGCGAGATCCAGTGCCGGCTGCACGCCCGCAATCCAAAGGAGCAGGAGACGGCCGAGGCGGCCGGCGCCCGCTTCGACCAGGTCCTGAGTGTCGACGACCTCGTCCGAAGCGACGACGTCTTTTTTGCCGCGACCGGCATCACCGATGGCGAGCTGCTGCAGGGCGTGAAGTACCACATGAACTGGGCCGAGACCGAGTCGCTGGTCACCCGAAGCCGCTCGGGCACGGTCCGCAGGATCTCGGCCCGCCATCACTGGGCCTACAAGCAGCGGGAGTGGCTCGGCCAGCCCGAAGGGTAGCCCCCGGTCCGGTTAGCTGGGGCTGTCGATCACGTACTGGATCGCCACGCGCCGTTCGGTGATCGGACGGATCAGGGTTTTGAGCACGGCCTGGTGATCCGGGTGGTTGGTGTAGGTCTCGAGCGCTTCCTCGTCGACGAAGTCCGCGACCAGGGCGAAATCGGCATTGCCATCCTGGACGCCGAGGTCGCGCCCGAACCGATATGACTGGATGCAGGCGATCTTGGTCGGGAGTTGGTGCAGGGCCTCCTCAACCTTGGAGACGTCGGCGGCCGTTGTTTCGGGCTTCCAGTGAAACAGGGCGACGTGTCGGACCACGGACTTAGGGGCGGACCGCGATCCCGGGCATGGAGGGCCGCTCGATCATGATCCGATCGGCCCGCTCCACGGCTTCGGCAGTCTCTTGCTTCAGTTGGACTTCGCGGCGCAGCAGGCCGAGGATCTCGTTCCAGACGCGGGTCCCCAGCGCGATGAGAAACGCGTCGCCGGCCAGGTTCGCGACGCGGCGAGCCCCCGACGGTTTGTTGCCGACGACATCGGCCAGGAGGTTCGGCCGGTAGACCCCGGCGAGGACGATGCCTGACCAGGTGCCCACGCAGAGGTGGCAGTGAATGAACTCATCCAGCTTGGGGTGGATCGCGCCGATGCGCTCCCGGGTTTCCGCGAAGATGCCGCCTTCGACGAGGGTGTACGTGATCTGGTGGCCGATCGCCGCGAGGAAGGCGAAGCGCATCAGGGTCCGACCCAAAGTCACCTATCGAGCTTAGCGGATTGCGTTCGTGAGGGACTTCGCGTTCGGCACGTCCGGCATGTCCTGTCCGAGCGGCTCCAGCGCCTCGGCGATCGCGATCAGCTGGGCGGGCGAGAGGCGCTGCGCGAAGTGCTTGCTGACCCCACGCAGGTGAACCGGGCTCGCTTGCCGGACCCGGTCAATCCCCGCAGGCGTGAGAATGGCGAAGGTACCTCGCCGATCGGAATCACAATGGCCGCGGGTGGCGAGGCCGGCCTTGACCAGCCGGTCGACCAGGCGAGTGAGCCCGCTGCGGCTCAACCGGACGCGCTCCGACAGCTCGGTCATCCGCAGGCGCCGGTCGGCTGCCACGCCCAGCTGGAAGAGCACGTCGTATTCCGCCAGCGTCAGGCGCTCTTCGGACACCAGTTCGGCCTCGAGGCGACGCAGGATCGAGGCCTGGGCGTCCAGGAAGGCGCGCCAGGCGCGGAGTTCTTCGGGTTTCAGCTGGGGAGCCATGTGGAATACATTGTGGCACTGACTTGTTGCTGTAGGTAATGTTGCTTATGCAACGACCGTCGCAAATCCAAACCGATAGGAGGACGACAGTATGAAGTGGGCAATTGACCCGAGCCACAGCAGTGTAACGTTCACGATTCGACACATGATGTCGAAAGTCCGGGGCCAGATGCAGGTCAAGGAAGGTTGGATCGAAGCCGAGAACGATCACACGACCGCCAAGGTGGACGTGACTCTCGATGCGGCGAGCATCAATACGGGTGTCGAGGCCCGCGACAACCACCTGCGCAGCGCCGACGGCCATTTCGACGTCGAGAACTATCCGGTCGCGACCTTCAAGAGCAAGAAGATCGAAGGCAGCGACCCGAAACACTTCAAGCTGATCGGGGACCTGACGCTGCACGGCATCACGAAGGAAGTCACCCTCAACGCCGAGTTTCATGGCGAGGGCAAGGACCCCTGGGGCAATCGCCGGGTCTCTTTCTCTGCGGAGACCAAGCTCAACCGCAAGGACTTCAACCTGACCTGGAACCAGGCGTTGGAGGCCGGCGGATTCATACTGGGCGATGACGTCAAGGTGGAGATCGAGGTTGAGGCCATTCCGGCACAGGATCCGGCCCAGGCCAAGGAAAAGATCGCCGCCGAAGCCGCCGCCGAGTCCCGCTAACCCGCCTTTCATTCCGAGCCCGCCAGCCTTCTGGCGGGCTTTTTTTATTCCTGATCGGTGGGGCGGACGAGCACCTCGTTGACGGCCACATGCCGTGGGCGCGACACGATATAGGCAATCACGTCGGCGATGTCCTCCGCCCGAAGGCGCTCCATGCCGGCAAATCGCTTCGCCATACCTTCCTGGATTTCGGGACGATTGTGGCTGACCAGCTCCGTGGCCACCGCGCCCGGCTCGACGACAGAGATTCGGACATGGCGGGTCGTAACTTCTTTGCGCAGGGCGTCGCTGAAGGCGCCCACGCCGTGTTTGGTCGCGTTGTAGACGCCGCTGCCATTGCGTGTCTCGCGTCCGGCGACGGAGCTGATGTTTACCAGGTCGGCCACGCGGCGAGCGCTGTCCTCGGCCGCCCGCAACAGGTGAGGGAGGGCGGCGTGGGCGCAGTAAAGCAGCCCGAGGAGGTTGATGCTCACCATCCGCTGCCATTCCTCGACCGGCGCTCCGACTACCGGCCCGAGCAGCATCACGCCCGCGTTATTGATGAGGGTGTCGAGGCGGCCGAGTTCACGCACGGTGCGTTCGACACTTTCCCGGGCCTGGCGCTCGTCGGTCACGTCGGCTGTGATCACGAGGACCTTGCTTCCAGAAGCCCGAAGCCGCGCCGCCAGGGCATCCAGCCGGTCCGTTCGCCGCGCGGCAAGCGCCACCGCAGCACCCAGCTGGGTCAGCGCAAGGGCGGTGGCTTCCCCGATGCCGCTCGACGCGCCGGTGACGATGGCCACCGTGTCCTGAAGCGGTCGGTCAACGCTATTGGATGTCAGGTTCTGGAGTTTCTCACGTCTGGCTGCTCGGAGCACGCGGATAGAGTAAGTTCGGTGATCGAGGAAATCTGGGCGTTCAAGCTGGCCCAGGAGCAAGCGCGCGCCATCGCGTCGAAACAGATCAGGCCGCGGGAGTTGGTCGACCTCTATTACGACCGCATCGTTCGAATCG
>DAINCX010000095.1:1431-5203 GCA_036732165.1 Candidatus Dormiibacterota bacterium | reverse complement strand
GGTGCTCCCGCCGGGCAGCCCGATCTGGGTCAGGAAGGCGCCGAGGTAGATCGCCACGCCACAGGTGGTGGCCATCGCGGTGAAGACGTAGCCGAGGACCAGTGCCCAGCCGGAGGCAAACCCGCCGGCGGGACCCAGCGCCTTGGTGTTGTAGACGTAGAACGAGCCCGCCGACGCGAACCGGCGGGCAAAGATGCTGACCGAGTAGCCGATCAGCACCAGGGAAACGGTCGCGATCACGAAGGTCAGCCAGGCGCCGTTCCCGGCGTAGATGAAGGCGATCGCCGGCAGCACCGAGACGGCGGCGCTCGGCGCCGCGTTGGCCACCGATTGGGTGAGCACCTCAGGCATCGAGAGGATGTTTCTGCGCAGCCCTGCCCCACCGCCCGAGGGGGCGGATGGCGGGCCTGCAGGCCCCGCTGGATTGGCGACGTCGGACATTTACGATCCCCCTCTAGTGGCCGTTGTGGTGGGCGTGGTGCGCCGAGTGTGAAGGCGCCACGTCCAATGACGGGTTCCCATCGAAGAAGCCGTGTGGCAGGAGGTGGAACCCGATGTACTTCACGGGCATCACCGGCCATTCCTCGGGCCGCACCGCGTGGTGCGCGCCCATCGTGTACCAGAGGACCACGTCCTCGTCCTCCAGCTTGCTGTCGCTCTTCACGAACTCCGGCAGGCCGGCGCCTCCCGCGTGCTGGTTGGGATAGTCGCCCGCGGCGAACATCTCGGCGGGGTCGTACTTGGTAACCCACAGGTGCTTGGTCGTGAACTGCGCACGCTGGATCGCGTAGGCGTCGGGCTGGTAGAAGGGAAGCACGTTGTCGCCCGGCATCAGCTTGTAGGCGACCGGCTCGCCGACACCGTTCCGCTTGCCATCGTTGGCGATCTTCCAGTAGCGGGCCGCCAGCGGGTTGATGATGCTCTGGGCCTCGGACTCGCGCTTGAAAGGGGTCTGCTTCACGATCCAGGCGTTGCCGTGCGGGTTGTCCGGCCCCGGCGGGAGACCCTCGCTGTCGCACTCATAGACGGTGTTCTTGAGGCCGTCCACCATCATGTCGAGGCGGACGCTGAAGAAGTGCTGGTGGTGGGGGCCGTAGACGCCTGGCGCGACCAGCGCGCCGTGCTTGGGGGTCTCGCCCTCGGCTATCGCGCCGTTGGACATGACGCCGGTCATCTTTATCTCGTAGCCGATGCCGCCGTCCTGGTAGAAGTACCAGTAGTAGCCGTACTCGTAGTTGCCGATCGTGGCAACCGTCGAGAGCACGAGCCGGCGCGAGCGGCGGACCTCCGTCTCACCGGTCCGGAAGTCCTGGTGCTTCCAGAGCATCCCGAAGTCTTCCTCGTGGAGACAGATCGCGTTCTTGATCGGCAGCGAGCCGCCGTCGTTGTCGTTGACGATGCCGTCGAAGTAGCGGATCTCGCCGAGGCAGTCGCAGCCGAGCTCCAGGCTGTTGGTCATCATCCCGACGCCGTACTCGCCCATGTCGAACACGTTCTTGCGGTAGTGGTTTGGCGCGGGGTCGCCGTAGGGGATGAACATCTCGGCCAGGGAGGCCCGATAGAGGATCGGTCGCACCTGGCCCCGGTCGTTGTAGGTGACGGTGTAGACCACCATCCCCTCTCGAGGATTGAAGCCGAACCGGAAGTTCCATTTCTGCCAGCTGACCTGGTTGCCGGCGACCTGGAAGCTGGTGCCTTCCGGCTGCGTTATGTCGAGCGGCTTGAGGTCCTTGCGCACGCCGTCCGGGAAGTAGGGCACGTTGTTGGGGTCCGCGATCTGGTCCGCGGCATAGTTGGCCTTCTTCGTCGGGATCGGTACCACGCCGTGGTCCTCGACCTCGACGACCTCCATCCGGTCGAGGTCGAACTTGACGATCAGGCCCTCGATGGGTCGCGCGTAGACGTGCTCGCCCGGTCCGGGCCGGATCCAGGTCAGCGGCCGGCAGAAGCGGCCCTTGCCGGCGGCATCATCGTCCGAGTAGTAGCCGGCCGACCAGGCGTCGGTGATCGCCATGTCGAAGTCGGTCACCCCGCGCTTGCGCAGCGCCGCCTGCCACCGGGCATCCTTGCGGACGACCTCGTCCACGGCCATGAACTCCTCGAGCATGATCGAGGCCTGGACGCCCTTGACCTCCTCCCAGCGGACGACCTTCTCCTGGGTGAGCGAAACCACCGCCTCGATGGTCTTGCGGTTGGGACGGTCGCGGAGCACAAGGAACGCCTGGCGGTCGACCTGGGACCCGTTGCCGGGCTTCCAGGCGAGCACGTCCTTCTTGGCCGGCTCGTTCAACATCACGTAGACGAAACGATGGCCGGCGTCGAGGCCCCGCTCCTTCTTGAGGATCGCCGAAGCCGCCTGGACCTCTTCGGCCGTCAGCGGGTCGAGCGGGTGCCTCGTCGTCACGACCGCTGGTTCTACGGTCTGCATATCTACCTCCAGATCGCCGGGGCTCCTCAGGAAATCGATTTCTCTGGAAAGCCGCGCCAGCCCCCTGGAGCGCGGTACCCGCTCAAAAGTAGTTCGCCCCCCACCCTGTGTCAATTCCGGCGTTGTCACGGAAAATAGGCAGCTGAGTTGGTGCGGAGCGGATTGCCGTCAGAGCAGCCGGTCCGGTTGCCGGATGTCCCCCTGGAGCTTCGCTGGCGGCTGCCGCCAGAGCGCTGGGACCTGGCCGGCGGAATCCTGACCATCGAAGCCGGCGCGCGCACCGATCAATTCGTCGATCCGGCCGGGACGGCGCCGGTACGGAGCGCCCCGCACCTGCTGGCCGAGTCGACCGGAGATTTCCTGCTGAGCGCCCGGGTGACCGTCGACTTCCGTGCCCGCTTCGATGCCGGGGCGCTCTTCCTTTATATGGACGAGGACACCTGGGCGAAGCTCTGCTTCGAATACGCGCCGCTCAACCGGCCGACGGTTGTGTCGGTCGTGACGAGGGGACTGTCCGACGACTGCAACTCGTACCCGGTGGACGGCAATTCGACCTGGCTCCGGGCTGCCCGGCGCGGTGGCGCCTTCGCCTTCCACTCCTCCACCGACGGCGAAAGCTGGCAGCTGGTCCGGCACTTCGCTTTGGGGCCGGTCGACAAGATCGCCATCGGCTTCCTGGTCCAGTCGCCGGAGGGGGACGGCTGCACGGCGACCTTCGACTCGATCCACCTCCGCCAGGAGACCCTCCGCGACCTGCGCGGCGGCGAGTGATGGCATCGGTTCGCCCTGCCCCTGGAGAGGTTGCAGCGAGCACCTGACCGGTTCGGCAAGCGATCCCCTTGTCGGGAGGCATCGGATGGAGTTACCGACATAGCCCTCCGAGACGACATGACGGACGCGGTCGTGAACTTCACGATCATCGTGACGGCCGACAGTATCAAGGACGACGTGACACAGCTCTTCGCCGCCGGGAATATCAAGAACCTCGGCGAGGAGAACTCGCTCCTCGCCAAGCTCGACGCTGCCGCAAGCCGCCGGGCGGCCGGCGACTGCAACGCCGCCGCCAACATCTACCAGGCGTTCATCAACGAGCTGAACGCCCAGAAGGGGAAGGGCGTGGATCCGGCTGCCGCGGCGATCATGATCGCTGACGCGCAGTACCTGATCGCGCACTGCCCGTAACCATCTGAC
Source organism: Candidatus Dormiibacterota bacterium (assembly GCA_036732165.1). Lineage (GTDB taxonomy): Bacteria > Chloroflexota > Dormibacteria > CF-121 > CF-121 > JALYYC01. The sequence continues at coordinate 1,584 of DAINCX010000095.1, read as the reverse complement.
CCGGTTCGGCCGAGGGCCTGGCGGTCTCTGCCGGGCCCTCGGGCTCGGTTCAATCGATCCCCGCTGCATTGCCCGTATACGAGAGGTCTCCAGCAAAAGGGTGGCGATCCAACGGGAACATGACACGCGCGGAAGGCCCGGGTGACGGTATTC
>DAINCX010000095.1:0-1331 GCA_036732165.1 Candidatus Dormiibacterota bacterium | reverse complement strand
TCGAGGTCAACATCTAATTCCGTGAGTGTTGCGACCGAGCCGGGCGCAGGCCCGCTCTGGACGCGACCGAACGGCGGCCTTGTCCTGGCGGGTGTCGCCGGTGCTGCCTTCGCGCTGTTCACGATCTGGCTCGCGCTCGGCATCGGAGGGCTCCGAACGACCGTGGCGGTCGACGACATCGGTGAAGCCGTCGCGGCCGCGGTGGCCGCCGTGGCGTGCGCGATCGCCGCCCGAAGGGCCTCCAACCGGAACCGTCTCGCCTGGAGCCTTCTCTCCTCGGCTGCCCTGAGCTGGACCGCCGGTGAGGTTGCCTGGTCGATCTACGAAGTCGGCTTCGGCGACGCCGTCCCCTTCCCGTCACCTGCCGACCTCGGCTTTCTCCTTGCCGTACCCCTCGGGATCGCCGGCCTGTTGGCGCTTCCCCTCGCCCCGGCCCGCGCGGCCACGCGAGCCAGGTCGATCGTCGACAGCGCCATCGTCGCCCTGTCGCTCCTCTTCGTCTGCTGGGCATTCGTTTTGGGACCCATCTTCGGAGCGGGGAGCTCGGGTCCGATCGCGCAGCTGATCGGCCTGGCCTATCCGGTGGGAGACGTCCTGACGGCGTCGGTGGTCGTCATCATCGCGAGCCGGGCGTCCGGTCCCGAGCGAGCGCGTTTCATGCTCCTGCTGGGTGGCTTCCTCGCCATCGCGGTGGCCGACAGCGCCTTCGCCTATCTCACCGGCCTGGGCATCTACACCGAGCGGGGGAGCCTACTCGACGCCGCCTGGGTGGCCGGGTTCCTGTTGATCGCCCTGGCCGCGCTCCGGCCGGCTGCCGACTCCTCAACCGCCGAGGAGGGGCCGATCAAGTCATGGCAGGTTGCCCTACCCGGGATGGCTTTTGCGGCTGCCACAGCCAGCGCCTTCGTGCTCGCCGCCACCGGCCGGCCGCTGGCAACCAGCCTGACCGTCCTCGCGGCCAGTCTCGGGCTGCTGCTGGTTTGCAGTCACCTGCTCTCGCTGGCGGACGCCGCGCACCTTCTCAGCGTCAACCGCCTTGCCGAGGCGATGCTGCAGAGGCTGGACCTGTCGTCCGACGGCGTTCCGCTTTCGGCCTTCTCGAGCGACGCGGAAGGCTCTCTGCTCGATCGCCTGCAGAGATTGGATGACCGAGAAGTGCCCCTGGGGGCATCAGTGCCGGAGCAAGGCATCGCCAGCGAGGCGCTGCACCGCTGGGTGAAGCAGTCGGAGATCGACGGCGGCCGCCATCGTCCGTTGACCAGCACCGACGAGACCCTGCGCATCGCCGAGCTCGAACGGGAGGTCGGAGAGCTGCGGCGGGTCAACGGCAT
>DAINCX010000094.1:0-5224 GCA_036732165.1 Candidatus Dormiibacterota bacterium | reverse complement strand
GCTGCGCGACCTGGTCCGGACTCGCGCTGACGCCAGGGTCGACCTCCTTCGTGCCCGACACCGCCTGAGCAAGTTCCTGCTGCGGCGGGGGTTGGTGCCTCCACCCGGGATCAAGGCCTGGTCGCTAAAGCACCAGGCCTGGGTCAAGAGCCTCACCTTCACCGAACCCGCCGCCGAGGTCGTCTTCCATGACTACCGCCGCCAGGTTGAGGCCGCCGTTGAGCGGGTGCGCCGACTCGAGAGCGAACTGACCCACTACGCCCAGCACAGCCCCCACCTCCCACTCATCGCCGCGCTGCAATCCATGCGCGGAATCGCCCTGGTCACCGCGGTGACCATCGTCGCCGAGGCCGGCGACCTGCGCCGGTTCAAGACTCCCGGCCAGTTCATGGCCTACACCGGGTTGGTTCCCAGCGAGTACTCCAGCGGAGCTTCCACCCATCGCGGGCGAGTGACCAAGACCGGCAACGCCAACCTGCGCCATGTGCTCGGCGAAGCCGCCCATCACGCCCGCCACCAGCCTCGCGTCCAGGGTGCCCTCAAACAGCGGCAGGACGGCGTGCCCCAGGACATCGTCGACCTCTCCTGGAAAGCCCAGCAGCGGCTGCACTTGCGCTACCGCCACCTCTCCGCCCGCATCGGCCGCCCCAAGGCACTGACCGCGGTGGCCAGGGAGCTGGCTGGTTTCGTTTGGGCTCTGGGTCAGCGGATGGAGGCGCCGGCGGCTTGACCTACTCGGTGGTGGCGCTGCTCGCGGCCGGGCGAGGCACAGTCCTCGAGCACCCTCGTCAAGATCTATGCGCTAACCAACGCGCGACGCTAGTTGGAGGCAACTCGGTGACGGATCAATGTCATGCGGCAACGGCTCTGCTGACCCGCGAATATCAGATTGATTCATCGTCGCCAATCCTGACCCCGACCGCGAGCCGCGCCACCACCCTCGGAGCGTCCGCTGCGCTTCCCCTAAAAGCACCCCTTGACAATTACTTCCATATCAGATCTTGAGCCAGAGAAGGCAAACCCAGACCTAGAGGACCCGATCTCGATTTCGGAGGCCAAGGTTTGGGTTTGTGCGCAGGACGACGTGAAGCTGACGGAGAAGTAGAAAAAAGGGTTGGAGCATCCGTCACGTTAGCGATGAACCCCTGGCGAGAGTCGTCTGGGCAACCGGAGGGCCTTTTGCCGCGCCACAACCGACACTTTCCTTGGGCGATGAGTTCGGCAAAACTGCCCTAAGCCACGAGGCCCAGGGCGACGATAGTGGGACTCATACATTCAGCTAGTAGCGGAACTCGTGCCGTCGCTGGAGGCTCTCGAACATGGCGTTGATCAACTCCTGCTCGTAGTCCTGGCGGCGAGCGGTCTCCTCCTCGTCGGACGCAGCGGCCCGGACGGCGATCCAAGGCGGCTCGGCGGTGTGCACCACGACGCCATCGACCTTGACCTGCACCACGATGTCGGCGTCCTCGTCGACACGAATACCGATCGTCGCCAGCGGGCCGGTGTGGTCCAGCAGCCGCCACCGATGCTCCCACCCACGGACGCGGGGAGGGCCTCCCTTGGTCACGTGGAGGGCGTCGACCACGATCGACGATCCCGGGTATTCGGCACCCATTTCCTGCAGCATCTGCACGGCGGCTTGGTGCAGGCGCCGGGCGACGTGCTCGAGGAGGGAGGGCGCCCGGTTATCGAGGTCGGGGCACTCGCGGTCCTCTTCGGGAAGGGTGAGTAGCGCAGCCATCATGCCCGCGTGCCGCCGGCAGTAGAAGGCTTCGCCGACCACGTACTGGTGCTCGGGGCACCATGCTGTGGGGCACTTCTTACCTCGCCGATCGACGTACTCGCAGGGGGCTCCGTCCTGCCTGGCACATGCCGTCTCGGAGCACGGGTCCCGGCCATACTTCACGGTTGGCTGCGGTTGCTTCGAGCCTCCCGCCGGACGACGACCGGCGATGATGAAGCGCGCCTTGCCGCCGAGGGTACGGGCCATCGCCCGGGTGCGAGGCTGGAATTCGTACCGGGCGAGGGCGACGAGACGCCGGCTCATCGGCCTCTTGGTTTTGCCCGGGGTCGCCCCGTTCGCGCCGCTGGAGCGCGGCGTGGTCAGGAGGATCGCTGCGACGACCTTGAGTCCGGCACTCTGCAGGGCCTCGGCCGCCTGCTTCACCTCGGCCGCGTAGGTCCGGCGGGCGGTTGCCACCAACACTGCCGCATCGACACGGCGGGCCATGGTCAACGCCATCGGGCTGACCAGCAGGGAGGGAACCGCCAGGAAGGCGAACTTCGGGCTACGCGACGCCCGGATCGTCTGGATCAATTCCAGCAGCGTCTCGCTGGCCAGGACCGTGGTGTTTGAGGCCTCCGCACCCGGCGGCCGGCTCACGCTCGCGGTCTCGGGTTCGGCCCGGAGGACGATTGACCGTTTGCCAGCGTTCACAGCGGCTACACTGAGGCTGGCGGCGGTTGGACCGCTGCGATCCTGGGTAGCGGCCCCGGCCACCATGAAGATCCGGGCCGCCGGGTTACGCGCCGCCATGTCGGCATAGGCGAGCGCGAACGGGCGATCCGCCAGGGTGCCGGCGCCGTCGAATTCGATCTCCGCCGTCAGCGATATCCCGGCGGCCTCAGCCAGCTCGGCACTGTTGTGGATGCGGTCGTCGAATCGCTCTACCAGCAGGATCGCGAGGCCACCGATGACAAGACCCGCGAGCAGCGCGATGGCCGCGTCGCGGGCCAGGTCGGGCGACGACGGCTTGGTCGGCGGCTGCGCGTGCTCGGTGATCGACAGGCTTCCGACATCCTTGACCTGCTGGATCTGCAGGTTCTGAAAGTTGTTGTACGTCGTCTGGTACTGTGCCCGGTCGCTGGCAACCTGTTCGGGAGAAATGTCCTGATTGATCAGCTTCGACAGCCGGGTCAACTCGCCCTGGAGAAATTGATCACTGTTGACGTATCGCTGGGCGGCGTCGTCGCGGTACTGGTCAATGACGGCCTGGGCGAGGGCGTCGGCGAGGTTGGCCGCGCCGCTCGCCGTGGGCCCGGTGGCGTCGATCGCGATCGCAGCCGTGCCCTTTACCACGGTCGCGGTGATTCGCGAGGCAACCTGGTCGACGGTCGGGTTGCCGCCAAGGTCGCTGGCGAGCTTATGGCTCGACTCGGCCGCAGCCAACGACGCGAGGGCGCGCTGAACCACGTGACGCGCCGTGACCTGCTGGGTGAAGTAGCCGTTCGAGAGGCCGTCGCTGGCATTCAGAGCGACGCTGTTCTTGGTGGGATCGACATAGAGCTGAGCCTCGGCCTTGTACTGCGTCGGCGTCAGCTCCGCGGCGAGGACGCCACATCCCAGGGCGAGAGCGATGATCGCGACCGCGATCCGCCACCGATATTGCAAGGCATCGCCCGCTTTCTTCATCACACCGGACTGCATCGGGTAGTCCAGCCTATCTCAGTGCCCGATCGGGCGGTTCAGCGTGCTCGCTAGGGATGCGGTGCACAACGAGGCCATAGTCAGCATATCTCTGGCCCCCAGCGTGGTTGACCGGGACTATCTGTCCGACTGGCTGCAGCATGACGAGCTTGCTGCTGATGGAGACGCTTATGTGAAGGGAGCCACGCGCAACAGAGACAAGATCGAATCGATAGCTCATCAAGAGCGTTCCAGCCGGAACGACTCTGCCGCCGAAGCATTCGTCAAGCGCGACAGTCGATATGCGTTCACGCGTTGCGGAGACAGCGCCGTTTGCTGAGGTCGCGGATGGAAACCCCATGGTACCTCCACCTTGCCAGTACGAGGCATCAGCGCTCGCGGGAGTACGGCCTATGCGCAGTTGGGCGATCTCTCCGAGTCGCACCGTCTTGATCTCTAGACCCGTCGGGTCTTTTTCGCGGGCTGCACCACCCACCAGGACGGGGCCTGGGTGACGCAGCTGGCACGCAACCTATCTGGGCACCAGGGCGACCTGCGCCAACGACCAGAGATCCTGATTCGTGACCGTGATTCCAAGTTCACGGCCATGTTCGACGAGGTCCTCCGGTCCGAGGGCGTCGTGGCGGTGAAGACCCCTCCTCGCGCCCTTCGGGCGAACGCCTACGCCGAGCGGTGGGTGCAGAGCGCCCGAAGAAAATGCTTTGATAGGATGCTCATCTTGCGCGAGCGCCACCTCCGTCGGGTGATACGCGAGTACGTTCACCACTACAACCGCGGTCGTCTCCACCCGGGGTTGGGCCTCGACATCCATGATCCTTCTCGATCATCCCCGGCGGAGGGACGGGTCGTCTGCCACGCACGCCTCGGCGGCGTGATCAACGAACTGCGGTCGCCTGGCCGCTTAGTCCGCACCGCGCCACCGCCAGTTGGCGCGACAAAGAACCCGAAAAGATCGACCGCCGTCAGGGGGCTCGCCTGCAACGCTGGCTCTGTGCCGCGCGTGCGGCTCCCTTGATGGCCCGATAACTCCCAAGCGACGACCAGCGTTTGCACTGACGTTGGGCCGTTAGACGACGGCTCGGACAGATCTCCTCACCCCAACGAGCCCCCGACCGCTCGGTGTCATTTTTGAAACCCCCACAGGCGTCGCGCGAGCTGCGCTACACATCAGGCGATCACGCGATTTCCACACCGCCGTCTGGACTCTGTTACCGACTTCGAGCGGTCGCTTGCGCCCCCCAGATGTTTGATGACTGAGGAGGAGTGCCCGCATGGTCGCACTCCCCGACAAAGGCAATGCCTCCGAAAGGTGGCGACGCAAAGCCACGGGCCTGTACCGAGCAGCCGGGCTACCGGAGGAGGCGAGTTATGCCCCACCGTTATTTCACGATTGTTCTTGTCGGGGTTTGCGCTGCTCTCGCGGGTGGCTCACATTTGGCGGGACCTGGCGGAGCGATCCGCTACAGGGTGAGTCCACACACAGTCTGTCGGCGACGCCACCATGGCGTCGGATTTTCAGGCCCAGTTCACCTAAACGAAAGCACGTGGTGATTGGCCATGACCACGGCACAGGCGAAAAGCGGGGCTGGTTGTGTCAAGAGTGCAACCGGTTGCGGGGTGCAGAAAGTCCATCAAGCTGCCGTCCTGGCGGGATAAATGCCTAGCGACGCCGGACACCACCGCTCATCTCGCCCCGCCGAACGCGACGGTAGGGTGAGGACGGAACCGGCGGCCCTGCTTCGGCGGCGATGGTTGGGGCCAAAGCTGCTCGCACTCGCGGTCGTCGCACTTGTGGTG
>DAINCX010000093.1:0-5464 GCA_036732165.1 Candidatus Dormiibacterota bacterium | reverse complement strand
GGGGGAGGGAGATACGAGGCGCCCGAAAGGCGCATACGCGGGGAGGGAGATACGCGGCGCGCAGGCGCCGGAGTCCCATGCTTCATGGGTTGGGGCCAGTCAGACTTAAGGTCTCCTCACGAGCTTGATTCTAGTTTCACGCAGTGTTAGGTTCTCACCCTCGGGATAGGAAGGTCGACGCGCGGGCTGATGCCCGGGAGGGGACCGATGGGGAGGGGATCCAGGCGAGCCCTGCTGGGCGCCATTGTTGTGCTCGGGCTCCAATTGCCCGCCGTCCTGCCGGCGGCCGCCGCCACCACCTGTAGCCTGGTGCCGCAGTTGCGCTCGGTGACCGTGAGCCAGGGCCTCGCGGCCTACAATCCGCTGGTCCGGGGGAAGGACACCCTGGTCCGGCTCTATCTGAGCCTCCCCTCCTGCGCCAGCAACAAGGACGTCATCACCCTGAACGGCGCCACCCTGAACGCCACCGTCGCCGGCACGGCGCTCTCGTCCGGCATCTCGCCGACTCCGGTACCGGTCAGCCCCTTTCCGCAGCTGGCACCCTATACGGTGGCCGCGGCCATCGACAGCCCGGCCGACCCCAAGTTCGTCTTGCCCGGTTCGGCGCTCCAGCCATCGTCAACCACGGGCGCCTTCTCGATCACCCTGACGGCCACCGTCCGGTATGCCGCCAACGCCGGCACCGTCAGCTCGGCCACCTTCTCGACCCTCCCCGGCACCGCGACGCCGATCACGGCCAATTTCGAGCGCAAGACCAATGCCTTGCGCATCCTGGTGGTGCCGATGGGCGACGCGGCGCAGGCTTACACCAGCCAGTTCTCCTCGAACGCCCAGAACGCGATGCAGAACGGGATGCTGCAGGTCTCACGGCTCTTTCCCGTGCCGGCGGGGATCAACACCCTGACCGGGGGAACCGGCGGGCTGCGCTACACCCTGAACGCGGGCCTGCTCAACCTCGGGCTCACCGGCCTCAACCTGATGACCGCCTCCGGCTCGAAGTTCTGCGGCACCGGGGCCAACTTCGACGCCGTCAAGGGACAGCTGGCGACCTTCCTGCAGGCGTGGAATACCGCCAATCCGACGGCCACCGCCGACCGCGTGCTGGGCAGTGTTGACGAGTCCATCAGCCTGGGCAGCAGCAGCGGTTGCGCCGAGGGGATGGCGAGCGTCAACAACACCGAGGCCTGGGCGCGCGCCGAGTACGTGGCCAGCCCCTCGATCACCGGCGGCGTGATGGCGATGGAACTCGCCCACACCATGGGGCTGGTGCCGCAAGGCCGCTACGACCCGTACAGTCCCTGGCACTCGCCCAGCACGGCGGCCGACACCTTGCCGGTACAGACCCCCAATCGCACCTACAACGTGATGCAGCGCTCCTACATCACCAGCAGCCACACGGTGATGGACTTCACCGGGACCTATACCGAAGTCAACACCCTCTTCGAGCAGCCCGACTACCAGTGCCTGCTCTTCCTGTTGGGAGGGGGCGCGCCGGCTGGCCTCAACTGCGGTGTCGGCACCGGCGTTGGCACCGCCAATGGCGTCGGGGCAAACCCGACCTTCACCTTGAGCGGCACGACGGACGGGACGCCCGCCGGGACGAACGTGATCGACTCCTATTTCGCGGCCGGCGCGGCCCGGACCACGGCGGTCTCGACCAGTCCCTATCGCTTGCTGATGAAGCAGGCCGGCGCCGTGATGCAGGACTTCGGCGTGCCGGTCTCCTTCACCAACGACGAGGGCCACGGCAGCCCATTGCCCGGCACTCCCGGTGCTGGTGTCTTCTATGTCGCCTTCCCCTTCAACACGCTCTACGACAGCATCGAATTGTGGAACGGCGAGCCCGCCGCCGGCGGCACCCTGCTGTACACCCGGAGCCTGCAAAGCCAGGCGCCAACGATCACGAGCACGTCTTCTGGATCCTGCACGCCCGCGGTCACTACCTTCCAGGCCCCGACATCCTCGGTCGGCCCGTCAAGGATGACCCCGGGCCCGGACGGCAAGGTGTGGTTCACCGAAAATTTGAGCGATCGGATCGGTCGCATCGGGACCGATGGCCAGGGAGTGATCGATTTCCCGCTCACCTGGGTTCCAACGAACAATTCCATGAGCACTGGGCGTCAATTTCAGTCCAGCACCCTGCTCGCAGACGGTCGAGTTCTGGTCGCCGGAGGGGTTGGTGCCGGCGTGACCAACTCCGTTGACCTCTACGATCCGACGACCGGAAAGTGGACCATCACCGGAAGCATGGGAACGGCACGTGCCAACCAGACCGCGACCCTTCTCCCGAGTGGCAAGGTGCTCGTGACTGGCGGTAGCACCGGGAGCCAGTACCTCGCTTCCGCCGAGCTGTACGACCCGACCACCGGAACCTGGACCCCGACTGGCGACATGGCGCAGGCGCGGTCAGGCCATACCGCCACCCTCCTCGTCAACGGCGAAGTCCTCGTCGCGGGCGGAGGGGGCGCCTACTCCGAACTGTACGACCCCGTAACGGGGAGCTGGGGTTCCGACAGCCCGGTGAGTAACCGCACCAGCGCAACCGCAACCCTGCTGACGGGCGGGAAGGTTCTCGTCGCCGGCGGTGCCGGGAGCGAGGGCTATCTATCGTCGGCTCAGATCTACGACCCGGCAACCAATGGTTGGTCGTCCGCGGGGACGATGAGCACACCACGTGCCTTTCACACCGCCAGCACGCTGTTCAACGGCAAGGTACTGGTTGCCGGCGGTTCGAATGGCACCCAGGGCGGCGATCAGGCGACAGCCGACCTCTACGACCCCACCGCGAATAGCTGGAGCCCCACCGGCAGCATGACGACCGCCCGGGATAGTCACGTCGCGACGGTCCTTTCTAACGGGAACGTGCTGGTCGCGGGAGGGGGTCAGAACGGAACGATTCTGGGCAGCGCTGAACTCTATGACCCCTCAACGGGCAGCTGGAAGGCGACGCTCTCCATGCACACGGTGCGATATGGGCCGACAGCGACGGCGCTCGGCTCCGGCGCAGTGTTGGTCATGGGCGGCAACGCGAACGGCACGATCACGTCCTCAGCCGAAGTCTACCGGCCCGCGGTCGGGCCAGACGCGATCACCAACGGCCCAGACGGCAATCTGTGGTTCGTGGAGTCGGCCGCCAACAACGTCGGGGTCATGAGCCCACAGGGCGCGGTCGTGGCAGAGTACCCGTTGCAAGTAGGAAGCCAGATAGGAAGCCAGATCGGAACCGGGATCACGACCGGGCCCGATGGAAATCTCTGGTTTACGGAGTCGCAAATCAACGCTATCGGAAGGATCACCACCTCCGGTGTCGTGACCGACTTCCCAATTCCCACGGCCTCCAGCGGGCCCTACGACGTGACTGTTGGGCCGGATGGAAATCTGTGGTTCACTGAGGGGAATAGCAGTCACGTCGGACGCATTACGACGGCGGGCCAGATCACCGAATACCCGGTTGCGCAACCCCAGAGCTTCATTACCGCGGGACCAGACGGCAAGCTCTGGTTTACTGAGTCCGGCGACGTCAGCAAGATCGGGAGCATCACGACGAGCGGACAGGTGACCGAGTACGACGCCCCCGCAAACAGCCAGCCTGAAAATATCGTCAAGGCCCCGGACGGCAACCTCTGGTTCACTGAACTGGGCGCCGGTAAGATCGGGATTTCGACTACCGCCGGCGCGGTCCACGATTTTGGAAGCATCAGCCAACCTTACGGTCTGACGGTTGGGCCCGATCACAACGTGTGGTTTCTGACTTACGGGGGCGTTATCGGGAGGGCCGTTCCTTGCCTGGCGTCATTTGTCGGCGTGACCGCCACTGTATCCAACACGCTCGGCACCGCCGACTGCTACTACGTGGGCCCGGGCGCATCGCCGATCGGCTACCCCTTCGCGGTCGGGCTCAAGCCGATCGCCGGATCGACTGCCACCAGCAGCAGCTTCACCTGTCCTTTCGATCCGTCGAATGTGCCGGCCGGGTTCAGTGTCCAGGTCTTCGTCGACGACGGCTTCTCGCGAAGCGCGCCGAGCACGACCCCGGTCGTAACGACGCCGAAGCCGCCCAGCCCGAGCATCGACAGCCCGACGGCGCCTTCCGCGTCCTGTGTGGCGCCCTACCTCGGCTGCCACCTGCTGCAGTTCGACAACCTGGCCCTGCGCGGCGGCGCGCTTGACCCGCAGGACGGGCTGCTGGGCGGCACCGCGCTTAGCTGGACCCTGACCGGTCCGTCCGGTTCCAATCTGCAGCGGACCGGCACCGGCACCTCGATCGACCTCTCGCCACCGACCGACGGGTGGCCGGCCGGCCCCTACCAGGTCACGCTGACCGCCACCGATCGCGCCGGCATATCGACCAGCACGACGGCGTCCTTCCCGATCGATGCGGCCGGCAATGACGGCATCTCGGAGGCGGTCGAGGCGAAATGCGCCACCCAGGCCTTCGACACCGTGAGCAGCACGGGCGTGGCCATCTCCGATGCCTACGCGGACTTCGACGGCGACGGGATCGCGAACATCGATGACATCGCCCAGGGACGCGACACCTGCACGCCGGCCACCAGCTACCCGGCGCTGATCATCTCCTTCCCGCAGACGATCTACCTCGGCTCAACCGCCAGCACCTTCGCGGTCGGGATGGCGATTCCGTATCGCGACATCAACCAGGTGAGCGGCGGCAGCGTCAAGATCACGGCGATCGGCGGCAAGCCGTTCACCCTTTCCAACTCGGCATGGTACCCGCTGACCTTTAACGGGATCCCGCACGCCAACGGAGCCGGGCTCGCGACCTACAGCCTGCCGAGCATCATCACGTACCTGAAGCAGGCCGGCATCACGTCCGGCGCGATCACCGTCACCATCACCGGCGGCGGAACCGATGCATCCGGCAGAGCCTGGACGTTCCAGGCCGTTACCAGCGCGACCGTCAAATAGGAGGAAACCCGATGAAATCCACCCTGTTACGACTTCTCGCCACCGTCGGGGTCGGCGTGGCCGGCCTGACTACTGGGCTGGCGGCCTCCGCCCCCCTTCCGGGGACGCCCGATGAGTCGGGGATCAAGCCCTGCGCGGACTACTCGACCAGTCCGCACAGCGATGGGGTCTATGACCCGACGACCGGCGCCCTGAACTTCAGAGTCATCCTGGCCGACAACATGTGCAAGAACATCACCTATACGTTCGTGGTCGTATCGGGTACGGCCCTGCCCCCGGCCGGCCAGCAGGTCTTTACCTGGACGGACGTGCGCCAGGGCGATTCGAGCACGAATATCTACACCATCACGACGACCTTCGCGAACCCCCCGGCGAATGTCTGCGTCTACGCCACCACCACGACGCACAATGGCACCCTCCTCGACCGCGCGCCCGCCGACCCCACCAGCTGCTACCTCGTGCCGACCCCGAGCGGAGGGACCGGCGGCACCGGCATGTGGTGATCTAACTAGGAAAGGGCGACGGCTTCGGCGGCATG
>DAINCX010000092.1:0-5578 GCA_036732165.1 Candidatus Dormiibacterota bacterium | reverse complement strand
TCCACCGGGTGCCGGTCTTCGAGCATCTTGTCGACGACCTCGGAGACGAGGCAGGCATAGGCCGTGCGCTCGAGGTCGCCCGAGATGTTGCGCACGTCGCCTCGACGCTGGACCTGGGCGACCACGTCGAGATTCCGCCCCTTGGCCAGCATCATCTGCGAGCGCGCGAACAGGTCCAGGCTTCCGCCCGCGCCTCTCGTACTGCGCCGCGCGCCCTTGGCGATCGCGGCGATCTTGCCGTGCTCTCTCGTCAAGAGAGTGATGATCCGGTCTGCCTCCCCATAATCCACCCGCCGCAGCACGATGGCGTCAGCCTGGTAGGTCGGCATTGGTGCCATTGTAGGTTCGTAGCAGCTGCGCGGCCCGGATTCCCAGCGCGCCGGCCAGCACCGTCAGCAGGAGGGGGGCAACGAGCGAGAGGTTGTGCGTCGCCCGGGCGATCCGCAGCCAGATGATGTCCACCGCGCTCGCATCCGTGATCGTGAATGCCCGGATGTGATGGATGAACTGCCAGGCGCCGATCAACGGCAACGCACTCAGCCGAAAGCTGCCGCTCGATCCGTCGGCGAGGATGGTGTACCCGCCGAAGAGGTCGGTGACGATGCAGGGCGTCGCCCAGGCGATCCCGCCAAGCAGGAAGAGCCCCGCGAGGACCGGCTGAATGGTGCGCGGAAGCTCGGTCAGGCCGGCCGCGGCCAGCACGGCGAGCAGGGCGAAGGCCGGGACGAAGAGACGCAACCCCCAGTTCGCACCGCCCCACCAGATGTCCCAGAGGGCGACGTTGAGCAGTTGGGCAAGGGCGAGGCCTGCGAACGCCACGCCGACCAGCCGGTACTCGCTACGCCAGATCCGATGCACGCCGAAGCCGGCCAGCAACACCGCCGGAAACTCCCAGAGGATGCCCCGCACGGGGCTGACCAGGCTGCCGCTGAGCCCGGTCAGGATCGGCGTGCTCCAGCCCTCCGGTCCGTATCCGGTTCGCAGCGGCGAGCCGTACCGTCCCCAGTCCACCAGCAGCGTGATCGCGATGGCCGCGGCATAGGAGGCGACCACGAGCACCAGGGGCTTGAGCGCCGTCCGGCTTCGCCAGCCCGCCGGCGAAACCAGCACGAGCAGCACGAAGGGCAACACCAGCGTCCCTTCGACCGGCCGCGCCAGCACGCCGTATCCGACGGCCGCCCCGCAGGCGAGCAGCGCCGCCCTGCCGCCCCCACGCCGGACGCGCAACGCCGCCACGATCGCCGCGATCCAGCAAAAGCCGAGGAGCGGCTGGGCCCAGTCGCCCCGGGCGTAGACGATGGCCGGTGAGCCGATCCCGTAGACCAGCAGGCCAAAGAGGGCGATCCGGCGGCTGAAGCCGAGGTCGAGGAGGAGCCTGGCCACGAGGTAGGCGGTTGCCGCCGTGAGAATGGCCTCCACCGGTGCGGCGGCGACCGCATAAAGCGGATCCCGGTAGAAGAGGTTGAAGTCGAAGGTCTGCCCCTGCTGGACCGGCATCCCCGAGCGCATGAAGGAGAACAGCCACAACCCCGGAAGGTAGAGCAGCGACAGGCCGATCCCGTACTTGCTGGTGTCGATCGGGGCGCCCCACCAGACCGGCGTCGGAAAGTGCAGCGACCCGTGGTAGGCGATCGCCGTGGCCTGGCGGTAGATCAGCAGCCCATCGAGACTCTGCAGGTGGCCGCTCGCCACGACGAGGTAGCAACAGCCCAGCGCGATCGCCGCCAGGACTTCGGGCTTCCGCGCGATCAGGGACGCGGGGGCGGCTCCTGTGCGTTGGCCCGCTGCGGGCTGCTGGACAGCGTGGGCTGGCCGTCATCCACCTGCGGTACCTGGAACGGCGTCTCGCTGTGGATGCGCACCTTCTTGATGCGGGTGCCCTGCACCGCCTCGACCTTGAGTTCGGCGTCCCCGATCGGCAGCCGGTCACCGACCCGTGGCATCGCGCCCAGCTGGTTGAGGACGTAGCCACCGATCGAGTCGTAGTCCTCACCCGCGATGTGTAGCTTGAGGAGGTCGTTCACGTCGTCCACGCTCACCCGGCCGTCGAGCACGACCTCGTTCGGGCTGATGAACTGGATCTCGTCCTCCTCACCGACGTCGTACTCATCCTGGATCGGGCCAACGATCTCCTCGATGATGTCCTCGATCGTGACCGCACCCGCGGTCCCGCCGTACTCGTCGACGACGATCGCCATGTGCACCCGGTTCTTTCGCAGGTCGCGCAGGACATCCTGCACCTTGTTCGACTCCGGCGTGAAGTACGGTTTGCGCGCGATCTCTCGCAGCGTCTTGCCGCCCTCGTGGTTGAGCGCCCGCAACAGGTCCTTCGCGTAGAGCACGCCGACGATGTGGTCGAGGTTGCCCTCGTAGGCGGGGATGCGCGTGTGGCCGTGGCGGCTGACGAGACCGACCGCCGCCTCCACCGGCGCGGTGACGTCGATCGCGATCAGGTCCGTCCGGGGGACCATCAGCTCGCGGACCCGCATATCGCCCATCTCGAAGATGCCGTGGATCATCTCGCGCTCCTCTTCCTCGAGGACGCCTTCCTCCTCCCCCACCGACACCAGCATCTTCAGCTCTTCTTCCGTCACGAACGGGCCCTTCACCTGCGCCTTGCCGGCGAAGATCCGGACCAGGACTTTCGTGATCGAGGTCAGGACACGCACGATCGGCCTCATCAGCCAGGTCGCTCCCAGGACGATGCGCGCCATGGCCAGCGCCACCCGCTCGGACCGCTGCAGGGCCAGCGTCTTGGGCGCGATCTCGCAAACGATCAACACCACCAGGGAGAGGAGCAGGCTCACGAGCCACTGGGCGACGTGCTGCTGGTAGAGGCGGAGCGAGAGCAAGGTCGCGGCCGAGGAGGCGACGATGATCGCCACGGTATTGGCGATCAGGATCGTCGAGAGGTAGGCGTTGGGGTCCTTGTGCAGCCGCTCGATCACGATCGCCTGTGGGACTTTCTCCTCGACCAGCCGCCGGAGTCGAACGCGGCTGATGGACGTCAGGGACGTCTCGGCCGAAGCCGCCAGGGCGGCCACGACCAGGGCAACGAGGATGATGACTAATTCAATCCAGGCGGTGGTATCCATCAGATAGGTCCGGGCGCGTTACTTGAAGAGCTCGCTGATCGAGCGGTCCTCGTGGACGCGACGGATCGCCTCGGCCAGCAACGGGGCCACAGAAAGAACCTTGAGCTTCGGGTGCTGTTTGTCTACGGGAAGCGGAATCGAATCCGTGATCACGATCTCGTCAATCGGGGCGGCGATCAGCCGCTCGACCGCATTGCCGGCGAGCACCCCGTGCGTGGCCAGGACTCGCAGGCTTCGGGCACCCTCAGCCTTGAGCGCGGTGGCGACTCCAACCAGCGTGCCGCCGGTGGTGATCATGTCCTCGACCACGACGACGTCCATCCCGGTCACCTCGCCGACCACGCGCTGCTCGGTGACGACATCGTCCTTCGGGCGCCGCTTGTAGACGAAGGCCAGCGGCAAATCGAGGAGCCGGGCGATGGAGCCGGCCCGCTTGGCGCCCCCGATGTCCGGCGACACGATGACCCCGTTTTGCAGGTTCAGCTTCCTGATGTATTCGAGGTGCAGCTTCTCGGCGGTGAGGTGGTCGACCGGGATGTCGAAGAAGCCCTGGATGGCGTCGGCATGGAGGTCGAGCGCGATCACCCGGTTGGCCCCGGCGAGGGTGATGATGTCCGCCATCAACTTGGCCGAGATCGGGTCGCGGGCCTGGGTCTTCTTCTCCTTGCGGGCGTATCCGTAGTAGGGGATGACGGCAGTGATGCGCCCCGCCGAGGCGCGGCGCAGGGCGTCGAGAATGATGAAGAGTTGGATCAGGTTCTCCGAGGTCGGCTGGCAGGTCGGCTGGATCAGGAAGATGTCGGCGCCACGGACGCTCTCCGCGATCTTGACGTCGTACTCCCCGTCGGCAAAGCGCGTGATCCGCATGGCCGAGACCGGGACGCCGAGATGCTCCCCGATCCGTTTGGCCAGCTCGGGGTTGGCCTCGCCCGAGAGCAGCTTCAGCTCGCCCGGCTGCTTGGGCGCGGCCTCACCAACCTGCTGGCGGGTATCCACTCGTTCGCCGACCCTGGGCTGCGCTATGGCTTTCGTACCTCCGCTTTTCGCCGCGCTCGCCGCCTCGCCGTCCACCCCGGGACGACCTTCTGCTCCGCTCGCTCGATCGCCAAGCTCCCGGACGGCACATCCCGGGTGATGACCGACCCCGCGCCGGTGTAGGCATCACTGCCGATCGTGATCGGTGCTACCAGGATGGTATCGCTCCCGATCTGCGCTCGGTCGCCGATGTTGGTGCGGTGCTTTTCGGTCCCGTCGTAGTTCGCGGTCACGGTGCCGGCGCCGATGTTGGCATTCACCCCGACGTCGCTGTCGAGCACGGCGCTGAAATGGCTGATCGCGGTCCCGGCCCCGATGTGCGAGTTCTTGATCTCGGCGTGCGTCCCGACCTTGACGCCCTCGTCGAGGACCGATCCCGGCCTCAACCGGCTGAAGGGGCCGATCGTGACGTTCGAGGCCAGCGTGGACTGTTCCAGGTGCGCCCGTTCGATCCGGCAGCCGTCGCCGATCACGCTGTCGCGCACCTGGGTGAAGGGGCCGATGACGCAATCCTCGCCAATCCGGCTCTCGCCGGTCACCACCGTGAACGGGTGGAGCGTGCTGTCGCGGCCGATCTGCACCTCGGCGTCGACGAAGGTGCTGAGCGGATCCGTGATGGTCACGCCGTCCCGCATCAGGCGGTCGTGGATCCGCCGACGCATGGCGGCTTCGGCGTCGGCGAGTTGTCGCCGGTCGTTGATCCCCAGGATCTCCTGCGGATCCGGCACCTCGAGCGTGTGCACTTTCCCCTTCACCAGCCGGACGACGTCGGTCAGGTAGTACTCGCCGGCCCGGTTCTTGTTCTCGAGCTTCAGGAGCGCCGGCCACAGCTCCCGCCCGTTGAAGCAGTACACGCCGGAGTTCACCTCGCTGATCTCCCGCTGCAGGTCGGTGGCGTCCTTCTCTTCGATGATGGACTTGAACAGGCCGTTGCGGCCACGAACGATCCGGCCGTACCCGTGGGGGTCGGCCACCGTGGCCGTCAGCAGGGTCACGGCCGCTCCCGCCTTGCGATGCTCGGCGACGAGCGCCTGGAGCGTCTCCCCGCGCAACAGCGGCGTGTCACCGTAGAGGACCACGACCGGACCCGTCGACCGGTGGTTCGCGCTTACCTGGGCCAGCGCATGGCCCGTCCCCAGTTGCTCGCGCTGGGAAACGGTCTTTCCCTGGCCATTGACCGCGGCGTCGACCCCATCCTGGGCCGGGTTCGTCACCACCAGCAGCCGCTCGGGCTCGAGCGCCTTGGCGGCCTTGACCGACCAGAGCAGCATCGCCAGGCCCGCGACCGGGTGGAGCACCTTGGGAATCCGGGAGTTCATTCGAACGCCCTTGCCGGCGGCGAGGACGACCACCGTGACGCTCCCGCGCGTATCCGGCGAAGGTGGCCGTTTGGGCCCCGCGGGTCCGTTGGCGGGCATGGGAGGAATTGGTGGCGATTATACCAAGGC
>DAINCX010000091.1:0-5852 GCA_036732165.1 Candidatus Dormiibacterota bacterium | reverse complement strand
GCGTGTTCTGGGCCTGGAGGCGATCGTGGTACTCGGCGAGGACTTCGACCCCATCGTGCAGCGCCTGCGTGGCCCGCTTTCCCGTCTCGCGCCCGAGGCCGCCGGTGTGGCCGGGATCGAAGTCGCCCGGCAAGGTCACCCGGGTTCCCGGCGTGACCCGCAGGAGCTGGGTCAGCTTCTTGATCCGTTTGCGTTCCAGCTCGGGCATGCTTGCGCCTCATGATCGCACCCGGATGCTCCGCGACCATAGGCGTCTACTTCGACGGGGCGAGGGCGTAGAGGGTCACGGTACTCCCGCCGACGCGCTCATGCGACCGTCCGCCGCAGATCGGTGGCGGCCCTGCGACGCAGGCCGGAGGCCGGCTCGATCCAGGCGCGCAGCAGGAGAAAGCGAACCACGGTCGCGAGCAGGTTGGCGATCACGAGCACGGTCAGCTCGGTCCGAGGGCTTGCCGCCGGCGCGACCAGGTGCAGGGCCCCGATGGCGGCGGTGGTCAAGCCGAGCGCGATGCCGAACGCGGTCAGGCCTCCAAGATGGTCCCGTACTGCCACGCCATTGCCTTCGGCCGAGAAGGTGAAGCGCCGGTTGGCGGCGGTGTTGGCGACCGCGGTCAGCAGCAGGCTGACGGCATTGGCGATGGTGGCGGGGAGCACCATGCGCAGGGCGCCGAAGCACAGGATGTAGGCGATGGTGCTCACCAGGCCGATCAGGGCAAAGCTCCGAAGCGGGCTCGAGAGGCGCCAGACGCCGCGCAGGTCTTCGAGCGCAGTCGGAACCACGTCAACCCGCGTGTCCGGGTCTTCGATCCAATCGACCGGCACCTCGTGGACGCGCAGGCCGGCGCGTTGCGCCTGCACCAGCAGCTCGGTGTCGAAGAACCAGTTCTGGTCCTCGACCGTCGCCAGCAGGTCGCGCGCCACGTCCGCCCGCATGGCCTTGAAGCCACACTGGGCGTCACGCACGCTCGTCCCCAGGACAACATGCAGGAGCAGGTTGTAGCAGCGGGAAATCAGCTCGCGCCTGGGGCTGCGGACGACCCGGGCACCCCTCGCCAAGCGGCTGCCGATCGCGAGGTCACTGTGCCCCGACATGAGCGGCGCGACCAGCGGCAGGAGCGCGTCGAGATCGGTCGAGAGGTCGATGTCCATGTAGGCGACGACGTCGGCGCCGCTTCCGAGCCACGCATGCCGGATCGCGCGTCCCCTCCCCTTCTCATGAAGGTGCTGGGCGCGGACACCCGGTAATTCGAGGGCCAGACGCTGGGCGATCGGCCAGGTAAGGTCGGTGCTGGCGTTGTCCACGATCGTGATCCGGGCCGGGAACGGGAATCGCTGATCGAGGTATTCCCGAAGGCGACGAACATTCGGCTCGAGGTCCGTTTCCTCGTTGTAGACGGGGATGGCGATATCGAGCATGCCTCGATGCTGAGGCTGCAAGCCTGTCGATTTCGTGATCGCCCGTTAAGAAGTTGGTAAACGGACCCAGCGCAGGATCTGGTCGGCGATTGCGTCGGGTTGCTCCACGCTTCCCAGGTGAGGCATCTCCGGCATGACGAGGACCTCGGCGTCTGGCATCCGCGCGGCCATCGCTCGCGACTGGTCGGGCGGCGTCGCCTGATCCGCCGCCCCAGCGATGACGAGCGTCCGGGCGGCGATCAGCGGCAGGTCTTCGCGCAAGTCCATGGCGACCAGCGCTTCACAGGTGGCGGCGTAGCCTTCCGCCGGGGTAGCCAGCAGGGCGGTTCGGATTTTCGCCACGGCGTCGGGCTGTCGCGCCATGAACCCGGGGGTGAACCAGCGGCCGATGACCGTATCGGCGATCGATGCCATGCCCTGGGCGCGCACCATCGATGCCCGCGCCGCGTAATCCGCGGGACGGGCCATCACCGGCGCCGTGCAACAGAGCACGAGGCGGTCGACGCGGTTGGGCGCATGGGCACCCAGCCACTGGCCGACCATCCCACCCAGCGAAAGGCCGCAGAACGACACCCGCTCCAGCGCGAGGCGATCGAGGAGCCGGAGTAGATCCTGGCCCAGCTCGGCGATGGTGTAGGGGCCTCGTGGCACCGGCGATGCCCCGTGCCCGCGGTGGTCGTAGCGAATGACCCGCAGGCGCTCAGCGAGGCGCGGCAGCACCGGCTCCCACATCGCCATGGATAGACCAAGGGGATACGACAGGACCAGCACCGGGGCATCCGGTGGACCGTCGACCCGGAACTCGAGATCGATCGCGGCCTTCCCTACATCGCCAGGCGCCATCGAACGTAGCCTCTCACAGGTCGACTGCCTGGCATGTTCGCATAGCGCACAAGCGTGTACGATGCGAACGAGGACATGCCCAGGGTCAAGCAAGAGCGCGACACGGATTTTGTGCGATCGCTCGGCCGTGGCCTGGCGGTGATTCGGGCGTTCAGCCGGGAGAGCCCGATGCTCACCTTGAGCGAGGTCAGCCAGAAGACGGGCCTGACGCGCGCGGCGTCCCGGCGCTACCTGCTCACGCTTCAGGTGCTGGATTACGTCGGCAGCGAGGGACGCCACTTCATGCTCCGTCCCCAGGTCCTGGCGCTCGGTTACGCCTACCTTTCCTCGCTCAACGTGGGCGAGATCGCCCAGCGCCACATGGAAGCGCTGGTGGAGAAGGTGCACGAGTCCTGTTCGGCGTCCGTGCTCGACGGGACCGACGTCGTCTATGTCGCCCGCGTGCCGACCCGACGGATCATGACGATCGCGCTGGCCGTCGGGACGCGACTGCCCGCGCATGCCACCTCCATGGGCCGAGTCCTTCTGGCGCAGCTCTCGGAGGCCGACCTGCAGCGCTACTTCGACTCCGCCAGCCTCGACCGGCTGACCCCCAAAACCGTCGTCGACCCGGCAAGCTTGCGAGCGATCCTCGATGAGGTCCGGCAGCAAGGGTGGGCGCTCGTGGACCAGGAACTGGAAGACGGGGTCCGATCGGTCGCGGTGCCGATCCGACGCGCGCGCGGTAACGGCGCGCAGGCCGCCATCAATGTATCCGCGCACGCGACTCGGGTCACGGTCCAGCGCCTCCGCGACGAGTTCCTACCCCTGTTGCAGGAAACGGCGAAGCAGATCGGCGGCGAGCTGGCGCCGCACTAGGACGCGGGGTCGCCGGCCGGACGGCCCGGGTCATAGCGGCCGCCCCAGGCTTCCGGTGGGTCGGGCGCCTTCGAGCGTGGTGATCCGGGGGTCAGTGCCTGCCGGTTGCCGACCACCATCGCGGTGAGCTGCGCGATGACGTCCTGGATGTCGGGAACGTTCGGCAGAATGCACTGGAGATCGGTGACGCCGGCATGGGCGAGATCGATCACGCGGTCCTGGCACTCCTCGAGCCGCCCGATGATGCCAGCCTGCACCCGCTGCCCGAGCTGACGGAAGAGCGGCTCCGCGTCGGCGCGCGCCAGCGCCTCGGCCGAGGTGCGGCCGATCGAGACCGGGAGCTCGACCGTGATCCCGAGTGTCCCTGGTTCGCGTCCCACCGCGGCGCAGGCTTTGCGGACCTCGACCACCGCCAGCGCGGCGTCGGTCATCGCGCCGGCAGGGATCAGCACATTGTCCGCGAGCCCCGCCGCCACCTGGGCCTCGCGCGGCGTAGCCGCCTCGACCGAGATGATCGGCCCCCGATCGGTCCGCGGTGTGCGCAACAGCTCGCGCAGCTCGCGAACGTAGCCTTCCAGGCTCTCGGCCCGTGAGCTGATGCCCAGCTCAAGCCGCCCGTCGATCGTCTCATTGAGCGTGCGCGCCATGGATGCGACGGCCGCCGGCGTCCGCTCGCTCGTCGTGAGGACGGCCCCCAACCGGGCACGGCGGCATTCGGCGGCGGCGATCGTCAGGGATGCCCAGGCATCGGATTGGGCGGTTTCCTTCGCGGCCAGTAAGGCGTCACGAACCCAGACAATGTCGATGCCCGCGCGGTCGCACATGCTGGCAATCTGGGCCAGCCGGTGTGGATCATTTCGCGTGTCGAGGACGACACCGAGACGAACCAGGCGCCCGGGCGGCGCCACGGTGGGCCGGAACACGGGGCTGCCTAAAATGTTCGACAGGAGGACCAGTGTACATACAGCGCACAACCGCTCCTCCCCTTCCGGATGGCCCTGGCGGCGCGGTTGTCCCGGCGGTCCTCGACCTCGTCCGCCGATTGCGACTGGCCGGAATCCCGGTGTCCATGGTCGAGGCGATCGACGCGATGCAGGCGCTCCGCCAGGTCGACCTCGCCGACCGCTCGCAGTTCCGCTCGGCCCTGGCGGCGACGCTGGTCAAGCGGGCTGAGCACGAAGCCGCCTTCGAGGCGCTCTTCGACCTTTGCTTCGGACTCCGCCGCCCGATGGCGGCGCCGGGCACGGACTCGGACGCGGAGCCGGGCGCCGGATCGATCACGACATCCCTCGATCGGCTGGAGCCGGGCGCCGGCGGCGAGGATGATTCCGCCGCCCTCCTCAACCGGCTCCTCGACGCCTTACAGCGCAACGATCAGGCCGAACTCCGCGCGCTCGCGGCAATGGCCGTCGAACTCCACGCCGGCATCAACCTCGACCGCACGGCGACGCGCCGGTATTACCTCTATCGGGTGCTTCGGCAGCTGGATCTTGCCAACCTCATGGCGCGAGCGGCCGCCTCCGGCGAGGCAGAGCCCGACAGCCCGTTCGAAGGCCGCCTCAATCGGGATGAAGAGGACCGCCGGATCGACGATTTTCGCAAGCTCCTCGCGGAAGCCATCCGGCACCGGCTCAGCGAGGTCAAGGGCGTCAACGACGCCGCCACCGGCTACGACACCCGCCTGCTCGAGGACGTCGACTTCCTGGGCGCCTCGCCGTCGCAGCTCAACGCCATGCGGGAAGCGATCCGGCCGCTCGCGCGCAAGCTGGCCAGCCGAGGCGCGCGGCAACGCCGGCTCCGGCGCCGCGGCCAGCTCGATATCCGGCGGACGATGCGCCGCTCGCTCGGCTCCGGCGGCGTGCCCCTCGAACCGGCCTTCCGGTTTCCACGGAGCTCGCGCCCGGAACTGTTCCTCCTCTGCGATGTGTCGGGCTCGGTCGCCGAGTTTGCCACCTTCACGCTCTCGCTCCTCTACGCCATGAACCAGGAGTTTTCGCGGATCCGATCCTTTGCCTTCGTCGATGGGATCGATGAGGTCACGACCGAGTTCGAGCACGCCGGCATCCTCCGGCCCGCCCACCTGATCGCCCGGAAAAATCTCATCTGGGCGGATGGACATAGCGACTACGGCAATGTGTTGAGCCGGTTCTTGAGCATGTGGGGCTGGGCGGCGCTCGGACCAAAGGCGACCGTCGTCATTACCGGCGATGCCCGCAACAACTACCGGGAGCCCCAGGTCGAGGCCCTCCGCGCCATCAAGGAACGCGCCCGCCGCGTGTTCTGGCTCAACCCCGAGGCGCGGGGGCGCTGGAACACCACCGACTCGATCATGGACCGATACGCGCCGCACTGCGACGCCGCGGTCGAAGTCCGGAACCTGCGCCAGCTGAGTGACTTCGTGCTGGGGATGCTCTGACCGGCGCGCGCGGTCAGTCGGCGCGGCCGGCGAGCTCGGCGCTGGCCTTTTCGATGTCCTGCTGATACTTCAGCAGCAGCGGAAGCGTCTCCTTGGTGGTGTGCGCGTCGACCCGTTGGACCTGGAGCAGGACCAGGGTCCGGGCCCAATCGAGCGTCTCCGAAATCGAGGGATGCTTCTTCAGGTCGAGGCTCCGGATGGTGCGCACGACCCGAGCCACCTGGTCGGCCAGCGCCGCGTCGATCTCGGGGACCCGGGTGCGGATGATCGCGGTCTCCCGTTCGAGGTCGGGATAGTCGAGGTGCAGGAACAGGCAGCG
>DAINCX010000090.1:0-5877 GCA_036732165.1 Candidatus Dormiibacterota bacterium | reverse complement strand
ACCGTGCAGAGAGGCTCTGTCGCTTGTCAACAACGTCCGTGGGAACTACACCTAGCCGGCCCCGACCCCGCGCCCGGCGCCTACCGGCGCTGTCTGCGGCAGCCGCAGGGTGAAGGTCGTTCCCGCCCCGACCGCGCTCTCCACGTCCACCTGGCCCCCGTGGCCTTCGATCACCTGCCGGACGAGATACAGGCCGATGCCCGTCCCGGCGACATTGCGCAGGCGGGGATCGTTGACCCGGTAGAACTTCTCGAAGAGCCGCCCGAGCGCCTCGGGCGCGATCCCGACGCCCTCGTCGTGCACCACCAGCCGGATCTGCCCGTCCTTAAGATCCGCGACAACCTCGATCCGGGGAGGGGCGACGCTGAATTTGACCGCGTTCTGCAGCAGGTTGTCGACCGCGGTGGTCAGCCGGTCCGCGTCACCGGTGACGGTCAGCGGGTCGTCCGCGAGGTGCGCCACGACCTTCCCGCCCTTCAGCTCGACCTGCGGTCTCACCCGATCAATCGAATCCTGGACCACGAGTCGAAGGTCAAGCGGGTGCATGGGTGGTGGCGTCGCGCCGTCTTCAAGGCGGCCCAGCAAGAGCATGCGCTCCACCTGGACCCGCATCTCGGTGGACTTGTCCATCAGCGTGCGGAGCGCCCGCTGGGCCTTTTCCGGCATCACGCCCAGGGAGCCGTCTTCCAGCAACGAGGCATACCCACGGATCACGGTGAGGGGGGTGCGCAACTCATGCGAGGCGATTTGCATAAATTCGCGACGCGCCCGCTCCAGCTCGGCCAGGGCCTCGGCCCGTCCTCGCTCCAGCTCCAGGGCGCGGCGGGTGTCGACGGTGATCGCCGCCTGCGCCGCGACCAGTTGGAACCGCCCCAGCTGTTCGGCTCGGAGCCAGCGTGGTCGGCGCCAGTGCAAGCCCATGAAGCCGACCATCTGCTGGCCTGCCCGCAGCGGCAGGTACACGCTGGCATGCACGCCGCTTCGACGAGCGGATTCCTGGGCCCATGCCGGGAGCCGGGGGTCGGTCTGCGTGTCGGTAACGTAGGCCGCTGTCCGTCCGTCGAGGAGCCAGGCGACGTCGGCGGGGCCGAGCGTGGCTTGAATCGGGGCCTCCGGGCTCGTCTCGACATCGCCCGCCATCGCGCCCACGTGGTACCGGCCGTCGCCTCGGACGATGCGCAGGGTAGCCATGTCGGCCTGGCTCAATTCCAGGAAGCTCGACGTGATTCGCTGGTCGACCTCAGCCTCGGAGAGGCCGGTCGTCGACGGCTGGAGAGCTTCGATGGCGGCGAGCGCGTGGATGGTTTGCTCCGCCTCCGCATACTGCTCGGCGTTCGCCAGGGCCAGCGCCGTCTGTGCCGCGATCGATTCCATCAGGCGGAGGTCGTCGCGGGTCAACGATCGGACGCCGAGCCGGCCCAGGGAGAGAACGCCGAACAGCCGGTCGCGCGTCACCACCGGCACGCTCAACATGCTCTCCTCGAGCGGCGCGACGCCGGGGGGATAGACGATGCGAGGGTCGCGCCGAGCGTCGGGGACCAGGATCGGCCTCCGCGTCATGGCCGCGGTGCCGGTGATGCCCTCACCCAGGGCCAGCGTGACGGAGCGCCAGTCGACGCCGGCGTAGGGGTCGGCGCGGGCCACCGACTTGACCAGGACCAGTCGTTCCGTCGCCTCCTCCCAGCGGTAGAGACGGAAGTGCTGGTAATCGATCACCCGTCGCGTCTGCTCCGCGACCGTGGCCATGATCTCTTCCTCGTCGAGGCTCTGGATGATCCGGGGCGACACCTCCTGCAGCAGGTCCTTGCGCCTCTCGAGCAGGGACCTCGAGGTGCGGGTCGCCTGGATGATTTCGACGATGACCACCGCGGCGATGACGCCCGTCACGAGGCGGATCATGTCGTTGGCCTGGTGCCACCCCAGGGTGAAATCCGGCGGGACCATCACCGAGTCCATGGCGAGGGCCGCCGTGATGGTGGCGGCCAGCGCCGGGCCCCGTCCGAAACGCCAGGCGATCAAGGCGATAAAGGAGAGGTAGACCAGGGGATAGGTCTCGATCCGGGTGAGGTGGAGGAGCAAGGCGGTCAGGCCGAGCAGCAGGGTGGCGACCGGGATGCTGATCACGGCCACCGTGTAGGGCAGCAGCATCGTGAGCCGATCGCGCAGCCAGGCGGTGCGGTCGCGTGCCGTGATGGGCGATCTCATGTTCGCGTCTGCCCGACTATAGCCAAAATTCACGATGGCGCCGGCGGCTCAGCCCCAGCTTGACGGTCCGGCGGGTGCCTCGCTAGACCTGGGCGCTGGAATATCAGAGAACGTACGAGCTGGCGCCTCCTTCCGCGTCATGGCGACGGTGAGGCATCGCGCCGTTTCGGATAATTCGGCCATGCGCCCAGTGCGAACGATTCTGCTCAGTGCGGCGCCGATCGCCCTTGCCGTGGGGTTCTTCGGGGCGTCCTTCGGCGTGCTGGCCGTGGCCGCCGGCCTGCCGGGCTGGGCGGCGGTGCTGATGTCCGTGGTCGTGTTCGCCGGATCCGCCCAGTTCGCCGCCATCGGCGTGATCGCCGCGGGTGGCAGCGTGCTGCCGGCCGTCCTCACGGGCGCCCTGCTCAATGTCCGCTACTTCGCCACCGGGATCGCGGTGGCCCGGGCTCTGCCCGGCGGTCGGTTACGGCGCACCCTCCTGGCGCAGCTGGTTGTCGACGAGAGCTTCGTCCTTGGGGTGGCCGCCGGCGAGCCGGGCCGCCCGGATGGGCGAACCCTGGTCGCCGTGGGGGCGCTCCTCTATCTCACCTGGGTCGCCGGGACCACGGCGGGCGCCCTGATCGGTCCGGCGCTCGGAGATCCCCGGCGCCTCGGCGTCGACGCGGCCTTTCCCGCGCTGTTCACCGCCCTGCTCTGGCCGATGCTGCGCGGTCATCACGCGGTTCGTTGCGCGCTGGCCGGCGCGGCCGTGGCTCTGCTTCTCGCTCCCTTCACGCCGCCCGGGGTTCCCCTGGCCGGAGCGGCGCTCGCGGGGCTGTGGCTCTCCCGCTGATCCTGGCCCTCGTGCTGGGGCTCGGGGCGTTGACCTTTGTGCTTCGCGGCATGGGCCCCTTTCTGACGACCGTCCCCGTCGTCATCACGAGTCGAACCGTGGGTTTGGCGCCGGCGCTGCTGGCGGCGCTGGTGGCCATCGAGCTGACCAACGCCCGCGGGGTGCTGCACCCGGACGCCAGGCTCGCCGCGGTGATCGTGGCGGGCGGGCTGGCGGCGTTGCGGGCGCCACTGCTCCTGTGCGTCGTCGCCGGGGCCATGACGGCCGCGATCCTCCGCGCCGTCGTGCCCTGACGATTTCGCGTCGACGGCCTTCTCCGCCGCTTGCCTTGACACCGGGACGCGTCTCGCCCATCATGAAGCGCGACTTTCTTGAGGCGAACGTCTTACCCTACGTCTGGATACAGCCTCGGGACGCGTGAAAAGCGCTCATCCCGTCGATTGCTGGCACCTCCGCGCCGGCGCAACCCCCTGGCCTGGCCGCTGCTGGGCGCGGTTGTCATTGCCGGTCTGCTCGGCCTGCATGTTCTGACCACCCCGACCACCCAGACGATCCGGGTGGTCGCCGCCACAAGCAAACCGCCGGCGACCGCCCGGCCACGCGCGTCCTCCCCGCAACCAGTTGCGATCGTGCCGCGCGCCACGCCGTCCCCGTCACCCTCGCCGACGCCGGTTCCAACCGCGCTGCCCGAGGTCAAAGTTCCCGTAATCAGCCGGACCTGGCTCAAGACGCATCCGCCGGCCGTCGCCCCCTCGATCAAGGGACGGGCCGCCATCGTGGTGGACCTCACCACGGGCCAGGTCCTGTACGAACAGGCTGGCACGACGCGCTCCGCGGAGGCGTCGATCACCAAGCTGATGACGGCGATGGTCGCAGTCGACCTGGCGCCGCTCGACACGACGATCACGGTCTCCGCGCAAGCGACGCAGGTCGAGCCGAATCTCATGGGCCTGTCGGCCGGTGAGCGACTGACCTTGCGGGAGCTGCTCGACGGGCTGTTACTCAATTCCGGCAACGACGCCGCTGAGGCGATCGCATCCGGGATCGTGGACCGCAGCCACTTCGTCGACTTCATGAACCAGAAGGCTGCGGCGTTGCACCTGCGCGGGACCCATTTCACGAACCCGAGCGGGCTGGACGACCCGAATCACTTCAGCACCGCGTCCGACCTGGCGGTCGTCTCGGCGACCCTGCTCGCCGACTACCCGGACCTCCGGGCGATCGTGGGAACGAAGGATGTGACCATCCCGGCCACGGCGACCCACAAGGCTTTCACCCCGTCGAACATCGACCGGCTGCTCTGGACCTACCCCGGGGCCATCGGGCTGAAGCCCGGCTACACCGACGCAGCCGGCTATTGCCTGGCGGCCGCGGCGACCCGCCATGGCCGGACTATCCTGGCCATCGTGCTGGGGAGCACGCAACATTTCACGGATGCCGCCACCTTGCTCGATTACGGTTTCGCGCACCCGGTGACGCGCTAAAGCGCGCTGACCTTCTCGTAAGATTCGCGACAGATGGGCAACCTCTTCAAGCTGAGCATCCCGTGGTGGGAGCTCGCCATTCGCTCGGTCGTGATCTATGCGGTCTTCTTTATCGGGCTGCGCCTGTTTGGGAAGCGCGAGCTGGGGCAG
Source organism: Candidatus Dormiibacterota bacterium (assembly GCA_036732165.1). Lineage (GTDB taxonomy): Bacteria > Chloroflexota > Dormibacteria > CF-121 > CF-121 > JALYYC01. The sequence continues at coordinate 1,206 of DAINCX010000090.1, read as the reverse complement.
TTCACCACCTTCGACCTGGTCCTGGTCCTCCTGGTGGCGAACGCCCTGCAGCCGGCGATCACCGGACCGGACAACTCGCTGACCGGCGGCGTGATCATCATCGTGGTGCTGCTCCTGATCAACCGCGGGGTGGCGATGTTGCGCAGTCAGTGGCCCTGGTTCGACCGGCTCATCGAACCGCCACCGACGGTCATCGCCAGAGATGGAAAGTGGCTCCCGAAGGCGCTGGAGGAGGAGGGGCTCAGTGTGGAGGATGGGCAGATGGGGCTGCGAGAACATGGCGTGGGCAAGGTGGATGACGTGAAGATGGCGTGCCTCGAAGAAGATGGCAGCATCAGCGTGATCACCAAAGATTCGCCCGGTGGGGCGGCTGGGTCTCGCCGCCGCCGTCGTCGAGTCCGTTTCCTGCGTCGCAGCTGACCCGATGGCCGAGGAGCGCCGTGTCGTGACGGTGCTGTTCGCCGACGTGGCCGGCTCGACCGCGCTCGGCGAGGCCCTCGATCCCGAGGACGTGCGGGTCCTGCTCCGACGCTATTACGACCTCGCCACCGAGGTGGTCTCGGAGCATGGCGGCATTCTCGAGAAGTTCATCGGCGACGCGGTGGTCGCCGTGTTCGGCCTGCCCCAGGGTCATGATGACGACCCGCAGCGCGGGCTCGCCGCCGCCTTGGCGCTCCGCGACCGCGTGCGCGCCGACCCCCAGCTGGGCGAGCGCCTCCCCATCCGGTTCGGGATCAATACCGGGGAGGTGGTCGCGATTCGCGAAAGTGCCACCGGCGATTTCCCGCTCACCGGCGACGCCGTCAACGTGGCGGCCCGCCTGCAGCAGGCGATCGAGCCGTGGGGAATCATTTGCGGCGAGCGCACCGCGGCCAGCGCCCGGGGCGCCTTCGAGTTCGGCCCACCGATCGAGGTGGAGGCGCGCGGGAAAGCGCAAACCGTTCGAGCCCTGCGGCTGCTGGGGCACGCCACCCGCGTTCGCGCGCGCCAGACGACGCTGATCGGTCGCGACTCGGATCTCCAACAGCTGGAGCTGGTCGCGCGGCGCGCCCTGACCGAGCTCCGGCCGTTCCTCGTTAGCGTCATCGCGCCGGCCGGTGCGGGCAAGACCCGGCTGCTGGAGGAGTTCCTCGACCGATTGCCGTCGATCGCGCCGTCGGCGACCGTGGCCATCGCCCAGTGCCTGCCGTATGGCCAGCGGCTGAC
>DAINCX010000089.1:0-6127 GCA_036732165.1 Candidatus Dormiibacterota bacterium | reverse complement strand
GCGCGGTCGTTGCTGGCACCGCTCCGGTAGGTCGAGGTTCGCGACGATGTGCTGCTGACGGGGGCGACCGGCGTGACGGGCGCCACCGGCTGGCCGGTGGCGGTCTCCTGCCGAACGACTTCGCGATCATACGTCTCTGCCATGGATTCTCCTTGCTGAGCCCGCGGATGGGGTCCGCGAAGCGAGCTCAAACCATACACCCATGATAGCACGTTTTATGCCAATTTCAACGAGCAAAATCTCCCGGGTCCCCGGCATCCCGAAGGCCAACTAAACTAGCGGCATGCCCACCTCTTTGGACCTATTTTCGCCTGCCGCGCGCGAGTGGTTCAGTGGCGCCTTTGCGGCCCCAACCCAGGTGCAAACGCAGGGCTGGAGCTCCGTGGCAGCCGGCCGGCACACCCTGATGGCCGCGCCCACCGGCAGCGGCAAGACGCTCGCGGCCTTTTTCTGGTGCCTCGACCGGCTGGCATCCGAGCCGGCGCCCCCGCAGGACGAGCGCTGCCGCGTGCTCTACGTATCGCCCCTGAAGGCGCTCACGGTCGACATCGACCGCAACCTGCAGGGGCCGCTCCGCGGCATCTCGCTCCATGCCGAGCGGCTCCGGCTGACGATGGCCCCGATCTCGGTGGCCATCCGCACCGGGGATACGCCCCCGCGCGAGCGCCGGCAGATCGAGCGCCACCCACCGGACATCCTGATCACCACCCCGGAGTCACTGTTCCTGTTGCTGACGAGTGCCGCGCGGCAGATCCTGCCGTCGATCCGGTGGGTGATCGTCGACGAGATTCACTCCATGGCGCAGAGCAAGCGCGGCGCCCACCTGGCCCTGAGCCTGGAGCGGCTGACGGCGCTGACCAGGGTGGAACCACAGCGGATCGGCCTCTCGGCAACGCAGCGTCCCCTGGAGGAGACAGCACGGTTTCTGGGTGGAAGCCACCGCCAGGTCAGCATCGTCGACGCCGGTCGCATCAAGCCGCTGGAGATCACGGTAGAAGTCCCGGTCGACGACATGGCGGACCTCGAGCGCGGCGCTGATCACTTCAGCGGCCCGGCGGCCGGGATCGGCGCGGAGGACGACGCGGACGAACGTCTCAAACGCTCGGATGGCACTAAAGCGCCCCTCGCGTGGGCCGACGGGCCCCGCCGCAGCATCTGGCCGGCGATTCATCCGCGGATCCTCGAACTCGTGCGCCAGCACCGATCGACCATCATCTTCGTCAACTCGCGGCGACTGGCGGAGCGCCTGGCGGCCCATCTCAATGAGCTGGCGGGCGAGGAGCTGGTGCGCGCCCACCACGGCTCGATCGCGAAAGACCAGCGATTGCTGATCGAGGACGCGCTGAAAGCGGGCAAGATCCCCGCCCTGGTGGCCACGTCGAGTCTCGAATTGGGGATCGACATGGGCGCCGTTGACCTCATCATCCAGGTCGAGTCGCCGGTCAGTGTCGCCAGCGGCATTCAGCGGATCGGTCGGGCCGGCCATTCGGTGGGCACGGTCTCCAGGGGCACGATCTTTCCGAAGTATCGGGGTGACCTGCTCGAAACCGCGGTCGTCGTGGAGCGCATGCTCGCCGGCGACATCGAGACCACCCGGGTGCCGCGCAATCCGCTCGATGTCCTCGCCCAGCAGATCGTGGCGATGTGCGCCATGGACGAGTGGTCGGTTCCAGCGCTCTCCGACCTCGTTCGCCGCGCCTATCCGTTCAGCGACCTCGGGCCGCGGGCCCTGGAGTCGACCCTCGACATGCTCAGCGGCCGGTATCCCTCCGACGAGTTCGCCGAGCTCCGCCCGCGCATCGTCTGGGACCGGCTGGAGGGCAAGATCCGTGGCCGGGCTGGCGCGCAGCGACTCGCGGTCGTCAGCGGTGGCACGATCCCGGACCGTGGCCTGTACTCCGTCAACCTCCTGGATGATGGCAAGCGCGTCGGCGAGCTGGATGAGGAGATGGTCTACGAGATGCGACCGGGGGAGACCTTCGTGCTGGGGGCGACGACCTGGCGGGTCGCGGACATCACCAACTCCCAGGTGCTGGTGACGCCCGCGCCCGGCGAACCAGGCCGGATCGCCTTCTGGCACGGCGATGCGCTCGGCCGGCCCATCGAAGTGGGCCGGGCGCTGGGGCAGGCGACCCGCGAATTGTTGGCCGTGACGGTCGAGGCCGCTATCGATCGGCTGCAGACGCGCTCCCGATTCGACGAGCGCGCCGCCACCAATTTGATGGCTTATCTGGCCGACCAGGCCGCGGCCACTGGCGCGGTCCCCGACGACCGCACCATCGTGATTGAACGGTTCCGGGACCAGCTTGGCGACTGGCGGCTGTCGGTCCTCACGCCCTTCGGCGCCCGAGTCCACGCGCCATGGGCGCTGGCCGCCCGGGCCCGGATGCAGGAAGACCGGGGGATCGACGTCCAGTCGATCTACACGGATGACGGGTTCGCGCTGCGGCTGCCGGAAGCCGATGCGCCGCCCGACATCGAGGCGATCCTGTTCGAGCCCGAGGAAATTCGCGAGCTCGTTACCGCGCAGCTGCACGGGTCGGCCCTGTTCGCCTCCCGGTTCCGGGAGAATGCCGCGCGCGCCCTGCTGCTGCCCCGCCGGAGGCCCGGTGAGCGGACCCCGCTCTGGCAGCAGCGCCAGCGCAGCCACGACCTCCTGCAGGTAGCCGGCAACCATCCCGACTTCCCGATCTTGATCGAGACCTACCGGGAGTGCCTGAGCGATGTCTTCGACATGGATGCGCTTCGCGACCTGATGCGGGGCATCCGCGCGCGCGAGGTCCGGACGGTGGTCGTCGATACCGAGCGCGCCTCGCCATTCGCGTCATCATTGATCTTCGATTACGTCGCGCAGTTCATGTACGAGGGCGACTCACCGCTGGCAGAGCGGCGAGCCCAGGCGCTGACGCTCGACCGCGAGCTGCTGGCCGAGCTGCTCGGAACCGAAGAACTTCGCGAGCTGCTCGATCCGCGCGCGATCGAGGCGCTGGAACTCGAGCTCCAGGGACTGCTGCGGCAGCGCTGGCCCCGGGATGTCGATGAGGCCGCGGACCAGCTTCGCCGGCTGGGCGATCTCGACCAGGACGAAGCCGCGGCACGCGGGATCCGGCCGGAATGGCTTGACGAGCTGGAGCGCCGGCGGCGAGCCGTCCGTATCCGGATCGCCGCGGCCGAGCGCTGGATCGCCGCCGAGGACGCCGGGCGATACCGCGACGTGCTGGGGGTCGCGCTCCCGGTCGGTCTGCCCGAGGCGTTCCTCGAACGCATGCCCGACCCGATCGGCTCGTTGCTGGTGCGCTGGGCACGGACCCACGTCCCATTTTTCAGCGCCGACCCGGCGATGCGCTGGCAGGTGTCGGTCCGGGAAATCGAGCAGACCCTGCAGCGGCTGGCCTCGCGCGGCGAGCTGCTGGCCGGGGAGTTTCGGCCCGGTCACACCGGGCGCGAGTACTGCCATCCGGACGTCCTGCGGACGCTGCGGCGGAAGTCGCTGGCCGCGCTGCGCCGCGAGGTCGAGCCCGTGCCGGTCGAGGCGCTGGGTCGATTCCTGCCTGCCTGGCAGGGCATCGGGGTCCAGGCAAGCGGCATCGAGCGCCTGGCCGAGATCGTCTTCCAGCTCCAGGGCCACGCCATCCCGGCCTCCGTGCTGGAGCGGGATGTTCTTGCCGCCCGGATGCGTGACTACCGGCCGCAGCTGCTGGACCAGCTGATCTCGATGGGCGAGGTGGTCTGGGCAGGACGCGGCTCGCTGGGCAGCGCCGACGGCCGGGTCGCCCTCTACCTTCGTGCGGACGCCCCGCGGTTGATTCCGCCGGCGGGCACCATGCCCGAGGGCGAGTTGCATCAGCGACTGCGCGAGCATCTGCAGACGCGTGGGGCGTCGTTCTTCCGTGATCTGTATTACGCGGCGGGGCAGGGCGACGAGGACGGCGTGCTCGAGGCACTCTGGGACATGGTCTGGGCCGGCGAGGTCACCAACGACACCTTCCTGCCGCTGCGGATGCTGGGGCCACGCGGGCGCCGCAACCCCCGGCGGCCGCTGATGCGCCTGGGCCCGCCTGGCGCCGCCGGCCGGTGGTCGCTCGTCAGTGACCTGTTGCGGCCCGCCGTCTCCACCACCGAGCAGCTGCACGCCACCGCGGGGGCGCTGCTACAGCGGTACGGGGTTCTGACGCGCGAGGCGGCCCTCGCCGAGGGCATCACCGGCGGCTTCGCCGCGCTCTACCCGGTGCTTCGCGCGATGGAAGAGGCCGGAAAGATCCGGCGCGGCTATTTCGTGGACGGGCTTGGGGGGCTGCAGTTCGCGCTGCCCGGCGCGGTCGACCGCCTGCGCGCATCACGCGAGGAGGAGGCGTCGGTCGTCGCGCTGGCGGCAACCGATCCGGCCAGTCCGTATGGGACCGCGGTCCCATGGCCGGCCCATGCGTCCCGGATGGCACGGGCGGCAGGCGCTTATGTTGTCCTTGATGGCGGCGAGTTACGCCTCTACCTGGAGCGTGGCGGGCGGTCGTTATTGACCGTTGGGGACGTTGCGGCGGCGCACCTGCAGGCGCTCGCCGGCGCCGCCGCGCGGGTCGACAAGGTCGAGATCCAGACGGTCGATGGCGCGCCGGTACAGGACTGGCCGCGACAGAATCTTCTCCGCGAGGCAGGCTTTGGCGCCACCCCGAGGGGCCTCGTCCTCTGGCCGGAACGCCGGCCCGCCGTCGCCGAGGGCCATGCCCGAAGGTGACACGATCTGGCGAACCGCGGCGGCGCTGCGCCGGCGCATCGACCGCAAGGTCGTGGTCGACGCCCGGCCGGCCGGCATTGCCCGCCTGAAGGGCCACCAGGTGCTCGCGGTCGAGCCCACCGGCAAGCACCTGGTCATGCGCTTCGACGGTGACCTGGCCCTGCATTCACACATGCGCATGAAGGGCGCCTGGCATATTTATCAGCCGGGGGAGCGCTGGCGGCAGCCCGAGCACCGGGTCAAGGCAGTGCTGTCATTCGATGATGTCGTGGCGGTTTGTTTTGCCGCGCCGGTGGTCGAGCTGGTCCGCGATCCGCGGCGGACGGTCGCCCATCTCGGCCCCGACATCCTGGTCGAGCCGTTCGCACGGGATGAGGTGATCCGACGGGCCCGACAGGCGAACCATGCGACACTCGGCGAGCTACTGTTGGATCAGCGGGTCTGCGCCGGCATCGGCAACATCTATAAGTGTGAATCGCTCTGGACGCTGAAACTCGACCCGTGGAGCTCGCCGGCCGCGATCGATGACGCGAAGCTCGGGACGCTTTACGAGACGGCTCGAACGATGATGCGCCGGGCGCTGATCGGGCGTGGCTTTTCCAACCGCCACGCGGTGCACGCGCGGGGCGGACGGCCCTGTCCGCGTTGCGGCACGCCGATCCGGATCCGAGCCCAGGGCGAGCAGGCGCGGCTGACGTATTTCTGTCCCCGCTGCCAGCAGGGGCGCCCGGCAACCGCATAGACGTTTTCGGTTTTTCGCTTGTGACAGACAGCTGTCACAAGCGTGCCTCAGGATGGGAGTATGGCCGCGTCAGGCGTTCGTCAAGCGCCTCCCATCGCTGCAACCAGGGCCGTCGTCAGGCTCTGGACCCAGTGGGCTCGAAAGGCGGATGACACAGAGCTGGGCGAGGGCCTGATCGCGATCCGCGAGGCGGGGATCGACTCGCTGGAGTCGGTGTTCGCGGAAGGACTGCGTCGGTTCGACCGGTCTGGTGCGTATGCGGCCGAGGGGGCGCTCAACATGGTGGCCTGGCTGCGCTCGCGCTGCAAGCTGTCTGGCGGGGCCGCCGCCGAGCGGGTGACCGTCAGCCGCCAGCTGGAGAATCTGCCAGCTACGCAGAAGGCCTTCGCCAGCGGGGCGATCGGGTACCAGCATGTCGCCCTCCTCGCCCGCTCCGCGGAGAAGGTGGGCGCCGAGGCGGTGCAGAAAGAAGAAGCGTCGCTTCTGAAGGCGGCCGCGACGATGGATCCAAGCCAGTTCGTCAGCGTGGCGAAAGACTTTGAATATCGCGTCGATCACGCGGCCGCGCTGGCGGAGGCCAATCGGGCATGGACCCGGCGCTACCTGCACCTGAGCGAACCAAAGGATGGGCTGGTGCACCTGGATGGGATGCT
>DAINCX010000088.1:0-6492 GCA_036732165.1 Candidatus Dormiibacterota bacterium | reverse complement strand
GCCTACGCGCAGGGCTTCGAGCAGATGCAGGCCGCCTCGAATGAGAACTCGTGGAACCTCAACCTGGGCGCGATCGCCCGGATCTGGCGAGGCGGCTGCATCATCCGCGCCCGCTTCCTCAACCGGATCACCGAGTCGTACGCGGCGCAGCCCGACTTGAAGAATTTGCTGCTGGCGCCCTATTTTCGGGACGCGATCGGCCAGGCCCAGGACGCCTGGAGGCGGGTGATCACGATTGCGGTTGAGGCCGGCATCCCGGTCCCCGCCTTCTCGTCGTCACTGGCCTATTACGATGCCTACCGTCGCGATCGCCTTCCGGCGAACCTGATCCAGGGTCTCCGCGATTACTTCGGTGCCCACACCTATCACCGGATCGACCGGGAAGGTTCCTTCCACACACGCTGGGGCCAGGACGGCAAGGAAGTCGAAACCTAGCTCGCGGCGACCGCGAAGTCGGCGTCCTCGGGTTCCTCGGCCTTGGCCGGTTTGGGGCGGCGCGCCCGAAGGGCGGCCAGGGTCACGAACACCGGAGTCGCGAACAGCAGCGCGGCACCGGCGATGCGGATTGGCGGAAACGGGTTGCCGCTCAGCCAGACGCCGAAGAACATTGCCCAGGCGGGCTCGGTCAACAGGACGATCGCCGAGGTGGTGGCGGCCAGCTGACGCTGCGCCCAGACCTGGACGAAGAGCCCGAGCGCCGTCGCCAGTGACGCGGTGATCGCGATCGCCACTAGGACCGATGCCGATGGCACGGGAAAGCCGCCGCCCATCGGCGTGGCGGCTGCCAGGATGAAGATCGCGAGCGCACTCACGGTCTGACCGACCGTCAGCGACACGGGGTCATGATGGCGCGAAAACCGGGCGACCAGGATGATCTGGACAGCGAAGCCGAAAGCGCTGAGCGCCACCAGGAGATCCCCGAGGGCCAGCTGGCGCGGCAGCGCACCCACCAGCAGGAGCAGCCCGAGGAGCGCCAGCCCGACGCCGATGAGGGTGGCACGCGGAACGCGGACCCGGAAGACCACCCACTCGATGGCGGGAACCAGCACGACGAAGAGACCGGTGATCAATCCGGTGTCACTGGCCAGCGTGACGTGCAGCCCGACCGTCTGCACGATGAAGGCGAGGCCCATGAAGACGCCGATCCACGAGCCCGCGAGGACCGACCGCCAGCGGAGGTGCCGCAGGAACGGTGTCCAGAGGGCCACCGCGAGCGCGAACCGGTAGGCGAGAAACGCCGCGACCGGAAAGGCGACCACGGCGTCCTTGACCACGACGAAGGTCCAGCCCCAGATGGCGGTGATGAAGAGAATCGCCAGCAGGCGAATGAGCGATGACCGGTTCGTCACTTTGCCTCCTGGCGGCTCCGAAACCGCCGCACCCGGGACCGGTTCCCGCAGGTGGCGGCGCCGCACCACTGGCGGCTGCGGTTCTTCGAGTGGTCGAGGAAGAGCCAGCGGCACTGGTCGTTGGCACACACCTTGAGCCGCGGCGTCTGGTCGCGGAGCTCGACGAGGGAGACCAGCAGGCCGGCGATCAGGCCGTCCCAATCCTCGCTCACCGGTTGAAGCTCACCCTTCGGGTCCAGGCGGTACCGAGTGTGCGCCAGCAGGTCGCCAAGCTCTCGGGTGTAGGTCGATGGACGGCTGAGGAGGGACCTGGCGGTAGAGCGGACCTGGCGGAGCCTCGCCAGCTGCTGGCGTCCCGGCTGGCCCGGGGCGCGCACCCCCATGCGGGTCAGGAACTCGGTGGCCGTCTCCGCGGAGTCGAGATGGTCGTGGGCAGGGATCCAGTGGGCACTATCGCCCGACCCGACATCGCGGGCTTCGGGCTCGTGGTAGCTGTTGGCCACCGCCAGCAGGTGATCGATCGGGTTAGGGTTGGTAATGGGCATAACGCTCTACGCATATTACCAGACGGCAACGGAATCCGGTCGACTGGAACGGAATTGTGACCTAACTTGCCTGGCGGAGCGCGGTCAGGAGGGGCGAGCCGATGAGGGCATCGGCAGTGGCGATGTTGGTCGCCAGCGGCACGTTGCAGACATTGCAGATCCGGAGCAGGGTCTGGATGTCCGGCTCGTGCGGGTGCTTGTCGAGCGGGTCGACCATGAAGAGCACGGCATCGATCTCGCCTTCCACGACGCGGTTGGCGATCTGGACGTCGCCGCCTACCGGGCCGGATTCCAGGCACTCCACCTCGAGCCCGACTTTCGAACTCAGGAGCCTTCCCGTTGAGCCGGTCGCGACCAACTCGAACTGAGCCAGCCGGTCGCGGTTGAAGGTGGCAAAGGCGACGAGGTCGGCCTTCTTGCCGTCGTGGGCAATGATCGCAAGGCGTGGTGTTTGTGACATATACCCGAGCTTACTTACCGCAGTTTAAGAATAGGTAAACGGATGAACTCGTCATGGGATGCCATTGTCGGGTAATGGGCGGGTCATCGCCATGGATAGACGCCTGCAAACTCCCAGCGGTTTTTAGTGCGCCTGCACAAACGGGGCCCCCGCACCACCTGCCAGACTGAAGCCGGATGGCCGACCCCGAACAAGAACGACCGGCGCTGCTCTTCGACCTGGACGGCACCCTGGTCGACAGCGTGTACCAGCATGTCCTGGCCTGGCATGAAGCCCTTTTGGAGGCCAGGATCGAGCTCTCGGTCTGGCGGATTCACCGGCGCATCGGGATGAGCGGTGGCCTCTTCCTCAACGCGCTGATGCGGGAGACCGGGATTGCGTTGACGCCGGAGCAGGCCGCCCATCTTCGGGACCTGCACGACTCGGTGTACGTCCGGCAGATGGGACAGGTGCGTCCCCTCCCCGGAGCGACCCGCCTCCTGACCCGGCTGACTGAGCTGGGGGTGCCCTGGGCGATCGCGACCAGCGGTAACGTCAAGACCGCGACGCCGGCCATCGAGATGCTCCGTGTGCCGGTGAAGGTCGTGATCACACGAGACGATGTCGTCCACGCGAAGCCGGATCCCGATCTCTTCCTGAAAGCGGCGGAGCGCCTTGGAGTCTCGATCACGCACTCCATCGTCGTCGGTGACAGCGTGTGGGACCTGCTGGCCGCGCAGCGAGCTCGCGCCATGGGTGTGGGCCTCCTCTCGGGCGGTTACGGGCGGGAAGAGTTGCAACAGTCCGGCGCTTACCGCGTCTACGCCGACCCGGCCGATCTCGATCAGCACCTGGACGAGATCGGCGTACGGAGTTCGCCCAGCTAAGCTGGCGGGCGTCACCCGTGTTTCATTTTGTGACCCACGACCTGACAAACCTGATCGGCAGCTATGGCTACCTCGCCGTTTTTCTCTTCGTGGGGATCGAGAGCATTGGCATCCCCTTCCCGGGCGAAACGATGCTGGTCACGGCGTCGATTTATGCCGGCACCACCCACCGCCTGAGCATCGTGCTGGTGATCGCCGCCGCGGCGGCGGGGGCCATCATCGGCGACAACATCGGGTACGCGATCGGGCGGGCCGGCGGCTACCGGCTCCTGCGCCGATACGGCAAGTACATCCGTCTCGAGGAACCCAAGTTGAAGCTGGGCCAATACCTGTTCCGCCTGCACGGCGCGAAGGTGGTGTTCTTTGGCCGCTTCGTCTCGATCCTGCGGACCTTCGCCGCCTTCCTGGCGGGCGTCAACCTGATGCATTGGCGGCGGTTCCTTGTGTACAACGCAGCGGGTGGGATCCTCTGGGCCACCATCTACGGGGTGGCCGCCTACCTCCTGGGGAGTCGGATCGCGACCTTCTCCACGCCCGTAAACGTGGCGCTCGTGGTCATCGGCATCGCTGCCGTGATCGCGGTCATCCTGTTCCTTCGGGCCAACGAGGCCCGACTCGAGAAGGAGGCGGAGCGGGCGATGCCGGGTCCCCTCGAGAAGTACCGGAAGACGGCGAGCAGGTAAGGCCGGCGCGCAGCTGGCGGGGCCGTCGAGCGCCATAATCAACGCAGGATGCCCCAGGCGGTCTGGACCGGGACGATCAGCTTTGGCCTCGTCAGCGTGCCGGTGCGCCTCTACCCGGCGACGCGCCGCAAGGACGTCCGGTTTCACGAGATCGATCGACAGACGGGCCAGCGGCTCCGGCATCAGCGAGTCCTGCCCGTCGATCCGGTTGGGGAGGCACCGAGCCCGACCCCCGATCGTCCGGCGCAGGTCCCGGTCCCTTTAACCGAGGTCGTTCGCGGCTTCGAGGTCTCACCTGATCGCTACGTGACGGTCGATCGCGAGGAGTTGGCTGAGCTCGCTCCGGAGCAGACCCGATCGATCGACATCGAGCAGTTCGTCGAGGTCGCCAGTGTCGACCCGGTCTATTTCGACCGCAGCTACTACGCCGTGCCGGAGCGTGACCACGCTCGGCCCTACGCCCTGCTCGTGGAGGCCATGCGCGAGACCAACAAGATGGCGATCTGTTGGTTCGTCCTCCGTCGCAAGCGATACCTCGCGGCGGTTCGGGTGGATGGGATCCTGATGGTGCTCACGACCCTGTTCTTTCATGACGAGGTCGTGCCCCGCGCCGCCCTGGAGCCACCGCCCGTGGAGGATCTCACGAAGCGGGAGCGCGAGATGGCCCGGTTGCTGGTCGACACCCTGTCGGGTCCCTTCGAGCCGGAGCGATACCCGGACGCGTACCGCCGCAAGGTCGAGGCGCTGCTCGAGGGTCGGTCGGCCTCGGTGCGTTCCGCCTCACCCCAGCCGCGGACCAGCCCAGGCGTCGAGGGGCTCATGGCGGCCCTCCAGGCGAGCGTGACCCAGGCCCGCGCCGAGGCCAAGTCGAAGGTGAGGCCGGCGGCCCGCCGGAAGCGAAAAACAGCCTAAGCCGCGGCTTCGGTCGCCTCTTGCCTGTCGGTCAGGGCCGATTTGTGCAGGCTCAGCTGGCCGCCGAGCACCAGTAGGATGGCCCACCCCGTGTAGAGGATGGTCGTGCTGATGTAGGGCCCGAGCGTGCCTTGCGCCTGCACGATAAAGAGCGTATTCGGCCAGGTGTTGAGGGAGGCATGAAACAGCAGGATGACGAGTAGGCCTCGGCCGCTTCGGTTCCATAGCCAGCCAGAAATCACCGAGAGGGCGACCGTCCGCACAATGAAGAGGGCCAGGGGCAGATGGCTTTGGGGGGTCGATGGGATCAGGAAGAGGGGCAGGTGCCAGAGGGCCGACGCCACCCCAACAATCAGGGATGCCGGAAGCATCCCCAGCCCAGCCTGGAGCCGCGGCTGGGAGAAGGCGCGCCATCCGAACTCCTCCCCGAGTGGGCCCCCGAGCAGGAGAACCAGGAGAAAGGTCGCGGGAAGGGCAAACCAGCGAGCGGAGTCCCCGAGGTCGGGGAGGGTGCCACCCTTCAACAGGTGAACGCCCAGGACCGCGAAGCGGATCACGGCGGGCAGCAGCAGGGCGGTGGCGTACCAGCGAAGCCCGACGCGCCAGCGAAAGGCCTGGCCGAGCAGGGCAACGACGCCCCGGGCTCCCTGGGCCCGGCCCGCGATCGCCAAGGCTGAGAACAGCGGCCCGAATGTGCCGATGATGACCAGCAATTCCTTGATGCCCCCGGGCACGGCCAGCAGGCCGCGGTCCGCCCCGACCACGACCAGCCAGCACGACCAGGAGATGGTCACGGCACCGACATAGAAGGCGGCGACGGACCGCAGGGGAAAGGGATCCCGGCTCAGCATCTGAAAGCGTGTAACGGGCCCGTCGGGTCAGGCTTGCCGAACTGGCTAGCTCACCGGCAAGCTGTAGGAGATCCAGTCCCCCCGCCGGCCACCATGACGGTCATAGAAGCGCAGCGCATCGAGATTGTCGTGCGCCGTTACCCAATCGAGACGGACGTAACCGGACTCTGCGGCGTAGGCCCGAACCCCATCCAGCAGAGCTGCGCCGACGCCCGACCCCCGCGATCCGGCTTCGACGAAGAGATCGTTCATCACCAGGATGCGGTCGGCGACCAGCGTGTCGAAGCAGCCGTAGAGCGAGGTGAAGCCCACCAGACGTCGGTTCGACTCGGCGACGAGCTGGACCCCGAGACGCGCATCCGACTCCAGGGCATCGAGGAGGGCGGTGATTTTCGCCGGGTGCGGGAAGGGCGTCTCGTAAAACGCGAAGTACCCGCGGATGAGTGGGATCAACTGCGATCGATCGGCCCGTGTCGCCGGGCGAATCGTCATGGCGCCCAGCCTAGCATCCGCGCCGTGTCGTGCCTGACATCAAGCGGTACCTGCGTATCCGCAACATGTAAGATCGCCGACATCGCAGCTGGTTCCGGCTATCCGCAGAAGAGTCCGAGGGGTCGAGGCCACAACCTCGTCACCGACGTCCTCGAGCGCGTCGAGGACGGGATCTACGTGCTCGTGTCAATCCTGCTGGTGATTGCGGGGGCGGTCCTCCTCTGGAGCGCGGTCACCGACTTGTTCGAGTACCTGGTCCATGGCGGCGACCCGACGACCATTTTGCTCGACGTCCTCGACAAAGGCCTGGTCCTGTTCATCATCGCCGAGCTCT
>DAINCX010000087.1:2580-6728 GCA_036732165.1 Candidatus Dormiibacterota bacterium | reverse complement strand
GGGCGGGTGAAGCAGCAGGGAGGCGATCGGCATCCTCAGGGGCCTCCGCGGAATCCCGCCTGGTCGGCGCAGACGTGGTCGAGGTCGCGCCGGCCTATGACCATGCCGAAGTCACTGCGATCGCCGCCGCGCACATCGTCTACGAGATGCTCTGCCTGTTCATCTGACGATCGAGCACCGAGCCGCCCTCAACTCGGTGAAGTAGCGGTGGCGTTCTGCGGGACGGAACGGCAGCAACTATGCAATGCTTGGCCGCGCTGCGTATCGGATACGCGAGCGGCAAATCACTCTGCGCAGGAGGTTCGGCATGAGAGGTAAGGGTGTCGCCGGGACATTCGTTGCGTTGCTGTTGGCTAGCTGCGGAGGCGGCAGCGGGCAACCGGCCGCCCAGCAATCACCGCCGCCCGAAGTGACCATCGCAACTGCGAACAACATGCTCCACACCGCCGAGTTCGTCGGCGTCGAAAAGGGCTTCTTCCTGAAGCACGGAGTCAAGGTCAAGCTCCAGGTGCTCAACATCGGCGCCGAGATCAACAAGGCGATGCAGTCGAGCAGCGCGCAGTTCGGCGGTGGATCCATCACCGCTATTCCCACCGCTCGCCAGGCCGGCCTTAACCTGACCCTGTTCGCCCCTTACATGAACAGCGCGATCACGAGTACCGACGACAACGCGCTGGCGGTTGTCGCGCGCACCGACAGCGGCATCAAGACCGGCGATTGGAAGAGCCTCGTCGGCAAGAAGATCGGCCTTGCCGTCGGCGGGACCGGGGATGAGTTCGTTCGCGCATGGATGACCAAGGAGGGCGTCGGCGCGAGCCAGGTCACCTTCCTCAACGTCGCCCCCGGCAACCAGCTGGCCGTGATCCAGGACAAGAGCGTTGACGCGATCGCGAGCTGGGAGCCCTACCAGAGCATCATCATGACCAAGCTGGGTTCCAGCGTCTTCCTGTTTCAGCGGGGCGGCGGGATGCTCGGCTACATCCTCGGTCTGGAAACGACCGACGAATATCGCCAGGCGCATCCGGACATCGTGCAGAAGATGGCCGACGCCCTCGTCGAGACCGAAGCCTGGATCCGCGGGCATCGCAACGACGCCGCGGTGATCGCGACCCACTGGATCCCGGGGCTGGATGTGCCCTCCGCTGAGGCGGCGATTCAGCACCTCGATTTCGATCCCCGGATCAGCGGCTGCACGGTGCGCGCCTTCGCCGACTCGACCAAGGTCCTGGTCGCCCAGCACAAGCTGAAGGCGGAGATACCGGCCGACCAGCAGGTGGTCAGCCAATACGTCGACCAGGCCAAGAAGACGGAGCCTCAGTTCTTCAAGGATCTCCCCGCCATCCCCGGTTCATGCTCCGCATAGGAGCAGCGCGGGAGCGGAAGGTCCCGGCCACCGTGGCCGGGGCCTCCTCCGCCTCGACCGCGAAGGTCGTGGTGGAGGGATTGACGCACCGCTACCGGACCTCGGACGGAATCGAGATGCTGGCCTTGGACGACGTCAGCTTCGAGGTCGCCGACGACGAGGTGCTGACCGTGGTGGGGCCCTCCGGCTGTGGAAAGTCGACCCTGGTGCACATCATCGCCGGGCTGGTGAAGCCAGCCGCGGGCACCCTGTTGGTGGACGGAAAGCCGGTGCTCAAGCCGGGGCCGGACCGCGGGGTGGTCTTCCAGGAGCTTGCGATCCTGCCCTGGCGAACGGTAAGCGGCAACATCGGACATGGCCTGGAGATCGCGCGTGTGCCGCGCGCCGATCGAGAGCGGATCGTCACCGAATTCATCCGGCTGGTCGGACTGGAGGGTTTCGAGGAACGCTTCCCGCACGAGTTGTCGGGAGGCATGAAGCAGCGGGTGGCGGTGGCGCGCACGCTCGCCGCCGACCCCAAGGTGATGCTGATGGACGAACCGTTCGCGGCCGTCGATGCCCAGACCCGGATCACACTGCAGGAAGAGCTGATCCGGATTTCAACGGTCACCAAGAAGACGATCCTCTTCGTGACGCACAGCGTTGAGGAGGCGGTCTTTCTCGGCGACCGCGTGATGGTCCTGACCCAACGGCCGGGTCGCGTGAAGAAGCTGGTCAAGGTTCCGGTGCCAAGGTCGGAGCGCTCCTGGGACGCGATGAGCGCCGACCCACGCTTCCTCGAGGTCAAGGACGAGGTCATGAAGCTGGTTCGAGCCGAGATCAAGGAGGCGGCAAAGAACTGAGCCTGGCCTCTCGACTGGTCCGTGCCGCCCGCGCGGTGTGGGGCTCGGCACTTCCGTTCGTCATCCTGGTCTCGGTCTGGTGGGTGGTGAAGCTCACGTTCCGGCTCAGCCCCACCACGCTCCCCTCGCCCTGGGAGGTGGTGGTCGCGACGGGGCCGCTGATCCAGCAGGGGATCCTCGTCGACTACGTGCGCCAGAGCACCGAACGGATCGCGCTCGCCAGCCTTCTCGGCACCGTGGTCGCGGTCCCGGTTGGTCTCATCCTCGGCTCCAACCGCTGGTTGAGCCTGGCCTTCCACCCCTATTTCAAGTTCTTCCAGGCGCTGAGCGGCATCGCCTGGTTGCCCCTGGTGCTGGTGTGGTTCGGGTTCACCGAAAAGACGATGCAGTCAATCATCCTCTACACCGTTTTCTTTCCGGTCGTCTTCAACACCATGGTCGGGGTGAGAACGGTCCCGCCCCACCTGGCCAGCGCGGTGAGAGTGCTGGGAGCCGGTCGGCTGCGGCTGATCCGAGATGTCTGGCTGCCGGGGGCGCTGCCGAGCATCCTGGTCGGGGTGCGGCTCGGCCTCGCTTACGGTTGGCGGGCGCTGATCGCGGGCGAGATGGTCATCGGTCTGGGCGGGATCGGCTTTCTCCTCTTCCAGTCTCAGAGCTTCCATCAGACCGACCGAATCCTGGTCGGAATGGTGCTGATCGGTCTGCTCTGGATGTTCATCGATCACGGCTTCCTGCGCCCGATCGAGCGCGCCACCGTCGAGCGCTGGGGAATGGTGCAGAGATGAGGATAGACGGCGCGGATGCCAGAGGCGACGGCCGGTCGTGAGGAAGCGGCTGGAGGTTGCGGTGGGAGTCATCCCCTTTGCCGTGACGCTGGCGATCTGGTGGGCCGCCAGCCACCTTCCGCACATGACCATGGCCACCCTTCCCACCCCCGAGACCGTCATCTCCGCGCTCGCCGACCTCGCCTCCAGGGGTGAACTTCAAAACGACATCCTGATCAGCCTCTGGCGGATCGGGGTCGCCGCCGCGATCAGCATCGTGCTCGGCGTGGGCCTGGGCATCCTGGCCGGGCTCAACCGGCGGCTGAGCGCCATCGTGGTTCCCCTCGCCACCTTCTTCAACTCGGTGAGCGGTATCGCCTGGATCCCGCTCGCCATCACGTGGTTCGGGCTTGGCACCGCGGCGGTCATCTTCATCATCGTCAACTCCATCTTCTTCCTGGTCTTCTTCAACACCGTGCTCGGCGTGGTCTCGGTTCCGCGGATCATGGAGCAGGCGGTGCGAACGCTCGGCGGCGGTCACCGGGTCCTCATCACCCAGGTCTTCCTGCCCGGGGCCCTCCCCTACATCATGTCCGGGGTCCGCAGCGGTCTCGCCTTCGGCTGGCGAGCACTTATCGCCGCGGAGCTGATCGCCGCCACCAGCGGACTCGGGTTCCTGATCTATGACGGGAGCAACTTCTTCCGGTCCGACGAGATCCTTGGCGGGATACTGGTCATCGGGGTGCTCTGGATGGCCATCGATCAGCTGCTGTTGAACCCGCTCGAGCGGCGCACGATCCAGCGCTGGAAGATGGTGAGCTCGCTCTGATCCGGGTCTTGATCCGGCTCCTGGTCCCCGCGCTGGCGGCGGTGGCCGTCATCGGGAGCCCTTATCTCTACGGCCAGATGACGGCGGAGAGCCGGATCACCCCGGCGCTGCAGCACGAGCTCGGTGATGGTTCCTACGCATATTCGGTGCTGGTGGACATGAACTTCCAGCCCGAGGCTTTCCACATCCAGCAGCTTCAGGCGATCGGCACCGTGGCGGGCGTCACCGGCCACCGGGTGCGAGTGCTCCAGCTCACCGCGGACCAGGTCCGCGAGATCGCCTCCTTCTACTGGGTGAGCCGCGTCGAACCGCTCGACACCGCGCCTTCGGCGCCTGCACCCTGAGGCGGT
>DAINCX010000087.1:0-2480 GCA_036732165.1 Candidatus Dormiibacterota bacterium | reverse complement strand
TCTCGCGATCGGCGAAGATCGCCTCCAGGCTCTGGCAGATGGCGGCGACGTCCGCCCCGCGCAGCCACTCGTACTTGGCGAGTAAGTGCTCACGGACCTGCTCCACGGAGCTCGCCTGGGCGGCCCCCTCGAAGACCGGCGAGGTAGCCACTTCGGAACGATGGAGGTGGCCGAAGAAGTCCGAGCTGAGCAGCACCCGCGACTCCAGGTCGTAAAGCCAGGAGGTGGCGATGACGCGCGCCGCGGGCTGGATCACCTCCAGCTCCCGGGTGCCAACCCGGAAACGCTCGCCCCACTGCAGCCGTTCAACCGAGTAGCCGTTCTCGGAGGTGAACTCGTGCCAGCGGTGGGTGACCAGCCGAAGCTGGTTCGACTGGGTTGCGTTCATGATCCGGCGGACTTTAAGTCGCTCCAGGACGGGCACGACGTTGCCGACCGAGTCGGGCTCGACCAGGCGGCTGGTCCAGAGCGCCAACTCCCGGTCCCCGACGCGCTCGGCCAGCTGCTCCAGGATCGCCGACCGGTGGACCGGCAGGCCGGTGTCGTAGAGCAGAGCCTCCTCGCCGCCGTCGACCAGGTAGACGGTGCTCGGCTCCCAGCCGCGCGCGCTGCGGGGGACCCAGCTGATGTTGCCATCGAGGGCGACCCACTGGCTGATCGCGAAGAGCCCGGGTGCGACCTCGGTCAACGGGGCGCCGCACTCCCGAAGCGGGCCGCCAGCAGCCCCTCCTTCATGATCGGGATCATCCCGCTCGGGTTGGTCACGGCGCTGCCATGGGCCGGGCAGATGATCTCGACCGGATGCTCCTCCAGCAGCTTGCCGAGGCGGTCGAAGTGCAGCCGGGGGTCGACGTATGGCGCCCAGGAGAGCGCGTTGAAGGTGATCCATGCCGTGTGGGCCACGCTCGGCTCCTCCGGCAGCTCCTCGGCGGTCAGCCCGCATTGGCCGGCCTTGTGGGCGTGGGAGTAGCCGAAGCCGTCGGAGACGAAGAGAGCCCGGCTCCCGGTGTCGTAGGCCCAGAGCGTGTTGGGCAGGTCGCGGATCACCGCCTCGACCAGGACAAGGCTCCGCCCGCCGAGGTCGATGCGGTCGCCGATCGTGTGCTGCTCCAGCCGGTTCGTCGCCTCTGGAAAGTAGAGGTGGTAGTTGCGGAGGTCGCCGACTACGCGCAGGTCCGGGTACTCGTCGAGCAGGAAACCGAGGTTGCCCATGTGGGGCATCTCGGGATGGGTCGGGAAGAGGTAGTCGAGCGGGCGGCCCTGGAGCACCGATTCCAGCTGTCTCCGCACGACCGGCAAGCCGATGGGGGCGCCGCTGTCCACCAGCAGCGTCTTTTCGGTACCGCTGACGAGGAATGTGTTCCAGGGGCTGTGGATGATGCCGCCCTGGAAGTTGATCTCGCCGCAGGTCCCCAACCAGGTGAGGCCGGGCATGACCTCGCGCGGAAGCTCGCTCACCGTAGCGTCTCTAGACCAGCCTGCCGGTCGCGCTGTAGATGGGATCGACGAGGTGCTTGACGCTGAGCACGGTGAGGTCCTCCAGGGCTAGGAGCGAGTGGGGCACGTTGGAGGGATGAAAACTGATCTCGCCCGGTGAGACCTCGTACTCCTCATCGCCCAGCCTCACCCGGGCTCGGCCGGAGAGGACGTACATCGCCTGCTCCTCAGGATGGGCGTGGGTATCCGCTCCCTTGCTCTTCTCGTAGAACCCCTTGGTCAGCTCGATGTGGTCGCTGCGCAGCACCGGGCCGCGCGCAGTCGAGTACTGCGCCGTGACCAGGTTCTCCATGTGTCCTTCGAGCTTGTTCAGTCCCATCACTTCTCCTGGCTGGAGTGCACCCAGTATCTCACTTGTCGCAAGCCCAACGACCTCGCTCCCAGCCTGCGCAGTGCTCCAACGCGGCACGCTCAGATGCGGTGTCCGGCTCCATCGACCAGCGCCTTGCAGCTCAACACCTCGCAGTCCTCGAGCGCGGTCACGTTGTGCATCACCATCGGCGTGGCGTGGAAGGCCTCTCCCGGGCCCAGCTCGGCAGCCTCGCCAGCCAGTGTCACCTGGAGCCTGCCGGTGAGGACGACCATGACCTGTTCCTGCGGATGCTGGTGCGACTCGGCGCCCTCGCCCTTCTTGAAGCGAAGCCTCCCCACCTCGATCTTCTCGCCGGTCAGCAGCTCACCAAAGGCGCGCGAATGCTTGGGCGTGACGTACTCCGTGGGAAGTTCGTCAAAACGGTGAAATCCCATTTCTTCCTTTCCTTTGTCAGCGGGGGCGGGCGGGGGGGCGGCCGCTTCGCCGAACAGGCCAGGCCGGTAGTCGTCTTCCAGAAGCTGATTCGATGCCTGGTCGCGGACGAAATCAACCGCAGGGAAATGATAGGAGGCAAGCGGTCGTCGGCAGCGGCCTTGCCATTCTTCAGCAGGATCAATATGCGGCGACCAACTCACGCCAGAAGGCCGGCCGGATTCCGAGGCTTCAGCAT
>DAINCX010000086.1:0-6767 GCA_036732165.1 Candidatus Dormiibacterota bacterium | reverse complement strand
CGACGCTGCGGGAGGGGCGTCTCAGACCGAACTGACCGAAGGCCCTCCAGCCGCGCTGATCTCGAGCGAAGCCCACATTCCCGCCTCCATGTGCCCGGGCACAAAGCATGTGATACGGAAGCTGCCGGTCCGATCAGCGACGAACGCGAATGAGGCCGACTGTCCGGGTGCCAAGCCCACCGCAGGCTCAGGCGTCGCCGCACCCGGGAAGGCGAGCTGGCCGGTCTGGGCTCCCTCGACAACACCGCAGGAGTGGCGCATCGAACTGACGTTCCGGCAGCTGACGTGGACCGTCCATCTGATCGGGACGACGATCCGCAGCCGTCCTTTGCCGAGCCCGTCGAAATTGAACTCGTTGAGGCTCGGGCCCGAGCCCATGTCCAGGCTGACCGTCACGACCCGGCCGGCCGCGTCATCGATGCGAAGCACGCTCGACAGGTCAGGTTTGGCGGCCGCCGATGGCGATCCGACCACCACCGGCGTCGCAGCCGGCTGAGATCCACACCCGGCCATACCGGCGGCCAAGGCGACGGGAAAACACGCGGCAATCACCCAGGAACTGCTCGCGCGGCTCACCGGCGCCGCGTAGCCAGAGGCCTCAGCGTTCCTTGCGCAACCGCAGCCAGAGCCAGCCGCTGATCACGATGACCGTTCCCAGGGGGACGACGAGAGTGAGGATGCCACTCATTGTCGTTACCGACACAACCTTCCCTCCTTGCGATGGACGCTTCTCATGAAATCACGGCCGCGACGGCTCCGACCGTGAAGAGAAGCGCCAGGTACATGATCGAGTAGGCGAACAGCACGGCAGCGGAGCGGCGGCCCGGTCGGACCCGGCAGAGGATCGCAAGGATCCCCAGCACGCAGCCCAGGACGAAGCTGATCACAACATAGGCGGGACCCAACCAGATGCCGGGCAGTAGGGTCAGCGGGACGAGGAGGAAGGTGTAAGCGATGATCCGTGCGGCGCTTCGTCGGGGGCCGATCAGCACCGGCAGCATAGGCACCCCGGCCTTGGCGTAGTCATCATTCAGGAGCAGCGCGAGAGACCAGAAGTGGGGCGGTGTCCAGAAAAGGATGATCAGCGCCAGGAGCAGCGGGAGGGCCGATAGAGAGCCGGTCACCAGGGCCCAGCCGACGAGAGGCGGGAAACATCCTGCCGCTCCGCCGATCACGATGTTGAACCGGGTCGAACGCTTCAGCCACACCGTGTACACCAAGCAGTAAACGATCCCCCCGCAAATCGAGAGGAACGCGGCGAGCCAGTTGCCGAGGAAGCCGAGGGCCAACACCGAAATGCCGGTGAGAACGATGCTGAGCGTGAGCGCGTGCCAGGCCGGCACCCGTCCCGCCGGGAGCGGGCGGTCAGCCGTCCGCCGCATCACACGATCGAGGTCACGGTCGAACCAGCAATTGAAAGCGCTGGCGCCACCCGCCGCGCATACGCCGCCGACGACGCCGGCGACCAGCAGGCGCGAACCCGGCCACCCCCGCGAGGCCATGACGAGCGTCGCAAGCTCGGAGAGGACGAGGAGGAGCATGATCCCGGGCTTGACCAGGCTCAGGTAGTCGCTGAAAGTCTCCAGGATCCCAATCGTCCGTGGTGAGGCCGGTCCCGCGAGTGCCCCCGACTGAGCACCGACGACATCAGCCATCGGCGCGCGCCCGAGCCGGTGTGGCTGGTTCCGACTCCGACTGGAGCCAGGCGGCGAGCGACATGAAGACCACTATGGCCAGAGGGATCGAGCCGGGGCCCCACATCATCCCTGCGCCCAGCTGCTGATCGGTCAGGGCGCTGAATCCTCCCGGCCGGGAAGCCAGGCCGTAGTACCCGGGGTAGAAGGCGTAGGGCGCGAAGGCGAGGACCACTGACATCGCCCAGCAGCCCATCATCGCGACCGTCGCCACCACGACGCGCCCGGCCGGGGCCAATCCGGCGAAGAGGGGCGGCGAGTCCACGAGCAGAGCCCAGAGGGCAAGCCCGCTGAGGAAGAGGAGCGCGTGCTCGACGTGGTGGATGACAAGGTTGGCGAGGGTGAGTTGGTAGAAGCTGACGAGATGCCATGCCCAGAGGTTGACCAGGAAGATGGCCACCACCGGCCGTGGCCTCCGGAGAGTCCGCCAGATGCCGAGGAGGATCGCCGCGCCAGGACCTCGGTAGATGCTGCGCGCGACCACTCTGCGCAAGCCGAGGGGGATGCCCCGGAGGGCGCGGGTCCAGGGCGCCCCCACGAGCAGAAGCGGTGGGGCGACGGTCACCAAGAGCAGGTGCTGGTCCATGTGGACCCAGAAGAGACTCTGGGCGGCCTGGCTCAGGAGCTCGGGTCCGACCACGGTGGCCAGGCCGGCGAGGAACGCCAGCGTTCGCCACGCCCGCTCCCGCCGAGGCTTCGCGCCCGGAACAGTGCGAAGCCCACCGAGGATCCAGAGCACGAGGAGCACCAGGGCGCCGATCGCCGGGGGCTGGGCCAGGAGCCCGACCAGGTCCGAGGGCTTCAACGAATAATGTCGATGAGGAGGAATCCGAGCAGGCCGATCGCCGCCAGGAAGGCCCAGAGCCAGCTGACCGCCGCAACCGAGGCGAGGTCCGCGGCAGAGATGGGGCCTGGACCTCGCCGCTCCAGAACAGAGCCGACCAGGAGCGGGATCACGACCAGGAGGTGAAGGCCGAGCGCCGCGTTCCAGCCGATGAGGACGGAGTCGTAGCCACTCGGGTTGTAGCCGATCGTGGCCAGCTGCCAGGCGATGGCGATGAAGGCGACAACACCGGTCAGCACGGCGGTGGCCGCGCCCCTCCTCCAGCGCTCGGCGGTGCCCTCGCG
Organism: Candidatus Dormiibacterota bacterium; assembly: GCA_036732165.1. GTDB lineage: Bacteria > Chloroflexota > Dormibacteria > CF-121 > CF-121 > JALYYC01. Next base: position 3,945 of record DAINCX010000086.1, on the reverse strand, counting down.
AAGGCCGCGGACCCCTCGCCAGGCGGCGACGGCGCCCACCAGCAGAGCGACCGCTCCGATGCCACCCAGCAGCACCGAAGCGCCATTGCTCGACCCCATCCAGAGGTCGGGCGTGTCGATCGTCTTGAGGTAGAGGTAGGCGAACACGAAGGCCAGGAAGAAGGACGCGTCCGCGCCGATGAAGAGAAGGATGCCGAAGGTCGTGTTCCGCGCTCGGATCTCCTCGTCAGCCGCCGACACCAGCTGGCTCATGGGTTTCTTTCCTGGCCGGCAAGGTTGGCCATCGCGGGCGCGCCGGCCACGCCGTACTCGTACGGTCCGGACACGAACACGGGTGACGCTTCCCAGGTCGTTACCGGCGGCGGCGACGGCAGCATCCACTCGACCGAGCGGGAGCCCCACAGGTTGCCCACCGCCGGGACCCGCGTCACCACCCACGAATAGACGAAGTTGACCAGGAAGACGAGCATCGAAAGGCCGAGGACGAAAGCCGAGATGCTGGCGAAATCGTTGAGCCCCTGCAGGTTGACGTTGTAGGTGATGACCCGGCGCGGCATGTCGAGCAGGCCGGCGGCGAAGAGCGGCAGGAAGGTGCCGTTGAAGCCGAGGAACATGCCCCAGAAATGCACCTTTGCGAGGCGATCGTTGAGCAGGTAGCCGGTCATCTTGGGGAACCAGTAGTAGATGCCGCCGAAGAAGGCGAAGACGAGGCCACCCATGATCGTGTAGTGGAAGTGCGCGAGCACGAAGTAGCTGCCGTGGAGCGACACATCGCTCGGGACGTCGGACACGAATACGCCGCTCACGCCCCCGATCAGGAAGTTGAACAGGAAGGCCAGGCAGAAGAGCATCGGGACGGCAAGCTGGATTCTTCCCCGCCACAGGGTGCCGATGGCGACCAGGAAGACGAAGCCGGTCGGGATCGAGATGAGCTCGGTGGTCAGCATGTAGAACGGGCGCAGGGTGGCATTGATGCCGCTGACGAAGAGGTGGTGCTGCCACACCATGAAGCTCAAGATCGCCACCCCGAGCATTGCGGCCACGGCGAGGCGGTACCCGAACAGCGGCTTCCGGGCGAAGACCGTCATCAGCTCGAGAACGATGCCGAAGCCGGGCAGCGCCAGGATGTACACCTCCGGGTGTCCGAAGAACCAGAACAGATTCTCGTACAGGTACGGGCTCCCGCCGACGGCGGAGATGAAGAAGTTGGTGGCTGAGGTGCGGTCGAGGGCGACCATGAAAAGGGCGGCGGCGAAGGTGAGGGGGCTGAGCACCATCAGGATCCCTGTCGAGAGCACGCCCCAGCAGAAGATCGGCAGCCGAGTCCAGGTCATGCCGGGAGCCCGCATGTTCACGATCGTCGTGATGAGGTTGATCCCGACCAGGACCATCGAGAGCCCGATCAGGGTGAAGGCCACCAGGTAGGCGTCCATGCCGAGCCGCGACTGGTCGGCCAGAGGCGCATAACCGGTCCAGCCAGTCTGGTAGCCGCCGAGGAAGAGGGTGGACAGAAGCACGACCCCGGCCGCCGGCGTGAGCCAGAAGCTGAGGGACTCGATGCGAGGGAAGGCCATGCCGCGGGAGCCGACCATGATCGGCACCAGGTAGTTGCCAAAGGGCCCGAGCACGCCCGCCGACATGATCATCAGCATCATCGTCCCGTGGAGCCCGACCAGGGTCAGGTAGCGGTCGGGCTGCCAGAGCCACGGAGTCGGCTGCAGAAGCTCGGCACGGATCAGCATCGCGTTGAGGCCGCCGATGAAGAACAGGGCCAGGACGACGACCAGGTACTGGATGCCGACGACCTTGTGGTTGGTGTTCATTCGAAAGTAGCGCCCCATCCCGGTGCCGGTGTCTTCGGGCGGGACCGAGGGCGGTCGACCGGCAATCCGGGCCAGAGGGTAGTTCAGGAACCCGAGGCCGCCCAACCAGCCGACCAGGCCGAACGTGTAAGCGAGCAGGAGGGCGATGTCGTTCTCATCCGACTGATCGATGAACCAGTTCGCCGCCCCGGCATCGGTGGCGTGGGCGCCGGCAAGGTTGGAGATCAAAGTGCCGAGCAGCCAGCCGAGGACGAACCCGACGCCGGCCAGGACAAGGCCGCCCAACAGGTTGAATCCGATGAGCCGTCGCCAAGCCGGCCTCTGCATTCCCGTCTCTCCTCCGATGGTCGAGCCCTGCACTATCCGCCCCTGACCTGGGCCGGGACCGGCAGGTAAACGTGCGCATAGGGGGGTAGCTGTGCCGTCGCAGGCGCGTTGGCGGATTGTTGAGTCGCGATCCAGGTGGCGAAGTCAGATTGGCTGACGACCTGGCCGGTCCCGAACATGTAGCCATGCCAGACGCCGCAGAGCTCCGCGCAGCGGATCTGGAAGGGCGCCACCTCGGCCGGCTTGGCGAAGGCGATGTTGTCCTGCCCGGGGTTGGCGTCAGCCTTCACACCGATCTCGTAGGCCCAGAAGGAATGGATCACGTCGAGGGAGGTCACGTGGAGCTCGATCAACTGGCCCACCGGAAGCACCAGCTGCTGGGTCTCCACCCCGCCGAAGGTCGGGTACCGGTAGGTGAAGCCCCACTCCTGGGCGATGACCTGGACCTCCATCGTCTGACCGGCAGGCACCGCCGCCGGGTCGGATCCCTGGCCGCCGCCAACTCCGTAGGCGCTGATCATCAGCACGTAAGACCCGTAACCTGCCAGGAAGAGGACGATGACCGCGCTGGACACGACCCATGCCACCTGGGTCCGATAGTGGCCACGAATCGTGGGCCCGTCCCCCTCGCCCTTGCGGCGGAAGACCACGATCGAGTAGACGACGAAGACCCAGACCAGGAGCATCACCGGGATGGCGAGGCCGGTCAGCAGGGTATTGGTGTTGGCCTGCTCGGATGCCTGCGCGCTGGCCTGGAAAGGTGGCATGTTGGGTCCGAGCCAGAAAAACAATCCGGCCTCGAGCACCAAGGTGGCGCCCAGCCAGATCACCCCGACCCTCACGAAATGGTTCCGGTTGGTGCGCTGCTCCTCCATCAAACGACCAGCAGGAAGCCGCCCATGAAGCCGATCGTCGACATGGGGCCTCCGTTCCCGAAGATGAAGCCGGCGCCGCAGGGCACGAAGCATTGCCACCGGTACTTGCCCGGCGCCCCGGTTCGGAAGCTGAAGGTGATGGTCTCGTGATCGGTGGCGGTATCACAAGGAGCGCTCACGCAGGGATTTTTCGCGTCGTCGGCGATGCCCTGCAAGGGCACGCTCACCCCGAGCTCCGGGATCGCGAAGGTGTGCGAGGCCGTATCCGACGGGATCGAGTCCAGCGCGGTTCCGTTGACCATGAAGGAGCTGGGAACGATGCCCAGCGGCTGGGCCCAAAAAGGATTGCGCAGCTTCGACGCGGTGTCGAACTGGTAGATGGTGACCTTGATCACGGAGTTCGCCGGCACCTTCCAGATCGTGCTGTGAATCCATTGACCACTTGGGTCCTTGACCAGGTAGGAAACCCAGTCCGGCCGGTCGCCCGAGCTGATCGCCGCAACCGTCTGCAGCGTGAGTTGGGCGTCCGCCCCGCTGGTGCCCTGCACCTCCGGCGGAGCCACGGCCAGGTAACCGACCAGGTAGGCGACGGTCACGGCGATCGCGACCAGGGCCCCGGCGAAAACGAGGGTTACCCTCATTCGAACTGGCAAGTTGAACCGTCCTCCTTAAACCGTCCGCAGCCAACGCGCAGTATCGATGGCGGCGTGGTCCATACGGCGATGGATGACGGGTTTGTAATCATTCGCCGCTTCGGGCGTGGCCTCGACCCTTGAACGGGTGACAACTTTGTAAGCCGAGCGGTCCCGGAACAAGCCCGGGATTCAGGGCGATTCAAGCGACGATTCCAACCAACATCGGGCTTGGGAAACACTCGTCGGGGGGCCGGTTCCAACCTACGATTCCACTCGTGTCATCCG
>DAINCX010000085.1:0-6811 GCA_036732165.1 Candidatus Dormiibacterota bacterium | reverse complement strand
GCGCAGCGTTGCAATACGTTACTGCTGAGGAAACGGATGCAGGTGGAGGTGCCGAAAGCTCAGTAACTAAATGACCCGAGTTGTCTCAAAGGGGTTGACAAGTTCCGGACGTTCGAGGAGGTGTCGGTTCCGAGGCCCCTCCCCTTCGAAGTATCCAAGCCTCCCCGGGATGCAGGAGATCACCGTCCCGAAACCGGCGCCAACGACTGCTTCGAGAGCGTCGGCGAGCGGCAGCTGGCCCCCGTCCCAATCGGACCGCTCCGATACAACCCAGCAGGCGGCTGGGGCGCCTTTCACTCGCAGGAGCTTCTCGATCTTTGACGCGGTCTGGGAGTCGGCCGGGATCGCGACGATGACTTGGCGGTCGAAGTCCATGGAGTGTGCCAGTTTGGAGGTCCATTTACTGCGGTGGGAGCTCCAAAGAAGCTCGCGCGCTCTTCGGCGTGCGTCTGCAGTTAAGAAAGCGTCGACGATCCCTTCTTCGTGTCCCCGCCGCTCAGGGGTGGGTGACTCCATCGCCCGATGGTAAGGCCGGAGACATCGGAGTGGTCGGGCGAGTGACTTTGGTTCGGCATCCAAGTTCCGGATTTGGGAGTAGCCCCCGGCGGATTCGAACCGACTGGGCCTCGATGGACATCCAGCGTCTCAATCTTTCTGGTCGGGCCGTGGCTGCGTCAGCGCGCCCTGGAGCGCCGGAAGGTGCTCGACCAGCGTGGCAAAGTCCTGGCGCGCGATGCTCAGCACGGAGGTATCGGTGATCGCACGGACGGTCGCCGTTCGATGGTTGTCGCCGAGCAGCGCCAGCTCACCGAAGTGCGCCCCCGGGCCCATGCGGCGGATCGGTTCGTCCACCCCGTTGGCCCGCTGGGTGACCTCAACCTCGCCGGCCGTGATCACGTAGAAGCGGCCACCGATGTCGCCCTCGCGGACGATCACCTCGCCCGCGGCATAGCGCAGTGGCACGACCAGGTTGCTGCGACCGATCGGGAGGGGAGTCAGATTGTCGGGCAGGACGGCGCTGCCCATCCAGTGCAGGGCCAGCGCGAGTCGGCGACGCCATGAGGGCATGAACCACAGGAAGAGCGCGCGCGAAACCAGCGCAGCCGGCCGCCCGTGCAGCGCCAGGCCGCGCACCTGCGCCACGCCGTAGTGCCGGCTGAGCAAGGCGACCTCGCCGAGACGCGTCGGCCGGCACGGTTGCGGGGGCTGCCCGCGGACCTCGGCCAGGATGTTACGGGCCGCCTGCCGTCCCTCGCCGAACGCGACCATGACCATCGCCCCGAAGGGCTGGCCGCTGGCCGGGTCCGGGACGGCCGCGTTGTCGCCCACGGCATAGACGCCGGGAAATCCGTCGATGCGGCAGAAGGCGTCGCAGGGGATGCGACCGCGCATGAGCCCGACCGGAAGCTGGCGCAGCAGCGGATTGGTTCCGATCCCGACCGTCGCGATGATGCTTCTTGTCTCGATCCGGGTTCCGTCCGCGAGCGTGACTGAGCTGCCGGTCGCGTCCTTGAGCCCGACGCCCAGCCGCAGCTCGATGCCGCGTTGTTGCATCCGTTCGACCACCCGCTCGGTGAGCCGGTCGTTGAAGGTAGGCAGGATGCGGGTGAGGATGTCGACCGTGATCACCCGCAGTTCCTTCGGGTCGAGCATCGGGTAGGAGCGCAATGACGCGCGAAGGAATTCGTTGGCTTCGGAGGCGATCTCCACGCCGGCATACCCGGCGCCTGCCACTACGAAGGTCAGCAGCCGCTGCCGTTCCGCGGCGTCCGACGTCACGCTGGCCGCCTCGAGCATCGCGATCAGGTGATTGCGTAGATGGATGAAATCGCCAATGGTCTTCGTCTGCAGCGCGTGCTCGGTCAGTCCGGGAAAGCGGGACAGGTCGGTGACCGATCCCAGTGCGATGACCAGGTAGTCCGCCTCTAGTTCCACCTGGCCGCCCTCACCGTCCTGGCTGAGCACAGCCTGCCGCTTCGCCAGGCCGATCGACTCGATCTCGCGGCTGTAGATGGTGACGCCCGTCAGGATCTCGCGCAACGGGATCAGGACATGCTGCGCCTGCAGCACGCCGGAGACGATCTGCGGCATCAGCCCATGCCACACCTCGACGTTCTCCCGGCTGACGAGCGTGATGTCAAGCTCGTCCGCACTTCGCCGAGCGCGAATCAGCTCGCGCGCGCAGCGGACGCCCGCATGCCCGCCTCCGAGGATGAGCACGCGCCGCCGAGTCATTGCCAGGGCGCCCGCTTGAGCGCGGTGTTTGCCGCGTGGAAGCCGCACATGCCATGCACGCCGCCGGAGGGTGGCGTCGACGACGAACAGATGTAAATCCGCGGATCGGTGGTCCGATAGAGGCGAGGACTGGGTCTCAGGAACAGCTGGCTCAGGTCGGCCAGCCCGCCGTTGATGTCGCCACCGACGTCGTTCGGGTTGTAGCGCTCGTAGTCGGCCGGGAACATCACGTGCCGGGCCAGGATGCGATCGCGGAATCCGGGGGCGAACCGCTCGACCTGGGCCTCGATGCGCGCCGTCATGTCTTCGGTCGATCCGTTGGGCACGTGGCAGTACGCCCAACCGGTGTGCTTGCCGGCCGGCGCCCGCGTCGCATCGAACAGGCTCTGCTGCGCCAGCAACACAAAGGGCTGCTCGGGGATCTGGCCCCGACCCACGGCGGCCTCGGCGTCGGCGAGCTCCTGCAGCGATCCCGCGAGGTGTACCGTGCCGGCTCGCGCGCAGTCCTTCGCACGCCAGGGAATCGGGGCGTCGAGCGCCCAATCGACCTTGAAGACCCCGGGCCCGTACTTGTACCGCTCCAGCGTCCGGCGGTAGCCGGGCGTAAATCGATCCCCGGCGATCCGTACCAGCTGGCGCGGGGTCACATTGAAGAGCGCGGCCCGGTGCTCGGGCAGCTCGTCGATGCTGCTGACCAGCCGGCCGGTCTCGATTGTCCCGCCGAGGGACCGCAGGTAGGCGGACAGGGCATCGCTGATCTGCTCTGATCCACCGCGGACCAGCGGCCAGCCCAGCGCATGGGCGGCCATTCCCAGGACAAGGGAGAAGGCCCCGGTGCCCGGCTTGTTGAGCGGCACCATGGAGTGGCCGCCAAGCCCGGCGAACATCGCGCGCGTGCGCTCCTCCTTGAAGCTGAGCCGCGCCAGCATGGTGGCGGGCTGGATGGCCCGCATGCCGAAGCCGGCCATCACGAGGGGATGTCGGCTGGGGCGAAGCGGGCTCATCAGGGAACTCAGCAAGGTGTCGGCGTGCTTGACCAGCGGCGTCATCAAGCGCGTGTAGGCGGCGCCGTCGCGTCCCAAACTACGAGCCGTCGCCTCGATCGAGCGCTCGACGATCACCGCGGTCCCGTCATCGAGCGGGTGGGCGAGGGGGGCGTCGGGCTGGATCAGATCCAGGCCGAATCGCGCCAGTGGCAGCGTGCGAAAAAAGGGCGACCCGGCCGCGAGCGGGTGAATGGCCGCGCAGACGTCGTGCTTGAATCCGGGCAGGGTAAGCTCGGCCGTTCGGGTGCCGCCCCCGATCGTGGCCATCGCCTCCAGCAACCGCACGGAACGGCCCGCTTGGGCCAGCACGATCGCCGCCGAAAGCCCGTTGGGTCCGGCGCCGACGACGACGGCGTCGGGGCCGCGATCAGCCAAGGTCGATAACGGACCCTTCCATCGCGGCCTCCACCGGGACGGGCGCATTGCGATGCGCCGCGACGATGGCATCGAGCTCGTCGTCGGTCCGTGGTGGGTCATGATGAAAGAGCAGGACCCGCTTGGCGCCCGCCGCTGCGGCCAGCCCAATCGGGTAATCGACCGCCGAGTGCCCGAAGGAGCTCTTTTGCGGGAACTCGGCCGCGGTGTACTGGGCGTCGTGAATCAGCAGGTCGGCGCCCCTGGCCAGCTCGAGGGCGGCGGTATGGTAGGCGCCGAAGCCGCCCGGGCCCGATCCGAACGCGATCGGGCTGTGGTCAGAGAGGTAGGCGACGGTGGTGCTGCCATCGGTCACCCGGTAGCCATAGGTCAGGCCCCCCTTGTGCGGGATCTCGCGCGCCACCACGTTAAAGCCTTCCACGGCGCGCTCCCCGGGCTGAATGCCGAGAAAGCGCCAGCGGCCCTTCAGGTCGGTCGGCTTGATGGGGAAGTGGGGGGGCGACATGGCGCGGGCCAGGACGTTCACCGGGTCGCCCTGCGCCGGCATCAGCAACGTCACCACCGCCTCCTGCCGGTCGCCGGCCGTAAAGAAGGGCAACCCGTGCGTGTGGTCCCAGTGCAGGTGGCTGAGCAGGATCGTGCCGTTGAAGGCGCGCCCGTCCAGCACCGAGCTCAGCCGCTCGAGCCCGGTGCCGCCATCCAGCACCAGCGTGGGCGCCCCGGGGCCGCGTGCGATTGCGATGCAAGACGTGTGGCCGCCATATCGCACGAATTCGCGACCGGGTGCTGGGGTCGATCCTCGCACTCCGCAGACGAACACGCGCACCGTTTCGAGTCTACTGTTCTTCCCGTCGATGGCCCTTGGCGACTTCGGCCAGCGCCTCGGGTGCGACCTGGTCCGCGGTCGCGACGGCCACCCGGCAGCGCGTCACGGCGCGGAGCGTTGCCGTGCGCGTCCCGCCTTCGAGCAGGGCCCGTTCACCGAGGATCGCGCCGGGCCCGATCTCGGCTAGAGCCTTGCCATCGACCTCGACCGATAGCACGCCGTCAAGCAGCAGGAAGAGTTCATTGCCCTGCTCGCCCTGCGCAACCAGGTTTTGCCCGGCCTCGATCGACCGGACCTTGGGCTTGGCACCGCCCCGCATGATGGTTTTGGAGAGCTCGCGCTCCAGCGCGGTCTCGACTTCGGTCACAATCGCGGGCGAGTCCTCGGCGCCCCAGGGGGTCTTTACTCCGAAGATCTCGGCGGACCAGGTCTTGAAGTCGGTCGTCCCGGATTTCTTGATCAACACGCCCTCCCCGTCGTAGATCCAGTGCCGCGGGAAGGGGCTGGCGCCGGTGACCTCGCGCTCAACCCGGCCATCGGCGTGCAGCGTCAGCGCGAGGGTCGTCCACACCAGTGGCGGCGTGATCTGCACGAAGGGCGGCCGTGCCACCTTGCGCGGCAGGGGAAAGGCGACCCGTCCGCCGGTCGTCTGCACGAACCGGACAGAATTGCCGGTCGCGCTGACCTCGGGGCGGATGTCAGGCAGGGGGATGGCCGGAAAGTTCAGCTTTCTCGGGCCAAAGGCAACCCGGGTCACGCCGATCCAGCCCTGGCCGGTGTGGCCGGATGCCACGATCTTGCCGTCCTCGACGTCGATATAGGCGCGCAGGTCGTTGGCGAACCGAATCTCACCCGACGCCGCCAGCTCCGGGATCGACCCCGGCAGGCGGTCGCCGGGCGGCGCGTCATAGTGGCCGAGCCCGATCTCGAAGGGCAGCTTGATCAGGCCGGGGATAGCTTCGGACGGGATCCATGAGATCGAGGTGATCGAGGATTCGATGCGCACGGCCGGTACCTCCTGTGTGATGGCGTTTGGTGTACCTCGACGGTAGCGGGAAGCGGCCCTGGCCGTCGAGCGTGGGAACCGGCCGATCTCCGGGCGGCCAGCATCCCGCCCAGTCGGGTGGTGTCCTCCCTTGACCGCTCGCCGCGCAGGCCTGAAAGTGGGGGGCGTGCCTGATCATCGGATCACCGTCTTCCTGGCCGACGACAACCTGATCGTGCGGGAGGGCGTCCGCGCCCTGCTCGCCACCGCCCCCGATCTCGAGGTGGTCGGCGTGGCCGGCGATTACGAGGGCCTCGTGTCGGGTGCCGAGGCGGCCGCCCCCCAGGTGATCGTGACCGACATCCGCATGCCCCCCACCTTCCAGCGGGAGGGGATCGAGGCGGCCAAGCAGGTGCGCAAGCGCCACCCGGGCATCGGGATCGTCATCCTCTCGCAGTACGACGAGCCGGACCTGGCCATCGCCCTGTTGAGCGAGGGCGCGGCGGGCTACGCCTACCTGCTCAAGGATCGCGTCGCGGAGGGCGACCAGCTGTTTCGCGCCATCCGTGAGGTCACGACCGGCGGCTCCATGCTCGATCCCAAGATCGTCGAGGCGCTCGTTCAGCCGGCCAGCCAGGGCACCGACCTCAACCCCGAGGAGGAGGACCTCCTGCAGATGCTCGCGGAAGGCAAGCCGATCAAAGCCATCGCCGTCTCGCGCAAGACCACCCCGGCCGATGTCTCTGACTCGCTCGAGAAGCTCTTCCTCAAGCTGGCCCAGGGCGCGAGCGCCGGCGGCGCGGGGGCGCTCCGACGCCTCAAGTTGCTCCACCAGGCGATCGTCGACCGCGAGGAGCAGGGCGAGAGCCTCAGCCGGCTGCTTCCCACCGGCATCGCCGAGAAACTGCGGCGCGAGGGCCGGCGGATCGGGGAGACGGAGACCCTCATGGTGACCGTCCTGATGTCCGACATCCGCGGTTACTCGACCATTGCCGAGGATGCCGACCCGACCGTGCTGGCGCACCAGCTCAACGAGCACCGGGCCGAGATGAACCGCGCCGTCCTTGCGGAGGGCGGCACCGTGATGCAGTTCGTCGGCGACTCCGTCATGGCGGTCTTCGGCGCGCCATTGCCGCAGGCCGACCACGTCGAGCGGTCTCTCAGTGCTGCCCGGGCGATGCACGAAGGCCAGGCCAGGGTCAACGCCCGCTGGGCCGGCGAGCAGCTGCCGCCATTCCACCTCGGCATCGGGCTCTCGACCGGCCAGGTCGCGGCGGCCCTGCTCGGCTCCGAAGAGCGGATCGAGTACTCCTGTGTCGGCGACAGCGTCAACCTCTGCCAGCG
>DAINCX010000084.1:0-6928 GCA_036732165.1 Candidatus Dormiibacterota bacterium | reverse complement strand
CCATGGTGAAGGCGTTGGCGCCCGTGATGTCGAATTGGAGTCCGGCGCCGCAGAGCGGCCAGGCGCGACACTGCTTGTCCGCCTCACTGGCCACCACGCCGCCACCGGTGAGTAGGGCCAGGAAGGCGAGTGCGGCGACGGCCCCCAGCGCGAGACGAAGCTGCCGTCCGGGAACCGGCCACTCCCGACGCTCGGCTGCCAGCACGGCGGTCGCCAGCAGCAGCCCGAGGATAATCATGGCCACCGCCAGGTGCGCCAGGACCAGCACGCCGGACAGGTCTCGGAACACGACCAAAGCACCGAGCGGGATCTCAAGCGATACAGCTGCGAGCGCGCCCCCTGAGGTCCAGGCCAGGATCGGGCGGCGGCGAGCATAGAGCGCGAGGGCGGCAAAGAACGTCAGCAGCATCAGGACCGAGGTCAGGACGCCGAAGGTGCGGTGGCTGTACTCGACGATCGCGTGCACGTTCCACCCGGGATAGGCGGCCCCGTTGCAGAGCGGCCACTGGTTCTGGCAGCCGAGGCCGGAGCCGGTGTTGCGCACCACGCCGCCGAGGGCGATCTGGAGATATGCGGACATCGCGGTGATCGAGGCAAGAACACGAAAGCCCTTACTCATGGAAGGAAGGGCCCTGCCGCGACCAAAATGATGAAGTGCTCGGGTAGACGATCGAGAACCCGAACGTACGCCCCGTCAAACCGGCTCGCTTGAGATCGAGCCCGGTCACAACCATGATGCATCACCCAGCGCGACAGCGCCAACCAGGTGGCGGCGGCCGGCCTCACCGGAGAGGTTGGGAACCAGGCTGGCAACCGCGGTCAGCGTGGCGCGGAGAACCGAACGGGGGCGCGCGGCAAGCATGCCGCCGACCACGGGCAGCATCGGTGTGCCTCCCGCCCGCCCGCACTCATCTCAGCGGAGATCAGCGAGCGACCAGGAAACGAGGAGGCGTGCGGAGCAGCACGACCAGGAAGAGCGCGAGCGCGGTCAGATCGAGCAGTGCTCCGGTCGCCGCCCAGCCCACGAGCGGTGGAATGGCGCCGGCCGAGCCTCCGATCAAGATCATCTGAGCGCTGATGCGCTTGAGCCAGACCGTGTACACGAAGACGTAGACGACCGAACCGATCATCGTCGGGCGCGCCGCCGCCAGGTTAGCCCAGGCCGGGAAGACGAGGAAGGCGGCGGCGTTCAGAACCAGGCTGATCACAGGCACATGCCAGGCGGGAAGGCGATAGCGCGCGAGCGGCCGCCAGTTGGTGCGCTTCATCAGACGCTCGAGGTCGTACCAGCAATCGAGGTTGCACCAGCAGTTGATCGTATGCGCGCCGCCCGCAAGCGTGCCCCAATCGCGGTTCGTCCAGGACCCGGGACGCGGTCACCTGAAGTCCGGGGCCGCGAACCCGAGGGTGGTCGCCACCGCCGTGAAGTCGGAGCGAATGACGTCGGCCAGCGTCAGGCGTCCCATCAGGTCCGCGACCTGCGGGCGCACCGACTGCCAGACGGGATGCAGCATGCACGGAGTGGCATCCGAGCAGGTGTGGCTCCAGAAGACACAGCGCTGAAAGAGGTCCTCGCCCTCCACCGCCTCGAGCACTTCGCGGACGCTGATCTCGCTCGGTGCCCTGGCGAGCTCGTATCCGCGCTGTGACCCGCGATGCGAGAGCAGGAGTCCGCCACCTCTCAGCTGGAGCAGGATCTTGGCCGCAAAGGGACCTGCGATCCGAGCGCCGTCTGCGACCTGTTTGGCCCCGAGCACGGTACCTGGCGGTTGCTCGGCCAGGTAGGCCATCGCCTTCAGCGCGTACTGGCTCTCGCGGCTCAGCTTCAAGAGACCGGCCAGACTGAGGCCAGGCGCCACATGTTGAGGAACCAGACCAGGATGAAGAAGGCCAGGAACACGAAGACCAGCACCAGCGCGCCCGGCGCCGAGTGCTCCTTGGCGGCGACGCCGGAGGTGACGGTGACTCCGCCAACGGTGTGGACTGGGGCGAGCCGGAAAGGCTCGGCGGAGGCGGGCACCTGCCGGCCGAAAAGCACACTGGCGACCACGACCGCCACGTAGATCACGCCGCCCACTGCGGCGATTGTGCCACCCACCCCAAGCAACGCCAGCCCCCAGTAGGCGGGCTGGGCAAACAGGTGCTGCGCGTTCTCGGCGGCCAGGCTCGCCGTTCGCCGAGGGACGCCGTAGGAGCCCGCGATCATCATCCCGGCGATATGCAGCGTGCAGCCCACGGCGTAGACGTAGGGCTGAACGCGCGCCAGGCGCGGCCAGAGCACCTCGCGGCGAAGCACAAGCGGGAGCAGGTAATAGGTCACGCCCATAAAGGCCAGGGTGGTGCCGGCCACCACCGTGGCATGGAAGTGGGCCGGGATGTCGAGCGTGTTGTGGTGGACCATGTTGATCTGCTCATGGCCGAAGATGACCCCTGTCGTCCCGCCCACGAAGCCGAACAGGGCCATCGAGAGGATGGTCGCCGAAAAGGCGGGATTGCCCCAGGGGGCTTTGCGCAGCCAGCCGAACAGACCCTTCCGATGGCCCTGCGCGCGAAGGGCGATCTCGATTGCGGCCGGGATCGAGAAGGCGTGGATCATGCTTCCGAGCACCGCCAGGTACATCGCGTAGCTGGTGTTGAAGACCTTGAAGACGCGGGTAAGGCCGGGGTCCACGAGCAGGTGGTGGACGGACCCGAGGTTGATGAAGAAGAGGTAGAGCAGGAAGGCGAAGCGCGACAGCTTCTCGTTCAGCGGCCTGGCGCCGGTGGTCAGGCTCGCCGTCATGTACCAGACCGTCACCATGGCGGCAAGGTTTATCTGCTGGGCGGGGTGGCCGAGCGACCAGTAGTTGAGGCGGTAGACCTCGGGGTCGAGGTTCATCAGACCCAGCGACCAGAAGAAGGCGGGGACGTAAGTGAAGACGCCGCCGATCAGGGTCACCACCGCGATGATGGCGGCGGTGATCAGGCCGAAGGTCACCAGCGGCACCGACCCCTCGTAGGTCCGCTCGGCGCGGGCGACCAGGATCGAGGCGAAAAAAACGCCGCAGGCGATCAGCGCGCCGATGGCGAAGAGGATGGTTCCCAGGTAGAAGAGCGGGCTGGCCTTGAGCGGGACGTAGGAGGTGAAGAGCACATCTCCCTGTCCGGCCAGGATGGTGGCATTGGTGAGCAGGGCGCCCGCGAGCATCAGCCCGAAGGCGCCCCAGGCCAGCCGGACGCCCACCAAGCGCGAATTGAGCACGATCGAGCAGCCGAAGTAGAGGCAGGCGACCTCGAAGAAGATGATCCAGTAGATCAGCATGTTCATGCCGTGCAGGGTCAATGCCCGGTAGTAGAGGCCGGGCGCCATAGCCTGCAACCATTCGGCACGGGTCAGCTCCACCAGCACTGAGCTAACCCCGCCCAGGACCATGAACACGATCGCGGCCACCACATTGGCCGCGATCACCTTCTCGGCGGCGACGTCGACGACCAGGCCAGTGGCCTGGCAGATGCGGGAGGCGAACCCGGCGGCGGCGCGACTGGGCAGCGTCATCACGCCGGTGGCCAGCAGCACCCTCGCACGCGGAGGTGGCCGACCATGAGGTGATGGCCGGCTCCGCAGAACTCGTTGCAGATGAGCGCGAAGTCGCCGGTCGTGGTCGGCGTCAGCGTCAGGACCTGGTCGTACCCGGGCACGAGCTGGAAGTTCATATCTATGGGCTGGATGGACAGGCCGTGATTGACGTCGAGCGACGAGGTGTGGATGCGATAGGTCTTGCCCTGCTGCAGCTCCAATATCGACGACCACCGCCACTGCTGGCCGGCCAGATAGACGTCTCCAGGGGGTGGGCGCACGATCGGCACGCCGCCCTCGGCCCCGACTTTGTACTTGGCGTTGAAGTCAGTCACGAGCTGGGTGAACTGTGCGGGCGACACGCGATAGAACTCGTTCGGCGTGTTCTGTTTCTCGATCAGAGGCCAGAGCGGCATCGAGAGGAAGAGGATCATCAGGAACCCGAGGCTGACGCCGACCCAAAGCCGCTCCTGGCGGCCGAGGGGCTTCCACCAGATTCGCTCAGGCGCGCTGAGGGCCATGGCTCACCTCCGTCGAGTGGTCCGCGTCAGCGCCCTTGAGGGAGCTGAGGGATGCTGCTGATATCGAGGAGTCCCCAGATCGTGAAGAAGATGAACGGCATGGCGACCCCGATCAGCAGAAGCATGAAAAGGTCGTCGAAGAGGAGTTGCCCGAAGGGCACCCGCTGCCTCTCCTGGGAGGGTTCGTCTTCCAACCAGCCACCTCCTGTCGCACCAGGCCCGCCAATGGACCTAATTAGTCCGTGGGCGTTATGATAGCCAAAGCTTACCGACCGGTCAAGTCCATTGGTCAGAAGAAGGATGCTCCGAGAGAAGGTGACGCTGGTTCCGCTGGCGGCGGGTGTCGCTGTGCTCGGGGCCGTGCTGTCGCCTGCGGCTGAGCGGCTCGCGGAGCGCTCGCTCCCCCTCCACATGGCCCAGCACGCGCTGCTGGTGGTGGTCGCCGCACCGCTGTTGGCGCGCGGGCTTCAGCAGCTGGCCGCGCCAGCCGCGCGGGCCGGCGCGCTGGCGCTGGTGATCGTGCTCTTCATGCTCATGGTCATGCTCCACATCCCGCCCGTGATCGATCTGCTGGAAGGAACGCCTGTGCTGCATGCCGGCGCGCACCTGGCCTTGCTGGGGGCGGCGATGGCGGTCTGGCTATTCGTTCTTCCGGGGCACGCTGCGCTCGCGCCGCTGCCGCGCATGGTCTACCTGGTCGTCCTGGCGCTGGCGCCGATGGGGGCAGCCGTCGTCCTCTCGCTGGACCTGCCGACCTTCGACGGCGCCCTTGCCGGATCCTTGATGGCGGCCGTCGGCACCGTCTTCGCGGCGGTCGGGATCAGTGGCTGGGTGCTGCAGCCGGAGGCTGGCTCGTGAGGCGGAACCGACTGGTTGCGGACAGTCTCAAACAGAGTTCTTAGGAGGAAAGTCAAATGCGGACAAGGCAGCTCACGAGTCCGGCTCGCGTCGTCGGCGTCACCCTCATGGTGCTGGCAGCGCTCGCCTTCAGCGGTTGCGGTGGCGGCGCCCCGAGCCAACCAGCGGGGTCGATCAAGGTGACCATGACCGAATTCAAGTTCGACCCCTCCTCGATCGATGCCAAGGCTGGCAAGGTCACCCTCTACCTGGTTAACAGCGGCACCACCGCGCACGATCTGGTGGTCAAGGACTCGAGCGGCGGAGTCGTGGCCAAGAGCAAGATGGTGCAGAGCGGCGATACGACCACTCTCGACATCCCCAACCTGCCCGCCGGCAGCTATACGATCCTGTGCGATGTGCCCGGCCACGCGGAATCGGGCATGAAGGGAACGCTCAACGCGAGTTGATGGGCTCTCCTGCGCTTGACGTCGCGGTGGTTGGCGGTGGGATCACCGGACTCGTCGCAGCGCATCGCCTCCAGCACGACGGCGGCCTCGAGGTCGCTCTCTTCGAGGCCTCCGATCGCCCGGGCGGGAAGGTAAGGACTGAGCTCGTCGCGGGAACCGCGGTCGAGTGCGGTCCTGACGCCTTCCTTGCGCGGGGCTCAAGCCTCCCGATGCTCTGCGCCGAGCTGGGACTGGGCGACCGGCTCGTCTCCCCGGCCCTGGGCCGGGCCGGCGTCTGGTCGCGAGGGCGGGTGCGCCCGCTCCCGGAGGGGCTGTCGATGGGCGTGCCGTCGCGTCCGGCCGCACTGGCGGTGTCGGGCATCCTCTCGGTGCGAGGTGCCGCCCGGGCCGCCCTCGACCTCGTCCTGCCGCCCACCGCGCCCACCGAATCGACCACGGTCGCCGAGGCGCTCGAGCGCAGATTCGGCCGCGAGGCTCGCGAGCGCCTGGTGGATCCGCTGGTCGGCGGAATCTACGCTGGGGACACCAGCCGGCTCGGCTTTGCCGACGCCCTGCCCGACCTTTACGCGGCGGCCACTGGGAGCCGGAGCCTGCTTTGGGCGGCGTGGCGCCGGCCCCACGCGGCGGGTCCCGGGTTCCAGTCAATCTCCGGGGGGCTGCAGGCGCTGACCGGCGCTCTCGCCGCCGGCCTGGACCGGCTTCACCTGGGCACTCAGGTGACCGCGCTCCACACGCTAGCCGGGGGTGGCTTCGAGCTTTCCACCCCGGCCGGCACCCACACGGCGCGGGTCGTGATTGTGGCCGCGCCGGCGTTCGCAGCGGCACGCCTGCTGCGCCTGATCGATCCGCCAGCGGCCGACCTGCTGGCGGCGATCGACTACGCCAGCGTCGCTACGATCGCCCTCGCCTATCCGCGATCCGCGCTGCGGCCGACCGGCACCACCGGCTTTCTGGTCCCGCCCCGGGAGGGCCGGCTCGTAACCGCGGTCACCTGGGTCTGGGAGAAGTGGCCTCACGCCGGTTCCGGCGAGGTGGCGCTGATTCGCTGCTCGGTCGGACGGGCCGGCGACGACCGTTGGGCGCAAATGGACGATCCCACTCTGCTCGACGCCGTGCGCCGAGACCTCGATGAACTGACCGGTCTGGCGGCTGAACCGCTGGAGGCGCGCGTCACGCGCTGGGAGGCAGCCATGCCGCAGTACGAGGTGGGCCACGAGGCCACGATGTCCGACATCGAGCGCCGCCTGGCCCGCCATCCCGGACTGCTCGTCGCGGGCGCGGCCTACCGCGGTATAGGTCTCGCCGCCTGTGTCGCCCAGGCCGAGCGCGCGGCGCAGACCGTGGTCGGCCTGACCGCGAACCGAAGAGCGGAAGCGAGGGCGGTTTGAGCCTCGACTTTGCCCAGCGGCCCATGCTCGTCTTCTGGGAGACAACCCGGGCCTGCGCCCTGAAGTGCCGGCACTGCCGGGCGTCGGCGGTACCCCGTCCCCTGCCCGACGAACTGAATCGGGCCGAGGGACGTCACCTGGTGCGCCAGGTCGCCG
>DAINCX010000083.1:2760-6965 GCA_036732165.1 Candidatus Dormiibacterota bacterium | reverse complement strand
TCATCGGCCACGCCGCCATGGCGATCCAGAACGCCACCATGTACGAGTTCATCGACACCCTCTCCCGCATTGACCCGCTTACCGGCTTGCACAACCGCCGCGAGTTCGATCGCCTCCTCGCCCAGGAGTTGCAACGCGCCCAGCAGACGGGCCAGCAACTCGCCTTGATCGTGGTCGACATCGACCACTTCAAGCAGATCAACGACCGCTACGGCCACCAGGAAGGCGACCGCGCGCTGCAGCAGGTCGCGCGGCTGATTCAGATGGTCCCCAAGCGGGTGACCGACGCCGCCTTCCGCACCGGTGGCGAGGAGTTCGCCGTGCTGATGACCGACACCGACAAGACAGGAGCCGTCGCCCTGTCCGAGTCGCTGCGCAGCCTGACGGAAAGCGCCCGCTTTTTCGGCGGCACGGAGCCGGTCACGGTCAGCCTCGGCGTGGCGAGCTACCCCGCGGACGGCCAGGACCCGACCGCGTTGATGCTGGCCGCCGACCGCGCGCTGTACCAGGCCAAGGCCTCCGGCCGTAACCGCGTCGAAGCCGCCTGAGGCTCAGTCCTTGTAGCGATCCGCCAGCGTGGGACGGTTCCCACCCATCATCAGGTTCCGCTGCGCCTCGTCGGACACGTTGATGCGTTCGGGATCGTCGAGGCCCGGGATGCACACCACTTCGCCAGCGTCGAATCCGTGCAGCGTGGCTCTGACCACGTCGTCGGCGCTCATCGAGCCAGGCAGCGGTCCGCCGAGGCCGGCCACCGTATGAAATTCCGTCGCCACGATGCCAGGGCAGAGCACCATCGCCCGGACCCCGGTCCCGGCCAGCTCCATGGCCAGGCACTGGGTGAAGACCACGATGAACGCCTTCGCCCCGGCATAGGTCGCCCTGGCAGGCAGCTGCGGGGCTGACAGCGAGCCGGAAAACGCGAGCAGCGATGCGACGTTGATGATGCCACCCGATCCCCGCTTGAGCATCCCGGGCACGGCGGCCCGCGACAGCCGGGTCACGGCCCGAACATGCAGGTCGATCAGGTCGTCCGCCATCTCGGGGTCGAGATCCTTGAAAGGCCGGTAGCCGGCAAACCCGGCATTGTTCACGACGAGGCCCAGCCGGTCATCCGCCTCGATGGCGGCCTCGACCCGGTCCAGGTCCACGGACTTCGTGAGGTCCGCCCGCAGGACATCGACCGATACCTTGTACTTCGCCGTCAACGAACGGTGCAGCTCCTCCAGCCGCTCGAGGCGGCGGGCCACCAGCAGGAGATCGTGCCCGCGCGCGGCCAGCGCGGTCGCGAGCGCGGCCCCGATCCCCGCGGACGCCCCGGTAATCACCGCCCGTCGAGCGGATGTCCCCTCTTGTGCCATGCAACTCCCTCCCCGCGTGTCTCCAGCTGTGCGCCATCAGCCTATCGGAGCGCGAGTCACGAAATCGTTGCATCCCTCGGCCTACGCGCGACGCCACCATGGCGTTGCTCGTACATGGTCCGGGGATTTCTTCGGCGTCTGCGGCCGCGGACGCTCGTCAGACAGTTTGCCGTCCTGAGCGGGTTCGCCATCGTCCTCCTGGGCGTTTCCCTCGGAACGTTCCTCAATGTCCTGATCCGCGATCACGCCCAGGCCAACGCCGTCCAGAGCGCGCAGGTCATTGCCGGGATCGGGATTGCCCCGCTCCTCACGGAGGCTGACCTGCAGTCGGGGCTTACCGCCGACCACATTCACGCGCTCGACTCCGCCGTGACCAGCAGCAAGCTGCTTGGGACCGAGCTCGCTCGGATCAACATCTGGAACGAGCAACACCGCGTCGTTTACTCGAATGACCATTCCCTGATTGGGAAAGTCTTCCCGCCATCCCCGGAGCTCAACGATGCGCTCGCCGGCACCGCCTTTTCGGGCGTGAGCCGTCCAAGCAAGGCGGAGAACGCCGACCTGATCTCCTTCGGCCAGATCCTCGAGGTTTACGTCCCGCTTCGGCTGCAGGGCTCGAGCACCCCCGCCGGCGCCTTCGAAATCTATATTCCCTATCGGCCCATCGCCGCTGCCATTGTGCGCGACGACCTCACGGTGTTCGGCGTGCTCGGCCTTGGCCTGCTCCTTCTCTACGCCCTACTCTTTCGGATCGTCAGTCAGGCGGCCGGGCGGCTCCGGCAGCAAACCGCCGATTTGAAGCGGCAGACCGCCGACCGCGACCATGCCGCCCACCACGACGCCTTGACCCTGCTGCCCAATCGCACGCTCTTCCACCAGCGCGTCCGCGATGCGATCGCGGCTCCGGACGCCCACGGCGCCGTGATGATCATGGACCTCGATCGCTTCCAGGAGATCAATGCCACGCTCGGACATCACAACGGCGACCTGGTGCTCCTATCGGTCGCGAAACGGCTGGCCGCGGTCGTGGACCTGGGGATCGTGGCACGGCTCGGCGGCGACGAGTTCGCCGTTCTCCTCCCAGCCGTCACCGACCAGGCCGAGGCGATTCGGTTCGCGGAGCGCCTGCTGGCAACCTTCGCCGACCAGGTCACCCTGGGCGAGCTCACGCTCGATGTCCGGGCCAGCGTCGGCCTGGCGTTCTTCCCGGAACACGGTATGGACCCCGACGGCTTGATGCAGCGCGCCGATATTGCGATGTACGTCGCGAAGGGAGCCCGGCGCGGCTACGAGGTCTACTCGCCTGAGGCGGACCGGTACGCGCCCGAGCGGCTCGCGCTGATCGCGGACCTCCATCGCGCCATCAATGGCACCGGGCTCTTCCTCGCCTATCAACCGAAGATCGATCTCGAGCGCGGACGCATCTCGGGGGTGGAAGCCTTGCTCCGGTGGCAGCACCCGAGTCGCGGACTGTTGCAGCCGGACGCCTTCATCCCGCTGGCGGAGCACACCGGGCTCATCAAGGAGTTGACCCTCTGGGTGCTGGACGCGGCGCTCGCCCAGTCACAGGCCTGGGCGCAAGACGGGATCGACCTGGGCATCGCGGTCAACCTCTCCGTGCGCAACCTGCTCGACCTCGACCTGCCCGACCACGTCGCCCGCCTGCTGGCCAAGTGGGACGTTCCGGCGAGCCGGCTCGAGCTCGAGATCACGGAGACCACCCTGATGGAGGATCCGGCACGCGCCAGCGCCGTCATGGCTCGCCTCAGCGGGATGGGGATCCGGCTCTCGATCGACGACTTTGGCACCGGCTACTCGTCGCTGGTGTTTCTTAAAGAGTTGCCCGTGCAGGAGATCAAGATCGACAAGTCCTTCGTCCTGAACATGCTCGGCGACGCAGGCGACGGCGCCATCGTGCGCTCCATCATCGACCTCGGGAAGAACCTGGGACTCGAGGTGGTCGCCGAGGGCGTCGAGAGCCAGGGGATCATGCAGGAGCTGGCGCGTCAGGGCTGCACGACCGCCCAGGGCTTCTATATCAGCCGGCCCATTTCCGCCGAGCGGCTGACCGCCTGGCTGCGTGACTCCTCGTACGCCAACGTCCGGGCCGCCTGAACGAGTCCTCTCACCCGCGACGCCCGCTGGCGGCGTCTAAGAGATTGGACGGCTCAAAGGCCGTTTGATCACCGGACTCATAGGAGGAAACAAGTCATGCGCCCGCAACTTTTGATCTCCCTGGCCGCGGCGACCGCGGCAGTAGCGCTTGGTGGGATGGTGGCCGCCTCGGCGGACGACCTCGGGGCCTTCACCTGCACGAATCGGGCTGGCGGCGTGGCCGGCATGCCGGGCACGGTCGCCTCCATCCGGGTTGCCCATCACGATGGGTACGACCGCCTCGTCTTCGAGTTCGCGCCGTCATCGGCCGGTGCCATGCCAGCCTATTCCCTGACCCAGCAGGCGTCGTCGACCTTTACGCGGGACGCGAGCGGCCAATCGGTAACACTCGATGGCTCCGCCGGCATCAAAGCGGTGTTCCACAACACGAACGTTGGGAGCGGAGTCCCCGGCGACGTCAAGGCGGGCCTGCCGGCAATCCGCGAGGTGACCAACATCGGCGATTTCGAACGGGTCACGAGCTACGGCATCGGGCTCAAGACCCCAGCCTGCTTCCGGACCGTTGAGCTCAGTGGCCCAACGCGCCTGGCGATCGACGTCCAAACCGCCCCGGTCGCGGTGACCTCGGCCCCCTTGCCCACGGTCGCGCCGATCGTGCAATCGACGGATACCACCCCCTCGGACCTGGCGGCGACCGGCCATCCCCAGGCTCCGGCGCAGCCGACCGGC
>DAINCX010000083.1:0-2660 GCA_036732165.1 Candidatus Dormiibacterota bacterium | reverse complement strand
CCAGAATCTCCCTCCCCCGCTCGCGGGGGAGGGTCGGGGAGGGGGCCCGGAACTCACTTCACCCGTTCACTTCCCTCGCGGCGTCTATACGATGGGCATGCTCATGGACCCTGTCCTTGGCCGCGTCATCGAGCGCTGGCGCGATGGCGATCGGAACGCCTTCGAGGAGGTCGTCGATCGCTATGGCCTGCAGGTGCTGCGGACGGCTCGCTTGATCCTCCGCGACGAGGCGCTGGCGGAGGACGCCACGCAGGAGACCTTCCTGAAGGCCTGGCGGCAGATCGGCACCCTTCGCGACGAGGAGCCCGGCCCGTGGCTGAACCGGATCGCGACCAACGAGGCGATCTCGACCTACCGGCGGCGGCATCGGTTCCAGGCCCTGACGGAGCGATTCGGCCGGCTCGGTGGCGGCAAGCGGGACGTCTCGACCGAGGCGCGGATGGACCTGGCCCGCGCGCTCGACCAGTTGAAGCCCGAGCAGCGAGCGGCGGTCGTCCTGCATTACTACCAGGACCTCAGCGTCGAAGACGCGGCGAAGGCGCTCGGTGTCCCCGTTGACACGATGAAATCGCGATTGAAGACGGCGCTGCGCCGGTTACGCGAGTTGACCGGCTCAGAGGAGGAAATCGGATGAGCGACAAGTTCGAGCGCGAGCTGCGGGAGCACCTCCACCGGGAGGCGGGCCGGACTCCCCAGTTCCCTCGCGCCCTTCGCTCCCGAATCCGCGATGGGGTTGCGCCGCGCACCCGAAACCAGCTTGCGCCGCAGCTCGCGCTTGCGGGGGCCCTGGTGCTGATCGCCGTCGTCGCGCTGGGTCTGCGGAACTCCAACCTGATCATCAAAACGGTGCGAACCGGCATCCAGGTAATCGTTCCGACTCCAACGCCGAGCCCCACGCCGCAGCCCTTCAGTTGCAACCCCGTATCCGGCGGCAACGCTGGGCTTGCTACCGCGCTCAGCGCCATCCGCTCGGCCGGCCACCCTGGCTACGATCGGGTGGTTTTCGACCTCGGAGGAATTCCCTCCTACGACGTGATCGGCCAGAATTCGTCCACCTTCCTCAAGGACGCCAGTGGACAGCCGGTTACGCTTCAGGGCACAGCCGGCGTCAAGGTGATCCTCCGCACGACGGACGCGCCGAGCAACTCCCAAGACGCCACCCCGAACCTGAAGGCGGTTCGCCAGATCGCCCAGGTTGGGAACTTCGAGCACCAGCTGACCTACGGCATTGGTCTCGCATCGTCGACCTGTTTCCGCGTGACCGAGCTCAGCAATCCGGTGCGGCTCGCGATTGACTTCGACACCTCGAACCCCAGCGCAACGCCGTCGCTGGCTCCGACGCCGGCGGCAACTCTCCCTCCCTCGCCGGCGGCAACCCCGCTGGGATCGTTCGCCTGCACCGACCTCAGCGGCGGCACTCCGACCACGCCGCCGCCGCTGGCGCAGCTGAACGACCTGCGGGTCGCCGCCCAGACTGGCTACGATCGGATCGTGTTCCAGTTCGCTGGGGGACCGGTGCCGGCTTATACCCTGACCCGGCAGGCGTCGACGCACTTTGTCAAAGACGCCAGTGGCCAGCCGGTCACCCTACAGGGTTCGGCCGGCCTCAAGCTCGTCTTTCACGGTGCCGCGGCCTATCCGACCTACACCAAGAGCACCGACATCAAGCCGGGCCTCGCCGCCGTCCAGGAAGTCGAGCAGATCGGCGACTTCGAGGGCGTCCTTAGTTGGGGCATCGGACTGTCGAAGCCATCGTGCATGCGCACGCTTGAGCTCACTAACCCGACCCGCCTGGTTATTGATATCCAGACCCCATAGGGCAACGATTACCATCTAGGCAGGGATTGGCGATGGAAGGCCTCAATCTGACCCGGCGCCGAGCTGTCGATTTCCGTCGCTGCACGTCCGCCCGATGTCCTCGCGGCATCTGACACACCGATCACCGAGTTGCTGTCGGAATCGATGAGCATTCATTGAGGAGGATTTCTATGAGTGTGACCGACGAACTGTTGAAGAATAACGAGACCTATGCCGCTTCATTCAAGGGTGGCCTGCCGATGCCGCCCGCGAAGAAGGTCGCCGTCGTCGCCTGCATGGACGCGCGGTTGCACGTGAGCAAGATCCTAGGGCTCAAGGAGGGCGATGCCCACGTCATCCGCAATGCCGGCGGCGTGGTGTCGGAGGACGTGATTCGGTCCCTCACCATCTCGCAGCGTTTGCTCGGCACCGAGGAGATCATCCTGATCCATCACACGGATTGCGGCATGCTCACCTTCAAGGACGACGAGCTCCGCGCCAGCATCGAGGATGAGATCGGCATCCGGCCTGGATTCGCCTTTGACGCGTTCTCCAATTTGGAGAAGGACGTTCGCTCGTCGGTTGGGCGGATCAAATCCAGCCCCTTCATCCCCAAGAAAGACAAGATTCGCGGCTTTGTCTTCGACGTCAAGAGCGGCCGCTTGAACGAGGTTGCGCTCGAGACCGCCGGGGCTCGCGCCCGCTAGGTAGTAAGCGAGGAGGGGCCGCCTCATGCCCCTCCTCTCCCCTTCCCGTCAGGATCCCTCGAATCCACGGGCGGGACTGCGTTTCTTTCATATCGCCGTGCCGGTGATACAGCATTTCGTCTTACTGCCGACGGCAATCGGCTTCGGGCTTGGCGT
>DAINCX010000082.1:0-6996 GCA_036732165.1 Candidatus Dormiibacterota bacterium | reverse complement strand
GCCCGCTGGGCGACCGTGGAAATGTAGTTGGCCAGGGCAACGGCCAGCGGTTCGAGCTCCAGCCGCTTGGTGATCAGGAATGGCCAGAGGAACTCGTTCCAGGGACCGATGAAGGTGATCAGCATCGCGGTCAGGATC
This sequence comes from Candidatus Dormiibacterota bacterium, assembly GCA_036732165.1. Classification (GTDB taxonomy): domain Bacteria; phylum Chloroflexota; class Dormibacteria; order CF-121; family CF-121; genus JALYYC01. Next base: position 6,858 of record DAINCX010000082.1, on the reverse strand, counting down.
GCCGGCCTGGTCAGCGGCGCCACCACCCGCGTCAGGATCGCCAACTCGGAGGCGCCGTCGATGCGGGCCGCTTCGAACATCTCGCTAGGCAACTGAATGAAGAACTGGCGGAAGATGAAGACCGCCGTCGGGTTGATGGCGAACGGCAGGATCATCCCCAGCAGCGTGTCGCCGAGGCCGAAGTTCCGGGCGATCAGCACGTACAGCGGGATCATGAGCAACTGGAACGGGAGCACCAGGAGAAGCAGCAGCGTGTAGAAGAGCGCCTGCCGCCCACGGAAGTGCAGTTGAGCCAGCGCGTATCCGGCCAGTCCGCCAAACACCAGCGTGCCGAGGAGCACGCCACCCGTAAAGAGGCCCGAATTGAGGAGGGTCCTCGCGAGATTGATCGCGGTGTTGATGGCGACGAAGTTGTCAAAGGAGAGGCTGGCTGGGTTTGGGAAGGCCCCAGAGATGTTCGGGTTCGGGTCCTTCTGCAAGGCGCTGACGACCATGTAATAGAACGGGAACAAGAACACCACCGCCCCGAGGAAAAGCGCGATCAGCCTCAACCACGGTGTCGATCCCTTTTCTCGATGCTCGGGGGGCTCCTGCGTTTCGACGGGCTGCACTCGCGTCCCGGCCAAATCGGTCGTCGCGGACGCCATGACTAATTCCGCTCCAGGACGAAGCGGTTGATGCCGGAGATGATCAGCACCCCGATGGCGAGCAGCAGCCCGATCGCGGCGGCGTAACCAGGATGGTTCTGCTGGATGCCGAATCGATAAATCAAAAATACCGGCGAGACCGTCTGGTTATCCGGGCCGCCGCCCCCGGTCAGCAGATACGGCTCGGTGAAGAAGTTGGCCCCCGTGATCACGGCCGTGATGACGACCAGCAGGGTCGCCGGCCGGAGGCCCGGCACGGTCACCGCAAAAAAGCTCGCGATCCGGCTGGCGCCGTCCACCTTCGCCGCCTCGTAGAGCTCTTTGGGGATGGTCTGCAGCGCGGCGAGATAGACAAGGATGTAAAAGCCGAGCCCTTTCCAGGTCACGTAGAGCGCGATGATCGGCATCGCCAGGAACGCATTGATGAGAAAGGACGGATTGGGGGCGAGTGAGCCGAGGATCTTATCGACCAGGCCGAAGCCGCTGAACAGCCAGAGCCAGATGCCGACTGCCGCGACGCTCGCGGTGATGTAGGGGATGTAGTAGGCGGCGCGGAAGAAGGCGCGGAGCGGGATCGCCGCGTTGAGCGCGGTGGCGAGCACCATGGAGATGGCGACGGTCAGCGGGACGTTGATCACCAAAAAGATGACCACGTTGCGGATGGCGATGTGGAACAGCGGGTCCTGCAGCACGCGGGCGTAGTTCGCCAGCCCCACGAAGGGTCGTACGACCTCTGCCCCCGGCGCCGCAAAGAAGTAGTCGAAGAACGACATGTAGATCGCGTAGAAGAACGGGTACGCATAAATCCCCACCAGGAAGATGACGAAGGGGGCGGCGAACAGGTAGCCGATCGGCTGCTCCCCGAGCAAACTCCGCAAGCGCGTGCGGGAGACGCGCGCGGGGGCAGCCGCGGCCATTGTTATCTCAGTCCCTTCGCGTTACGGTTTGACAAGCGTCTTGATCTGGTCGGCCGCCCCTTTGAATGCCTCGTCGATGCCTTGGTTGCCGAAGATGACCGCTTTCGAGTAGGCGGACCGGAAGTCCTGCCACATTTCCACCGAGTTGGGCACGTTCGGGACTTCCGCGGTGCGTCCAGCCTGGTCGGCGAACAACTTGTACTCAGGATGGGCCGAGAAATAGCTCGCGTAGGTCGACGACAGGTCGGTCCGCATCGGCATCTGCCCGGTCAGGTCGAGCAGCTTGCTGTCATTGTCCTTGTTGACGGCGAACTTCAGGAAGTCCCATGCGGTGCCACGATTTTTGCAGCTCGAGTACATGCCGATGGACTTTTCGTCTGAAAAGGTATGGATCGCACTCGGATCCATCCCGTCCTTGGTCGGAACCGGGGCCACGCCCCAGTTGACCTTGCCGCCATAGACGGCAATCGCCCACGGCCCCACGATCGCCATCGCGGCCTGGCCGGTGGCGAACGGATCGCCCTGGGCTGCCTCTTTGGGGGCGAGGCCCTTGGTGTAGAGCTGCTTCCAGAAGTTGGCGACCGCGAGACCGTCAGCGCTGTTGAATTGCGGCTCTCCCTTCTCGACCAGCTGCTTGCCCTTGGTCTGGGCGATGAACAGCGGATAGAAATCGAACCAGGGCTGATAGAACTCAGAGGTCGGGGCCGGCCAGATCGCGGCCTTGGCAACGGCCTTGGTGATCAGGGTCTGGGCGGTGCTCAAGAACTGGTCATAGGTCTTGAGCGGCGGGTTGGTCGAGTCGAGGCCCGCCTTCTTGAAAAGGTCCTTGTTGTAGAAGATCATCACCGGGTTGGACTTCCAGGGCATCTGGTAATAGCTGCCATCGGTCGACTTGTACTGCGACGCTCCACTACCCGTGCGCCCCTCGATGAAGGAGTTCCCGTCGGAGAAGCTGGTCAAGCTGACGAGGCCGCCCTGTTTCTGAAACTGGGGAACGGCCGCCGGGGCGGTGTTGAAGATCAGGCAGGGGGTCGTGCCGGCGGTGATGGCGGCTCCGATTACTTCCTCCGAACTCTTGCCGGCCGGGATCTGCTCGCCACTCACCTGCTCGCTCGCGTGACTCTGATTCCAGGCAGCCACGACCCCCGTACCCCACTTCACCTCATCGGCGTTGTTGGAGTACCAGATCCTGATCGCGCCCTTTCCACTGCTCGAGGCGGCCTGGTTGCCGCCTCCACACGCGGCAAGGCCGAGACTCAGGGCGAGGCCGGCGGCGAGAACACCATGGCGTGAAGTAAACATCAGTACCCTTCCTTTAGAGTGCCAGCCTCTACGAGACGCGACCCGCCGGATGAGTCACCGGCACACTTAATTGGACCCTAGCATTAAAGATGTGCCTGAGCTAACCCTTCGATCTCAACTGGGCCTTGGCCTGGTCGGCTGCGGCCGTTTTGGCGAATTCTGTCTCACCGCGTTTGCGACCATCCCCAACCTGAAGTTGATCGGCGTGGCCGACCGGGACCAACGCCGGGCGGAGGTCACCGCCTCGGCTTTTGGCGTCACGGCCTACGCCGACTATGAGGCTCTACTGGCCGATCCGGACGTCGATCTGGTTGCGATCAACACGCCGCCGGCGCTGCACGCGCCAATGACGCTGGCTGCAGCCGCGGCTGGCAAGCATATCTTCTGCGAGAAGCCCCTGGCCACCACGATCGACGACGCGACCTCCGTGCTTCGGGCCGTCCGCGATACTCGCGTGCGGCTCGCCGTGGACTATGTCATGCGCTGGAACCCGCTTTATGGTCTGCTGCATCATCTCGCCTCGCTGCCGGCAGGGAATGGCCCGCTGCTCGGTCGACTACGCCGCTTCGGCCTGGAAAACCATGCCGCAGATGAGGACCTCGCCCTCGACCATTGGTTCTGGAACGACGCGATCAGCGGTGGGATTTTCGTCGAGCATGGCGTGCACTTCTTCGATGTCTGCGACTGGCTGATGGGTAGTCACCCGCTGGCTGTCCAGGCGCTCGAGGTTCGGCGACCTGGCGGAGGCCCGATCGACACCGCGGCGGCGACGTGCACCCACGAAGGCGGGGGGACCGCGAGCTTCCTGCATGCCTTCACGCACCCGAACCTTGCCCAGCACCAGGGGGTCACCCTGGATTGGGGTTTTGCTCACGGCCAACTGACGGGTTGGATCCCGGTTGGGCTCGACCTGGAGGTCTGGACCGACGACCAGGGTCTCGCCGTGCTTAAGAGCCTTCCAATCACAAACGGAGAACTTCTCCGGGTGCCGGGTTACCGGTTGTCAGGCGACGAACGCGTGGAGGTCTTGCCGATCACGACGTATGGAAACGGCAGCCCGTGGCGTGCCCGTGGCGAGACCCGTTATGTGAGTAGCCGGGTGCGGGTACGCGCGAGCCTCGGAGGCGAGTCGGCCAAAGAGCACGTCTACCGAGAGAGCATCCGGGCCGGCATGGGGGACCTGGTCTCGGCCATCCTGGAGGATCGGTTACCGCGGGTGGCCGGGATCGATGCCTGGCCCAGTCTGGCCACCGCCTTGGCGGCCCGCGAAGCTGCCCAGTCGGCGCAGCCCATGATGCCGGCCACGCTTCCCGCCGACCTTGCTCCGACCAAGCTCGCCGACTAAGACCTGGGTGACCTCGGGCGACTGAACGCGCACATTGCGATCGCCCTTCGCACCCTCTTTAGCCCGCTGGCGGAATAGTGCCTCGATCGAATCGTAACCTGGTGGCGAATATGGTGAATGTGCCACTGGGTTCACCATGAACGAGCTGATCCTGGGGCGAATCCGGACGATTGGCGTCGCTGCGCTCGCCTCCTTCGCGGTCGCCGCCGTCGGGTCGGTGGTCTGGAGCGCCCTCCTCGTGGTCAACGCCAGGACGTCGAGATCGGTGCCGTGGTCTGTGCCAGTCATGGCCGTCGTTCTCGCGGCCTATTGGTGGTGGCTGAGCGGGCATGGGTGGCCAGCGCAGACGGCGGAAGCTCGATCCAGGCTTCTGCGCGCACGGCGAGTCACGCGGGCAGCCTTCAGTTGGTCGATCGTGGGCGGGGCTTTCGCGCTCGTCGCGCTGGCCGGACTCTGGATCATTCTTGTGCAGCTGACCGGAAATGGGGGGAATCCAACTCAGGCACAGCTCGATGGCTACCCGGGTCTCTTCGTGGGGCTCGCCATCCTGATGGGCTCGCTAGTGTCGCCCCTTACTGAGGAGGCCGCCTTTCGAGGTTATGGACAGGTGATCCTCGAGCGTCACTTCGTGCCCATCTACGCCATGGGCATCTCGTCGCTGTTCTTTACGCTGTGGCACGGTCCGACGCAGGGGTTTTTCTGGTCCAAGCTGCTGTTCTTCTTCCTGGTCGGCATTACGTTCGGCACGATCGCCTATCTCACTGACTCGACGCTTCCGGCGATCCCCGTGCATATCGCCGGCGATCTGCTCTTCTTCATCTTCATCTGGCCGCAGGACGCGCATCGCATCTTGCTTTCGCAGCATGGCCCTGATCTGTGGTTCTGGATTAATGCCGCCCAGGTCGTCGTCTTTTCCGGACTGGCTATCGTGGCCTTCCGGCGCCTCGCCTTACTGCGACCGTCCCGCGCCAGTCTCTAAGCCTCGCTTCAGTCGCGCAAGATCCGTCAGTCCCGGAGCTCGCGGAATCCGGCTGCCGTGAAGTCGCCGTCGAAGGCGAGAGTGTCCTTAATTCGTAGCGATCGCATAAGGGCGAAGCTGGTTGCGTCGACAAAGGAGTATTCGCGCTCGTCGTGGCGCCGCAACCAGCGCAGAGCGGCCGTCTCAAGATCCGGGGAGACAACGACAAGTCGCAGACGGGGTGAGCGGTCGACGGAGTCCAGGAAATCCACCGCGGAACGATGTCCGGCTCGGCGCCGAAGAAAAGTCCAGGTCTCGCCACGGACATGGTTACTGGTTAGAAGGGGTTCCGCCGCGTGCCTGGCGAGGAGCGTGCGCGCCGATGCGTGCGAGCTGTCCCGGCGGTTCCGGAGCGCCACCCAGAACGACGTATCGACGAAGATCACCGATAAACGACGTCGTCGATGCCGGCCGGGTCGAAGTCGTCGGCGCCAGCCATCCGGCCAATCGGATCGGCCGACAGCGGCGGGAGCGGCTTGAGGCGCTCTCGAACAAAGAGCCGGACAAGGGCGGCTTTGGAGGTTCGTGCCTCAAGCGCCGCCCGTTCCAACTCGGCGTCGACCTCTTCTTCGATCATGATCTGAAGTCGTTTGATGGGATGAGTATACAGCAGATTGCTGGCGCTGCTGTAACATAACTCCTACGCCGGAAGCGGCTCCTAGCCTGAAGGGAGCAGCAGCCTAACGCGTTATCCGAGAAATGGGCTACTTGCTCGCCGTCGTGGTCCTACCTGCGGTTGCCGTCGCGGCCGCGGTGGCGCTCCTCGCCGCCGCCTTCAGGAGGGGCGGGCGACCCGCGCTGCTGAGGATCCTGGCCGCGATCGGCCTCCTGGCATTAACAGGCCTATGGATTTTCCTGTGCGCGACCGGAGGTGGCTACTCGATCGTCGCGGCCGGCGAGGAACTCGTCGTCGCTAGTGCGGCAGCGCTTGTGGGGGCGCTGGTCCTCATCTCGAAACCGCCCCGGGCGCGTCGGGTCGCCGCCATTCTCCTGATCACGGCGTATCCGCTGATCCTTATCGGGCTGGCCCAGGCGGGAAGCCTGCTCTCTCCGGGCGGGCGCTTCGTGACGATCACCATTGCCCAACAGCCCAGCGACCAGTCACGTCCGTGACACCGTCGTGCCGGACCGCTAGCGCGATTCGGTCTCGGCCAAACCAGGCTGCTGGTAGATGCCCATCAGGTTGCCGGCAGGATCGCGGAAGGTTGCGACAACCTCGCGGGCGTTCGGGTCCACGGGGTCCACGATCTTGCCACCGGCGGCGGTGATGGCCCCAACTGCCGCGTCGGCGCTTGCGACCATGATGTAGACCATCAGGCTGAACTCGGTCGCCGGTGGCCGTCCGAGGACCCAGGTACCGCTGACCTCGTTGACCGTGTCGTCGAAGGCGATCGCGCCGTCGCCGCGCGTCCGGGTCTGCCAGCCGAAGGCGCGCTGGTAGAACTCGGCCGACTGGCGGACATCCGTCGCCGGGATCTCGATGTAGCAGATCTTGCCGGTTCGGTACGTGGGTGCCTTTGTTGCGGTGCTCATCCCTACGATGCTAATCAGTTGGGCCCCCACCCCGACCCCCCTCCCCGACCCTCCCCCGCACGGCGGTGGAGGGAGTACAGGCAGAATTAGGGTCAT
>DAINCX010000081.1:0-7175 GCA_036732165.1 Candidatus Dormiibacterota bacterium | reverse complement strand
CCGGTCGTGATCTGGGTTGAGGTCCGCTGGGCGGTCGCCTACCCGGCGCTGCTCGCCGAACGGGTCGGTCCCGTCCACGCCCTGGGGCGAAGCTGGGCCCTGGTCAAGGACAACTGGTGGCGGACAGTCGGCGTCATCATCCTCGTGTCCATCCTGGTCAGCATCATCCAGCTCGCCGTCGGCGGTCTCTTAGGAGGCATCGCCGCCCTGGTCCCCGGGCTGAGTAGCGATGTGCGCGCCGGCGTGGTCACGGTGATCACGGCGCTCGTCAGCGCCCTGGTCGGCGCCATCACCCCGATCGCGGTCACGATGCTGTACCTTGACCTGCGGGTGCGCAAAGAAGGCGTGGATCTCGACCAGCTCGCCCGGCAAACCACCCCAGGCACTGCGCCGGCCTAACGCGGGTCCGGCGGCGGCCGGGCTCTGGGTCCTCGTTTCCCTCATCGTCCTGATTGGGCGCTCGACGATTTCCGCCTCGGCCACCACGGCCGACGACTACACCAACGCGGTCCATCGCGCGCTGACCCTCGTGCAGTTCGCCGAACGCGGGGATGCTCCCTCCCGGGAGCAGGCGATTACCGTCCTGGTGCAGGCAACCGGTGACAGCCAGCCCGAGGTCCTGACCGACCTGCGGGCCGAACCTCCGCGGCTGGTCGATGCCGACCAGCGCCTGCAGGCGCTCTTCACGGCGCTGCAGGCGCGGGTGGACACGCCCGATCCGAACCAGGCGGCGCAGCGGCTGAATCACATCCTGTCGTCACCGCGCTACGCCAGTCTCACGACAGGACCCTCGCTGATCGACCAGATTCTCGGGGCGGTGATCAACGCGATCGCCCGGTTGCTGTCCTGGCTTGGTATCGGTGGTCTGCACCTCTACCTGCCGGTCTTGCTGGTGCTGGCCCTGGCTCTCCTGATCATCGTGGCCATCGTCGTGCTGGTCTTTCGGGTTGGCGTGAGCCCGGGTGGGCGTGAGGCGCGGGTTCGATCTGGGGCGAGGACGGCGCGGCCTCCAACCGAGTTCTTCAGGGAGGCGGACCGACTGGCGGCCGCCGGCGACTATCCCGGCGCCATCCGGATGCTCGCCGGCGGGGTGGCCGTCGGCATCAGTGGCGAGCGCGCCTGGGACCAGAGCCCCTTCACGGTGCGAGAGCTGTTCGCGCGATCGCAGCGGGCTGAGGATCTGCGGCCCCTCCTGCTCTCGTTTGAAGAAGCCATCTACGGTCACCGGCCCGCGAATGCGGCCGTTTATGCGCGCGCCGCTGAAGCCGCGGCTCCCTACCGGCGGACGGCAGCATGAAGGGTCGCCCCTGGATCGTCCTCGGCGGTTTGGTCCTGGTCATCGCGGTCCTTGTCCTCCTGCGTGGGCCCGGCAGTGGCGGGGACTCGCCCGACCACGCGTCGACCAGCGATGCCGCCAACGGGTCGTCGGCGCTTCGCCTCTATGCCGAGGCCCTCGGTCATCCGACCGGGACCGTCGAGGGAGACTTCACGTTGCCGGCGAGTCCCGGGCTCCTGGTCGTGTTCACCCCATCGGCGTTCAGTGCGACCGAGGCGCAGCAGGTGAACAACTGGCTGACCTCCGGTGGAGTGCTGGTCTACGCCGCCGAGCAGGCTGAGCCGCAACTCGAGACCCAGTTTGGATTGCATCGTGCGCCGACCCAAACCTCCGGGAACAGGCCGGCATCACCCACAGCCGGCGCCCCCGCGCCGATCTTTGGCGGGGTCAGCCAGGTTCATGGGGGCGTCCCCACCGATCGGCTGGTGCCCTCGCCTGGCCAGGTCCCCGTCTTGCGCAATCAGTACAACGAGGTGATCGCCGTCCGCACGACCGTCGGCCAGGGGCAGCTGCTGGCTCTCACCGATCCCCTGATCCTGTGCAACGGATACCTCGGACAACCGGATAACGGGCGCTTCGCGGCGGATGTGATCGCGCTCGCGCCGGCCGGGAGTCGCGTCTTCTTCGACGAGTTTCACCACGGGTCGGCCGCGGCCGGATCTCCGCAGACCGCCTGGATGACGACGCCCTGGGGGGCGGCGCTGGTCTGGGCGGTGATCGTTCTGTTTGTTGGTGTCGCCTTGCGTGGCCGCGCCTTCGGGCCGTCCATCTCCCTGCAGGGCGGCCGCGACCGTTCCTCCGCCGAGTACGCCGCGGCCGTCGGCGGGCTGCTCCACCGCACCGGCGCTCGTGCGGTCACGCTGCAGGCGCTCGTCGCGGCGACGCGCCGGGCGATCGCGGAGCGGGTCGGTCTTGGCAGCGGCGTCCCGGCGGCGAACTTCCAGGACGCGGTCGCCCGCCGCGCTCCCGCGGTCGGCAGCGAGCTGGCACGACTCGAGAGCAGCCTGCCCGAGGCGACCGACAGCGAGGCATCCGTGATGGAGACGGCCCGGCGACTGCATGACCTCGCCTATCCCTTAGCATCCAACGTCAGCGGAAAGGAGTCTCAATGAAGGCCGCCGAGTTTTACGCCCAGTTTCGGTCGGAGGCCGCCAAGGCGGTCGTCGGGCAGGAGGATGCCGTGCGCCTCTGCGCGCTCGCGGTCATGGCCCGCGGCCACGTGCTGCTGGAAGGCGTCCCCGGGGTCGGCAAGACGTTGCTGGCCAAGACGGTGGCGCGCCTGCTCTCGGTCCAGTACGGTCGCGTGCAGTTCACCCCTGACCTGATGCCCGCGGACATCGTGGGGACGGCCATCTATGACCTGCAGTCGCGATCGTTCCGGGTCCGCCAGGGGCCGATCTTCACCAACATCCTGCTCGCCGACGAAATCAACCGCGCGCCGGCCAAAGTGCAATCGGCGCTGCTGGAGGCGATGGAGGAGCGCGGCGTGAGCCTCGAGGGTCAGCAGATGCCGCTGCCCGATCCATTCCTGGTGCTCGCCACCCAGAACCCGATCGAGTACGAGGGCACCTACCCGCTGCCCGAGGCGCAGCAGGACCGGTTCCTCTTCAAGGCGGTGCTCGGGTATCCCACGCCGGAGCAGGAGCTCGAGGTCTTGCGGCGCTGGGATTCGGGGATCGAGCTGAAGGACCCGGCCAGCGCCGGCGTGCAACCGGTCATCGATACGGCAGCCATCATGGAATGCCGGGCCGAGGTCTTAAAGGTCACGGTCGACGAGAAGCTGCGCCGCTACATCATCGAGCTGGCGGTCGCCACCCGGCAGTCCGCCGAGCTCGTCCTCGGCGCGAGCCCGCGCGCGGAGGTCCTGCTCCTGCTCGCCTCCAAGGCCGCCGCCGCCTTCGACGGGCGCGACTACGTGACGCCCGATGACGTCAAGGGCCTCCTGCGGCCGACCTTCCGGCATCGCCTGCTGCTCCGGCCCGAGGCCGAGGTCGGTGGCCAGACGGCGGACAGCCTGCTCGACTCGATCATCGCCCGGGTCACGCCACCGCGCTGATGTCACTGGCGCCGCAGCCGCGCCTGCTCGGAGCGCTACTGCTTGGCGCGCTGTCGGTCTTGCTCGTGCTGCTGAGCCCGGTGTTCTGGCTGCTTGTGATCGGCTATCACGTCGCGCTCATTGCGCTGGTGGTCGTCGATGCGCAGCGCCTTCCCAGCCGTCGTGGCTTCGCCGCCAGTCGCGTGCTGCCACAGCCCTTTTCGCTGGGGGAGACCCAGGCGGTCCAGGTCGTGGTCGGCCACGCGCAAGCCGCCGGACTCCCCGCCGAGGTGGCGGATCACGTCCCCGCGGACCTGGGGCCGAATGCCCGCGTGCTCCGCGGCGCCTTCGATCGCGAGGGTTTCCTCACGGTCGAGTACCTCGTTCAGCCGCCCCATCGGGGCGCCTACCGGTTCGGCCCGGTCGATGTCCACTGCTGGCGCCCGGGTGGCTGGCTGATGCGCCAGGTGCGGATCCCCGCTGATGAGTCGGCCGCGGTCTATCCCAGCGTGCTGGCGATCCGGCGATACGAATTGACGCTGCGACGCGGCATGCGGTTCATGCAGGGCCTTCGCCGCTCGCGGCCGCCCGGCGCAACGACCGCCTTCGCCGGGCTACGCGATTACCTGCCGGGGGATGAGATCCGCCGCATCAGCTGGAAGGCGACCGCTCGCCGGGACACCCCCGTGGTCATGGAGGTCGAGGCCGAGCGCGGCCAGCAGGCGATCATCGCCCTCGATTGCGGGCGCTTGATGACCGCGCCGGCCGGTCGACTGACCAAGCTCGATCATGCGGTGAACGCCGCCCTCTTGCTGGCGTGGGTGGCGCAGAGCCAGGGCGACCGCGTCGGCATGGTCACCTTCGCCGACGAGATCCGGCAGTTCGTCTCGCCCCAGCGCGGGCCCGCGCAGGTCAGTCATCTCAACCGGGTCCTCTACGACGTCAAAGCGGAGTACACCGAGCCCGACTTCGGCGAGGCTTTCTCGCAACTGGCCTATCGCGTCAGCCGTCGCTCGCTGGTGGTGGTCCTGACCGACGTCCTCGATCCCGAGGCCTCGCGCGACCTGGTCGCGCATGCCATCCGCCTCAGCCAGCGGCACCTCGTGATGGTGGTGGCGATGGCCGACCCCGAGGTTCTCGAAGCCCGCGACGCCCCGATCGACCGGACGGCGCGGAGTTACGAGTGGGCCGCGGCCGAGGAGCTACTCGCGGCCCGCCGAGAAAGCTTCGAGGCGCTGCGCAAGGGCGGCGTGCTCGGACTCGACGTCGAGGCCGGCCGGCTCAGCCCCGCGCTGGTCGAGCGCTATCTCGAGCTGAAGGAGCGCGCGCTCCTCTAGGCGAGCGACCCGCCGGTCTCACCATTCAGGCGGCTGGTCGCCTCTCGCTTCCTCGCCCGCACGCTCGAGCGCGTCGGTCTCGCGCTGCGCCGCGCTCCATCGACGAAATACGCGCCGCAAACTGCCTGTTCGAGTGGCACTCGCCCGGCTACCTGGCGATTGATATCGCTGACCGGCGGGCTTTCCAGCACATGAATAAGGTGCTAGCCGACTATGGGTCTGAAGGAAACATCAAGTACGAGTTTTCGAAGCAGGGTGTCTTCGAACACTAGCTAGAGCCTCGACCGAACAGGGGGGTCATTAGCGGCTCCTGCGCCCCGGCAGCATGCATGGCGAGGACACTCGACAGAGCTCCGACTCTTACTAGCTCGGGTCAGTAGCAAGCAAGCGCGGGACGCCGACGAGGAGCCGCTTAGATGACGTCGCCAAACTCCCTGCCTAGACTTGAAGGCGATGGCTGGGCCAACTGGTCAGAGTTAGCAACTTTTCTGGCTGCCATCGAGCGCCGCGCCGTCTCTTGTGTTGACCGCCTACTGACGGCGAAGCTCTCCAGGTGAACTCGTCTTGAACGCGTTCGCAGGGGGGACGTCGGCTACCCGGAGGATTTCGACCAGAACGCCAACCGTCCGAGACAGCCCGGCAGGGCGGCGGAGCGTGGCCAGCGAGCAGCTGACGTGATACCTGGCGTCGCCGAACCCTAAGTGTCTTGACCTTCCGCGCTTCCTCGGATTAAATGTTGGCGCCGCCCACCGGCGGCAAGACGTGTTGATCAGGGAGGGGAACCATGCGCTTCTCGCTTAAACCTCTGCTCGCCTTTGCAACCGTTCTCGGCCTTGCCGTTGCGCTGATCGCACCAGCTCTTGCCGCCGGTGACCGCGGCGCGGGCAACGCTCGCGGCTTCAGCCCGCTGCTCAGCGTCCAGCAGGGGATGTCCCGGCCGCTGCGCGAGCTGCCCCCCGCAGCCACGGCGGCGGGCCGATCTCCGCGGCAGCTTACGGTCAAGCACCCCGGCCACGGCGGCGGCAGCGGGAATACCGATAGCGCTGTCCAGAGCTCGGCCACGGTACCCCTGGGGGCCACCGTCACAGAAAGTTTCCAGGGCGTCGGCGTCACGAACTCTATCCCGCCCGACCCCAATGGCTCGGCCGGCGCAACCGAGTTCGTTGAAACGGTGAACAGCCGCATGACCGTCTTTAGCAAGAGCTACCCGAACAGCCCGATCCTGGGACCGATAGCCATCAACTCGCTGTGGTCAGCCTACGCCGCCCCCTGCGCGGGCACCGACGTGAGCGACCCGGTCGTCCTCTACGACAAGCAGGCCGGGCAGTGGGTCCTCATGCAGCTGGCCTCGGTGTCGGCCGCCCCCTACTACGTCTGTGTGGCGGTCTCGGCGACCTCCGACGCCGCCGGCGCCTGGTACCTCTACGCCTACAACTTCGGGAACAGCCTGCCGGACTACCCCAAGCTCGGGGTGTGGCCGGACGGCTATTACTTTGCCGTCAACGACTTTTACCTCGGCGCCTCTTTCCAGGGCGCAGCCGCGTGTGTCCTGCCGCGCAGCACGATGCTCACGGGCGGCTCCGGTAACGGTCAGTGCTACTACAACAGCGCCAGCGTGGCCAGCCTGCTGCCCGCCGACCTTGACGGCGACGTTCCGGGGGTGAGCAGCACCACCGGGCCGCCTCCAGCCGGTACGCCCGGGATGTTCATGAACTTCGGCACCAACTCGCTGAACCTGTTCCAATACCACGTCGACTGGGGCAACCTCAACAACAGCACCTGGACCGGGCCCATCAGCAAGGCGGTTCCCAGCTTCTCTCAAGCCTGCGGAGGCGGCACCTGCGTTCCGCAGGCCGGGACCAGCCAACAGCTCGCCTCGCTGGGAGACCGCCTGATGTTCCGGCTGTCCTACCGGAACTTCCTCGGTAGCAACGGCTACCAGTCCATGGTCGTCAACCAGTCCACCGTCGGCTCGGGCACGGCAGCAGTCCGCTGGTACGAGCTGCGCAATCCAACCAGCACCGGCTTCACCGTCTACCAGGCCAGCAGCTATGCACCCGACTCCACCTACCGGTGGATGGGCAGCGTGGCCCAGGACAAGTTGGCCGACATCGCCGCGGGTTACAGCGCCTCCAGCAGCAGCATCAGCCCGCAGATCCGCTACACGGCGCGGGCCGTGACCGACCCGCTCAACACGCTGCGGGCGGAGGCCACCGTGCCCATCACCACCGCCTCGCAGACCACCTACAACCGCTGGGGCGACTACACCTCCATGTCGGTCGATCCCACCGACGACTGCACCTTCTGGTACACGAACGAGTACCAGCGGACGACCGGCTACTACTGGAGCACGTGGGTCACGGCCTTCAAGATGCCTGGCTGCTGAAGTCCGGTCTTGGGAGGGTCGTCGCAGGGCCTGACTCCTGGGACGACCCATCAGGCGGAACGGGCGCTTGGTCGAACCGTG
>DAINCX010000080.1:0-7257 GCA_036732165.1 Candidatus Dormiibacterota bacterium | reverse complement strand
GCATCCCGCCCTTCAACTTCCCGGTGATGATCCCGCTCTGGATGTTCCCGCTCGCCGTCGTGGCCGGGAACACCTTCGTCCTGAAGCCATCGGAGCGCACGCCCCTTGGCGCGGCGCGCCTGGCCGAGATCTTCCTGGAAGCGGGCTTTCCCGAAGGCGTGCTCAATGTCGTGCACGGAGGCAGCGAGGCCGTGAACGCCCTCCTCGTCCACCCGGACGTTAACGCGATCTCATTCGTCGGTTCCGCGCCCGTGGCGCGCCACGTTTACACGACCGCCGCCGCTCACGGCAAGCGGGTGCAGGCTCTTGGCGGGGCCAAGAACCACATCGTCGTGATGCCCGATGCGGATCCCGAGATCACGGTGCCCGCGATCCTCAACTCGGCTTTCGGCAACGCGGGCGAACGCTGCCTGGCCGGCTCGGTGGCGGTTGCGGTCGGTCAGGCCGCGGAAGGCCTCCTGGGTCCGCTCGCCGATGCGGCGGCGAAGATGGTGGTCGGACCAGGCGACCAGCCAGGCGTGCAGGTCGGGCCGCTGATCCGCGCCGACCATCGGGATCGCGTCGCCGGCTGGGTCGACAAAGGCGTGGCCGAGGGAGCGGAGCTGCTCGTTGACGGCCGCGGGCAGATGTCGCGGCAGGGCTTCTTCCTCGGCCCTACGATCCTCGACAATGTGACATCGGAGATGGCGGTGGGTCGCGAGGAGATCTTCGGCCCGGTGCTGTCGATCGCGCGGGCGGCCACGCTGGACGAGGCGATCGCGCAGGCCAACCGCATGGCGCTTGGCAACATGGCCACGATCTTCACGCAATCGGGGCGTGCGGGCAGGGAGTTCAGGGAGCGAGTGGAAGCTGGGATGACGGGCATCAACGTGCCGATCGCGCAGCCGTTCGCATTCTTCCCCTTCAGCGGCTGGAAGGGCTCGTTCTACGGCGACCTGCACGTTCACGGCACGGACGGCATCGAGTTCTATACAAGAAAGAAAGTCGTCGTTACGCGCTGGTAATCAGCTAGACGAACAGCGGCTCTGTTTTAGATCGCTCCACGAGCGCCGCCATCGCAGCTTCATCCGGCCTCGTTTCGAATCGCTCGGCCGCGTCCAGCACGCGCGGCAGCAGGTCGACGTCGCCGACGGTGTTCAGGAAGACCCCGGGCCGCCCCAGCACCCACCACACCGCCAGGTCGATGTCGGCCTGATCCTCCAGCGGCTGGTACCAGGTCGACCGCGTTCTCGTTCGCCCCGCCCACGGCCGCAGCGCAATTGACTTGATCGTCTGCACCGCCGTCCCACGCTCTGCGCACGCGGCGACCAGGGACTCGAAGTTCTCCGCGTAGTAGGACGACTGCATCGTCACGTAGTTGTAGGGGAGCAGGACGGAATCGAAGTCGAACCGCGCGATGCTGCGCCGATGGTTTGCGGCGATCTGCGCGCCGTGGCCGGTGACTCCGATCCACTTGACCAGGCCCTGCTCGCGCGCCTCCACTGCTGCCTCGATCGCCCCGCCCGGGCTGAGGGCGGTGTCCCACTCGATCGGATCGGCCAGGTTGTGCAGCTGCCAGAGGTCGACGTGGTCGACACCCAGGCGGTCGAGCGATCGGTGCAGCTCTTCGCGCGCCGCGAGGGCCTTGCGCTCCCCGGTCTTGGTGGCGAGAAAGAATGAACGTCGCGCGTCACGCAGCCATGGTTTGACGCGAAGCTCCGCATCGCCGTATGACGCGGCCACGTCGATGTGGTTGATCCCATGCTCGAGCAGCACCTGGAGCGTGCGGTCGGCCACTGCCTGGGTCACCGATGACAGGGCGGCGGCGCCGAAGATCACGCGGCTGCTCTGATGATTCGTGCGTCCGAAGCTCGCTCGAGCGATGGCCATCGAGAAATCATATGACCCGAGCGCGCCGCCAGGCGGGTGCTGCCGGAACGCCCCGAGCGGCCTCGCACCAAGTACGTTCGCCCCTGAATTGCCGATTTCTCCGGCCCCAAAGCCTAGAATCGCGCAAATGTTTGGTCGTGCCCTCGTCTTGGGCCTGTGCCTCGTCGCCGCGATCTCTCCAGACGCGGTGCTGCCGAACGTCCCATCCCCGATAGCCGCAGTGGCCACCCTGCCTTCCGCCGGGCCGGCGGCCTCGGCCGTGGCCGCGATCCCCGCCGCCCAGCCGGCCGCCGACCCGTTTCCGGTGCGCCTGGTGATCTCGAAGATAGGAGTCGACGCCAAGATCGAAGCGCGGGGCCTCGACTCCAGGCGGAACATGCTCACCCCCAAGGACTTTCACGACGTCGCCTGGTACAACCTGGGGCCGGCGCCGGGCGCGCCAGGAAATGCGCTGTTGAACGGCCACGTCGACTGGTGGACGGGGGCCGCCGTCTTCACCCGGCTCAGCGAGCTTCGCGCCGGCGACATGGTGACGATCGTCCACGCGGACGGCACCCGCCTGACATTCAAGGTGACGGGCCGGCGCATCGTCACCGCCGGCTCCAGGGTCGCCTCGCTGTTCGCCCCCAGCAAGGTCTCCTCATTGACGCTCATCACGTGCACGGGGCCCTGGGACCCTTCCATCCTCAGCGACACCCATCGCCTGCTTGTGACCGCGGTCCTTGTTTAAGGTCGCTCCGAGCCGCGTGGCGCTGGCCGCCGCGTGCTCGGCCCTGGCCGTGCTTGCGTCCGCGGCGCCCGCATTCGCGGCCGGCAGCGCGAACCTCTGGCCGAGCGGCGCCTCGGGCAGCCGTGCTAACACCGAGTGGCGCACAGGGTCGTACGGAAACGGAGCTCTGACCCGGCGAACCTTGATCAAGGCCTACCTGACAACCGGGCAGGTGTTGTTGCTCGGGTCGAGCGCGATCGGCCAGGGCGCGAGCGACATCCTCGTGTACAACCCCAACCTCGTCATCGGTGCGATTGGAATCGAGACCATCCCGGCTGTGGCCAATTTCAGCTGCAACGCGCAGCGCGTCGGCGCGCAAGGCATCATTGCCAGCCGCGCGGAAGAGTTGGCCGGCCCCGACACCATCCCCGCCGGCGGTGTCGCAGGAGGCTACATTCCCTGCCACTACGCGGCGCCCTCGACGGGCATTTACAACATCGCGTTCCTCGGCCCGCTCGGCGCGGCGTCGAACACCGATGGAGCTGTCGCCGCCGACGTGGGCCTGGCGGCGGCCGGCGATTTCGATGCGACGCAGGGGACGTCGATAGCGGCGTGGGATGTGACGGTCCGCGCCAACCTGGCCTCGACCGTGAACATCACCGGCCGGGTGTTCACCTACTACCTCGCGCTCTTCACCGCCGGCAACGGCCTGCCGGTCAATCCCACGATCTATGCGGTCACGCGAGATGCCTACAAGTACAGGATCGACCTCCGGGGCATGGACCCGAACGGCTGGCTCGTCTATGGGAACCAGGTGGGTTTCCTGGATTCGGACGGCACCACGCCGCTCTACCACGACGCAGTCGCCGACGCCACCGGCAGCCCTGGCCAGCTGACCGGGATCCAGGGCGGGGTCAGCCTTGCCCGCCCGAGCTTTCCGCTGTTCTTCGAGCCGCCCGCAGCCGCGACGATCGCAGCGCTGGGCATCCCGGCGGCGCCGATCGCGCCGATCATGAGCGCGATCTCATTCGCCGGGACGGTGGGTGGAAACACGAGCCTGGTCAACCAGGGCGGCACCTTCAAGTTCACCACCAACGTCTCGGGCGTCTACGACATCGTGATCAGCCGCGACGGATTGGACTTCGACCCGACCAACGCCCTCAACCGATCGCTGCGCGGTGTAGTCAACACGGCCGGCGTCCACACCGCGGTCTGGGATGGCCTCGACAACTCAAACACCGCGTTTCCGGTGGGTGCTTACACGGCTCACGTCCGCCTGCATGGCGGTGAATATCACTTCCCGATGATCGACGTCGAGAACGACACACTTGGCGGTCCCACGGTCACGATGCTCAATGCCCCTGGCGGCGTGTGCCCGCCGCTGACAGGCGGGTGCAGCGGCGCCTTCTACGACGACCGCGCGTACATGACTCGAAACGGAACAGTTGTCGACTCCGGCAACACAGTGGGCACCGTGCTGTGCGGAACGACGCCCCCGACGACCTCATTCTCCAACACGATCACCGGTTTCAACTCCGCCGGCGTCCAGCGTGCATATGGGGCCGCAAGCGGCGGCAACAACAACGTGCCGTGCACGGGAAACTTTGGCGACGCCAAGGGCCTGGACATCTGGACCTACAACCTGAGCAACACGATCGTTGCGCCATTGGTGATCGTCGCTGCGGCCGCTGACATCCGCGTCAGGAAATCGGTGAGCGATCCCACGCCGGCAGTCGGCGCCAACGTCACCTTCACGATCGCGGCCAGAAACCTCGGACCCAACGATGCCACTGGCGTCCAGGTCAGGGACCTGCTGCCTGCGGGTCTCGCGTTTGTGTCCGCGACCCCGAGCCAGGGCAGCTACACGCCAGGCACCGGCGTCTGGGACATCGGCACCCTCGTCCTCGGCGCCACGGCGACACTTGGCATAGTCGCGACGGTGACCGGCACGAGCAAGGTGACGAACGTCGCCTCTCGACTCGCCGGCACTCCGCCTGATTTCGATCCCGGCAACAACACGAGCCGGGCCAGCGTCACCGGGAGCACGGTTCCGGGGCTCCCCAACACGGGCACGCCGCCGGTTGGAAGCTGGTGGCCGGCCCTGCTAGCGCTTGTCTTGCTGTTCGCTATCACGTTTCCCTGGCGCAGGTTACAACCGAGAGAAAGCGGGGACCATCAAGCCGGCTCCTGAATAACCGGCCCGCGCCGGCCCGCGGCCCGCAGGCCTGGCAATGCCGCCAGCGCGAACCCGAAGCCGACCGCGGCCGCGACGAAGAACGGAACGCCTAGGCCGAGCGCAAAGAGCGACCCGCCGATTAGCGAACCGATGGCCATCGAGCCGCTCTGCGCGGTGCCGACCACTCCCTGCGCCTCGCCTCGCCGGTCGCGCACGGCCTCCATCAAGAACGAGTTCATGGCCGGCTCGGTGAAAGCCCAGAAGGAGGCCTCGACGACTCCGACCCCGATGACGACGGGGATGATGTTGACGAACGGGTAAATCACCGCCATCAGGGAGCCGACGGCGACCGAGGTGAATGCAAGCCAGCGCCGGTCCCAGCGGTCGGCTGCCCGGCCGGCCAAAGGCGTCACCGCGACGAGTGGCAGGGCGAAAAAAGTGAAAGAGAGCCCGATGATGAGGTCGCTGGCGCCGATCTGGCGCATGTACAGGCTCCAGATCACATCGTAGATACCGATCAGGAGTCCGAGCCCGATCGTCATCGTGACGACGGCCCTCATCGCGACGCCAACACGGGTCGGGCGCATGAAGACCCGAGCGATGCTCACGTCTGCTCTCGGCCGCCGTACGGAGCGGGGAAGGGTAATCGCCGCCACCAACGCGGCTGTCGCCAGCGCGCCACCAGTGACTGCGAACACAGTCCAACGGCCGAATACCGCAAGCACTCCGCCGAGCGCGGGGCCGACGATGATCCCCGATTGCCGGGCCGCCGAAACCCATCCGTAGGCGCGGCCGAGCTCTTCCGGTGGCACCACGTCGGCGACGGCGGCGATCTCGGCCGGCGCCGCCGCCGCGAAACCGAGGCCCTGTAGGAACCGCACCGCGACCAGCCATTCGATCGAAAGCGGAAGGAGGAACATCAACGACGCGGCGGCGGCCACCAGGAGTCCGACGACCATCATCTCCTTGCGCCCGATCCTTTCCGCCAGCCACCCCGCCGGCCACTGGCCGACCGCCTGCGCGGCCAGCGCGGCGCCGACGATGAGCCCGACGAACGAGTACGACGCTCCACGCTCGCGCAGGAACAGCGGGAGGATCGGCAGCAGCGACCCGATTCCGGTGCCTGAGACGAAGACAGCGGCCACGATTCCGTAGAGCGCGCCGCGGGGCCTCCTGTCTGGCATCCCGCAAGGTTAAAGGGCGTCCGCAGCCGACGATAATGGCGCGGTGGCAGCTGACCGCGCGGACCTGGTCGTGGTTGGAGCCGGCACCGTCGGTGGCTGGGCGTCGTATTTTGCCGCCACCCAGGGCGCGAAACGGGTGGTCGTCGTCGAGCGCGGGCGAGCCGGCACCGGCGCCAGCAGCCGTGCCGCGGGCATGGTGCGCGCGCAGGGCGGAACCCCGACCGCCGTGGGGCTCGGCCGCTGGAGCATCGACTTCTATCGCGGGCAGCAAGCTCGACTGGGGACCGACTCCGGGTTCCGGGAGCTGGGCTATCTGATCTTCGCCGGCACCTCTGAAGAGGCGCGGGTCGGGCGCGAGCGCGTGTCCATGCAGCAGTCCGTCGGCCTCGACGTCCACTGGCTGGAGCCGGCCGCCGCGGCGAAGCACAATCCGGAGCTGGCACAGGACAGCTTCGTCGGGGCGAGCTACCTCGCCACAGATGGCTGCATCGACCCGCCACGAAACGTCCTGGCGTACTCGCTGGCCATGCAGCAAGCCGGCGTCGACCTTCGCGAGCGCACCACGTTCTTGGGCTTGCGCACCGAGCGGACCCCCAGCGGCAGCAAGCTCACCAGAGTCTTGACCTCAGCCGGTCTCATCGAGACCTCTCGCGCCATCCTCACCGGGGGCCCGACCCTGCGCGAGGTCGGCAACGCTGCGGGCGTGGAGATTCCCGCGGGCGCCGTGCGTCATCAGGTCGCGGTCACCGAGCCCCATCCGGCTTTCGAGGTTGCGCGGCAAGCGATGGGCTTCGACCTCGGCGCGGGTCTCTACTGGCGCCTCGAAGAGGGCGGCCTGCTGTTTGGCATGAGCAACCCGGACGAGCCGCCTGGTCCCTCGCGCGAGATCGACTGGCCGTATATGGAGAAGATGCGATCCCGCCTTGCCCATTACCTGCCGGTGACGGCAGGCCTGGGACTGCGCAAGGCCTGGGCGGCGACCATCGATTACACGCCGGACCACCAGCCGATCCTCGGACCGGCTTTGAGCCGAAACGGCGACCTGATCGACGGAGTGACGATCGCGTCGGCGGGAGGACACGGAATGATGTGGGGACCCGCGGTCGCGAAGATCGCCGCCGACCTCGCGCTCGAAGGCCGCACCGATGTGGCCGAGGTCCACGATCTTGGCCTGGACCGTTTCGACGAGGAGGGCCGCAGCCGCCTGGCGACCGACCCGATCGCCCTGCCTTTTCCAGCGGAGGTCGCGCCGACGGCGCGGCACCGGTGAGCTCATGAACTCAACACGTGCACCGATCGATCCGCAGCTGCTGCAGGGT
>DAINCX010000079.1:0-7328 GCA_036732165.1 Candidatus Dormiibacterota bacterium | reverse complement strand
ATCGGCAACCGCCTGGTCACCACCGCCACCAATGTCCTGTTCAACTGCTACATCCAGGACATGGAAACGGGATTCAAGGCGATGCGGACCGACCTGATGAAGCGGCTCCACCTGTCGGGCAAGCGCTTCGACATCGAACCCGAGATCACCGGGCGCCTGCTGCGCCTCGGCTACCGCATCCATGAGGTCCCGATCAGCTACTACGCCCGCGGCCGGGAAGAGGGGAAGAAGCTGACCTGGCGCGACGGCATCCGCGCCCTCGGCACCTTGACCAGGATCCGGCTGGCCTCCCAGCACCAGCTCTTCGCCGACGCCGGTGACTACCACCGGGAGCGCCAGGCCGAGCTGGCCGTCCGCCGGCTGCCACCCCTGCCCGATGAGCGCCCCGTGAACGTGGTCTCTGGCACCCGCACCGAGGTCCAGCGAGGGGTTTCGGACCCCTAGGCAAGGTCGTCCTGGCGGCCTAGACCAGTCCGTCACCACGCCGCGACACCCGGGCCACAGTCCTTTCGTGAGACCGTGTTGCCGGTCTGGCAAGGGGGAGCGGTCCCGCCCGTTGAACTCGCAAGGGCCTCCGTAAGGGTCCAGGAGGTCAGCGTGGGAGAAGACACCGTCTGGTTCGCCGTGTTCAAGGCCGCGGCCCTGAAGTTCCTGGCGCTCGCCGCCATGCTGTCTCCGGTCGCCGCGCCCGCGGTCGCCGCTCCGGCCGCCGCCAACCCCGCAGTGATCACTCGGACGGCCACCGTCCAGTCGGCGCTCGCGCCGGCCGGGATCGGCGTCTTCGTCGGCTACGCCGACAGCCTGCGGGCCGATCCCGCGAACTTCCCAACGCCCTGGTTCGGCTCCCCCGCGACCGTGTTCGAGGGCTGCGCGCCGACCGCCGCCTGCGTCTACGACGCCGGCGCCGTTCGCATCGTCAACAACTCCAGCGCCGCGGTGACGGTCAATGCCGTGGCGATCCATGTCGACACCTGCACCTTCACCGGCTGGCCCGCGGCCGTCCTTGCCCCGGGAAGCGACCTGGTCGTGACGCAACTGGCCAGCGGCGCAGCGGATGGCTGCACCGCGACGCCCGCCACCATGGACACCTCCGACGTCGGACCTGGCGGATCGGGCTACTCGAGTAACTGCACGCCGGATGGCATTCAGCCGATCGTCGACCTCACGATTAACGCCGCGACCACCTCATACACCGACAGCGGCCAGGTGCTCAACACCGGCGGCATCGATGCCGGAATCTGCAGCGGCAATGAGTCGATCCAGTGGACCGTCATCGGCCACGCGCCGTGCCGCGGCTCGCTGGTGTCGCTGGCGCCGCCGGCGCAGAGCCACCAGGTGCTCTCGACGGCCACCGTGACCGCGACCTTCACCAACAGCTGCGATCAGCCGCTCTCCAACACCGCCGTGTCGTTCACGGCGCTGAGTGGGCCGAATGCGGGCCTCACCGGCTCGGGCGTGACGAATGCCAGCGGCCAGGCGACCTTCACCTACTCGAGCGCCAAGCTCGGGACCGACACCTGGCACGCCTCGGTCAGCAACCTGGCCGGAAATATCCTCTCGAACACCGCCTCCGTGACGTGGACGCTGAACTTCGCCGGCAACGGCGGGGCGTTCGTCATCGGCGACCTGGAGAACGCCACCAACGGGCATGTGTTCTGGTGGGGCGCCCAGTGGTGGAAGAACGACCCGATGAGCGGCGGGCTCGCGCCGGCCGCCTTCAAGGGCTACGAACTCAGCAATCTCGCGCCCGCCTGCGGACAGACCTGGACGACGCGCCCGGGGAACAGCCCGCATCCGCCCGCCACGGTTGGCAACACCATGGGCGTGATCGTCGCCAGTCACATCACGCAGAAGGGCTCCACGATCTCCGGCAACATCCTGCACATCGTCGTGGTCCGTACGGACCCCGGCTATGGGCCAAATCCGGGCCATGCCGGGATGGGCACGATCATTGCCCAGATCTGCTAAGCGCGGCTTGATGTGACGAAGCGTTTCGCGCCCCTGGCCGGGGCGGCCCTCGCCCTGGTCCTCGCCGCCTGCGGCCCGACTGCCGCGACGCCGGTCGCATCGACATCTAATCAGCCGGGGAGCCGTCCGGCGGTTCCCGCCTCGGGCGCCGGACCCTGGTTTGCGCCGGCGCCGGCCAATGCCCACGACCTGCTGGCCCTGGTCGAACCGAACGCGGCCTGGGGTCATGCCGCGGCGGCCACCTCCGTCTTCCAGCTCTCGGCCTCATCGATTGCGGCGCTGAGCGACGGCGACCTCTCGACGCTGGTCACCGGGCTCAAGCGGCTCGGCCTCCCGATCGCCGTCCTGGTCCCGGCGCTAACCCCGGTTTCTGGCTGTGGCCAGATCCTCGGCAGTCCCGATGCCACCGCCGCGCCCGACCTGTTGCGCCGCGTCAAGGCCGCCGGTGGCTCGGTTCGCTTCATCGCCATGGAGAATCCGGCCTTCGCCGGAACCCAGTGCCACCTGAGCCCGATGGAGATCGCCACCAACGTCGGGGCCTGGAGCACCGGGGTCCGCGCCGTCTTCCCGGGAGCCGCGATTGGCGATGCCGAACTCGTGCTCGACGCATCGGCGGTCAGTCCGTACACCGACTGGATGCCTGCGTACCAGACGGTCACCGGGTCACCACTCGCCTTCCTGCACCTGGACCTCGATTGGTCGCAGGCTGACTGGCCGACCGAGGTCGGGCAGCTGAGCTCGCTGGCGCAGCAGGCCGGCGCGGGCTTCGGGGTCGTGGACCGCGGCAACGTCGATGACGCCTCGGACGCACTCTGGAGCACGCATGCGGCCGATCGCATGGCCGCTGTCGTCTCGACGAACGTGCACCTGGACAGCCCGGTCTTCCAGTCGGCTGCCGCACGCTCGCCGCGCCTGCTTCCCGAGACCGATGACACCAGCCTGACGGCGCTGCTCACGCGGTATGCCGGTACCCGAAGCGCCCTGACGCTGGACCGCCCGACCACGGCGCCCGATGGAAGCCAGCTGGTGGGGGCACGGTTGGCCGACGCCTCAGGCAAGGCCATCGCTGGCGCAAGTGTTGACCTCACGGTTCGGTCGCTGAAT
The DNA here is from genome assembly GCA_036732165.1 of Candidatus Dormiibacterota bacterium. GTDB lineage: Bacteria > Chloroflexota > Dormibacteria > CF-121 > CF-121 > JALYYC01. Next base: position 4,256 of record DAINCX010000079.1, on the reverse strand, counting down.
GCGCCCGGTGAGCTGACGCAGTACACCGCGACCGGGACCATCCCGGCCGGCGCCGACCGGGTCATTGTTGGCATTCGAGTCGCGACCGAGGGCGCGGATGCGGGCCCCGCCGACCTGGCCCTGTACCACGTGAGCTTCCGCGAAGGGGCGGCCGGAAAAGAGCTGGTCGCGAATCCCGACTTTGCTGCCGGGATGGCGAACTGGGGCACCACAAACGGGGACCTGGTTCACCCGGTGCCCAGCGACCAGGGGAGCGGGCAGATGTTGCATGTGGCCGACAACCCGGCGCAGCCGTTGCGCATCAACTCGGATATCTTCACGGTGAACCCGGGATCCAGCTACACGGTGAGCTTCAGCGCCCGCGTCACGCCCGTCTCTCGCGGCTACTTCACGGTCCTGTTCATCCGCGGCACGGAGCTGTCTCGCCAGGTGCTTCGCTTCACCCCCGCCGTCGTCCACCAGAGCGCCGTCAGCAACGCGAACGGCCGGCTGCAATGGCAGGTTTCCGCAACTGCCTTACCGGCGGAGCTGGACGCACGGTATGCCGGCGATCGGACTCGCTGGCCGGCCACGGCAGTCTCCTGAGGTCCGTCGAGGCGCCCGATACGATGGGGCCGGTGACAGGCCACCAAATCGGTTATCGGCTCAGTGGCCGCGCCACGCTTCTCTTTGTCGCCCTCGTGATTGCCGGATGCGGTCCGAAGGCGAGCGGCGACCTCGTCTGAGCTGGCGGCGATGATCAGCGTCAGCAAAGGGCCGGCGGAAAAGGACCTGGGACTGGGAGACGGGGCCAGCTGCACCGGCCAAAACCGGTGCCTTTTCGTCGACAGGGCCAACATGGGCGTCATAGGGGTTGATGCCGGGTCCTTTCACGCGCCTGAGGGATGCCCTGGCGGTTGCGGCGGCTCCGGGTGCTGGGTCTTCCTCTACCACGACAGCAGCGGCTGGCACTACGTGAACGCTCGGTGCGCCCAGGCACCCGGCTATGTACCGGGGCAGGGAGCGACCGTGTACGTGTCGGGATGCGCGAATGTGCGGGCGAACCCCGGCTCGACCGGCCAGGTGGTGGGCTGCCTGCCAAACGGCACCAAGGTCAACGTCGACAGCGCGCCGCTCTATACCGACGGCCGGATCTGGTGGCACCTGCAGAGTCGCGGGTGGATGGCACACGACTTCCTGGTCGCCCCGAAGAACGTCCCCTAGTCGGTAGCCCCCACCCCGACCCTCCCCCGCGAACGCGCGGGGGAGGGAGACGCGGTCAGTCGGTTTCCTGGAGCGCTTCGTAGAGGGCGGCGTTCTTGCCGACCGTGCCGATCTGTCGAAAGTGCGCGCTGAGCCAGTCCGAGAAGCCGGGGACGCTCTGCAGCCGGCCGCCGTCGGTCACCACCAGCTTGGCGCCGTAATAATCCTTGGCGGAATCCAGGTCGGCCACCGTCAGCTGGCCCGCCTCGGCCCGCTGATGCGAGGTATCGACGATCGGTCCTGGAATATCGCGGTTGGCGAGGGCGACGGCGAACGGGTTGTCGCTGATGATGAAATCCCCGGGCTTGCTGGCCGCCCGAATCGCGGCCGCCACGCCCCGGTCGTGGCCGTTAGGGATCAAGCCGCGCTGGGTGTCGCGAACCCCCACCGTGAGCCCGATCGCGCCCGCCGCCAGGACCGCCGCCGTGGCAACCGGCGTCCAGACTGGTCGCCATAGCGCGACGTCAGCAAACCCGACCGCAGCCGTCAGGGCCAGTGCCGGCGGCAGCAGCACCAGGTGGTGCGGAAAGAGCGGGTGATAGACAAGAATCGCGATCAGCGAGGCGATCGTCCATCCCAGCGGCACCAGGATGCGAAAATCGCGTCGCCAGAGCGCGATGGCGGCCCCGAGCAGGGCCAGCCCATCAAGCGGGAACTGGCGGAGCTGGATCAACAGCCCGAGATTTCCTCGCAGGTTGCCATGGGTGGCCTGGCCGGCCGCCAGGTGCGAGGTGACCAGCTGCTCGAAGGCGGCGCCCGGGGACGCGATCGTGGGGAGGAGGACCAGCACGAGTCCGCCCACGAGGCCGGCGGCCCACCAGGCCAGCATGCGGATCGGCTGGCGGCGGGGGAGGAAAAAACAGAGCAGGATCGGGACCAGCGCCACTGCCCCGAGGAGCTTGATGCCGAGCGCCAGGGCAAAGGCAAGTCCGGCGAGCGCGGCCAGCGCCCGGGCACGGCGGGCACCCTCGCGCGTGGCGGCGATGGTGAGCGCAATCGCGACCAGCATCATGGCCACCGCGGGCGCATCCGCCTGAAGGACAACAGCCTCATGGATGTAGATGACGCTGCTGGCGAGGAGCAGCAGGGCGACCAGGCCCGCCAGGGGTCCGGCGAGCAACCGGCCGGCGACGTAGGCCGCGCCCAGGCCGACGATGGCGAAGAGCAGCACCGTGATGCGCAGGGCGGCGAGCGTGTGTGAAACCAGGTAGAGGGGGAGGAGAGCGTAGTAGAAGGCGGGGGGCTGCGAGGCGAAGACCGATTGGAAGAGCGGCTCGCCGCGCACCATGGCGCGAACCGATTGCCAGTAAACGCCCTCGTCGTAATCGCGACTCCCGGCATGGATCAGCCATGCCTGGAGCACGAGGAAGAGGGCGCATCCGAGGACCGCGCCGCCCATCAGAACAGCTCGCCAGGGTATCCGCTTCGTAAGCTGAGGTTATCGCTCGGTCATCGTCCCTCCCGCCAACCCGGCCGCTGGTCGCCGCAGCCGGCAGCGCGCTGCCGCTCGCCCTGGTGACCCTCGTCGCCTTCAACCTGCGGTCGGTCATCCTGGGGGTGTCGCCGGCGCTGCCCGCCATCCGCTCGGACCTTCACCTCAGCTTTGCGGTCTCGGGGGCGCTGACGTCGCTGCCATTTCTGTGCCTGGGCGTGTTCGCGGTCCCGGGCGCCCTGCTCTCGAACCTGATCGGTCCGCGGCGCCTGATCGGGATCGCGACGGCCACCCTCGCTCTTGGCGCGTTCGCCCGAATCCTGCAGCCGGCGGTGCTCGCACTCTATGCGGGCACGCTGGTCGTGGGGATCAGCGCCGCCATCGCCCAGCCGCCGGCGTCCGCGATTGTGCGGGGATGGTTTCCCAAGCAGGTCCAGCGCGCGTCGGCGACCTACACCGCCGGGCTCAACAGCGGCGGCGCCATCACGACGACCAGCACGGTCTATCTGCTTCCGATGGTTGGATGGCGCGGCAGCTTCGTCGTGTGGGGCGTGCCGGCGGTGCTCGCCTGCATCCTGTGGTTACTCCTCGCCCCGCGCGAGGAACTGCAATCGGCGGCCCCCTCGCATCTCAAGGTGCTGCTCCGCAATCCCGAGGTCTGGCGTGCCGGGGCGCTGTTCGCGACCCAGAGCGCCGTCTATGTGACGGCGGTGACCTGGTTGCCGTTCCTGATGCACCCGAAGGGCCAGAACGCGGCGGCCTTCGCCCTGTTTCTGCTGGGGGCCGTCGTGCTCGGAACGGCGCTGGCGCTGATCGCCGTAAAGCGCGCCTTTGCGACCTCACCGATGTTCTACCTGGCGGGCGGGCTCGTCACCCTCGCCGGCTCCCTGGGCCTCGTCTTCGGCCTCACCAGCCTCGCCTGGTTCTTCGTGATCATGGTCGGGCTCGGATCGAGCATGGGCTTTACCGGCTCGATGGCCTTGCCGCCGCTCTTGGCCCGAACGCAGGGGGAGGTGGCGGGCTATTCGGCGCTGATGCTGACGATCGGGTACCTGCTGGCCTTTTTTGGGCCGATCCTGGGTGGGTTGCTGCTCGACATCACCGGGCTGCTGACGGCGCCCTTCCTGGTCCTGGTCGCCGGAGCCGTGGGCATGATCGCGATCGGCCTCACCTTCCGGGGGATTCCCGCACCAGGCCCGTAACCGAACGAAGAGGTTCACTACGCGATAGAAAACACCGTTGTTTTACAATCTCAATCTATGAGCGTGGATCGTGATGTTGAAGCCCACGCCTTTACCGCGGATACGGTTAGCTCGCTGACTGGTGTCAGTTTGCGCCAGCTCCAGTACTGGGACGAGCAGCGATTCATCGCGCCGGCACTTACGGCTCGAAAAGGCCGTGGACGAAAGCGCCTCTACTCCTTTCGGGATCTCGTCTCGCTTCGTGTTGCCGGTCAGCTACGGAAGCTCGGTATCAGCTTGCAACAGATCCGGAAGGTCCACAGCCATCTGAAGAAGCTCGACTATCGGCAGCCGCTGGCTGAGCTGCGATTCTTCGTGGCTGACGGCCGCCTGTATTTTCA
>DAINCX010000078.1:0-7359 GCA_036732165.1 Candidatus Dormiibacterota bacterium | reverse complement strand
GCCTGCATGTCACGCTTGCTGATAGCCCCGGTGAACTCCAGCAATCGGTCGGCAAGGGTGGACTTGCCGTGGTCGATGTGAGCGATGATGCAGAAGTTCCGAATACGGCGGAGGGGGGTTTGCGGCACGGTGACATGGTAGGATGCCGAGCCAGAACGACCGCTGAAGAACGGCCGTGAGCAGGAGGTAAAGAAGTGATTCGCATGTCTCGTTTGCTGGCGGTCGTCGCCCTTGGGGCGGTCCTGGGCCTGGCCTGCGGAGGAAGCACCACCAGCTCCACCACCGCGACCACCTTCAAAGGCACCAAGAAGGTCGGCTTTTCGGGGTCGCTGACCGGAACAGCCGCCATCTATGGCCATGCCATCAGCCAGGGACTCAAGCTCGCCGCCGACGACATCAACGCCAAGGGCGGCGTCAACGGCTACAAGATCGAGATGGACATCCTGGATGACGGGACCACCGTCCCGACCGCCACCGACAACACCAAGCAGCTGATCCTGCAGGACAACGTGGTGGCGCTGATGGGGTCCGTCACGTCCGCCCAGTGCCAGGCCGAGACCCCGATCTCGAAGCAGAACAAGGTCATCTTCATCGCCGCCACCTGCAACAGCTACCAGCTGACGACCGAGCCCGACCTGATCAACCCGTACTACGTTTCGATCGTGCCCAACACCTTCATGGAAGGGACGGCCGCGGCCAACGTCGTCGCCAAAGTGGGCGCCAAGAGCATCTTCATCGTTTCCCCGAAGTACATCTTCGGCATCTCGGAGACCAACGCCTTCGTCGCCAGGCTTAAGAAGGCGGCGCCCCAGGCCAAGATCATCAACGACCGGGCGACCTGGTACGTGCCCTTCCCGACGAACCCACGCTGGGACTCGACGATCAGCGCCATCCAGGCCGCCAAGCCGGACCTCGTCTACTCCAACATCTTCGCCGGAGACGAGATCAACTTCATCAAGCAGGCGCTGGCTGTCGACCCCGACTTCTTCAAGAAGTACCCGATGACCACGCTCGCCAGCGTCGACGAACTGAACTCGCTTGGCTCCGCCTACCCGGTGGGCATGCATCTCTATATGCGAGCGCCCTTCTTCGCCCTCAGCAACCCGAGGATGGACGCCTTCGTCGCCGAATACCATGGCAAGTACAGCGAGTACCCATCGGACTGGGCGGTGATGGACACCGACGCCCTCAACGTCTGGGCCCAGGCGGCCAACAGGGCAGGCACCTTCGACTCCGACAAGGTGATGAATCAGATCGTCGGCCATAGCTTCGCGAGCCTGCGCGGCTACAACTTCACGATCCGCCCTGGCGATCAGCAAGCGAACGTCGGCGAGACCATCGGCGACACCGCCGACAGCGGCGGCAAGTATCCCTTCTTGACCCTGAAGAACTCGACCAACCTGAACGGTAGCGAAACGATCATGAACACCCAGCTGATGGGCGAGCTGATCGCGGGAAAGTGCGAAAAGGGCGGGAACCCGACGACGACCGACTTCGCGAACTGCCCGTCCTGGCAGGGGTGACAGCGCCGGCGAAAACGCCTCTAAACACCGAAAACTGACATGGACCCGGGGAAGTTTCTGCTGTTCGCCGTGGGCGGGCTAAGCAACGCCGCCTACCTGTTCATCGTCGCGGCGGGACTTTCCCTGGTCTTCGGCGCCCTGCGCGTCATCAACATGGCCCACGGCTCGCTCTACATGATCGCGGCCTTCCTGACGGTCGTCGTCGCCAACCAGCTCGGCACGATCTTCGGCTTCTGGGTCGGGCTGCTCGTCGCCGTGCTCGTCACGGCGGCGGTGGGCGCGCTGATCGAGATCGTGGTTCTCCGGCCCGTCTATGGCAAGGAGCACCTGATCCAGCTGCTCGGCACCTACGCCGTGACCCTGATCGTGGCGGGCGCGGTCCGGCTCATCTTCAGCGCCAACTACCGGACCATGAAGGCGCCGGACCAGTTCAGCGGCTCCCTCAGCATCGCGGGCTACCGGTACTCCGAGTACTCCTTCTTCATGATCTTTGTCGCCCTCGTGATCGCGGTCGCTGTGTACGTGCTGATCTACCGCACCGGTCTCGGTCGGAACATCCGGGCGGCGGTCTCCGACCCCGAGCTGCTCAACGCGTCGGGGGTCAACGTCGCCCGTCTGTTCACCACTGTCTTTGCCATCGGCGCCGGCCTCGCCGCCCTCGGGGGGGTCATCGTCGCCCCCAGCCAGGCGGTCAACTCGAGCATGGACAGCGATGTCCTGGTCCTTGCCTTCGCGATCAGCGTCATCGGTGGGTTGGGGTCGATCGTCGGCTCCCTGGTTGGATCGCTGATCGTCGGCGAGGTCATCTCCTTTGGGCTCGTCAACCCCTACACCAACCCCTTCGCCCTCGCCTTCGTCTTCATCATCATGGTCGTCGTCCTCTTCATCCGACCCTGGGGCCTGTTCGGACAACCCGAGCCTTGATCCGGCGTCTCCTTCCCGTCACCGGGGATGCGCGCTTCCGAGGGGTCGCGACGGTCGTCTTCGTGCTCTTCATGCTTGCGCTTCCGGCTCTGGCAAACCTGCACGCGCAGATCAACCCCGACGTCAGCAGCCGCTTCGAGATCTACCTCGGCACATCGGCCCTGGTCCTCGCGCTCTGGGCCGTCTCCTACAACCTGATGCTCGGTTACGCGGGCATGGTCTCCTTCGCGCACGCTGCCTATTACGGCGTCGGGGCCTACACGGTCGCGCTCCTCTTCGGCAAGAACGTTCCCGTCCTCGAAGGCCTTCTCCTCGCTCCCGTGGTGGCGGCGGTGTTCGGCTTCCTCACCGGCCTGGTGGCCCTGCGCGCGGTCCGGCTTTATTTCTCACTCCTGACGCTCGCCATCTCGCAGGTGCTTTACTCGCTCGCTTTCAGCCAGTACAACCTCACGGGCGGCGACAACGGGGTCCACGGCCTCACCGTGCCCGACCTGATCTCCGACTACACGCCGATGTACTACTTCGTCGGAGGCGTGGTCCTGCTCTGCCTGATCCTGATGTTCATCATCACCCGTTCGCCCTTTGGCGCTGCCCTGCTGGCGATCCGGGAGAACCGCGAGCGAGCTCGCTCGGTGGGCATCAACGTCAAGGCCTACGAGCTCGCCGTGTTCACCATCGCGGCCACCTTCGCCGGAGTCGCCGGCGGCCTCTTCGCGGTCTTCCAGATGGAGGCGTACCCGGAGATGCTCTACTGGACCCAGAACGCCCAGCCGGTGGTGGTGGTGCTGCTCGGCGGCCAGGGATCCTTCCTCGGTCCGGCGATCGGGGCGGTCGTCTACACCGTCCTCAACAACCTTCTCAGCACCCGATTTCCGTACCAGTTCGACATCATCCTCGGCGCTGTCGTTCTCACCATCGTCCTCCTTGCGCCGGGCGGCTTCGCGTCGCTCCCCGAGATCTTCGTCCGGCTCCGCCACCGCTTCCGGCGCGAGGCTCCCGGCCCTGCGGAGGAGTCCGAAGGTTCGGCGATGGAGGACATCGACCTCTCCCGGATCGCGGGGATCGAGGCGGTCAAGGCGGAATCGCTGGCGGAGCGCGGGGAGCCACTGCTGACGATCACCGGCCTCAGCAAGTCCTTCGGCGGCCTCCGCGCGGTCCAGGACGTCAACCTGTCCGTCGCGGCCGGTGACCGGCACGCCATCATCGGTCCCAACGGGGCGGGCAAATCGACCCTCTTCAACCTGATCACGGGCCGCCTCAAGCCCGACGTCGGAAGCATCGTCTTCGGCGACCGTGACATCGCCGGCAAGCCTCCCCACATGATCGCCAAGGCTGGCATCGGGAGGGCTTTCCAGATCACGATGATCTTCCCCAAGCTGACGGTTCTCCAGAATCTCCAGTACGCGATGCTGGCGCACCGCGGCCTCACGGTCCGGCCCTGGGGGATCGCCAACCGGATGTTCCGCGAGGAGGCGATGGACCTGCTCGAAGCGGTCGGGCTCGGCCGCCACCCCGACCTGCCGGCCGGCCAGCTCTCCCACGGCGATCAGCGCGCGATCGAGATCGCCATCTCGCTGGCGCTCGGCTCGAGGCTGGTACTCCTCGACGAGCCGACCGCCGGCATGTCGGCCTTCGAAACCCACAAGGCGATGGAGCTGGTCCGCCGGATCGCCACCGAGAAGAAGCTGACCCTGCTCTTCTGCGAGCACGACATGTCGGTCGTCTTCGGGACCGCGCGGACGGTGACGGTGATGCACCTCGGCCAGGTCCTGACCCAGGGCACGCCGGAGCAGATCCGGGCCGACCCCCAGGTGCAGAAGATCTACCTCGGCGAGCTGGAGGAATCCGCATAGCCGTCCTGGAGGTGACCGGCCTCAATGTCCGCTACGGCAAATCGCACGTTGTGTTCGATCTGGCGCTGAGCGTGGAGGCCGGTGAAACCATCGCCCTCCTCGGGCGCAACGGCGCCGGCAAGACGACGACCATCCTCGGCATCATGGGGCTCCTTCCCGGCGCCACCGGCTCAATCGCCGTGAAAGGCAACGACCTCAGCCGCTTGCCCGCCTTCCGCCGATCGCAGGCCGGAATCGCGTATGTACCGTCCGGTGCCCGCTGCTTCTCCAACCTCACCGTGCTCGAGAACCTCGAGCTGGCGGCGCACCGCGGGGACGGTCAGGGGAAGGACTGGGACCGCAAGCGGGTCTACGAGGTCTTTCCCAAGCTCGACCAGCTCAAGGCGAACATGGCCGGAGGCCTTTCCGGAGGTGAGAGGCAGATGCTGGCGATGGGGCGGGCGCTGATGAGCAACCCGGCGGTGATCCTCATGGACGAGCCGACCGAGGGGTTGGCGCCCGTGATCGTCCAGTCGATCGGCCGGCTGATCCTGGAGCTGAAAAAGACCGGGGTCGGCATCCTGCTCGCCGAGCAGAACCACCAGATGGCCCTCCGGGCGGCGGATCGCGCGGCTTTCATGGAGAAGGGGCGGATCGTCGAGCAGATGAGCTCAGCTGAGGCGAGCGGCAGCAAGGTGCTGCAGCGAATCCTTGGGATCTAGGGTCAGCCCCGCAAGTCCTCGGTGACCGCGAGCTCGACCCGGTCCCGCCCGCCCGCCTTGGCTTTGTAGAGAGCCTGGTCGGCGGCTCGCAGCAGCACCTCGCCGCTGACACCGTGGCGCGGGAACACGGCGACGCCGAGCGAGATCGAGAGCTCACCCAGGGCAACCCCGCGATGCTCGAGGCGGAGGTCGCGCACGCCGGTGCGGAGCATCTCGGCACGCGCCATGGTCACCTCCAGCGGCGCGTCGGGCAGGATCAGGATGATCTCCTCGCCGCCGTAGCGGCAGGCGATGTCCTCCGAACGGATATGGGCCCGGACGAACTCACCCAGGGTCGACAGCACGGTGTCGCCGGCGGGGTGGCCGAAGGTGTCGTTGAACTCCTTGAAATGGTCGATGTCGAAGAGGATGACCCCGAGTGGCCGCTGGTAGCGGGTGGCCCGAGGGATCTCCCGGTTGATCGTCTCCTCCATGTAGCGGCGGTTGAAGAGCCCGGTCAGGGGATCCCGGATCGACTGGATCCGGAGCGTCTGGCGCAGGTTGAAGTTGGCCATGGCCAGACCGACGTGCTCGGCGACGGTGCGGGCGAGCGGCTGGATCGCGGCAACGGAGCGGCCCGCCGATGCTTCGCCGGATGCCATGACGTGGAGCACGCCGATCGCGGCACCCCGGGCCATCATCGGGACGCAGATGTAGGCGCCTTCGGCCTCGTCGCTGAGATGACCACAGCGGAGGCCGTGGCGAGGGTCGGCGACGACGTGGATCTGGCCCCGGCGGAGCGCCCAGCACTCCTCAGGGGCGAAGATCTCCTGGCCCGCGGACGCGGGACCCCAGGAGGTGATGGCTTCGACCAGGTTGCGCTCGTTGATCATGCAGAGCGCCCCCGACTCGCCCGGGAAGAGCTTTTGGACATACTCCGAGATCGCCGATTGGGCCTCCTCGGCGGTGTAGCACGACTGGAGGAGATCTCCCATCTCGTTGAGCAGGTTGGCCTCCAGGTTGCGTCGCTCGAGGTCGGCGATCCACGCCCGCAATTTCTCGTTCGCCTGCCGCAGCTCATCCTCCATGGCGCGCCGGTCGGTGATGTCGGAGAAGGCGACCACGGCACCCTTCTTGAGGCCCTTGTCGAGGATCGGATAACTCGAGTACTCGACCGGGAAGGAGGTGCCGTCGGCCCTCCAGAAGACCTCATCCTCGGTCCGCGACCCGACGCCGTCGACGAACGCCTCGTGGGTGGGGCAATCCTCCTCCGGATAGGGCGTGCCGTCCGCGTGGGAGTGGTGACAGAGCTTGTGGAAGTCCTTCCCGACCAGGTCGGCGGGCTCCGCCCCGAGCAACCGGGCCGCGGCCCGGTTGACGAATGTGCAGGCGCCCCGAGGATCGATGCCGTAGATCCCCTCGCCGGTGGACTCGAGGATCATCCGCATCGTGTCGGCTACGTCGTCATGAGCGTCGAGAAAGACCATGTTCGACGGAGTCGCGTAGGAGTCGCCGCTCGAACCAGCGGCAGCCGGCTTCCCCCCCATCAGGCGGTGCGGATTGTAAGCCGATTCCGACTCTCCGATCCACCCCCATCGGCGCATGGCCCGGTCCGGCGATCGCTCTTTCCACTATTTCGACCGCTTCGCAAGAAACCAGTGGATGATTACGCGGCCCGACGGTATCCTGATAGCGGCTTTAACCCTTCGTCTGCCTGTCAAGAGGACGAGGACAGACCAGGCGGAGGCTCAGAAAACGAGAGAGAGAGGGAGCGGAATGGCAACCACTGTTACCGCTCGCGGAGAGATCGACCAGGCGGTCCTTCTGCGGGTCCTGACCGAGTTCAAGCGCGGCAACTTCGGCGTTCGAATGCCTGACGACTGGATCGGGACCGCCGGCAAGGTCGCCGACACCCTGAACGCGGTGATCGAGGCCAACCAGCGCCTCGGTCGGGAGCTGGCCCGGGTCGGCCGGCTGGTCGGCGAGGAAGGCCGGATCAGCCAGCGGGCGTCGATGCCGACGCTCGGCGGCGAGTGGGCCCAGTCGGTCGACTCGGTCAACGAGCTGATCGAGAATCTGGTCCGCCCCACCAGCGAGATGGCCCGGGTCATCGGCGCCGTCGCCGGCGGCGATCTGAGCCAGACGATGGCCACCGAGATCGACGGCAGGCCGATGAAGGGCCAGTTCCTGCAGACGGCGAAGACCGTCAACACGATGGTCCATCAGCTGAACGGCTTCTCGAGCGAGGTGACGCGCGTCGCGCGCGAGGTCGGCATCGAGGGCAAGCTCGGCGGCCAGGCCCAGGTGAAGGGCGTCGGTGGCGTCTGGAAGGACCTCACCGACAACGTCAACCTGATGGCCGGCAACCTCACCGGCCAG
>DAINCX010000077.1:0-7517 GCA_036732165.1 Candidatus Dormiibacterota bacterium | reverse complement strand
CCTTGTTGCTCTCAGCCATCTTGTGGGTTTCCTCGCGCCGCTTGATGGTGGCGCCCACGCCGTTGGCGGCATCCATCAGCTCGCCGGCGAGCTTCTCCTGCATCGACTTGCCGGAGCGCGCGCGCGCGAAGCGGACGATCCAGCGCCGCGCCAGGGCAGAGCGCCGTTCCGGCTTGATCTCGACCGGCACCTGGTAGGTGGCGCCCCCGATCCGCCGAGGCTTGACCTCGAGCACCGGGGTGGCGTTCTTCAGGGCCAGGTCGAAGATCTCGATCGGGTCCTTCTTGGAGACGGTGCGAATCCGGTCGAGCGAGCCGTAGACGACCCGCTCGGCGGTGCTGCGCTTGCCGCGCTGCATGACCACGTTGACGAACTTGGCTACGCCCTCGTGTGTGTACACGGGATCGGGCAGCGTGATACGTTTTTGAACACGGGCGCGTCTCGGCATTAGGAGGCCTTCTTCGCCTTCTCTTTCTTGGCGCCGTACTTCGAGCGGCCCTGCTTGCGCCCCTTGGCGCCGGCCGTGTCGAGCGTCCCGCGGACCACGTGGTAGCGGACGCCGGGGAGGTCCTTGACGCGGCCACCGCGGATCAGCACCACCGAGTGCTCCTGCAGGTTGTGGCCGATCCCGGGGATGTAGGCGGTGACCTCCTGGCGCGAGGTCAGGCGGACACGGGCCACTTTCCGGAGGGCGGAGTTCGGCTTCTTGGGCGTCGTCGTATAGACGCGCACGCAGACGCCCCGTCGCTGCGGAGAGCTCTGCAGCGCCGGCGCCTTCGTCTTCTTGGTCAGAGGCTTGCGGCCATATCGGATGAGTTGTGAAATCGTGGGCATAGTGTATTCCCGCGCTTTTTAGGGCGCGAAGGGGTATTGTACGGCCGCTATAGCGCCGCTGTCAACCTTGATGCCAGGGAGGGTAGCGGGTCAGGTTGGGTTGGGCACCAATGCCAATGGATGCTTCGGCTGGTAGAGACCGACTTCGCCTCCACCGGGAAGCCGGATCTTGGCCACCGAACCCCACCTTGCTTCTTCCACCTCGGAACACCGGACGTTCTTTTCGCCGAGTGCCGCTATCTCGCCCTTCAGATCGTCACACATCAAATAGAGTTCGTGCCCAATAGTCTCCTTGGCAGGATGAACGGCCACCTCTGCCGGAGGCAGCGCGAAGATCAGCCAACCGTGGCCAGCGTCCGCCGACGAAAAGCCGAGGACCTCCCGGAAGAAGGCGCGATCAGCCGTCGCATCTTGCTGTACACGATCACGTGGGCACCAAAGATCATGAACTTGCTCCCTTTGCTCGCATGATGGACCGTTATTGCCCAGCGGGACGGGGCCGCAGGACGCAGAACTCGTTGCCCTCCGGGTCGGCCATGACCACCCAGGAGACGTCGCGCTGGCCGATGTTGACCCGCCGCGCACCGAGCCCGAGGAGGCGCTCGACCTCGGCAAACTGGTCTCCGGGCCGCAGATCGAGGTGCACCCGGTTCTTGACCGACTTCGGCTCGGGGACCTTGAGGAAGAGGATGTCCGGGTGATCCCCGCCCGGCTCGATCCACCACTCACCCTCGTTGGGGCCCTGCAGCGGCAGAGCGAGCGCCTGGCTCCAGAAGCGGGCGAGGCGCTCGGGGTCGTCGCAATCGATCACGATGTTGGACCAGCGCAGCGGCACGCGCTTTACTTTAGGGCCCCAGCGGAATCCGCTACAACTATTCAGGCATGTCCGACCCGCTGGAGGACCACAACCTCGATCTCCTGTTGACCCGGGTGGCCGATACGGCTCGCCGCTATCTGGCCGGCGTCGATGACCTGCCCGCGGGTGGCGGCGCCAGTCGGGATCAGGCCGCCATGCGGTTCGCCGGCGTCCTCCCGGAGCAGGGCGACGGCAGCCTGGAGGCGATCAACCGGCTGCTCGGGCAAGGCTTCGAAGCCGCGGTCAACTCCGCGGGCCCGCGCTTCTTTCATTTCGTCACCGGCGGATCGACACCGGCCGCGCTGGCGGCCGATTGGCTGGCCTCGGCACTGGATAACACCGCCGGACTCTGGGTCAGCTCGCCACTGGGTTCTCGGCTCGAGCAACTGGCGATCACCTGGCTCAAGGACCTCTTCGCGCTTCCGCCGAATTGGGCCGGGGTCCTAACGTCGGGCGCCACGATGTCCAACTTCACCGCGCTGGCGGCGGCGCGGCAGTGGTGGGGCGAGGAACGCGGGGCGAACATCGCCGAGAGCGGCATGACTGGCCTACCCGCCACCCCAGTCTTCAGCAGCGGTTTCATCCATGCGAGCGCCAGAAAGGCGTTGAGCATGCTGGGCATCGGGCACCACCGAGTCAAGGTCCTGAGCGGGGACTCCGCCGGTCGTATGGATCTCAACGAGCTTGACACCGCGCTCACGGGGTTGAATGGCGCGCCGGCTATCGTCATCGCCACCGCGGGTGAGGTCAACGCCGGCGGCTTCGACCCGATTGAGGCGATGGCCGACCTGGCCCATCGGCATCACGGCTGGCTGCACGTCGACGGCGCCTTCGGCTTGTTCGCACGCGTTTCGCCCGTCACGGCCGGCCTTGCTCGCGGGGTCGACGCCGCCGACTCCGTCATTGCCGACGGCCACAAGTGGCTCAACGTCCCGTACGACTGTGGCTTCGCATTCGTTCGCGACGGCTCGCTGCTGACATCCGTTTTCGGGATGGGCGCGCCGTATTTCCCGCAGGCCGACGCGGAGCGGCCCGACTTTCTCTATCTCGCTCCGGAGATGTCGCGCCGCGCGCGCTCGCTGGCGGTCTGGGCCACACTGGCGGCATACGGCCGGAGCGGCTATCGCGCGATGGTCGAGCGGCACGTCGGGCTGGCGCAGCGACTCGGCCGGCAGGTTCGGGAATCCACGGACTTCGAGTTGCTGGAAGAGCCCGGACTGAACGTTGTCTGTTTCCGGTGCCGGCCGCGGGACGTTCCGGAGGCCGAGCTCGACGATCTCAACCGTCGGGTCGGCCAGGCGGTCATCGCGGACGGTCGCGTCTATTTCGGCACCACGGTGTACGCCGGCAAGGTGGCGTTCCGGCCGGCGATTTCGAACTATCGGACGACCGAGCGCGACATCGATCTCATCCTTCCCGTGACCCGCGAGCTGGTCCGGACGATCGAGCCCGTGTCGACCCGCTAGTCATTCATTGCCCTTGATCGAGGCGAGCGGAAGGAGTTCGTGCTCGATCGTCGCCAGCCCGGCCCGCGTGACCGCCTCCACCACCTCGCGCGAGGACTTGTAGGCGTCCCGTGACTCGTCGATCGGCACGTTGCCGTGCAGGTTGACGACGATCCCCGCCGACCGGTAGTCCTGATCCACCTGGCGCTGGTTCAGAGTCTTGCGGGCTGCCCCGCGCGACATACGGCGGCCGGCACCGTGGTTTACGGAGTAGCCGCTGATCGAGGCGCCCGGCGTCGCCCGCAGGATGAAGCTCGAGTCGTGGTTCGATCCCGGGATGAGAACCGGATGGCCGGTTGACTCCCACTGGGTCCCCTTCAGGTAGTCGTGGCCGGCCGGGAAGGCGCGCGTCGCGCCCTTGCGGTGGACATGTACCCAGCCGAACTCCGGCGACAGCTCGCGCTGGACCAGGTTGTGGCTGATCTCGTAGACGAGCGATAGCGGCTGCGTGAAGACCTCCTCGAAGGCGAGAGCGATCTGCTCGAACATCGTGAAGCGGTTGACGATGGCGAAGTTGGCGCCGGCGGCGACCGCGTTGAGGTAGTCGGCGTAGTGGGGCGAGTCCGGCATGAAGTAGCCGAGGTCGAGCGCCTTGATGGTCGGGTTCTCCTTTTTGGCCAGATGGAAGTAGTTGGTCGCCAGGCCGTGGCCGAACCCGCGACTCCCGGAGTGCAGCTGGACATAGAGCGTGTCGGTGCGCAGGTTACCCTGCAGCTCGATGAAGTGGTTGCCCCCGCCAAGCGTGGCGAGTTGCGGGATGCCGCGTTCCGGCCGGCCGGGCCCACCCCACGGCGGCTGCCAGCGATCATCGACCGGGATCGCGTCGCGTTCGCTGCGCGTGCGGTCAACCCTGGACCCGTACTTTTCCACGTAGTAGCCGGCGCCGCCGCGAATGATCGCCTCGAAGTCCATCCGGGTGAGGCTCTTCAGCCTGGTTCGGCTCGCCTGCCCAGGCCCCAACGCGATGCGCCGCGTCACGTTCTGATTGAAGCGCAGGCGGTTCTCCGGCGTCGCGGCGGCAACCGGCACCCCGCTCGAGGCGCTGAGCATCCCGCAGCCAATATCGAAGCCCACCGGTCCCATGGCCACGGCCCCCGTATCGGCATCCGTGAGAAGGACGGTGCCGATCGGCACGCCGTAGCCGTGATGGACATCAGGCGTGATCGCGACCATCCGTGTGCCCGGAAAGCTCGCGGCGTTGACGATCTGCGGGTAGATGGAATCCTCGACCGCTTCGAGGAGATTCGGGGTCAGGAATAGCCGGACCGGGAGGTCACCCGTGTCCTCGGTCGCCAGCGTGTAGTACCCCCGCCCCGTATCGGTGACGTGATCTTTCCAGCTGGCCATGGGAACTCTTTACCCCCAGCCCGACCCTCCCCCTAAAAGAAGGGGGAGGGAGAGGTGGAGCTTCGTCGAATTCGTCGAGCGCTAGCTGCTGGCGGGAACCGGTTGCGGGAGTTCCGCGAACATCTTGAACGACTCCTCGCGCAGCTTCTGGTAGTAGTCGAGGCCGGTCCCGGCGGGGATCAGCTTGCCGATGATCACGTTCTCCTTGAGACCGCGCAGGCGGTCGACCTTGCCGGAGATGGCGGCTTCCGTGAGGACCCGGGTGGTCTCCTGGAAGGAGGCCGCCGACAGCCAGCTGGCGGTGTTCAGCGCGGCCTTGATCAGGCCCAGCAGGACGGTCTGCGCCACGGCCGGGTCGCCGCCCTCCGCCAGCACCTTCGCGTTGGCTTCCTCGTACTCCCACTGCGAGACGATCTCGCCCGGCAGGAGGTCGGTGTCGCCGGCGGAGTCGATGCGGACCTTCCGCATCATCTGCCGGATGATCACCTCGATGTGCTTGTCGTTGATGTCGACGCCCTGTGAGCGGTACACCTTCTGGACTTCCTCGACCAGGTAGGTCTGGACCGCCTCACGGCCGAGAATGTGCAGCAGCTCCTGCGGGCTGATCGAGCCCTCGGTGATTTGCTGACCGGCCTTGATCGCCTGGCCGCTCTGGACGCTGATCCGGGACCCGTGCGGGATCGGATACTCACGCGCCTCTTCGTCGGTGCTGCGGATGACGATCTGGTTGCGTTCGACGCGCGCCATGCCGGAGGCACGCGAGCGGATGACCTGCTCGGTCCCGTCCTCGCCTGGACCCTTGGCGATGTCCTGACCTTCCGTCACGGCGGTGCCGGACTCGATCAACGGCTGCATCTTCGGCGTCAGCACGTAGGGGACGTCGTACACGTCGCGCGAGGTGACCTTCACCTTCCGCGCCGTCTCAGTCCGAATCAACTCGACCTCGCCGTCGATCTCGGAGATGATCGACTTGCCCTTCGGGATACGGGCCTCGAAGAGTTCCTCGACGCGGGGCAGGCCCTGCGTGATGTCCATCCCGGCGACACCGCCGGTGTGGAACGTCCGCATCGTGAGCTGGGTCCCGGGCTCGCCGATGGACTGGGCGGCGATGACCCCGACGGCCTCGCCGATCTCCACGATCTTGCCGGTCGCCAGGTTGCGGCCGTAGCACAGGCGGCAAACGCCTTCCCGCGCCTGGCAGGTCAGCACCGACCGCACCTTGACCTGGGTCACGCCCGCCTGGATCAGGTTACGGGCCTGGACATCATTGATCTCGGCACCATCCTTGATGAGGACGGCCTGGGTCTTCGGGTCGAGCACGTCGGCGGCCGCCACCCGTCCCGCGATCCGCTCGAAGAGCGGCTCGGTGAGGGCGCGTTCCTCCGAAATATCCATCACCCAGACGCCGGCGGTCGTCCCGCAATCCTCGGACCGTACGATCACGTCCTGGGCGACGTCCACGAGTCGACGGGTCAGGTAGCCGGAGTCGGCGGTTCGCAGCGCGGTGTCCGCCAGACCCTTGCGAGCGCCGTGGGTCGAGATGAAGTACTCGAGCACGGTGAGCCCTTCCGAGAAGTTCGCCTTGATCGGCAGGTCGATGATCCGGCCGGTCGGGTCGGCCATGAGGCCACGCATTCCGGCCAGCTGGCGGATCTGCTGGATGTTCCCGCGGGCGCCGGAGTTGGCCATCATGAAGACCGGGTGAAGCGAGTCAAAGCTCTTCATGGTCGCGGCCGTGACTTCTTCCGTGGCCTCCGTCCAGAGATCGACCGTCTGCGTGTAGCGCTCATCGTCGGTGATCAAGCCGCGGCGGAACTGGCCGTCGATGTCACCGAGCTTCTTTTCCGCCGACTTCAGGATGGCGGCCTTCCCGGCGGGGGTCTTGATGTCCATCGCCGAGATGGTGATGCCGGCCTTGGTGGCGTAGGCGAAGCCGAGGCGCTTGATGTCGTTGGCGGTGCGAGCGGTCAGCTCATTGCCATGGAGGCGGAAGCACTCGGCCACGATGCCGCGCAGCGCCTTCTTGTCGAACAGCCGGTTCTGGTAGGTCATCGGCTCGCCGTGCCCGTCGGCGGGCTGCACGCCGATCGGCAGCACCTGGTTGAAGAGCACGCGACCGGTTGACGTCCGGACCATCTTGCCGTCGATCCGGACCATGACCTCTTCCTGGACGTGGACGCGCCGGTTGTCGAGCGCCAGCAGCGCCTCCTCGGCGGTGCCGTAGCGCGGCAGCTCCTGGTCCTTGGCGGTCGGCCGCGGCCGGACCATCGTGAGGTAGTAGGTGCCGAGGACGATGTCCTGGGTCGGGCTGATGACCGGGTGGCCATCCGACGCCGACAGGATGTTGTTGGACGACATCATCAAATTCTTGGCTTCCGCGATGGCACCGCTGAAGAGCGGCACGTGCACGGCCATCTGGTCGCCGTCGAAGTCCGCGTTGAAGGCGGAGCAGACCAGCGGGTGGATCTGGATCGCGGAGCCCTCGACCAGCACAGGCATGAACGCCTGGATGCCCAGGCGGTGCAGCGTCGGGGCGCGGTTGAGGAGCACGGGGTGCTCCTTGATCACCTCGTCGAGCACATCCCACACCTCGGGACGCACGCGCTCGACCATGCGCTTCGCCGACTTGATGTTCTGCGTGTAGCCCTTGCTGACCAGCTCGCGCATGACGAACGGCTTGAACAGCTCGAGCGCCATCTTCTTGGGCAACCCGCACTCATGCAGCTTCAGCTCCGGGCCGACCACGATGACCGACCGGCCGGAATAGTCGACACGCTTGCCGAGCAGGTTCTGGCGGAAGCGGCCCTGCTTGCCCTTCAGCATGTCGGACAGCGACTTCAGCTTGCGGTTGCCGGTGCCCGTGATCGCCCGGCCGCGACGGCCGTTGTCGATCAAGGCGTCGACCGCCTCCTGCAGCATGCGCTTCTCGTTGCGCACGATGATCTCGGGCGCGCCGAGCTCGAGGAGCCGCTTCA
>DAINCX010000076.1:1516-7716 GCA_036732165.1 Candidatus Dormiibacterota bacterium | reverse complement strand
CTCGAGGATCGTGTCGAAGCCGACCTGCTTGGCGTAGCCAACGCCCTCGTCGAGCCTAGCGAACGTCTTGCCCTCGTATAGATCCGGGGCGTGAACCGTGTGCCTGGCTGCGCGGAGCTCGTCGGCGAACGCAAGGAATCCGGGGGTCTCTCCCTGTGCGTGGTGGAATAGCAGTATCTCGGCCATTACGGGATTTTCTACCACACCCGGAAATGGCTTGGAGCAACGTCGGGGGTACTATTCCCCGGTTTCCCCGTCCACCGTCTCCCGGATGAGGTCGGCATGGCCGTTGTGCCGCCCGTACTCCTCGATCATGTGGACCAGGATCCATCGCAGGCTGGGTGCCCGACCATCAGGCCAGGGCTGCCGGGCCAGCCGCTCCAGGCCGCCATCGGCCAACGCCTCCGTGACCAGGGAGCGGGACTCCGCCACGGCCTCCTGCCAGATCGCATGGAGCTGCTCCGGGGTGTCCGCGGCGGCTGAGTGCCAGTCCCAGTCGGGGTCGGCGTCCCAGTCCACTGTGTTCCATGGGGGCACCGGGTCTCGCCCGTGCAGCCGCTCGGAGAACCACCACTCCTCGACGCAGGCCAGGTGCTTGAGCATCCCGCCCAGGGTCATCGACGAGGCGCCGACGGTAGCCCGCAGGCCGGCCGCGTCCAGTCCCGCGCATTTCCACGCCATGGTCGCGCGCTGGTAGTCCAGAAATCCCAGGAGGGTGGCGGTCTCGTCGGCCGCGACGGGAGGTTCCGGACGACCGTGATCGTCCAGTTGGGTCATGCGAGCATTCTCGCTGAAGCCTTTACCGGCTCGAGGCAGCTCGAGCAGTTCGCCAGCCAGGTCATTCCCGCGTTGCGCCGCGGTTGCTCATTTCCTCCGGGCGAGAATCAATTCCGTCCGGAAGTAGACGGTAATCGTGCCGCCGAGCCTGTCGATTGTCGCCGCGACGGCCTCGGACAGGGCTTCGAACTGGCTGGTAGGGAGCAAAAGGTGATCGCTATGCGTTCCGAGCTGGTCGAGCCACTCATCGCGCGAGTAACGCTTGACCCACTCATAGACCCGAAGCTCGGGAGCCTCGAAACTGCCAGTCGCAACGATTGCTGGGATGTCCTCCGAATTTGTCTGGTTGAGATTCCAAAGCGGTGCATAGCCTGACGCCATTGCTGGCGCGTAACGCTTGTAGGCCTCATCGAGCTGCGATCTGGTCGGAGCGTCAGGTGTGCCTCGATTCCAAAACACAGCGAGTTTTGCTTGGGATGGCAAGAGAGCGGCAGCCTTGCCGGGCCCCATCTCCTTGTCAATCCAGTGCCAGGCTTGACCCGATACGAGCATGTCGAAGGTCCGCCCCGCTGGATTCCACGCCTCGAAGGTAGCAACCTCGACCGGGACTCCATGGGAGCGAGCGACGGCCGCCATTCGGTCATCTGGTTCGACCCCAAGGACCTGGCAGCCCCGCGCTGCGAACAGGCGGGCCGCCTTACCGGTTCCACACCCGACGTCAAGAACCCGAGCTGGCAAGTCCGCACATAGGTCGTCAATGAGCGAGCTTGGATAGGATGGGCGCGCCCGATCGTATCGAACGGCATCTTGCCCGAACAACTGCGACCGATCGCCATCCCGCTGCGGCACCCCTGGCGATTATCGGAAATCGCGTCAGCTCGAGCTGTTCGCCAGCGGGGTCATTCCCGCGTTGCGCGAAACAGTGCCCGCCCGCCGGTAGCCCGGCTGGGCCATCGTCCAGGCGATCAGGCCCAGGAAGACAAAGCCCAGGGCATTGAGGTTGCCGTGGACCAGCGCCATGGTCTGGATGTCCAGCGTCGGAAATCCGAAGGTGCGCCCGGTACTGTATTCAACCGCTAAGATCATCGGCAGCAGCGGCATCACCGCGGCGATGCGAAGCAAGGCGTGAGCGGTCCCCGGTGCGGCCAGGCTGTCGGTGCGGAAGAACATGATGGCCGCGGTCCCGATGACGCCGGTGGCGACCAGGATCGCGCCCAGCACCTGCAGGACGTGAATCGGAGTGCCCCAGCCGGCCGCCAGGACCGGTGACCCGAGCACCAGCGCGATAGCTGCAGCGAGCGCGACGTTGTGCCAGGTGCCGCGCTCGTCGCGCAGGCGGATCAGGACCAGCGCGGCCAGTAGCGTGGCGGCAAAGGCCGTGAAGTGGAAGTGAACCGCGGTGAGCTCGACGATCTGTCGATCGAGGCCCAGCGGCCTGATCCCCGCGCGCGAGAGCACCAGCCATACCGCGCCGAAGGCCATGAAGCCGACCGCGGCCGCCGGAACGAGGCGGATCGGGTGCAGCGAGCGGCCAGCGATCAGGTGAGCCAGCGCACCCAGGGCGGCAATGCCGCAGACGAGCAGCCAGACGCTCGCGACCACACCGGCGGCGATCCCGGTTGGAATCAGGAAGGCAACCACCGCGAGCACGGCGCCGGCCGGCTGAATAAGGATGGCGAGGCCGAGCAAGCGCGACGGCAGTCCCTCGTCGAACTGGACCAGCCGCAGGCCGAGCGGCACGATGACCAACGGAGCCAGCAGGAACAGCACGTCGATCAGGGTGAGATGCACCAGGCCGGTCACCGAGCCGGCGATGACGCCGATCCAGACGACCGCGCCAGCGACGGCCACAGCCGGAAAGGTTTTCATGCCGCCCTCGATGACGTAGCCGGGCGCCGGTAATGCCGTTCCATCTCGGAGGCGTAGGTTCGGCCGAGGGTGCCTGCGTTCGCCGGTAGCCATTCGGTCAGACGGGTGGTGCCGCGCGCCGGCTCGTGCGAGATGAGGATGCCGCGCATCAGGTCATCCAGCTCGTCCCGGGTTAGCATCATGTCCCCGGTCAAGCGGCCGGCCACGGTGGCGCCGATCATCGCCAGCGCCGCCGGCATGTGCAGCACCAGGGTGCGCAGCCCCATCGCGCCGCGAAGCAGTTGCACCAGCTCATCAAAGCTGAAGATTTCGGGCCCGGCCGAGTCGACGACCTGATCGGTTGACTCGCCGCCGACCTGCACCAGCAGTTGCGCGTGGTCCTTGACGTGCATCGGCTGTAGTTTGTAGCTCCCGTCGCCCGGGATCCCGAAGACCGGTAGGTGCCGGAGCAGCCAGGCGATGTTGTTGATCAGCACGTCGCCCTCGCCAAAGAGCAGCGTCGGCCGCACGATCCCATAGGAGAGCCCGGATGCCCGGACCGCCTCCTCGGTCGCCGCCTTTCCGCGGTAGTAGGTGAGCGTCGACTCGGTTGGATTCGCGATGCTGGTATGGACGATGCGCCGGACTCCGGCCCGGCGGGCGGCGGCGAACAGCGAGCGCGTGTTCTCGACGGCGACGTCGTGGCTCAGGCTGCCATGCGGCGCTCGAACCCAGTAGGTGTTGTACAGCGTGTCCGCCCCCTGCATCGCCGCCACCAGGCCGGCGCTGTCCTTGAAATCCAGGGGGAAGGTTGCGACGCGGCTGGCGAGCGGGTCCTCCGGGCGCGGGTGGTTGGTCAGGGTGCGCACGCCGCGGCCGCGTTCCAGCAGCTGCGCCGCGACGAATCGGCCGCTGTAACTGAAGCTGCCGGTGACGACGTCGATGGGACCATTCATCGCCTGTCTCCTTTCCCGCCCGATGGCGGCTCGTCGCTCCAGCTCGCTGAGGCGAGCAGAGCGTCGGCGATCGGCGCGATCTGCATGCCGGTCTGGAACAGCGCGTCCGCCCGGCTCCGGTCACCTTCGAGGTGCGTGAGCGTTTCGATGCCGAAATACAGGGCCACCGCCGCGAAGGCGAAGTCTCCGACCGGGAGGACGGACTCGAGGAATGTCCCCTTCAGCAGCCGCGCCATGACCTCCTCCGCGAAGCGCACCCACGGTTCCATCCGCGCCATCACCTCATGGCGCAGGCTCGGGACGGAAGAGCCGCCCGCGACCATCTCCTGCACGGCCGCGACGTGGCCGACCTCGACGTCCTCCGCGTAGAGCCGTGACATCACCTGGACAAGCTCGGTGAGGGAGGGGACATCCGCCAGCGCGGCCCGGTAGCGCGCCAGCCGGTCGGCGCTGGTCCGGTCGAGAGCCGCGAGCAGGAGCCGGTCGAGGCTGCCGAAGTGGTAGAAGATCAGCGCCTGGTTGAGCCGCCCACTGCGGGCGATGGCCCGGGCGGTCGTTCCGGGGAAGCCGTGCGTTTGCAGCGTCTTCAGCGCCGCCATGACCAGCTTCTCCCTGGTGGCCGAAGGCGGTTGGGGCTGCGTTGAGGCGAGGCGCCGGCGCGGTCGGGCGGCCGTCACTGGCTGGGCCCGCTTCGCCCGGCCGCTAGCTGAGGTCTTGAGCGTTGGCTTTGAGCGCATGCTCAAATTATCATCCACTCCGAAGCCGACGTCAAGGCAAGGCCATCGATTGTTATCGGACCGTTGCGGCTGCGCTATTCGATACCATGCCGAAGGATGAAACCGGACCGGATTGCCGAGCACAACCTCAAGATGTGGGAGCTCCTCGCCAGCAAGGCGATGAACTACACGCGCCCCTTTGGCCGTCCGCCAAAGTCGCGCGCTGGCATGCGGCACTTCATGGACAAGCGATCGCGGCTGAAAGGCGTTCGTCTCGATGGCGCCCGGGTGCTCGGGCTGGCGGCTGGTGGCGGGTGGGACCCGGTGATCTTCGCCAAGCTGGGTGCCGAGACGACCGTCTTCGACATCTCACCGACCCAGCTGAAGACCGTCCGCGACCTGGCCAAGCGTCAGAAGGTGGAGGTGCGCACGGTGCGCGGCGACATGCGGGACCTGTCCGTTTTCAAGGACGAGTCCTTCGATGTGGTCTGGCATTGTCATTCGCTGGTCTTTATCGATGACGCGCCCAAGGTGCTCCGCGAGGTCGGCCGCATTCTGGCTCCGGGCGGCACTTACCTGATGTCGACGATGCATCCGACCACGCGCCGTCTCTACGGCACCTATACGGGCACCGGCTGGTACCCGAAGGTCACGTACTTCGAGAACAAGCCGATGCCGTACGCGACCGATTGGGATGCGACCTGGACGTTCGGTCGCAAGCGTGTGGTGGCGCCCACCATCGAGTACGGCCACACGTTCGAGACCATCGTCAACAGCCTCGCCTCAGCCGGCGTGGTGGTCGACGGCATCTGGGAATTTTCCCCGGGCCCGCCCGAACCCGATGCGGAGAAGGGCAGCGACGGCCACCTGGATGAGATCTTCCCGGCCTTCATCGAAGTCCGCGGCCGGAAGCTCCTCCCGGGCCCATCCTCTAACGGCACCAAACGCCCCGCCAAGAAACTAACCAAGAAAAAGTCCCGCTAACCGAAACCTTGGGTCGGGGTGGGGGGTCTCATTCTCCATCCCATTCTCCAGCCGTTGCTGGAACCCGCTGGCTAGACTCTTAGACCATGGCCGATCAGAAGGGCCGGAAGCTTGATCAGCGCAAGACGGACGTCTTGGCCGCCCTCAACAAGCAGGCCGACCTTTGGCTCGCGACCGCAGACATGACGGGCCGACCGCATCTGATCGCGATCTCCGCGTGGTGGGATGGAAGCAAAGTCATCGTCGCGACGACCGGCGGAAGTCGGACGGCCCGCAACCTCGAATCAACGCGAACTGCCCGCATCGCCATTGGCGCCCCTGACGACGTGATGGTTATTGATGCAACCCTTTCCGGCAGCCCAACGCCGGTGCACGCCGATTCCGAATTGGCCAAAGGCTTCGCGGCGGCAGTCGGATGGGATCCACGGGAGATCTCCGACGACTGGGCATACTTCACGCTGATGCCCTCGCGGATCCAGGCTTATCGCGGCTACGACGAGCTGTCGGGCCGCGACGTCATGCGCGACGGACGCTGGCTGGCCTAGGGCCAGGGTCACACTCCACCGGCTTTCAGTGCCCGTCATCAGGCTCGAGACGCTGATTGCCGCTCCCATTGAGACCTGCTTCGACATGGCCCGCGACGTCGACCTCCATCAGCGGTCGACGGCGGCGTCGGCGGAGAAGGTCGTGGCCGGCGTCACCTCCGGTCGCATGGAGTTGGGGGATGAAGTGACCTGGGAGGCCACCCATTTCGGAGTGCGACAGCGGTTGTCTTCTCGGATCACGGCATTCGACCGCCCCAATCGTTTCGTCGACGAGATGGTGCGTGGCGCATTCGCCCGCTTCCGCCACACCCACGACTTCATGCGCCAGAACGCCGGCACCCTGATGGTCGACGTCTTCGACTACACGTCACCGC
>DAINCX010000076.1:0-1416 GCA_036732165.1 Candidatus Dormiibacterota bacterium | reverse complement strand
CGCCTACTTGAAATCTGCTGCCGAGTCCCCCCTGTAAACGAAGCGGACGCAGGACCCAAAGTAGCTGTCGGTCAAGTGGCATACTGGCGTGACATGGCGTCTGCCAGGATGCATCACGGGGTCGGGGTGGTGCAACGGCCCCCGGTCCTCCTCAACCGGTCGGCGACCATCGATCTCGCGGTCGCCCTCATTGCCGAGGCAGCCGCCGAGGGCGCGAGCCTGATCAGCTTTCCCGAAGCGTATGTCCCCGGCTATCCCGAATGGATCTGGCGCCTCCGCCCCGGCGCGGACTACGAGTTGACCAGCGAGCTTCATGCCACGCTCCTTGCCAATGCGGTCGACCTGGGCTCCGGCGATCTCGCCCCCATCCTCGCCGCGGCCCGCCGCGAGCATGTGACCGTCGTGCTCGGCGTGCACGAGCGTGACGGCTCGTTCAGCCGCGGCACGCTCTATAACTCCATGGTGATGATCGGACCTGACGGAGACCTTCTGAATCGGCATCGCAAGTTGATGCCCACCAATCCTGAACGAATGGTGTGGGGCTTGGGCGACGCCACTGGCCTCAAGGTGGTCGAAACACCATCGGGTCGGTTGGGCGGGCTGATTTGCTGGGAAAACTACATGCCGCTGGCCCGCTACTGTCTCTATGCGGAAGGCGTCCAGATCTACCTGGCGCCCACATGGGACATGGGGAGCGGCTGGATCTCCTCGATGGTCCACATCGCCCTCGAAGGGCGCTGCTGGGTGATCAGCAACGGGACGTCCTTGCAGGGGCGGGACATTCCAGCCGATTTTCCCAAGCGTGATTTCCTCTTCCCCGACCCAGATGAGTGGATCAACGAGGGCGACTCGCTGATCGTGGCGCCGAATGGCACCATCACGGCCGGCCCTCTCAACAAGCAACACGGGATCCTGTATGCGGAGTGCGATCCTGCGCGGGCCACGTCGGCGCACCGGACGCTGGACGTCACCGGCCACTACGCTCGGCCAGACATCTTCAAGCTCGAGGTCCGGCGTGGGGCGACAACGCCGGTGACGTTCAAGGATGCCGATCAGCCGCCACCGACACCCGTGGTGGGGTCCCCCTCGAGGAGCCCCGACCCGAGCCGGAGGCTGGCCACGACACCGTAACTGTCGCGCCGCGTCCCCAGCGCCCCTATGCAGGGGCCAAACTCTGTGATACAAGAGAAGCCACCAAGGGAAGGAGGGACCCCATGAGTATCAGTGCGCCAGCCAACGCCACCCGGATCCTGCTGCAGGAGCAGGAGATGCCACGCCGCTGGTACAACATCCAGGCGGATCTCCCGTTTTCACTCGATCCGCCGCTGCATCCCGGGACGCGGCAGCCAATCGGACCTCAGGACCTGGCGCCGCTGTTCCCGATGGAGCTGATCCTGCAGGAGGTCTCGCAGGAGC
>DAINCX010000075.1:0-8327 GCA_036732165.1 Candidatus Dormiibacterota bacterium | reverse complement strand
GGCACCCTGGGATTACCGTCAGGCGCGGCTCAACATCGACGGGCTGGTGCGGCTCGACTACCTGCCGCTCTGGGCGATCGTCGGACTCGGCGCCGAGGAGGTGCACGATCGCCTCATGAGGCGGCGACCGGCGCAGGCTCGCTGACGGGAGATGCCCCGCTCCCGGGCGGCCGCCACCGCAGGTTGAGCTGGCGCGCGGCGCGGACCTCGTCCAGGCGGCCGACCGGGGCGTTATGCGGCGCCGTTCTGACCAACTCCGGATCACGCTCGATTTCGGAGCAGATCTGGTCGATCGCGGCGACGAAGGCGTCGAGTGACGCTTTCGACTCGGTCTCGGTCGGCTCGATCATCAAGGCCTCGGGAACGATCAGCGGGAAATAGACCGTCGGGGGATGGAAGCCGAGGTCGATCAGCCGTTTCGCGATGTCCTTGGCCCCCACCCCGGCGCGCTTGGCGTTCTTCGCCGTCAGGACGAACTCATGCAGCGAGGGGCCGTCGAAGGCGTCCTCGAAATACCGGCGCAGATGATGGCGCAGATAGCTAGCATTCAGCACCGCCTGGTAAGCCACCTCGCTGATGCCGTTGCCGTAGGTGCGGATGTAGGCATAGGCGCGCAGCAGCATGCCGAAGTTGCCGTAGAACGACCGGACCTTGCCGATCGATTGCGGCCGCTCGTAGTCGAATCCGAACTCGTTGCCGGTTCGCTCCACGGTGGGGATCGGCAGAAAGGGGACGAGGTGGGCCCGGACGCCGACCGGGCCTGCCCCAGGGCCGCCGCCGCCATGCGGGGTGGAGAAGGTCTTGTGCAGGTTGAGGTGGACCACGTCAAATCCCATGTCGCCAGGCCGGGCCACGCCCACCAGGGCGTTCAGGTTGGCCCCGTCGTAATAGAGCTGGGCGCCGTGCTCGTGCGAGAGGCGCGCGATCTCGAGAATGTCCTTCTCGAAGAGACCGACGGTGTTGGGGTTGGTCAGCATCACGGCCGAGACCCTGGTCGAGAGCTTGGCCTTGAAGTCTTCGAGGTCGACCTCGCCATCCCGGCCCGACTTGACGGTGACGGTCTTGAGCCGGGTCAGGGTCGCGCTGGCGGGATTGGTCCCATGCGCGCTGTCCGGTACGAGGACCTCGTCGCGGGTCTCCCCCCGGCTGCGGTGATACGCCTGGATCATCCGGAGCCCGGTCCATTCACCATGCGCGCCGGCTGCTGGTTGCAGGCTCATGCGGTCCATTCCGGTGATGACGCGCAGGGCCTGTTCCAGCTCCCACATCAGGCGCAGGGCGCCCTGGGCCCGCCCTTGCGGATGATAGGGATGGAGGTCAGCGAAGTCGTCGAGGCGGGCGAGGGCTTCGTTGACCGCAGGATTGTATTTCATCGTGCAGGAGCCGAGTGGGTACAGGCCCTGGTGCAGGTTGAAGTTGAGCCGCCCCAACCGCCCGTAGTGGCGCGCGACCTCCGGCTCGCTGAGCGAGCCGATCGCGGGAGCTTCCTTGCGGCGCAGAGCGGCCGGGATCACGTCGTTGAGGGGACGGACCGGCACGCCGACGGCGGGAAGCCGCGGCGCGGGCCGATCCGCGGCGCCCAGTTCGAAGAGCAGAGTCTCGCTCAGGGAAGGACCTCGACGAACCGGTCCAGGACGTCGGGCTGGTTAAGCTCGGTGACCGACACCAGCAGCGCGTTCTTCAGCTCCGGGAAGAATCGGCCCAGTGGCAGGCCGGGTAGGATCCCGTGCTCCAGCATGCGTTGCTGGACCTCCTCCGCGGGGTGCGGCGTGCGCAGCGCAAACTCCCAGAGGAACGGGCCGCGGAACGGCAGCCCGTACCCCGGCTTCGTCGCCACGCGCTCCGCGAGATGATGCGCCCGCTGGGCACTCATCTCCGCCAGCGCGGCGAGGCCCTTACCGCCCATGTGCGCCAGGTAGACGGTGGCGGCGAGCGCCATCAGGGCGTGGTTGGTCGTGATGTTGGAGGTGGCGTGCTCGCGCCGGATGTGTTGCTCGCGAGCCTGCAACGTCAGCACGTAGCCGCGCGCCCCGCTGGCATCGACGGTCGCGCCCACCAGGCGGCCGGGCATCCGCCGCAGCAGCGCCTCGCGGCAGGCGATGAACCCGACATACGGCCCCCCGAACGAGAGCGGAATCCCGAGTGGCTGCCCGTCTCCAACCGCGAGGTCGGCCCCGTAGTCACCCGGCGCCTTGAGGACGCCGAGCGAGATCGGGTCGACGCAGGCGATCAGCAGCGCCCCGGCCCCGTGCGCCAGGTCGCTGACGGCCTGGGCATCTTCGAGAACGCCGAAAAAGTTCGGTTGCTGGAGGATCACGGCAGCCGTCGTCGCCGTAACCGCGTCGCGAAGCGTGGCGGGGTCGACCCGTCCATCCGGACCAGCAGCCACGCGCAGGATCTCGTAGTCCTGCGCCTCCGAGTAGGTTTGGAGCACCTGCGCGTACTCCGGATGGAGCGCACCCGCGATGACCACGTTCTGGCGGTTGGTCTGCGCCACCGCCATCTTGGCCGCCTCGGCCAGCGCGGTCGCCCCGTCATACAGCGACGCGTTCGCGACATCGAGGCCGGTGAGGAGCGCGATCATCGTCTGGAACTCATAGGTCGCCTGCAGTGTTCCCTGGCTGGCCTCGGGCTGGTAGGGCGTGTACGTGGTGTAGAAATCCGGCCGCGAGATGACCGCGTTGACGATCGCCGGGCTGAACCGTCGCGAGGCGCCGGCGCCGAGGAAGCTGTGCGAGGGGGCGATCCGAGCATTCAGCCGCCCGAGCTCCTTGAAGTACGCGACCAGCTCCACCTCGGAGAGCGGCGCCGGGAGATCGATCCCGTCCAGGCGGAGGCGCTCCGGAATCTGCCGAAAGAGATCTTCGATCTTTTCCAGCTCGAGCACCGCGAGCATGGCCGCCTGCTCGCTCGCCGCGTTGGGAATGTAGGTCACACGCGTCCTAGGACTGGCCCTGGACGAAGGCTTCGTAGGCTTTCTCGTCGAGGAGCTTCGGATTGTCTTTGACGGCCTTGAGCTTGAGGATCCAGCCCTTGCCGTAGGGATCCTGGTTGATGTATTCGGGGTGGTCCTTGAGCTCGCCGTTGACCTCGGCGACCTCCCCGCCGACCGGGCTGTAAAGGTCTGACGCCGCCTTGACCGACTCGATCACGCCCATGCGGCCGCCTGCCTCCAGCTGCTGCCCGACGGTCGGAAACTCAAGATAGATCACGTCGCCGAGCTGCGATTGCGCGTACTCGCTGATTCCGACCGTGACCTGGTCGCCATCCTTCCGCGTCCACTCGTGACTCTCGCTGAATCGCATTCCGCTCAGGTCTGCCATGCCTTCCCCCTTGTCATTTCGGATGAGGCCGCTTGTAGAACGGAAGCGGCACGACCTCCGCCGGTGCCGTGGTCCCTCGCACATCGATCCCGAGCCGCGTCCCCGGAGTCGCCCGGGCTTTGGGGACGGACGCCATCGCGATGTTGTACCCGAGCGTAAAGGAAACGTTTCCCGAGCCGACCGACCCGACCCGTTCGCCCCCGTCCAGGACGGGATAGCCATGCCGCGGGATGCTTCGATCGAGCATCTTCAAGCCGGCGATGGTTCGGTCGAGGTTGGCCGCCGCGCGTCGCAGCGCCTGCGCGCCAATGAACTCCTTGTCGAGGCTGACGGTCCATTCCAGGCCGGCTTCCAGGGGGTTCGTCGTCTCGTCCATGTCGTTGCCGTAGAGGCGCATGCCGGCCTCCAGGCGCAGGGTGTCTCTCGCGCCCAGCCCGGCGGGCTTGAGCCCTCGGTCGCGGCCGCGCTCGAGCAGCGCATTCCAGACCGCGCTCGCGTCAGCCGGCGCGCAGAAGACCTCGAACCCATCCTCACCGGTGTAGCCGGTGCGCGACAGCCGGGCGGCGGCTCCCGCCATC
This sequence comes from Candidatus Dormiibacterota bacterium, assembly GCA_036732165.1. Lineage (GTDB taxonomy): Bacteria > Chloroflexota > Dormibacteria > CF-121 > CF-121 > JALYYC01. Next base: position 4,426 of record DAINCX010000075.1, on the reverse strand, counting down.
GTGCCGTCGACGAACGCGTAGTACTTGACGCCGCGCAGATCCTTCCCCGACAGCTCCTGGACGATTTCCACCGCGCGCGGGCCCTGGACGCCGATCAACGCCGTCTCGCGGCCGATATTGCTGACCTCGCTGTCATCGCCAGCATGCTGACGAATCCAATCGAAATCACGATCCTGGTTGCCGGCGTTCACGACCAGGACGTAACCGCCGTCCTCCGCGTACACGAGCAGGTCGTCGATGATGCCGCCCTCTTCATTACAGAGCACGGTGTACTGCGCGCGCCCCACCTTCAGGCGGGCAATGTCGCGAGCGACGACACGCTGCACGAGGGCGAGCGCGCCCGCCCCGGCGACGCGGATCTCGCCCATATGCGAGAGGTCGAAGATGCCCGCCGCGGTGCGCACCGCCTGGTGCTCATCCCGGATGGAGGTGTACTGGAGCGGCATCGACCAGCCGCCGAAGTTGGTCATCTGGGCATGCAGGCGGACGTGCTCCGCATACAGGGGCGTCCGCTCGGCGGCCACCGCAGCCGTACTCACGCTTCTTCGCTGTCGCGGTCGTCGAGGTCGCCCAGGTACTCAAAGAGCTCCTGGTCGTGCAGGTCACTCGCGTCGTGCAGCATTTCGAGGATCATGTTGACGCGGACCTCCTCCCACTGCAGCAGCCGCGCCAACTCAGCGGGGGTGGCCTTGCGCTCCAGGCGCTCCGAGAGGAGCCGTTGCGCCGCCTCGAGCAAGCGACAGGCCGTGACAAAGGCTTCGTCGTTTCGCTGCGCCTCCTCGGTCTGGGCGAGGACGTCGTCCATGGTCGCGGAGATGGCCTCCACCAGGCTCGAGTGGAAACCCCCATCGGCCTCCTTGTAGTGCTCGACCGCGGAGATCAGCCCGACCGTACCCTCCTGGAACAGGTCGCCGAAGGGAACGCCCCGGTTTTTGCGAGCCAGGGCCGCCTCGAAGACCAGGTGAAGGTTGTGTTCGATGAGGGTGCGGTTTGCGACATCGCGAGCCGGCCCGCGGGTGGCGAACAGGCGTCCCTCGTCCTCGGTCGAGAGCCGCGGATAGCGCGACACCTGGGCGCGGTAGTCATCCTCGTCATCCTCGGTTTGATGACGCACTGGCGACTGTGGCATGCGTTCCATTGTATCGACGGAGTCCCACGCAAGAGGACCTAGAATGACTCGATGAAGAAGGCCTTCCGCCTGCTGGCGGTGGCCGTGGTTCTGGCAGCGTTCTGGCCGGTCCTGCCGGCGGGCGCCAGCGAACCGCACGTCCTGGTGGCGACCCTTAACGGGGTCATCAACCCGATCACCGACAACTACCTCGTCACGGCGACCGACCGCGCCGTTCAGGGTCACGCGACGGCGTTGATCATCGCCATGGACACGCCCGGCGGGCTCGATACGTCGATGCGCGACATCATCAAGAAGATCCTGGGGGCGCCCATCCCGGTGGTGGTGTTCGTCTCGCCCTCGGGGGCGCGGGCGGCATCGGCGGGGCTCTACATCACCGAGGCGGCGGACGTGGCGGTCATGGCACCGGGCACCAATATCGGCTCGGCCCATCCGGTCAGCCTCGGGGGCTCGAACCCGGCGCCCAGTCCGAGCGCGAACGGCAGCGGCTCGACCGCCGCTCCCGATATCGAGAGCATCAAGATCGAGAACGACGCCGCGGCCTACGTGCGCGCCCTGGCCACGCTGCACCATCGCAACGCGGACTGGGCCGAGAAAGCCGTGCGCCAGAGCATCAACGTGCCATCGGATGAGGCGGTGCGGCTCGGCGTCGTCGACTTCGAGTCCCGCGACCTGGACACGCTGCTGGCCGCGCTGAACGGCCGCCAGGTGGTGAAGGGCGGTCATTCCTACGCCCTCCAGACCGCGCACGCGGGCATCGAGCGATACGACCTGAATGGCTTCGACCTCTTCCTCGAGGCCGCCGCCGATCCGAACCTGATCTACCTGCTGTTCCTGCTGGCGGTGATCGGCATCGTCGTCTGGGCCGCCCATCCCGCGTTTGTGATCCCGGGCGTCATCGGCGTGATTGCCGGCGTGCTCGCGGCTCTGTCGCTCTTCAACCTCCCGATCAACACTGCCGGCGTCATCCTCATCCTGCTGGCGATGATGCTCTTCTTGGTCGACCTCAAGGCCGTCACGCACGGGGTGCTGACAACGGCCGCCGTCATCGCGATGACGCTCGGCGGCTTGATGCTCATCGATACGGGCTTCCTCGCGGAAGGGATCAACATCGGCCTGCTGCTCGTGACCGTGCTCCTGATCGGGGGCGCCTTCGCCTTCGTTCTTCGGAAGGTGATCGCCGCCCGCAGCCGGCCTTACGCTGCCGGAGAGGAGTCGATGATTGGCAGGGTCGGCGTCGTCCGGGAGCCGCTCAGTCCGAGTGGCATGGTCTTCGTCGACGGCGCGCTCTGGCAGGCAACCTCTGCCTCGGGACCACTCCCGATCGGCACGCCGGTGCGGGTCGTAGCCGTCGATGGTCTTCATCTTCGTGTGCAACCGCTGAGCGATCGCCAGGCCGCCGTCTCCGAGGGACCGCCGCAGAGCGTCTCGCCCTGACGCCGTAACATTCGAGACACTACCAAGGAGGGACCGATGGGAATCTTTGCCCTGATCGTTCTCGGCATCATCGTCGTCATCGTCTTGATCGGACTGAGCTCGGCGATCCGGATCATCAACGAGTACGAGCGGGGCGTGCTCTTCCGGCTGGGCCGGCTGATGGCGCTGAAGGGCCCGGGCCTACGCCTGATCATCCCCTTCGGCATCGACCGGCTGGTCAAGATCGATCTCCGAACGGTCACCCTGGAGGTGCCGCCACAGGAGGTCATCAGCCTCGACAACGTGACCATCAAGGTCAACGCCGTCATCTACTTCCTGGTGGTCAACCCGAATTTCGCGGTTACCAAGGTGGCCAACTTCATCAACGCCACGTCACAAATCGCGCAGACGACGCTACGGAGCGTGCTCGGCCAGTCGTCGCTGGACGAGCTGCTGGCCAATCGCGAGAAGATCAACACCACCCTGCAGCGCATCATCGACGAGCAGACGGAACCCTGGGGCGTGAAGGTCTCGACGGTCGAGATCAAGGACGTCGAGCTGCCCTCGACGATGCAGCGGGCGATGGCCAAGCAGGCGGAAGCGGAACGTGAGAAGCGGGCGAAGATCATCCACGCGGAGGGCGAGTTCGCCGCCGCCCAGAAACTCACGGAAGCCGCGGAGGTGATCGCCCGCGAGCCCAGCGCGCTCCAGCTGCGATATCTGCAGACGTTGACGGAGATCGGCGTGGAGCGGAACACGATGATCGTGTTCCCGATGCCGATCGACATCTTGGAACACTTGATGGAATTGCGTGCCCGGCCGAAAGAGACCGCGCCCGCGACGTCCTCCAAGCGCTGACGCCTATCGTTCCGCGAATCGCCGACATCGGCAGCGATCTGTCAACGCTCGCCGTCCTTCTCGTGCTGATCGGCCTCTACGTGCTCGCCAACTTCGGCGAGCGGGCGCGGACCCCGAGGATCCTCACGCTCGTGGCCGGTGGGGTGCTCTCCGGCCTGGCGCTCGTCGGCGCCATCCTGCTGGCACTGGTCCAGGGGCTCCGCTACAGCCTGGGCCAGGTCACCACCGATCAACTTCGAGCCGCCGAAGAGATCGCGATCCCCATCGCGGTGGCCGGCCTCTTCGGGCTCGTGTATCTCCTTCCGCCGGTTCAACGCGCCGTCTCTCGGCTCTTGCCCCTGCGGGTCGGCTCCTCCGTTGGCTACATCACCGTGGTGATCGGCATGCTGTTCCTCGCGCAGCAGCTCGGGAGCCAGCTGGCGGTCAACGTCCTGGATGCGCTCAAGAACAGTCCGCCCCTCACCGTGACTGATCTCCTCTTCCAGGACATCCCCTTGCTGCTGCTGGCGTTCGTCGCGGTCGGCCTCTTTATCCGGCGATCGCCGCGCGAGACCATGCAGCGTCTCGGGCTCACGCCGCCCCCCGCCCGCTACTGGTGGCTGGTCGCGCTACTGGCGATTCCGGTCTTCATGGCGGTTGCCTTCGCCATCGAGGCGGTGGCCGGGGCGGTGACCCCGGCCACACAGAAAGAGGTCACCGACGTGAGCACGGTGCTCTTCAGCCGCTTCAACAACCCGGCCGCCATCGTCTTCCTCGGCGTGCTCGCCGGGGTGGTGGAAGAGATCCTCTTTCGCGGAGCCCTGGTCCCCCGGCTTGGGATCATCCTCACGGCCGTACTCTTCGCCGCCCTGCATACTCAGTACGGCATCACCTTCGCGTCGCTGGAGGTCTTCGTGCTCGGCCTTGGACTGGGCTGGCTCCGGGTTCGGTCCGGCACCCTGACCGCGATCGTCGCCCACGCGGGCTACGACATCGCGGTGGGCCTCGTCGGCCTCCTGGTCAAGTAAATTCCGCGAGGGACTT
>DAINCX010000074.1:0-8330 GCA_036732165.1 Candidatus Dormiibacterota bacterium | reverse complement strand
TTCCCCCAGGCGCACCGACAAATCGCGTGCCATTTCCCCGGACCGAACTATACCGGCTCGACCGGGTCGGCTGGCCCGATGCGCAACGCACGGGCGCGGCGCTCAGTCGTCACTGGGCTCGGATACCGGCTTGACCTCAACGGACACCGGGACGTTGGCCATGTAGGCGAACAGGCGCGCGAGGCGAAGGATGCTGCCGCCGACCGCGGGTTCGCCGGCATCCCAGCCGCGGGCCAGGGCCTGCTCGACCTCGCCGGATGCCTTCCGAATGATGCGCAGGCTCAAACAGTGTCCCTGGACCGGCGGACCAGTTCGCTGAAAGTCGGCGGCGAGCTGCGCGAGCAAGGCGGACTTTTCTTCGGACAACGCGATCGTCAGGGCGGTGCAGGGGCCGCTCTGCGCCTGGCGCGGCTGGACTGCGAGCGCTCCCGTAATGAGCACGGCGACGAGCGTTGCCACCGCGGTCGGCCCCCGACGCATCACCTGCTGATCCCCTTCCCATCAAACGGACGGAAGCCAGGTGCCCGGAAGGGCAGGCTGCTCTGCCCGAAAGACTGACCCGGCGCGGCCTTGCCGCGGACGCGAATCACGAGATGCTAGCGGGTGCAGCCCGCGACGAGGGAGCAAGGCCATGCGGGATTTTGAATCCAGGTCAACGCCGTCGCATCGTCAGCCGCCGGTGGCCCGGACGGCACGACCGACGACGGCCGAGGCGGTGCTCGAGCTGCAGCGCAAGATCGGGAACGCCGCCGTCACCGCCCTGCTGCGCACGCCTGACGCCGGAGTCGCGGCGGACGCCGGCACTGCCCCCGCGGCGACTGACGCGGACATCGCCGGCCTCGACCTGCAGGAGGACGTCGCCAACGCCGCGCGCGAGCTGAAAAAACAGATCCCCGCCGTGCAATTTAACAGCGGACGACGAACGCTGACGGAGGACTGCTGGGCGGTCTCGAAGCACATCGCGGACGACCCTGCCTACGTCGACATCTTCGTCAACTCGCGCCCGAAGAGGTTGATCAAGGCGTGGGTGGCGGCGCATCCCGCGGCAACCCGCCAGGCGATCGCCGCGGGCCTGGAAGGCATCCTCGAGCCGATGGGCGACACCGAGCGGAGCTACTGGTCGCTCCATCTCGGCGGTCGCGCCTTCGACGTTGCCTCGGGCAGCGCCACGCTTGCCGACGTCCGCAAGGTATTCCCGAGCGCGATCAGCGAAGAGGGACACTGGCACGTGCAGTTCCCGAGCGCGTGGTCGAAGCCTTAGCCCTCAGCGCTTCTTGATAATCTGCCGAACCACGAGGTAGGCCAGGGCGGCCACCCCGATCCATCCGAGCACGGGGATGGCGCCCTGGAACCACGACGGGGTCGGGCGCCCGCGGCCGATCAGCCAGGCCGCGCCACCGATGACCGCCACGACGATCAAGGCGATCAGGTACTGCGCCCAGGCCGGCAGCGTGCCGAGGTCGACCCGTCGCCGCGGAACGCGACCGTCGCCCGGGCCCCGCTTCACCGCTGCAACGTACCATGGCGGCTCTCCGTTCGCGGGAGCAATGATTGTTGCCCGAAAGTCTGGCTGCGCGACCCTTGAGCCGCGGTTGCCCGACGCCCAAGCTGGTCGCGGCAAGGCAATTGCATACCGAGATCACCCACGCCGACGAGCAGCAGCGTCCCAAGCTCGCGACCGAGGGTGAACAACGGGGGCGCAGCGACGAGGGCCCGGTCGCCCCCCTGCTGGCGGACGCCATCCTGATCCAGCGACTCCAGGCCACCGCCGGCAATGCCGCGGTGGCGGAGTTTTTGAGCAGCCGGCGCCACCGAACGACGGCCCAGCGCCTCGCGGATCCGGGTGTCCAGGCAGCGCTGCAGCAGGGGGTTGCGACCGAGATGTCCGAAACGCCCGGACCCGCAGGGGCGCCGCGGGAACCCAAGGCGCCGGGTCCGATCGACCCGGCGGAACTGAGCCGGAAGAAGCAAGAGCTCCAAAGCAGGATGCCCCCTCCCGATGAGGCCACCAAGCAGGCGCCGGCCATCGAGCAAGCGGCGGCCGGCGCGAAACAGGAGGCTGCCAAACCCGCCGAGCCGATTGCCAAGGGCCGGGCCCCGGGCCCGCCGGCCGAGGCGGCGCCGGCGTCGGACGCCCAGAGCGCGGCAACCGAGGCAGCCGCCCTCGCCAGCCAGGCGTTCGCCCTCGCCGCGACTCCCGAGGTCCCATCGCCACCCGAACCAGCCGCCCCGGTCGAACCGATCGCGCCGGTCGACGCGGCCGGCGAGCCGCTCCCGCCAGTTCGGAGCCTGGATGCCGGCGCTGCCGGGCTGGTGCAACGGATCCAATTCCTTCGCGACGCCGGTCACCGGCTGCGGCAGGGAGCCGCCCGCGAAACCGCCACGGCGCATCGGATTCGCGGCACCATCCGGGCAGCCGAAGGGAAGATTGCCCAGAGCGAATCGGGTGTCGCCACGCTGCAGAGCCATACCGTGTACCGGCGACAGGTCAGCGGCCAGGCGAAGTCGGCCCTCACCATGTCGGAGGAGAAGGCGGCAACCGTCGCCGAGCAGGCACCGGCGGTCGTCGCCAAGGGGGAGCAGGGCGGCCAGCAGTCCGGACCGATGGCCGGAGAGGCGAAACACCTCGCCGAGCAGAACGCCTCCAAACAGCCCGATGACGCCGATGCGGCGGCGAAGTCGCGGGACCAGGGGCAGAAGCTGACAAAAGTCGGATCGGATCTCGGAACGATGGACTCCGCGATCAGCCAGACGACCGCCCGCGCCAGCACCCTGGTGCAGGACGCGGCCCAGGCGAAGGCCAAGAACACCGAGACCCAGACCAAGATCGCAACGACCGAGGCCAGCCTCGCCCAAACGGAGGCACGCGCGATCGAACTGGCGGGCCAGAATGCCGCCGCGCGCGGCCAACTCGCCAACCTCGCTGCCGGTCCCGACCAGGTGGTTGGTGGCGCGCGCCACCTCGACGAGCAGGGCCAGGCGTTGATCCAATCTTCCGCGCAGCTCGAGGCGGATTTGCATCGGGCCCGGCAGTCGTTTGTCGCCGGCTTGCAGGCGGTCCCCCCGCGTCAGGCGGCGGCGCCGGCTGTCGGGGCGGCCGTCCAGCGATCCGGCTACGAGGGCCGCACCAACTTGAACCTCGGTGGGACCGTGACCGAGGAGCTACCGGATTGGCTGACCGGCGCCACAGAGCCCTCCCAGCAGGCGCGCCAGCAGATCCAGCAGCAGGAGGCCCAGCGGCACCAGGCCGAGCTGGCCGAGATCAACCAGCGGGCGGGCGGGAACTTCCAGAGCCTCGACGCCGCCGACAAAGCCGGGATTGCGCTCAGGTTGACCGGACGCCACCTGCTGGGTTCGGTTGGGGCGACCAGCTTCCCCAACTTCGTCGGCGGGATCGCCCGAGCCTTCGTCGACCCGCGGCTCTCGTTGATGGGCGTCATCGCCGGCCTGAGCATGACCCTATCCGGCATCGCGAACCTGCTGAGCGCCGACCAGTGGGAGAAGGATCCCCTCGGGAATCTGCTGAAGTCCTCGGCGGACATCGCAACCGGGGTGACCATTGTGCTCGGCTCGATCGCCGGGCTCGCGGTCGCCATCATCGTCGTCCTGACGGCGCTGACCATTCTGTCCTTCGGCGCCCTGGGCCCGATTGCGGCGATGGTGATCCCGTTCTGCGCCACCGTCGCGGCGACGGTCGGTCCGTGGGCGATCACGGCGGCAGAGATCGCGCTGGTGCTGCAGGGCCTGGTCCTGATCAAGAACCTGATCGATGCCGCCACGGCCCAGACCGCCGAGGATCTCGAGACGAAATCAGATCAGATGACCGAGGATGCCACCGCGGCGGGGCAGATGGCGATGCAGATCGGCATGGCGAAGGCGATGTCCACGGTGGGTGAGGCCTTTGGCGGCGGTGCCGGCGGGGAGGGCGGCGCGATCGAGGGCGGCGAGCCGCCGACGGTCACCGAGCCGCATCCCTTCGAGGCGGCCCCTGATGGGCAGTTGCAACCCATGGAGCCGGCCCCGGCCCAGCTCCCGGTGCCGGAGACGCCGGGTGCGGGGATGCCGGAAAGCGGGCTGGAGCTCGATACCGGACCGAAGGGCGCCCCGCTCGAGCCACTCGAGCCGCATCCGGCGGGAGTCGCGCCCGAAGGTGAGAGCGGACTCGAGCTCGACACGGGGCCCCGGGGTGAACCGGTCCCGGCTCAAGAGCCGAATCCGCAAAACGCCCCTTACGAGAACAACAATCCCAAGGCCACGGCGGATGAGACGCGGGTCGGCGAGATGCTCAACAAGGAACTCCCCGAAACAGTCTCTGGTGCCGCCGAAACACCAAATGCGCGCAGCGGTGACTACAGGTTCCAGGGCGCCGACGGGACGGTGAAGTCCGGAGACCTGTACCAACCGCAGTCTGGGAGCGTTGACAACATCCGAGCCAACATCATCGAAAAGACTGGGCAAGCGCAGGTCGTGGTTGTGGAGTTTGGCGCTGGAAAAACCGCACCGTTCGGAACCGCGGAGGCTGCCGCGATCGCCAAAGATGTGCTTGGCACGCCCGGCCACTCAATCGAACGGGTGATCTTCGTCAAGGATGGCGCCATCATCTACGATACCCACTGATCGAGCCGATGCCAAAGATCAACTGTGCCTGCGGGTTCTCCCTCAACATCTCGGAATTGCCCTCACCGTATGGGTCCAAGGTGATCTCGGAGCGGGACTTCGATGATATCCGCGATCGCCTGATTGCGAATTCGGGCTCCCCAGAGGCGCTCCGGAAGGCGGTCTATGAGGATGTCCTCGGGTTTCGCAATCGCGGGATCAAACAAGCCTATGTGTGTCCCCAATGCTGGCGGTTGTATCTGTTTGCCTCAGCGGCCGACGATCAACCGGTGGCAGTCTGGCAACTCGAGCAGGGGGACGGGTCAATCTTGTTGTCGCCGACGCCGACTAGCTCTAAAGACGGTGGGCCAGCATCTGCCCAAACGGGCACGTGAGAGTGCCCGTTTGCTTGGTCGCGGGCCGCTGGCCCCGCTGACTCGGGCATGCAACGCTGGATGATGCGCTGTTGAGCAAACAAACCGGCAAACAGAGCGGGGCCACCAGCCAGAGGATGCCAGTTCGGACGGCTGGACCTCCCGTCCTGGCCCGACCGGTCGCGTCGCCGCTGCCGGCGCGACCCGATGCCGCGGCGATGCCCTGGCTTGACCGGAACCTGATCCTGAACCTGCAGCGCCTCTCCGGCAATGCGTCAGTCAGCGCGCTCCTCGAGCCGCGCCCGCGTCCGCCCGTGCCGGCCACGGTGCAGCGCTGCGGCGACCACGCTTGCGCCGGGGGCTGCCCTCACACGCCCGAGGAGCAGGCGCCTGCCCCGATCGAGCGGCAGTGGTTGCAGCGTGCGGTCGCGGCGCCCGTCGCCCTCAAGTCGGCGGAATTCACTGGCAATGCGCGCCTCGAGGAGGCCGCCGCCAACGCACCGCCGATCAAGCGTGGTGACTCGGGCGAGGCGGTTGGCAAGCTGCAGCAGGCCTTGATGGACGACGGCTTTGCCATGGGCGGATCGGTCAAGGCGATCGGACCCGACCAGATCTTCGGTGGCGAGACCGACCACGTGGTCAGGGGCTTCCAGCACAAGCACGAGCTAGACGTCGATGGTGTGATCGGGCACGACACCGTCGCCAAGCTTGACGAGCTCAACCTGGCGCGGGCCGGCGCCGCGGTCGCCCCCGTGAAACCACCGCCGGTCACCGGTTTCGAAGTCCGTGGCAAGAAGCGCCAGGACGCAAAGTCCAAAGACCCGGGCAAGGTCTTCTTTGAGGAAAACAAGGCAGACATCGATGGCCTCGAGGGCGGTAAGATCACCGCGCTCGCCAAGCCCGAGGACCGGCAACTCACCCTGAATGGGTTCGCCAGCGAGGACGAGACCGGCGGGGCAGCCCTGGTCGATGCCCGACTGAAAGCCGTGCTGGACCAGCTGAAGGCCGCCGGGCATCTTGACACCGCCATCACGGTCGTCCCAAAGGCTGCGGCCGGCGCAGGCCGCATCGACTACCGGAACCTGCGGTCGGTGGAGATCGTCGTGGCGGGTGGGAAGTCAGCCGTGCCAGACTGCAGCAGCGGCCCGGATGTGAACCTGGGACCGGCTCCGAACCAGTTCACCACCGGCCATGACCGGGCGCTGACCATGCTCGACAATGCGATCGGGAAGTTGAACAATCCGCTGGACCCGGACACCAAGGCGCTCCTCACCCGTCTGTTCGGCGGGCCGGCACAGATGACGGCCGTGCGCAACAACCTCGTCAAGGTGCGCGACCATGTCCTGCACATGGCCGATGCGGGCCGGAACAGGGCCCACAACGCCTGTGATGGAACGTGTTCTGGGGCGGTCGCCTACAACAACGACGTCGGCTCGAGCGCCGTGATGACCCTGTGCCCGCCCTACCTGGGCACGCCGGACGCGGGCGCTCGTGCCGGCGTGTTGATCCACGAAGGATCGCACGGGACCGCCGGCGTTCAAACCGATGACCTCGCCTACGAGTTCGAGCGAGTGATCAATTTCCTCGCCCCGGCGGATGCCCTGAAGAACGCCGACAGCTATCTGCTGTTCACGCGCAACCTGGAGACGGCCGGCTCAGAGCAGATCGGACCTGACGAGCCCGATCAGTTTTCCGGGATGGCGAGTCCGGGGGAGGAGCAGTCCGTCGAGCGCATCCTGGCCTTCCTTGAGCGGTGGCTCGACTCGGCGAGCTCTGAACTGTCGTCTCTCTACGACACCATCAAGGATTCCCGCGCCAAGGGAAGCTGGACGAACGGCTATTACCAGGCCTCGATGGGTTTCCTGGCCCATCGGTTCGGGTTCACCACACCACCGGCGATTCCGACCAAGGATGAGCAGGAGGATGTCGCGGGCATCTCCGACCGCTACGAGCGGCTCTTCCGGCGGCTCGGCGGCAAGATCAAGCTTGAGAAGGCTGGCGCGGGTCTCGACCGCTGGGAGTCCGGACCAGGCACGACGGTGACCCTGACCCCCACCTACTTCAAGCTCGGTAAGCGAGAACAGCTGGACCTCCTGCTGACTCGACTCATCCAGGCGTTTCCTGAGATCATCCCCGCGCATCAGCCTCTCTACGTGGCACTCACGGACGACATCCGCACGCACTTCGGCACGCCCGCACCGTAGCGTTCCGTGCGACTCGAGCCGATCTCGCTGAGGAACCCGGTGCCGCTCGACGTACAGCCGCCGGTCCTCACGGCAGCGACGCCGACGGGGCTGCACCTGTTTGCCCGCGAGTCGACTGGTGGCCGGACTGGCCGCTGCATGGTGAATGCCCAGGCTGCCAGCGGCGGCGCGGGCCATCTCTCGTTGAGCATGGTCAGCGGTGCGGCACCCTGCAACGGGGTGCTGGTGGTCGCCGGGGCGTCGGTGGGACGGGCGCCGGTCATCATGGGACTTAGCGATGCCGGCGACGAGCGATGGTCGGCTGATGTCGACCCCAAGGGCGAGCTCGGCGCATGGCCGATCCCGGTGTGCGCCAGGGGTCGGGTCGCCCTGGTCTGGTGGACGAAGCCGGCAACCCTCCATGTCGCCCAGGTGGAAGGCCGGACGGCCCGCGCCGCGGGTTCGCTCGACTGTGGCGACGCCATTGACGGCCTCGAGGCGGCGACATCGGATGACACCGTGGCGGCGGTGGTCGCGACAGCGCGGGCACTCGTGCTGGTCACGTTCGCGGACGGCGCTGTTACCAACCGAGTTCCCGTGGCGGCGGGCCGGACCGCGGCGCCTGGCATCTGCGCCCTGGGCGGCGGTCTCCTGGTCACCTGGATGACGGCCTCCAATAAAGAGTTACGGCTGCGGCGATTCGCGGGCCCAACCGCCCAGGTGGAACCCGACCAGGCGATCGTGCGCGCCGACCAGGGAGAGAGCCTGCGATCACTGCGCCTGCTCGGTGCGTACCGGGACCAGGTCGCGCTGACGTGGACGCTCAGCCAGGGTGGACGACGCGGAGATCTGACCATGCAGCAGTTCGCCGCCGTCTACGATGCGACCACTGGAACCCTTGGCCCTGCTCAGGATCTGGGGCCCGGCGGCATCTTCGTCGCCGGCGGCTGGATTGGGGATGCGCTGGTCGTCATTCACGGCGCCGACGCCCCACTCGCATCCGCGTTTCGTCTCATTGCCTGAGGCCGGGCCTCGCCTCGCGCCCCGCGTCAGTTGCTGGTCGGGCCGAGGGCCTGGCGGGCGCGGACGATGTCCTCGGCGCCGATGACGACCCGCGTGTCTGTCGCCAGGTAGACGAACTTGACGTTGACCTGAGCCTCCGCCAGGCGCTGCATGA
>DAINCX010000073.1:0-8337 GCA_036732165.1 Candidatus Dormiibacterota bacterium | reverse complement strand
TGCTCTACGTCGACCTCCGCGTCCGCAAAGAGGGCATGGATCTCGACTCCCTGGCGAAGTCAGCGACCGACGCAGCATGACGATACGTGGCAGCGAGCCGCTAGCGTTCGCCAACGTTCACGGATTCTTGAAGATGGCGTGGCCGCCGACGCGACGCCAGCGAACTCGGACGTCCTTTTCCACCTTCACCCATTCGAAAGTCGCTCGTCCGTCCGGGCCGCTGAAGGACCATGTCATTTCCCAGACCCGTTCGGTTCCCGTCATACGCTGAACCCGCAGCTTCCGAGGCCACGGCTGTCCCGGATCCTCCAGATATCGATCGCAGGCTGGCGAAAACTCGTCTTTGGCGACCTTGCGGAAGAGCTCGTATTCGTTCGCGGTCAGCCGTTTGACGTCAGCGCTGAACTGCGGTGTCCACTCGAACCGCAAGCTGATCTATGCCGTCCGCTTCTTCTTTCGAACCTTGTCCATGACGGTCAAAAACTCGTCGATGTTCTCGGCCGCCTCCACGTGACCGGCCGCCACGTGCTTGTCGACAGCCCGCTCGCCCTCCTGCCAGGCTGGATGCCAGTACCAGGCCTGGCTTGCCGGCACCGCCACGTGGGGTCGCAATTCGATCACGCCAGCGCGGGCAATGACTTCCACCTGAACCCCGGGCTTATCCAGGCCGTATTGGCGCCGGATGTCGGCCGGGAGCGTCAAATTGCCCCTATCATGCACACTCAGAAACCGCTTAGCCATTTACGTGCACTCTAGCAGTAAATCAGCATTTCTGCAATTCAGTAATTCAACAAAGGTGTGACGCCTGGGTCGGACTTGGAGCCGCCATCTGGCGCTCGGCCAGAGGAAGGCGGTTTTGACCGCGCACCCCTCCTTGTTGTAACGCTGCCCGGGCGCACAACGTGGACCACTCAGGCCCGGTGGGCTGCGGCGCCCCCGGCACCCCGCTTACTGCTGCTTCCTTCCGGACCTGACAGGGTTCACGGAACCAGGTCGCGCAGGACCAGGCCATCAACGCAGTCGCACGAAGCACGGCTCCGGATAGCGCACCCCGGAGAGGGGAATTCAACCCCGCTAAAGCGGATTGCGGGTACAGGGCACCGCTGGCTCCCCGTCTAGCGCGATCCGCTCTATCTTACTTGGCCTGGGCTCACGGCTCCGGCGTGCTGGGCGGGCCGAACCGGAGCAGGGCCCAGGCGCCCAGCCAGGCGGCGAGACCGCCGAAGATGATCGCCGCCCCAAGGTAGATAGCGAGGTTGGCAATCTGGCTCGCCGGGTCCGAGGCCGACTGCTGCGCCGCGGGGCTCAGCCGGTCGAAGGCGGCCTGCCCGGTTGGCGAGAAGGACAGGAAGATCGAGACCGCCACCGTCCGGACCAGCTCACTCACCCCACCGGCGATCGCGCCCACCTGCCAGGCGGCGGTTGCACTCCTGGTCTGGATGGCGATCTTTCGCCCCGCCGAGCCAAAGATGAGGAAGCTGAGCACCGTCCCGGTCAAGGAGGAGAAGCTGCTCAGCGGAAACTCCCGTCCCACGTAAACCGCGCCCAGCAGGACGATGACGCCGAAGACGGCGCCGATCAGGCCGAAGAGCAATCCGTCGCGGATGACCAGGCTGAGGTGCTTCAATTCAGCCGGTTGAGCAGGTCACCGCGCAGTTGCTTGATTCGGGCCGAGTCTTCGGGCTCCGGGCGGATCGCGAGGTAGCGGGTGAAGTCCTTCAACGCCGCGCTGTCGCGGTGCAGTTGAAGCAGAAGCATGCCGTGATCACGCCACTCCGACGTCAGGTGCGGGTCGGCCAGCATGATCCGGTCGCTGGCCGCAAGCGCTCGGGGCAGGTCGTTGCGGGACATGTAGAGGCTCTTCAGGTTGTTGAGGATTCTCGCCAAAATCTGTCGCTTGGCCGCCGGCTGCAGCAGCGCCGGGCGCATCTCGACGGCCTCCCCATACATCTCCTGCAGCATTTTCGCGCATTCGGCCCGGCTCAGGCTCCGCGCATTGAAGGCATCGATGAAGATCTCCACCCCGGAGGCCGCCGGCGTGTACTTCACCAGGAAATGCCCTGGCATGCCGACGCCCCGGACCGGCAGGCCCGCCCGCTCCCCCACCGCGATGTACAGCACCGCGAGCGTGATCGGAATGCCGACCCGTCGTTCGATGACGTCGTTCAGGTAGCTGTTCCGAGGGTCGTAGTACTCATCGCGGTTGCCCTTGAAGTGCAATTCTTCGAAGAAGAAATCGTTGGCGATCTCAACCACCCGCGCTGGGTCCACCTCGGTGCGGATCCGCTTCTTGAGGTCGGCGGCCAGCCGCGCGATCTGGTTCAGGTAGACACCGGGTCGGAGCTCCGGGTACTCCTCCGCCGCGATCAGCAGCGCGCCCTCCGCCAGGTCCAGCTCCGCATCCGGCGTCTGGAGCAGGCGCGTGAAGGCGTCGCGCGCCTCAGCCGGCGTCATGGTCACATTCTCTAGGAGCGCGAGCCCGGGCCGAAGCTTGCGTCGGGATCGAGCCAATTATCCTGAGCCGGTGAGCCTGCCCGACCGCGTCTTTTTGATCGTGCTCCTGCCCGACAGCGGCCGGGATCCCGATCGCATGACGCTCCTCAGCCGGACCCGCGCCGGCGGCGAGCGCGTGACGCCGGTCTTCAGCACCATGCTGCTCGCCACCACCTTCCTGGATCGGGCCCAGGCGCTGGGCGCCTCGGTCCCGCTCGACTACATCTTCCCGGCGGCCGCGTCCCGCCTGGCCGACGACCTTCCCGAATACGTCCCGATTCTCGATATCGGCCCCGAGGCGTTCTTCGAGGGCGTTGGGACCACGTAGGGTCCACAAGCTCGGGCGGGGTTCAGACGTTACACCCGCGTCATCATGCCCCGCTTTGGGAACCGCCTCGCCCTCAAGATCGTGCTCCCGTTCGCCCTCCTCACCCTGGCGATCGGTGCGGTGGGCACGCTGGCCGCCTCCGGCGAGCTCAGCGCCCGCGGCCAGCAATCCTTCGACAACCAGCTGATCCACGACGGCTTTACCACGCAGTCCATGGTGCAGTCGACCGACGCCGACCGCCGCTCGGTCCTGCGCCTGCTCACGACCGGCCCCGGCCTGACCCAGAACTGGGCGAAGGCGCCGGCACTGCAGGCATGGTTGGAGCGGGCCTTGATCCTGCATCCCAATACCGTCGTCGAGACGGTGGACCCCTACGGCCGCGAGATCGTCGGCGTCGTCGGCCACGGAGCGACGGCCGATACCGTGACCCAGAACAACGACCTCACCGGCTGGCCGGGCCTTTCCGACCTCCTGACCGGCGCCCGCAGCCAGGTGGATGTCATCGTGACCGCGCCGCGACCCGCGGTGTTCGCCGCCCAGTCAGTCCGCAGCGCCACCGGCACGTTGCTGGGCGCGGTCCTGGTTGGTGATTACCTGGACGACCGAGCCGGGGCCATCAAGGCGGCCATCCACGATGACGTCACCTTCTATGACACCCATGGACATGTCCTGAGTAGCTCTCTTCCGGTTTCCGCTGACCAGTGGCCGGCCCTGACCCTGGACCAGGCGACCCGTAGTCGCATCAGCCCTTCGAGCGTCGTCGAGCTGGCGCGGACCACCGGGGGACCAGGGATGGAGCTGCTCTCCCCCTGGACGACCCGGACGGCATCGCTCGGCTACATCGGCACGATCGCATCCAGTGCCGGGTTGCTGGCCGACACCGGCCAACTGCGCCTGATCATGGCGGTCCTGTTCCTGGCCGGCGTTCTCCTCACCCTTCTGATCGGCATCATGCTGGCGCGGCGCATCACCAAGCCGGTCCAGCGACTGGTCGAGGCCACCCGCTTGGTCAGCGCCGGCGATCTCGACCACCAGGCGCCGATCACCAGCCATGACGAGATTGGCGAGCTGACCGACTCCTTCAACCAGATGACCCGCAGCCTGAAGGAGAAGAGCGAGACGCTCACCCAGACGATGACCCAGTTGCAAGACACCTACCTGATGACGATCGAGGCGCTGGCCTCGGCCGTCGAGGCACGCGACCCCTACACGCACGGGCACACTCAACGCGTCGGTGAGTATGCCGTCGTTTTGGCGACCGCGCTCGGCTGCGAGGCGACCGAGATTGCCGCGATCAAACGGGCGAGCGTCCTCCATGACATCGGCAAGATCGGTATCGAGGACCACATCCTCCGCAAGCAGGCTCGACTCGACCCCGAAGAGCAGCTCCGGATGCAGAAACACCCGGTGATCGGCGTCGACATGCTGAAGGGGATCGACTTCCTCGACCCCGTGATGCCCCTGATCCGCCATCATCACGAGCGCTGGGATGGCAACGGCTATCCGGACGCGATCCGGGAGGACGAGATTCCGCTGGGCGCCCGCATCCTCGCGGTTGCCGACGCGGTGGATGCGATGACCTCCGACCGGCCTTACCGCGCCGCACGCACGTTCGAGTACGCGAAGGCGGAGATCCTGAAGGGGTCCGCGACCCACTTCGACCCCGAGGTGGTCACGGCCTTCATCAAGAGCCAGCGAGCAATCGAGACGCTGCTCCAGGAGGCGCCCCAGGACGAGGTCCACCACCATCCGGAACCGGGTGACCTCAGCGGCTGGCGCCTCCACGTCGTCGGCCACTAGGCACTAGGGCGCCAGCGCGAAGTTGACGACTGTCGTGTGCCCGCCCTGCACCGTGACCGACTGGCTCTGCGAAAGGTAGCCGAGCGCAGACGCCCGCAGCGTGTAGGTGCCATACGGCACCACCGGAAAGCTGAAGTCGCCATAGATGTCGGTGACCGCTGTCAGGCCGCTGGAAAGGGTGAGCGTCGCGCCCACGACGGCGACGGGCTGCTTGGCGTTGTTGGTAACGGTCCCCTTGATGCCACCGGTGGCGGCCAGGCTCAGGAGTTTGAGGGTGACACTCACCCGTCCGCCGCCGTTGAGGCTGACCGCTTGGCTGGCGCTGTTGTAGCCGGCGGCACTGCCGGTAACGGTGTACGCGCCCGGGTCGAGGTTAAAGGTGACGTTCCCGTTGATGTCGGAGGTGGCGGACGCCACCATCGCCCCGTTGGTGCTGACCGTCACGGTCGCCCCGACGATCGGCAGGTGGCTGACGGTGTCGATCACCTGGCCGAGGATTGTCCCTTTCGCCACGGTCGGGGTCGGCGTGGGGCTTGGGCCTGGCAGGATGCTCGGCAGGGGCGTCGGGCTCGGCAGAATACTGGGCACCGGTAGGATGCTCGGGCTGGCCGATGGGGACGCCGACGGTGCCGGGCTGCCGGCTGCCGTGGGCGTTGGACTGGCGCTGCCGGAGGCCGTCGGGGCCGGCACGGGAGGGCTCGCCGATGTCGGGGTCGAGATGCCCGGACGGTCCGAGCCGTTGCCGGACGGTGAAGGCGACTGGCTTGGAGCCGAGGCTGCGGCCCGCGTGGTGTCGTCCGTCGCTTCACCGATGATGCGTTGTGAGAGGGGCGCCAGGGCGACGCCCGACTCCCCCGCGTAGCCGGCCAGGGCGAGCGAATGGACGTTGACGCCGAGCACCAGCAGCCCCGGGATGGCGGAGGCCATCACGGAGGTCAGCCAGAAGAGCAGACCAACCAGCGAGATCATCGCCACGAGACGGCCCCGGCGCCGCGACGAGGTCGGGGTCACGCCGCCTCCGCGGATTGCGCCGACGGCGTCCCGCCACGCATCTTCTGCAATATGGACACGATCCCGTCCCGGCGTTTCAGGAAGGCGCTGACGACCTCCGGATCGAACCGGATCCCGGCATCATGCCGGATGGCCCTGGTCGCAGCCTCCACGCTGAGCTCCGCGCGATACGGCCGGTCACTCGTCATGGCGTCGAAGACGTCGGCCACGGTCAGGATGCGGACCGCCAGCGGGATCTGCGGACCGCTCAGCCCGACGGGGTAGCCGCCCCCATCCCACCGCTCGTGGTGGTGCAGTACGCCAGGAAGGCTTGGCTCCAGGAAACGGAGGCCCTTGAGCATCTCGTGGCCGATGCGAGGATGCTCTTGCATATCGCTGGCTTCCTCCGCGCTGAGCGGGCCCGGTTTGCGCAGCACTCGATCCTCGATGCCGATCTTGCCGATGTCATGCAGCAGCGCGCCACGCCGCAGCGCCTCGCGGTCGGCGCCTGACACGCCCATCTCGTCCGCGATCTGGACACTGATGGCGGCCACCCGCTCGGAGTGGCCGAAGGTCGACGGGTCCCGTGCGTCGATCGCGCGGGCCAGCGCCTCCATGCTCGCAAAGTAGGTCGCCTCCAGCTCAACGGTGGTCGATTCCAGGCTGGCGGCCATTTCGTTGAAGGTCTGCGCCAAAAATCCGACCTCGTCCTTGGAGGTAACCGCGGCCCGGTGATGAAGGTCGCCGGCGGAGATCAGCCGCATGGAACGCACCAGCAGATCGATCGGCCGGGTAAGGAGCGATGCGGTCACTCCTCCGACCAGCAGCGTGAGCAGGCCGGCGGCGGTGAACACAATGGTGAGGATCAGCCGCACCTGGACGATCGAGCTCTCGAGCTGGTCCGCACTTGCCTGAACCGCGAGGTAGCCGAGCGACGTTCCCCGCATGGTCCACTCGCTGAACAAGGACCCGTAAGTA
This sequence comes from Candidatus Dormiibacterota bacterium, assembly GCA_036732165.1. Taxonomy (GTDB): domain Bacteria; phylum Chloroflexota; class Dormibacteria; order CF-121; family CF-121; genus JALYYC01. Next base: position 1,748 of record DAINCX010000073.1, on the reverse strand, counting down.
TGCCCGGCTACCGCGTCGTTGAATCGGACGCTGTTCTGAGGGGTGATCTGGTCCAGGGTGCTGCTGGCGAGCGGCGCCGGGGTGGGCACGGAGGAGGCCATCAGATGGCCGGACCGGTCGTAAAAGGCTGACCCGGGAAGGCTCTGGGCGATCTCAGCCAGTTGCTGCCCGATCAGGACCGCGCCGACGATGTCCCCAAGGTTGTCCCGCACCGGCCCGACCCAGTAGACGGTTGGACCGACCACGCTGCCAAAGATGAAGAGGTACCGTTCACCGAGCGCGTCGCTCCGACCGGCCAGCACGTTCGCGACCGCCGGTATCTCGCGAAAGGCGGTGGCGCCGGCGGGGATGGCCGCGATGTCCGGCCCGGCGGGAGCGCCATGGATGCCCACCATCTGGCCCGCATTCGCGTCGAGAATTTGGATTTCAAGGTTCGCCGGCTCGGCGTTGGCGGCAATCGGCGTCAGGAGCCGGGTCAACGCCGCACGATCCCCGGCCGCCACCGCATCGCCCACGCCCACCGTGTTGGCCGCCGCGCGGAGTTGGGCAACCCGGTCCGCCTCCAGCTGAGCGAGGGCCTGGTTGGCAAGCAGGCTGCTGTGCAGCAGGCTGGCATCGAACTCGGCCGAGGCCGCGCTGGTCAGCCTGGCAGTCGCCACACCGGTGCCGACCACGCCCACGAAGACCAGGAGGACGGCAAAGGGCAGGATGATCTTGTACCGAATAGGCAATCGCATTGGGCTTGCCCCCGATGATGTGACGGCCGGATTTCGGGGACTGTTTCGATGGCCAGGTGCGAGGCGACGCTGCGACCTTCGGACGTTTTGGACCGCCGAATGGCGGATAGCCGGCTGGGCCGGTTAGACCTCAGGCGGGCTTAGCGGCCAAGTTCCTTCCGACGGGCTTCCCAGAATTCCAGGCCGCGCTGCAGGCGCCCCATCTCCGCCTCGAGAAAGGGGAGGTCATTACCCGCCAGCTCTTTCTTGGTTGCCGGCACAGCCTCGATGTGCTCCTGGGCGTCGCTGAGCATCTTCCGCTTGAACCCGATGAGGTCGGCATAGACTGCCCGCCAGTGCTCGATGTCGTCAGGGTCGGTGCTCTTCCGATTCTCCCCTTCCATCAGCCGGCTGAAATCGAGGATCCCCTTGAAGGCGTCGTCGATGCCCATATCCGCCCAACATCATATCCGTTGTTTGAGGTCCGACAGGCGGGGTAAGACGGCGCCATGATCTCGGATTCGCCGCTCCTGGATGCCTACTCCCAGGCGGTCATTGCCGTCGTCGACACGGTGGGGCCGGCGGTGGTCGGGGTCAGCGGGGTCGGGACCGGCCTCCTGATCACGCCGGACGGCTACGCGCTCACCAACAGCCACGTCGTGAGCGCGGTAAAGGCGTATTCGCTGACACTTCGGGACGGCAGCACTCTGCAGGCCGAGCTGGTGGGTCAGGATCCGCACACGGACCTGGCTGTTCTCCGGGCCTCAGGGACCGGTCTCCCCCACGCCCGGCTCGGCGACTCCAGCCGGCTCCAGGTGGGCCAGCTCGTGGTCGCCATCGGCCACCCCTTTGGCTTCCAGTCGACAGTCACCGCCGGTGTCATCAGCGCGCTGGGCCGGACCATGCGCGCCCAGAGCGGCCGCACGATCGAGAACATCATCCAAACGGACGCTGCCCTCAACCCGGGCAACTCCGGCGGCCCGCTGGTCGACAGCCGCGGTCAGGTGGTGGGCATCAACACCGCGATCATCG
>DAINCX010000072.1:0-8376 GCA_036732165.1 Candidatus Dormiibacterota bacterium | reverse complement strand
GCCCGGCTGCTCGAGGTCCGCTGGCGGCAGCCGGCCTTTCATCCCCGCTCCGGCCAGCGGATACTGAAGGTCGGCCCTGGCATCTTCGCCCTCGCCCGCGGACCCCGGGAGGGGCAGGCCCTGATGACCCTGCACAACGTCGCCGACTCCCCGCGCGTCGCCGCAGGTGAATGGCCGATCGGCGGATCGGGGGCATGGGAGGACGTGATCAGCGGGGAACGTTTCGACCGCGGCTCAGCACTGCGGCTGGCCCCCTACCAAGTGCTCTGGCTGCAGGGCCCGCGGCCCTGAGCCGCCGTGGCCCACGGCTGACTCGAACCAAATAGCTAGGCCGTGCCCGTGTTTGCCAAAATTGCATCAACTTGAACTCAGGCCGAGGTGGGCCAGTCGGCCCAAAGGCTAGGAGCTCACCCGCCGGTTTAGAACGGCTTGATCACCATCAGAACGATGATCACGCCGGCCAGTGCAGATGAGAGGCGAGGTGGATGAACGCGACAGCCACGACCAGTACCTGGACCACCCAGAAGCGCCAGTCCCGGAGCGGGGGCTTCCACAAGGTCTGGGTAAGGGTGTCCCTGAAGCCGGGTCGTTCCATGCCTCGCTAACCGCGTTCCGGGTGGAGGTCACCGCGTAGCGCCGTGGCGTCGAACTCGGTGGCCGCCAGCGCGAGGATGACTGGCGGTCGCAGGCCGGCCAGGTCGGCGGCGGCCATGAAGGCCCCGAAGGGGACCGCCTGCTCGCCGCGCCGCCAGGCGGCCAGCGTCTGGCGGCTCAGCACGTTGTCTCGGCCCAGCACCTGGCTCAGGCGGCGGCAGAGCTCCGACTTGGACAGGCCCGTTAGCTGGCAGGCACGGTCGAAGGCCCTCGCCGCCCGGGCGTGGTAGGTCGCGGTCGCGCCTGCCGAGGGGTGAACCGAACTCATGCCAGGGAGACTCCGCCCGCAATTGCCGCGCCGACGCCGATCGCCACGGTGAGGCGCCAGTCCCGTAGCACAAGCCGAAGCTTCGGCCACCAGACATAGCCGACCCAGATGGCTGCGTCGATGAGGAACATGACGGTGCCGGCGATCGCCTGCTGGGAGGCCGGGTAGGCCGTGAACAGACCCGCCAGACTGGCGAACGACCAGAGCGGCATCGCCGCCACCGTCAAGGCCAGGACGAGGCCCCGACCGACCTCGCCCAGGCCGCCGACAGAGAGCCCGAGCAGCGCGCCGCTGGTCAAGAACGACACGTGTACGAGGAGGTGCAGGGTGTCGTTGGCGACGCCCGCGTCGAAGAAGATGGGGATGTGCCAGAAGACGACCAGCCCGAGCCCGGCCGCCGTCGCCGGGTAGGCCGCGCGGCGCAGGTGGAGATCGGGCGCGATCGACGATGCCAGGGTCGCTCCCGCGGCCAGCAGCAGGAGGTGCTGGATGTGATGCGCGAGCATGTTCGCCTCGGCCAGCCGGTGCATGGCCGGTGTCAGTAGGGCGCCGACCAGCAGGATCGCCGACAGGGCCGCCCACCGCTCGTTCCTCAGGAGCGAAAACCGCACCGCGAGGTGCGCGGACACGGCTACGCCAGCTTCTTGGTTCGCCGCGGGATCGGGTCCATAACCTCCATTGCGGTGCTGACGAAGTCGCGCAGCACGATCAGCGCGCCGATCAGCGCCACAACGGCGCCGAGAAACCCGATCCAGGCGATCCATTCCAGGCCCGGCAGCGCCATCACATAGCGCCGCGGGTTGCCCAGCGCACCGGATGCGAACCAGCAAAGGACGACGGTCCAGCCGCCGGCGATCATCATGATCGCCGCTAGCCGGCCGGCCTTCTCGCTCATCGCGATCAGCGTCAGTTTCGGCATCAGGTGGTAGACGGCGCCGACGATGAAGAAGACGACGCCCAGCGCCATGTAGGTGTGGAAGTGGGCGGGGACCCAGAGCGTGTTGTGGAAGTACTGGTTGACCATCGGGGTCGAGTCGATCACCGCCCCAAGGCCGCCGATCGCCCAACCGGCCAGCCCGGCGAAGGTGAAGAGCGGGGCAGCCGTCCAGCGGATCCCCGAGCGGTAAACGAGGAGCACGCCACCGAAGATGGTCACCGTCAGCGGCGGGATTGCAGCGGCATAAGAGGCGATCTCACCGACGTACTGGACCGGCAGCGGTTGCACGAAGTCCTCGTAGAGGTGATGGAAGAAGGCCAGCATGACGATCGCCAGGGTGGCTAGCCACGCCAGCGCGATGATGCGGTTGGTGTGCCAGGGACGCTTGGCGTAAACGGGCAGGATCGCGTAGGCGATGCCGGCGGCGACATAGATCTGAATGTTCGCGATGGTGTGGCCGGTGTAGTAGGTGACGTTCTTCGCGAAGAGCGGGTCCAGCCGGAGTGCGGGAAAGGCGATGTTGGCGAGGCTCAGGCCGACGATCAGCGCACCCGCCAGGCAGGCGGTAATCCCCAGGATCGCCACCACCGTGCCCGCAAGAACGCTCGGGTCGGGATGTTCCCGGTCCGGGTCGACATCGCCCCGGATGTAGTCGAACCCCAGCGCCGACCCCAGGCCTCCGTACTTGATGATCGCCGCCCGCAGGAAGTCGAAACACCAGAGCAGGATGGCCACGACGACCAGGGCAAGGCCGACCAGAAACGCGCTCGCGCCGAGGGCGGTCCAGGCCCCGCCGGCCCCGCTCCGATTCGCGGGTAGCGGGTAAAGGAAGGTCCAGGCGCCCGCGTAGTTGCCCCCTATGACGCCGATCAAGATCAGCAAGACGCCCACGGCCACGAGGAGGTACTCGAGCCGGAGCAGGGCCGTGCTGAGAGGCATGACTGGCTTGAGCAGGTACCAGAGGATCACCGCCTCGATCGCCAGCGGGATGACGATCATCCCCGTGCCGTGGATGGTCATGACCTCGTAGAAGAGCTGCGGGTCGAGGGCGCCGCCGAGGGCTTGGGCAAGCCTCATCAGTCCTCCCAGGACAGCCAGCGCGAAGAGGACAAAGCCGCCGGTGAACAGCCAGATGAGCGTGATGCGGCGGGCTCGCAGCTCCTCGACGGTAATGCTGGCCAGCGGGACCGCCTCTTCCGCTTTCATCCCGTCACCGAGAGCTTGCCGAGCATGCCGGTATGGGCGACGCCGCAGTATTCAAGGCAGCGGATGTCATAGCTACCCGGCGTCGAGAACTTCAGGAAGAGCCGGTTCGTGTAACCGGGCATGGCCTGGACCTGCCCGACCAGCACGTGGTCCGGTCCATAGAGGGCGAAATCGTGGTTCACATCGCTGCTGGTGACGTCGAACTCGATGACGCGACCGGCGGGCACCTGGTCCGGTTCCAGCTTCCAGGTGTACTGGCTCGCCGTCACCTGGACCTGGATCTCCGGCAGTCCGACCGTCGACTGCCGGAACGAAGGATATGGGTAGTACGGGATGCCGAGAGTGAGGATCACTGCCAGGGCGGCGGCGAGACCCAGAAACCAAAAGACCCGAATCTGGTAACCGGTTTGGGCGACCTCGTCGTACGGCACGGGGCCCGCGCGGGCCTTGAAAGCGACGAAAACGAAGCCCCCGGCGAGGAGTACGGCCAAGACCACGAAGACCGCTGCGGCCCATGCCTGGATCATCGAAACGCGGCCTCCTTGACCGCCTGAACCGGCCCCGCCTGGATAGCCAGCCAAGTTAGCAGAACGCTCAGAAAAGTGAGCACCTGTTTTTGGGGCGGCTCGAAGATCGAGTCCTCGGACGGCCTGCCGACAGACCAGCCCCGTGCGCCGCCCCACATCCGACTCCGGAAGGTTTAACCCACACGCCAAGGCGCATCACGACGTCGAACTGGGCGCGGGGGATTTCGTGGATTGGGTGCGAGCGCGGCTGACGCCGAGCCGATGAGTCTTACAACGACGTTGACTGCCTCATCCGTCTCTCAGGAAGGGGTGGCGGCCTGGCGATCATCGGCCGGCCGCAGCAGTCGAATACTTCCCGGCTTTACCCGGAGCACCACCTCCTGCCCCGGATCGAGCTTGACGTGCACCGGAGCGCTCACCTTCACCCGCTGCTTGCCTACGGCAACCGTCACCAGCAGGAAGGAGCCGAGCGGCTCGACGACGAGGACGTGGCCGCAGAGCCCGTCCGGCGTTGACCCTGGCAACAGCTCCAGGTTCTCCGCCCTCACGCCGACCAGCACCGGATCGCCGGGCTTGAACTCCTCCTGAGCGGGCAATTCGAACCGGATTTCCTCGACTTCGACCCCGTCCGACGACGTTGTTCCCTCAAGCAGGTTCATGGGCGGATTGCCGATAAACCCCGCCACGAACGGGTCTGAAGGCCGTTCGTACACCGTCATCGGCTCGTCCACCTGCAGGATCTCGCCATTGCGCATCACCGCCGTCCGGTCGCCCATGCTCAGCGCCTCGACCTGGTCGTGGGTGACGTAGACGGTCGTGGCACTCACCTGCTGGAGCAGCCGCTTCAACTCCGCTCGCATGTTGAGACGCAGCAAAGCGTCAAGGTTGCTGAGCGGCTCGTCCATCAGGATTACGGAGGCGTCCATGGCGAGCGCCCGAGCCACCGCGACGCGCTGTCGCTGGCCTCCGCTGAGCTGGGTTGGATAGCGGTCAAGGAAGGGCGAGATCTCCATGAGAGCGGCGGCTTGTGAAACGCGCGACCGCACCTCCTCTTTGGGCTTGCTGTGCATTCGGAGCCCGAAGGCGATGTTGTCGAACACCTTCAGGTGGGGGAAGAGGGCGTAGCTCTGGAAAACCATCGCCAGGCCACGCCGACGCGGCGGAACGTCAGTCACGTCGCGTCCATCGATCCAGATGGCGCCGCTGTCCGGCTGCTCGAAGCCGGCGATCATCCGCAGGAGGGTTGTCTTCCCGCAGCCGCTCGGCCCCAGCAGGACCATGAACTCGCCGTCGGCGATGGTCAGCGAGATGTCGTTGAGGGCCTTGACCCCGCCCGGGTAGGTCTTGGTGATGTTCTCGATCCGAATCTCGGCCATCAGCCTGCTCCTAGTGCGCGGCTACGCCGCGGAAGGCGTTGAAGAGGTAGGGGCGCATGAAGTAGATGAACACGAAGGCGGGCAGGGTCAGGGCGAAGCCGCCCGCGAAGCGGAAGGGGAGAGGGGAGACGCTCAGCGATTGAACAACCTGGGCCGGCAGGGTCGCGCTCTGGCGGGTGAGGATCAGCGCTCCGAAAACCTCGTTCCAGGAGAGGACGAAGGCGAACAGCGCGGCGGCGGCGAGGCCGGGCACGCTGAGTGGCAACACCACTCGCAGCACCGCTTCCGCCCGGGAGATGCCCATGATCATCGCGGCCTCCTCGAGCTCGGCCGACACCCGCACGAACACGCTCGAAGAGAGCAGAACCGTGAACGGGAGCGACATCGCGGTGTGAAGGAAGGCGACGCCCCAGATCGTGTCCACCAGCTGCCACTGGATGAACGTGACCGCCAGCGGGATCGCGAGCACCAGGACTGGGAACATGCGGACGCTGAGCAGCAGCAGCTGGGCCAGATCTCGGCCCCGGAAGGGATAGCGAGCGATCGCGTAGCCGGCCGGGCATCCAAGTAGCAGCGACAGCAGCACAGTTATCGCGCCCACCTCAAGGCTCCGCCCGAGGGCGGCCAGGATCCCGTGGGTGGTGAGGAAGAAGGTCAGGCTGTCCACCGAGACCTGCAGTGGGGCCAGCGAGTGGGGGTAGTCGAAGATCGCCGAGCGGGGGGAGAAGGCGGCGATGCTGATCAGGTAGATAGGCATCACCATGACCAGGGTCAGAAGGATCGCCACCCCGTAAAGAAGCATCCGCTCCGGCGAGGTTCCGGGGCGCGTCCTCATCGCTGGTAGACCGCCCGCGGCGTCCGCAGGGCAACCAGGTAGATCACCGTCGACAGGGCCGACAGGCCCAAGATCAGGATCGCGTAGGCGGCAGCCAGTTGGTAGTTCTGGTAGTCGTAGACCCATTCCTCGGTCTTGACCGAGAGGACCGGGAACGCCGAGCCGCCGAGCGCGAGCACCACGGCGAAGACCTGGAAGGCCGCCGTCGTCCGCAGGATGAGCGCCACCTGCAGGCTGGGCTTGAGCAGCGGCAGCGTCACCCGAGTGAAGCGCTGCCACGGGCTGGCGCCCATGATCTCCGCCGCCTCGCCGAGCTCGGTGGGAATCGCCTGGACACCGGACATGACGATCACCATCACGACCGAGATGCTTCGCCAGACCTCGGCGATCACAATCGCGGCCACGAGTGTGCCGAGGCTGTTGTAGTCGAGGTATCCGATCGGATGCCGGATCAGGTGCAACTCCTGGAGGAGCGAGTTGAGGTAGCCATGGGAGGTGAAGACCGAGAGCCACACCAGGCCAGCGGCGAGGTCCGATACGGCCAGCGGGAGGCTCCAGAAGTAGAGCAGCACCTTGGTTCCTCTAAGGCGCGTCTGGGCGAGCACCGCCATCAGCAGGGCGATGCAGGTCTCGATCGGGATGATCACGACCATCAGGAGGAGCGTGTTCCGGACCGACAGCCCGAAGTCGGTGTCGTGGGCCATCGCCGCGAAGTTGTCGAGGGTGAACTGGCCGGTCGAAGTCTGGAAGGCGATCATCAGCGCCTGGATCGCGGGCCAGACGAAGAACACGAGCATGAATACCGTCGCCGGCGCGATGAGCGCGTAGGGTTGCCAGCCGAATCGCCGCCGACGCGGTGCGGCCGGCAGGCGCACCTGCGCACCCCGTCCGGCGGCAGCCGAGGTTGCGCTTACTTGGCCTGGCACGGCCCGCTGCTCGGCGCGTCCGGCGGCCAGCAGCTGGCGTTCGCGGCGTTGAGCAGCGAGTTCAACTGCTGCGCCTCGTCCGAGAGGACCGTCTGGATGTCCTCGCCGCGGAGGATGATCCGCGTGAAGGAGTCCCGGTAGGCCTTGTTGAACTCGGCGTCCTTGCTGCCGAGACCAACGGGCAGCAATGCGGGAATGGCCTTCCTGCTCCCGCTCTGCTTGGCCGCCGCGGCCGCCTCCAGGCCGACGCCCGGCTTCACGTTGCCGCCGGTTGTGTTGTTGGCCGCCTGGTCGGTCAGGACCGAGAAGAAGCCGACGACGCTGGTCGCCTTGACCTGGTTCTTGGGCTGGGTCAGGTAGTCGATCAGCGCCTCGGCGCCCTTCCGATTGGGCGCCCCCTTGGGGATCGCGAGGCCGACCACGACCGACATGTAGCCGAGGCCTTTGGGCCCGCTCGGCGCCGGGAAGGCGACGAACTGGTCAGGGCTGTTGTTGAGCGCGTCGATCAGCCGCGCCTGGTGGTCCCAGGCTACCCAGATCTCCCCCGACTGCAGGGGCTCCTGCATGAACGCGTAGTTGGTCGACTGGGCACTGGTGACCGCCCAGAGGCGCTTGTACGTCTGCCACATTGAAACCGCGTCAGACGACTTGAAGCCGGTCACCTCGGTGCCAGTGAAGGACGGGTACCAGTACCCCTCCAGGCCACGCTGGATGAGGCCCTTGTCGCCGGCCGGAAGGCCGATCTTGTTCTCACCCGTGGCCTGCTTCATGTTCTGGCCCCACTGGATGAGCTGGTCGTAGGTGAGGGAGTTGACGTCGGTGCCCTTTGGCAGGTACTGGAGCGCCTTCTTGTTGGCCACCATCATGTAAGTGGCCTGGATCCAGGGGATGTAGTACTGCTTCTGGGTGCCGAGCTTGCCGTACTTCAGCAGGTCGGCGTTAAAGTGGCGATCGGACCCCAGCTTCTGGAGAAGCGGCGTGAGGTCCTCAAGGGTGTCGGCCCGCTGGAGGGTCGGGAAGTCGCCGTGGAGGCCGGCAACCAGGTCGACCGTCGACTTGCCGGCCTGCGTCTCGGCCTGGACCTGCTGGACGATCTGCGCGTCGCTGCGCGAGCTGTCGAAGTTGGCGGTGCCGTTAAAGCCGCTAAGAACGTCCCGGCGCATCGCCTCCGCCTCGTTGACCGGCTGGGCCTGCGAGGAGAGGAAATTGACGGTACCGACGTTCTGCTGGGTGGTCGCCGTCCCGCCGGCGGGGGCCGGGGTCCCACCGCAGGCGGTCAGGACGGCGGCGAGCGCGGAGAGGACGGCCCAGCGGTGCATGATGCGACGACTGTTAACCGAGCCGAAGGAACTGATCATTGAGCCTCCACCTGGTGCGTTTTTCCATAGTTCAGCCTGCCGAACTCGACGAGTCGAGATCATCCGCTACGCCCTCCAGTATGTCCAGTAGAGCGTCGGCCGAGCCCCTCGCCGGCGGATGCATCCGCGCCTAGCGATGGGATCGCCCTTCCCCTACGCCGAAGCTGTGGCCATCCTGCGCGACAACGACGCAGGGGGGCTGGACGAAGCCCTCCGCCCGCCAGTAGAGTCTGGGAAGTCGTGGGGTGCCGGCGGTAGGGTGGGGCGATGACCACCTGCCCGACCTGCC
>DAINCX010000071.1:0-8496 GCA_036732165.1 Candidatus Dormiibacterota bacterium | reverse complement strand
GGCAATCATCCTGGTAGTCGATGATGAGCCTGACGTCAGGTTCCTCATCAGGCTCATTTTCGAGAGCGCCGGCCACAAAGTCACGGAGGCAGCCAACGGGGCAGCCGCCATGGAGTGCATGCTCGAGCATCTACCGGATCTTGTCGTGACTGACATGATGATGCCGGTGATGAACGGCGCCGAGCTCATGGCGCGGCTACGAGCCGACCCCGTCATGTCCGGCATCCCCGTTCTCGCCGTGAGCGGCAATCCGGACCAAGCTGACGAGGCGGACGCAACCCTGGCCAAGCCATTCGAACCGAAAGAGCTGGTCGCAGTTGCGGCCTCCCTCCTCAAAGCTCGAGTCTGAGATGGAACGCATGACAACCGGCATCCCCGATCTCGACCTGATTTTGGGTGGCGGTTTCGAGCGGGGATCGATGGTGATCCTGTCCGGTGCTCCAGGAACTGGCAAGACCCTTCTGGCGCAGCAGATCTGCTTCCACAATGGCACTCCAGAGCACAAGGCGATCTTTTACAGCACGCTCTCCGAGCCGCATACCAAACTCATCCGCCACGTGGAGGGATTCGATTTCTTCGACCGCGAGGCGGTGGGCGCCAGGGTCGAGTTCATTCATCTCGGTGAACTGGTCCGTGACCCCACCGCAGGCGGCATTAGCGAGGTGGTCTCGGAAGTGGTCCGAACGGTCTTTGAGCAGAGGCCCGCGGTGGTCGTGATCGACAGCGCCAAAGCGCTCCGCGACTTCGTGGGCGAGGAGCAGTTGCGGACCGCGTTCTACGACCTCGGGAGCCGTGTCGCCCATTCCGATGCCGTGCTGCTGATGCTTGGCGAATACACGGCCGAAGAAATGGGGGGCGCCGCCGAGTTCTCGGTGGCCGATGGGATCCTGCACCTGGTCTATCAGCCACGCGAACCGGTCGACCGGCGCTGGCTCCGGGTCCAGAAGCTTCGAGGTGGCTACCACCTGATGGGCAAGCACACCTTCCGTATCAAGCAGAGCGGCATTGAGGTCTATCCCCGCATGGAGACGCTCGCCCATGAGGGCGAGGAGCATACCGAGGCCAGGATCACCAGCGGCATCCCTGGACTCGATACCCTACTGGGTGGCGGGATGGCAGTGGGAGACGCCACGGTGGTCCTCGGGCCATCGGGCGCCGGCAAGACCAACTTCAGCCTCAACTTTTTGCAGCAGGGCCTGCGCGATAAAGAGCGCTGCCTCTACGTCTCTTTCCAGGAGAGCGCGAAGCAGCTTACCCGGAAGGCGACCGAGTTCGGCTGGGATCTGAGCTCCGAATTGGAGTCCGGCCATCTCGTGATCCAGCACGTTCCGGTCGGCGAACTCGACCTTGACATCCTTGCCTCCGCAGTTCGTCGGGAGCTCGCTCGCGGCGGCATTCGTCGGGTAGTGATCGACAGTTTGGCCGAGATGGTCCTCGCAGCCCGGGAGTCGGAACGCTTTCCAGCCTTCGCTCGCAGCCTGGTCGGTCTGATCCGAGCGCACGATGCGGCGGTGGTGGTCACTAGCGAGACCGGCACTCTCGGACCGATGACCGAGCCCGTCGGCGGGCTGTCGTTCCTTTTCAACAACGTGATCCTGCTCCGCTACCTCGAGATGGACTCGCAGACGCGCCGTGCCATCAACATTGTCAAGATGCGGAACAGCAACCACGACAAGGGCGTCTTCGAGTTCGTGATCGGCAAGAGGGGCTTTGAGCTCGGGGAGCGGCTTGAATCTGTCACCGGCGTCCTGGGCTGGAGCGCGCTCCGCTCACAGCAATAGCGAATGCCGCTCAGCGTTCCGGCAGTCTGAGCCCCGAAGTGCAGTCCGAACCGGTGGCAGATGGGGTCGAGGAGAATTGGTTTCTCACCGGCCCTGAGCGAGGCAACGCCTTCACAGGCCTCGACAGACGACGTGCCAACGGAGATGCATGGAGCCTCGGGAACACCGTCGAAACTCTGATCCACGGCGCGACGTACTTTGGACGCCTGTTGATTGCCATTGATGGTTTGGGCGCGGGCGACCAGCTGTTCTTCACCGACTGGCGTGGCGACCCCGACCAGCGTCTCGGCGACACCCCCGAAACCGAGATTGGCGCTGCCCTCTCAGCGGCAGCGCGTCGCGGCGTCAGCGTGAAGGGACTCCTGTGGCGCTCTCATGCGGACAGGCTCGGCTTCAGCGCGAGGGAGAATCGTCACCTCGGCACCCTCGTTAACGCAGCCGGCGGCGAGATCCTCCTTGACCAACGGGTGCGGCTGGGAGGTTCCCATCACCAGAAGCTGGTGGTCATCCGCCATGCGACCGCGCCAGAAATGGACGTGGCGTTCGTCGGCGGCATCGACCTCTGTCACAGCCGGCGCGACGATGACGACCACGGCGGCGATCCGCAACACCAGACGATGGCGCCGATCTACGGGCCGAGACCTCCCTGGCACGATGTCCAGGTCGCGATAAATGGCCCCGCGGTCGGTGACCTCGAATTCTCCTTCCGCGAAAGGTGGAACGATCGAACCCCGCTCAGCCGCGACCCGGTCGGGATCCTCCACGACCTGCTGCGGCACTCGCATCGCAGGGCGAGTCCTCTGCCCCCCATGCCGCCCGACCCGCCAGCATCCGGAACCCATGCCGTGCAGGTGCTGCGCACCTATGCGCACCGCCACGGTGGCTATCCGTTTGCTCCGGAGGGCGAGCGCAGCGTCGCCCGCGGATTTCGCAAAGCAATCCGTCGAGCGCGCCGGTTGATTTACCTCGAAGATCAGTTCCTCTGGTCGACGGAGGTGGCACGGACATTTGCCGAGGCTCTGGTGGCAAACCCTGAGCTGCACCTCATCGCAGTCGTGCCGAGGTTCTTCGACCAGGCCGGGACGCTCACCCTGCGCCCCAACCAGGTCGGACGGGAGCAGGCGGTGCGGGTTTTGCTCGACACGGCGGGCGACCGGGTCGCGATCTACGACATTGAGAATCTCGTCGGCGTGCCGGTCTATGTCCATGCCAAAGTCAGCGTGATCGACGACGTCTGGGCGTCCGTCGGATCGGACAACTTCAACAGAAGGTCGTGGAGCCACGACTCTGAGATCGCCTGCGCCGTGCTGGACGGGGCGCGCGACCCTCGAGAACCCATCGACCCGGCCGGTCTCGGGGACGGCACCCGCACCTACGCCCGCAACCTGCGGCTGAGCTTGTGGCGCGAGCACCTCGGACGCCAAGACGGTGACGATCGCGACCTCCTCGATCCGGTCTCAGCGTGGGCCAAGTTCCGGGAGACGGCGGAAGCTCTCGAAATCTGGCACCTGGGCGGCCGGCTTGGCGTGCGGCCCCCCGGCCGTGTGCGCCCGCACCCGCGGATCTGCCCGTCGCGAACCACGCGGCTCTGGGCCGGGCCCCTCTACCGGATCATCTACGACCCCGACGCGCGGTCTCCGGCGATGCGATCGGCCGGCGAGTGGTGAAGCAGGCCAGGAAATCGCAGTTACTCAGTCAGCGGAACCCTGCCCTGTACGCCTGCGGCACGGCGCAGCGGGGGCCAGGGCCGGTGAACGGTGCCGGGCTGATCAACCTACCCGAGGCGTCGAGGTGTTCTCTCGGTCGGGCCAAACTCTTCCACCACGCCTACAGACGCGCCGCTTGAACTGGACAGCCTATTGCCGTCCTACGAGTCGTCACCTGGTCTCCTTCACTCCCTCGGGTGCTGAGTCACATCCGGGTTGTCGGCGGTCCGGAACGGGGCTCGAGCCCGTCCCGACGACGTCTCGCCATCCAGCGGCAGGCTGAGCGTAAAGGTGCTCCCCTTCCCCGGCCGGGAGGTGACAGTGATGTCGCCGCCCATCCGGCGGGCGCTCTCGCGGGCGAGATAGAGGCCCAGGCCGGCGCCAGAGATGTGGCTGTTGTCCCGGGTCACCAGCCGTCCGAAACGGGTGAAGACCCGCTCCAGGTCCTCGCCGGCGATGCCGAGCCCGCTGTCCCGGACTGTCAGCACCGCCCGGGCCTGGCGCCGGGCCACCAAGGTGCACTCGATTGCGCCGCCCTCTGGCGAGTACTTCACCGCGTTGTCGAGCATGTGTTCCACGATCGCGACAACTCGTTTCCGATCGCTTCGGAGCACCAGCCGGCCGGGTGGCCCGCTGAACTCGACGGCGTGGTCGGCACCGACGCGGCTGCGGATGGCCAGGACCGAGTCAGTGGCGACCTCGCCGAGGTCGAACTCCTCGCTCTCGAGCCCGTCCGGTCCCTCCTCCAGGCGCGCCGCTTCGAGCATATGCTCGACGATTGTGTTCGTCTGGTTGAGCCGATCCTCGATGATCGAGAGCGCCTTCTTGAAGGCGGGGGAGCCGGGCTTCACGTCACCATCACGGATCATCGACACGTAGCCAAGGAGCACCGTCAGCGGGGTGCGAAGCTCGTGCGAGGCGAGCTTCAGGAAGTCCGACTTAATCCGCTCCAGGCGCTCGAAGCGGCGCGCTTCCTGGGTGCGGCGGTAGGCGGCAAGCACGGCCGAGACAAGGAGGATCAAGAGGGCCACCAGGAGCGGCAGCAGAACCGGGACCACCGGCACCTGGCTGGCCAGCAGGCGGATCACAGTTGAGATGACGGAATCCCTCATCGCCGTCGCGCTGGCCGCCGTCCCTCGGGTGCCGCCCCCGCCACCGCCGCCCTGCGCCGATGCTGTAGATGGCGAAGCGCCGGCCGGCCCGAGACCAAGGGACGGCAGTGCGCTCGTAGAAGGTATCGGGTTGGAGCCCAAGGGAGGGAGGCTCGGAGTCAGGGTCGGCAGTTGCACCGAGATAGTCGGCAGTGGCACCGAGGTGGACAACAGTGGCACCGAGATGGTCGGCGTCGGCAGGATGCTGGCAGCGCCCGCGGCGACGGGCGTCCCCATCAGCCAGGCGCCGGCCAGCAAGGCCAATCCCACCACCCGCGCCGATGCCACGGCACAGCGGTATACCCCTCTTATATGACGAGTCACCGACTTAGTCTGGAGCGTGTGCCGTTAACCCGTCTCAGCCATCTCGCAAGCGAAGCCCAATCGCTTGAAGCGGATTGAAGTCGTGTCCCCCCCGAGCAGCAGGAGACAGTCCTGCGGGCGGCACCGGCGGGCCAATCCACCCAATCGGAGGACCTACTTTGGAACAAGGCTCGCCGGCGCGACCGCCATTCGAGATGCTCCAACACGCAGAAAATCGCCGGCTCGCCGCATCACTCGTGGCACTGTGCCGGACTGGGGTGGAACGCCAACCAGATCAGGACCAGCTCGGCCAGCCATGCGGCGGGGGCGAACCAAATCGCTACGATGCCGGCGAAGAAAGCGACTGCGACCAGGCTCCTGCTCTGGCGAGCACCGATCAGAAGCAGCCCCGGAACCACCAGCACGCTGAGGTCGTGAACGTTCACGTGGGGAGCGAAGAGCAGACTACCGGCTGTCGCGACAGCGACACTCCGCCTGAGGTCGAGCCGGGCCAAAACCACCATTGCCAACAGACCTGCCGCCAGGGCCGCCAGCACCAGGTACTGCTGCCACCCTCCTAGGCCGTCCGCCAGCAGAACTGAACGGAGGGACAGCCAGGGCCGGAACGCGGTGCCGCTGTCCTGCATCAGCAGGCTCATCCACTTGGTAAGACCGGCAATGCCGAACGCCGCCAGGCTGGCGGTCAGCATCACCGCCGCCGCGAGGCCGAGCCCGCTGAGTGCCCTTGCGGAGGGCCGAAGAAGCAATAGCCCGATAAGGAGGAACCCGAGCTGGGGTTTTATCAGGACGGTGCTCAGAGCAACGCCCGCGGCCAGCTCGCGGCCGCGGCTCTGGAACCAGAGCGAAAGTGCGATCCCGAGTAGCACAAAGGCGACGGACTGCCCCTGAAGCAGATTGGCCAGCAGTGGCACGAAGCCGGCGGCGGTCAGCACCGGCCAGCTGCGCCAGGTGTCCAGGCCGCTGGTTCGTGCCAGGATGACGAGAGACGCAGCGCTGGCCGCGATCGTGAGCATGCCCCAGGCCAGGTAGGCCCAGCGCAGCGGGAGCAGCGCGAGCCAGAAGCGGGCCAGGACCCAGTAGGGCGGGTAGAGGTCGGGCAGGTATGTCTGGTCGCCCGGGAGCAAGGCGAACTGGGACCGCTGTTCGGAGGCCAAGTCATAGACGTGGGCGGGTCCCGCAGTCAGCAGCACCTGCGAGGTGGCATAGAAGCTGATGAAGTCGAAGCCCTGGATCCGACCAGTGATGCCGATCTGAAGCCAAAAGAAGAGGCCCAGCACCGCGGAGATTCCGCCGAACATCACCCAGACGACGAGTAGCCGCCGCACCAGCCAAGGGCTCAACGACCTAGCTCCGCGTCCACTGACTCCGACCAGTGGCCGTAGTCATGGTCGCCTCCAGCCGACCGCGGTCGTCGGTGCGGACCTGGGGCCCTACCGCCAGGTTGATCTCCAAGGTACGTGGACCAGCCTCGCCGGAGGCATCGTCCCGTCGCTACGGAAACCGATGGCGTGGAGCACCGCGGAGCTGGCCTCGCTTACCTCGCCCCGGGTTGGGTTCACGAACCGAAGACAGCCGCGACACTCTTGCAAGGGACCCGACTAACCCATGGCCGCCAGGCCGGCCTGGGCGACCTCCATGTCCTGGGTGTAGTGGCCTCCGCTGACCCCGATTCCTCCGACGACCGTGTCGCCGACCTTGATCGGGTAGCCGCCGCCGAAGACGACCAGGCGATCAATGCCGCCAACGGCGCCCAGCGCCAGCGGCGCGTCGCCTTTGATGAAGTCGTACCAGCCGTCGGTCGAGAGTCCGAACCCGATCGCGGTATAGGCCTTGTCCTGGGCAATCTGGACGCTCAGCAGCGCCGCCCCGTCCATCCGGCTGAACGCTTTCAGGACGCCACTCTCATCGCAGACTGCAATCACGAAGGGATGGCCCATCGACTTCGCCTTCGCTTCCGCGGCCGCGACCATGCGGCGCGCCAGGTCGCTGCTGATGCTCTGTTTCTGGATCGTGTCGCTCATACCTTCTCCTCCGTCTGTGCTGACTGGTACCGCTGCTCGAGCTCCCTCACCTCGGGCAGGCCGATGAAGTCCAAGAACTCCCCGAACCGCGGGAGTCCGCTCAGCGCGCGGACCGGCGAGCCATCCTCACGGATCCGGGCCAACACCTCTCGGATCGCCCCGGTCGCGGCCAGCAGGGTGCTGATCGGGAAGATCACGATCGCGAAGCCCAGCTCGGCCAGGAGATTCTGCTCGACCGCCGGCGTCTTGCCGCCCTCCGCCCAGTTGAAAAGGAGCGGCACACCGGGAAAGGCGGCCGCGACCGCGCGGATCTCCGCCTCCGATTGCGGCGCTTCGACGAAGAGGACGTCAGCCCCCGCCTCGCGATAGAGCCGGGCGCGGTCGATGGCCGCGTCGAGGCCCTCGACAGCGCGGGCGTCAGTCCGGGCGATGAGGAGGAAGTCGGGCGAGCTACGCGCCTCCACGGCCGCCCTCAGCTTGGCGGCCATCTCCTCCGCCGGGATCAGCTGTTTGCCATCGAGATGACCGCACCGCTTGGGTGCCAGCTGGTCCTCGAGGTGGATGGCGGCCACGCCAGCACGCTCGAACTCCTGCACGGTCCGGATGACGTTGATCGGGTTGCCGTATCCGGTGTCGGCGTCGGCGATCACGGGGATGCCGACGGCGGCGACGATCCGGCGCGCGTTGTCGACCATCTCGGACATCGTCAACAGGCCAACGTCGGGGCGCCCCAGATGGGCGGCCGCGGAGCCGAAGCCGGTCATGTAGGCCGCCGCGAAGCCGGCTTCCTCGACCAGCCGAGCGCTGAGGGCGTCGTAACAACCCGGCGCCAGGAGCGGCTGTCGGGTGGTCATCAGCTCACGCAACGATGGCGATTTCTCGCCGCGGTCCCTCAGCAGCCCTGCCATTTCCTACCAGATGATCGCGCGTTTGCGGCGCCGTCTGCGGGCTGAGATCCAGATCTCTCTCGCGGACGGCCCTGTGCCAAGATGACGCCGCGACGGGGCGAGGAGGATCCGGGCACCTGCGTTCCGGGACTCCACCCGTGGAGGGAAGCTGGAATGGCGGCTCAGATCAACACCGGCGGCATCCACCACCTGCGCCTGACCGTCACCGACGTCGGCCGCAGCCGCGATTTCTACATCGGACTGCTCGGCTTCGAGGTGGCGGTCGACTCGCCTCCCTCGGCCGATCCCAAGACGGAGCCGACCTATCCGGTCCTCTGGGGCGGCTGCGTCCTTGTCCGCGGCAACCTCCTCCTCGGCCTCCGGCCGGTCGCCAAGGAAGGCGACCGGTTCGACCCGGACCGGGTGGGGCTTGACCATCTCAGCTTCAGCGTCGGGAGCAAGGCCGAGCTCGACGAGGCGGTGCGCCTGTTCGACGAGCGCGGCGTGACGCACGGGGAGATCGCCACGCTCCCCGGGTTCGGCATCTGCGTCCTGCCCTTCCGCGACCCCGACAATATTCAGGTCGAGCTGACGGCGCCGATCGCCTGAAGAAGGGAAGTGGTCGG
>DAINCX010000070.1:5984-9082 GCA_036732165.1 Candidatus Dormiibacterota bacterium | reverse complement strand
ACCCCACCCCCTGCAACAAGATGTTGGGCCCGAGATCATGGGCCGACCCAGCGGGCCCACGATCTCCACCCGGCTAAGGTCCCCCCTCGAAGACCCTCAATACGAAGGCCGGCTCAAAGCCCGCCCGCACCACGTTGTGAAACGACGGGTTGGGCCGGCCGGGCAGCTCTTCATCGGTGTCTATGAAGCACAACTCGCAGCCCATCTCCTGGGCGTCCCCGATTCGCCTTGCGAGCAACGCCGATTGAGCGCCGCGGCCTCGGTAAACCTCCCGCGTCGCGGCGCCAGTGAAGTAAGCAACTCCATCGTGGACGAACATCCACGCGCCGGCGGCCGGGGTCGAACCGTCATAAGCGGCGTAGAACCGTGCTCCCGGCACCTCGAAGTACGTCCGCAGGGTCATCGCAACTGTGGCCGGTGCATCGAAGCCCTCCATGTAGGGCTCCAGGAAATCGTCCGCGTGCTCGGTCGTCACCGATTCGATTCGTAGGGACGTTGGCGCACCGGCGATCGGCGCTCGGGCGCGGCTGAGGACGTGCACGTTGGCGACCGCCCTCCCGCCCGCCGCGCGAATCCAATCGTCGACAAAGTCGGGCTGCGCCAGCGGTGACAGCTCGATCCGGTAAGGAAGGCGGCGTGAGCGGTACTCAGCGACGATCGCGTCCACTTCGACCCGGGTCGCCGGCTGCCCGACCCCGAGGTTGTAGACGCGGTTGGCCTTCGGGATCGGCTGCGACAACGCCATCGTGAGCAGGGCCGAACCGACCTCGAGCAGCTGTCGCCCTGATACCCGCAACGCCCTCACCGGGAGCCGCCGGTACTGGAAATCCGCCAGTGCCGCCATCATCCGCGCATACAATCGGGCCGCAACTTCGTCGGGCAAGCTCTAGCCCCGCTCTACCCGTGATCTCAGAAAGTTTGGGAGTCGGGTTGGCCTGAGATGCCCACCAGCTGACAAAATCGCCCCCATCCCTAACCGGTCGATTCGGTCAAGGAACCGTCGCCTTCACCGCCCAGGCTCGCGCCCGCAGGGAGATCGAACCGTCGGCCGCAACCGGCAGGCGCTCCCTCAGTCGCTCTCGCAGCCTCGCCTGCGCGGCGGGCCCGAGACCGGCGAGGTAGGCGGGGGCCGGAGCCTGGCCGCCGAGGAAGGGCCGCCAGTAGTCGTCGAAGGTCTCGAAGACGCAGTCCGTGTCGAGGCTGGTCACCTCGACGCCGAGCAGCCCGGATTCCTGGAAACAGCGCCGCAGCTCGTCCGGTCGGCAGAGGTTGAAGCGGACGCCCTCGTCAAGCTCTTGAGCGGCCGGGTCGAGCTCGGCCGCGGCCGACCAGAAGTGCTTGATGACCAGCATCTCGCCGGCGTAGTCCCAGACGTAGGCGCCGATCGTGCCCGAAGGCCGGCTGACCCGCCGCATCTCCGCCGTCGCGTCCCACGCGTCAGGGACGAAGTTCAGTACCAGCCCGGAGACGCATACGTCGAAGGCGGCGGCTTCGAAGGGAAGGCGCATTGCATCGCCGACCTCGAAGGATGTCCGCGGATCGGTGATCGTCGCGCTCGCGTGCGCAGCGAACGCGGGTGACGGCTCCACTCCCCGCACGAGCGAAGGGCCGCAGCGGTCGAGGATGGCCTGCGAGAGGGCCCCGGTGCCGCAGCCGACATCGAGCCAGCGAGCGCCTGCCGGCGCGTCCAGCCAGTCCAGGAAGAGCGGAGCGATCCGGCGACTCCAGCGCCCGATGTAGGGCTCGTAGGCATCGCCGCTGGTCCAGACCTGGCCGCCGCTCAGGTCCGGCAGGAGTTTCTCGTAACAGAGGCTGGTGGGCACGCCCGCGTACTCGCCCCAGCACTCGGTCAGTCGAAAGCCGGCGTGCTCGTAGAGCCGGATCGCGGCCAGCTGGAGGGTGCCTGTCTCCAGCACCAGTCGAGTCGCGCCAAGCGCTCGGGCCTTCGCCTCCAGATGGCCCAGGATCGCCCGGGCCACGCCGCTGCCCCGCAGCTCTGGCAGCACGTACATCCGCTTCACCTCGGCGGTCGTGGGGTCGAGCATCCGCAGCGCCCCGCAGCCTGCCGCCGAACCTTCGACTCGCGCGACGATGAAGGTCCCACGGCCCTCCTCCGCGTGGTGGGCCTTGAAGTTGGTTCCGAACCGCTGCTCGGGCGGATAGAGAGCCGCCAGCCCCTCGTCGAGGGCCGCGATCAACCGCTGGGCGTCCGGGGATTCGAAGGCCTCGGGGGCGATGTCGACGCTGGGTGCCATCTCGAGTGGAGAGGTTAGCCGAGGGTCAGGCGGTCGTCTTTCGCGCCCGCCAGATCTCCTCGGCGGGCCAGCGGCGTGCCCACTCGGTGGGAACGTAGTCGTACACGGGGTCGTCACTGGAGTCAGCGCCGGCATAGACCTCGACCAGGTCCAAGACCTCGAAGCCAGATCGCCTCAAGAGCCGCAACATCTCGCCGTGGGGGAGGTGGAACTCGATCCCGGGGTCATCGTCCGTCCAATCCATTCGATTGAGGCCGCGCTGGGGGCGCTGCAGCTGCTCGCGGATCTTACCGGTGTCGGGCATGCACAGCATCGACAGCGTCGAGTTGCGGAGGAAGACCAACTCGCCGCCCGGGCGGAGCAGGCGGCCGGCCTCCGGGATCCACTTGAAGGGATCGCACCAGATCGACGCGCCGTACTCGGAGACGGCGAGGTCGAACGATGCGTCCGGCAGCGGTACCGCCTCCGCGTTCGCCTCGATCAGCTCGAGGCCGAGGCCGAACTGCCGGTCCAGGCGCCGCGCCGTTTCCAGCTGGGCGGGGGTGATGTCGACCCCGACAACCCGCCTCGCGCCCCGGCGCCGGAGCCACGCCGAGACATAGGCGGTGCCGCAGCCGAGCTCGATGACGTCCTTTTCGGAAACGTCCGGAAGCACCCTGGCCTCACTTTCGGTGAGGCTCCAGATGCCCCAGGTGATCTCCTCCTGCGCCCAGGCGGCCTCGGCGTTGCGGTCGGTGTGAGCGGCGTTGGCCACCGTCCATTTCTCACGGTTGACCGCGAGGTAGTCGGGGTCGGTCGGGTCCACTTGAAAGAGACTAGGGCTCCTCGTCAAAGCGTGATGAA
>DAINCX010000070.1:0-5884 GCA_036732165.1 Candidatus Dormiibacterota bacterium | reverse complement strand
GGGGAGTTGGGCGCACCCGCCGCGAGGGGTTTGCCCGATCATTGCTAGCTCATGAGCCCCCTCCGCTGGCTGGAGCTGGCCGCCGGCCTGCTGCTGGTCTGGATCGTGCTGCGCGACCTCTTCGTCGGCATCGTGGTGCCGCGGCCCGCGCGGGGGGCGCTGCGGCCCTCCAACCTCCTGACCCGCTGGAGCTGGCGCTTCTGGCGGTGGGTGGGAAACCGCTCGAACGACTCGGCCGTGCGGGAGGCCCGGCTCGGCGCCTTCGCGCCGATGAACCTGATCCTGCTCCTGATCACGTGGGTGATCGGCCTGATCGTCGGCTACGGCCTGGTCCTCGACGCGATCCGCGAGCAGCTTCGACCGGTACCGCCGAACCTCGGCACCACCCTCTACTTCTCCGCCGTCTCGCTGTTGACGATTGGCTACGGCGACGTGGTCCCGGTCGGCCCGCTCGCCCGCACGATCGCGCTGATTGAGGGCGCGACCGGCCTCGGCGTGGTCGCGGTCGTGATCAGCCTGCTGTTCTCGCTCTACGGCTCCTTCCAGCGGCGGGAGATCCTGATCATCACCCTCGACGCGCTGGCCGGCGCGCCGCCGTCCGGCGTGGTGCTGCTCGAGAACAGCCTTCACCTCAACATGATCGAGCACCTGGAGGACACCTTCGAGGAATGGAAGGTGTGGAGCTCGGAGGTGCTCGAGAGCCACCTCGCCTATCCGATCCTCGCCTACTTCCGGTCCAGCCACGACAACGAATCCTGGGTCAGCGCGATCGGCGCGGTCCTCGATGCGACGGTTCTCGTGCTGACCACCGTCGAAGATGTACCCCGCGGCCCGGCAAAGCTGATGTACAGCGTCGGCACCCACCTGGTCGAGGACCTGAGCTGGTTCTTTCGGACCTCCCACATGCACGAGGTGGGCATCGAGCGCTTCGAGTTCGACCAGGCCTGTGAGCGGCTGGTCACGGCCGGCTTCACGATGACCGACCGGGAGATCGCCTGGGGCAAGTTCTCCGAGCTCCGCTCCGCCTACGCCGTCCCGCTCAACGAGATGGGGCGCTACTGGTCGATCCCGCCCACCCTCTGGATCGGCGATCGTTCCTACCTGCCGCACCGGGAGAACGGCGGCCGCCACGACCACTGAGCCGAGCCTGACGCTCGCGACGCGAAGGTATCCTCAGCCTGCCGCCCCGCTAGCTCAGTGGAAGAGCGCCTGCCTTCTAAGCAGGTGGTCGGGGGTTCGAATCCCTCGCGGGGCACCAAAAAACACTATTAAGAATGCCTCCGGTCGGCTTTAGTAAATGCGGGGCGGTGATCCCCCTGACTTCGCGCGCTTAGCGACGCAGCGTTAGCGTCATTGCTCGTACCAACGGAGGACTCGCAGCGCGCGCAGCGTGTTCCACCGGCTGGGCCGACCATCGCCGTCCTCAAGCGCGAATTGGACCGCGCCGGGATGGGTGTTCTCCAGCAGCCACGTGCCGTCGGGCTGCTGCTTGGATCGGAGCAAATCAATTGCTTCGTCCACGCGCGGGTCCGGCGGATCCCCGGCCGCCTGGAAGTACTCCAGAGCACGCAGCACGTCGTAGTGCCAGCGAGTCGGAAACGAGAATTGCAGCCAGGCGGGGTCGACGACGGCGCCGCTGCTCTTACGCCGGAACAACTTCCGTTCGAGGAGGTACTCCTCACCCCGGCGCCGAGTCGCGACGGATTCCGCCGAACCGCCAGTTGCGCGCTCGTGGGCCAACAGACCTTCCAGGACTCTGATTGTGGTATGGAAGGAAGAGCGAACCGAACCATTCTCCACCTCGCAGTTCCACCCTCCGTCCTCGAGCTGCTCAGCGAGTAGCCGGGCGACCACACCATCGACATCTTGATCGAAGTAGGCACCCAGCGCGACGGTCATACCGTTGATGCACGGCTCGACCTCGCCGCTGAAGAACGGCTGGCCGGCGTGCTCCCAGCGGCAGTGTTCTCGGACCTGCGCCACCGCCCGGCGCACCTTGTCACAGTGGGGGTCGACACCGAAGTCGTGCAGGAGGACCAGACTGTATGCGGTGGCGCTCCAGGGCTGGCCCTTGGGCTGCTCGCCGCTACCCGATCCAGCCTTCCGCGCGGGGAATAACGCGCCTCCCATCCACTGGCCGTCTTCGCCTTGCGAGGCCAGCAACCGCGCACCCCACCCCTCGGTCGCCACGCGGGCGCGCTCCGCCGCGACGATTTCTGCCGGCGCATCGGCAAGATCGCGCAACACCTGCCAGCGGATGGCCGGGTCGGAGTCGAGCAGCCAGTCCAGAACTGCCACGCGCCGAGTCTAGGCGGCCGGTGTCGCGGCAGTGTTGGTGCGATCGCTTAACTGGGTATCGAGTCGGCTTGCTCAGAGGACAATTTGAGGTGGTTTCAATACAGCAAGCGGTTGCCGTCTCTCAGAAGCGAATGAAAGGCGGTTGGTGCTACTAAGTTTCAGAATCGGGGCGCGGCAGCCCAAGAATCAGAGGTCGAGCAGCACTGATCGAATCGTGGTCACCGCCACCGTGTGGCCAAGCTCCTGGTCAGCGAGAATCACCGGGTGGAACCGAGCCTGAGTCGGGGGGAACGGTATGAGCGCTCCTACGAGTTGCGAGCTGCTGCTGGCGAGGACGTCCATGGGGAGGCCAATTTCGTCGCCCGCTTTTCGCCCGGCAGCGTCCTGGACGCCGGCTGTGGCACGGGACGAGTGGGCAGAGAGCTGCACCGCCGCGGTGTCCATGTGGTCGGAGTCGATCTCGACAACGTGATGCTGGAGACGGCCCGGGCTCGGTGCCCCTCTGCCTCATGGATCGAGGGTGACATCAGCGCTATTCATCTTGGCCGCACGTTCGACATCGTGTTGATGGCCGGCAATGTGATCAACTTCGTGATCCCCCGGTTCCGGCGCCAGGCCCTCGAGAATCTCGTGCACCATCTGCGGCCGGCCGGTCTCCTCATCAACGGACACTCGATCCGACCCGAGGGCTGCCCCCCCGCCGTGTTTGCGATTTGGGCCGAGGCCGCAGGGCTAGAACCGGTCGAACGCTGGTCGACCTGGGATAGGGACGCGTTCGCCGACAGCTCAGACTACGTCCTTACCGTACATCGCCTCCGCGCCTGAGGAAGCCTTCCCTGGTAACGGCCATGTCGACATCTGCCGACAGACTCGCGAAGGTGCTGACCGAAGGCGATGGCGCCCAAGCGGCTGCTCGCGACTCTTGACCGTGACCCGACCAGCATTCAGGGGTCGAGCCCGCGCTTGATATCGATAACCATCTCGTAGCCGAAGCATTGCTATTGTGCGTGGCCGCGGTTGAGTCGGAGCCGTAACACCTGGGCGGCTGAATGCGAGCAGCGCGCTTATTGGTGCGCCGGATGTTCCCGAGGCGCGGCTGAACCGCATTTGCCGATGTGGACCGGCCAGAGCATACGGAGTCCTAGCCTCGTGGCGGCCCTTGGCGAGCCGCGCGCCAAACCCAGCGGCCGACAACCAGCGCGATCAATCCAAGGACCAGGTTCGGCGCCGCGATCATCAGGGCCGTTCCGTACTCCTGACCGACCCCCAGTCGTTCGAGGGCGAGGCCGCCAAGGCTCGCGACAAATGGAACAACCAAAAGTAGACCCCCGAAGGCGCCGATCCACGAGCTCGTGGATTTCTCCCGCCTGATTCCTATCACTCCCAGGATTAGTGCCGCCAGGGCGCAACCGAAGACCACACCAACTGCCACCCTTCCGAGGCGCTCGTACCCGGCGAGGCGGCCCGGTCCAATGACCGATCGAGGCGGCAGCAGGGCCGGATGCCCAGCCAGGATTGAAAAGCTGACGAGGCTCATCGCGAAGATAAAGGCAAAGGAAGCCAGCGCCAGCCCGAGGCTCAAACGGCCGAAGTTCAGGCGGCCGCTCATCGAAACCTGTCCGCGAACATCACACCGGCAGTATTAGCTCATGGGCCGGAAGGCGGCAAGCTGGGCCACCGGCTGGCCACCGACAGGTGGGACAGGCCAACTTGACGCGCGTTCTCCGCCTCAGCTAGGGTCTTGGAACACGTTCCGCCCGTACCTGCCAAGGGGGAGCTCGATGCTTCTAAAACTAGTTTCTCTTGTCACCTGTCTCCTGCCGCTCCTGCTCGGTGTGGCTTCATCGCCGCAGGTTCCAACCCTGCAGCTGGTGCCGTTGGCGGTTGAGGCTCCTGACTCACCCGCGGGTGCCGCTACGACCGCCAATCCGGCCTGCATCTCCCCCGACTCCCCGTACGGACCTAAGACGTACGCCTGGTATCACTGCTATGCGCCCTCTGACATCAGAAGCGCCTACTCCGTCAACCCGGTGGATCCCGTGACCGTGGCCGGGAACCTTGGCCAGGGCCAGACGATCGTCCTGGTCGACGCCTACGGCAGCCCGACCGCCAAGGGCGACCTCCAGTTCTTCCATGACACCTTCTATCCGAAACTGCCCGCACCGAACTTCGACCAGGTGTTCCCGCAGGGAGCTCCGAACTACAGCACCAATGGCTGCGGCCCCAACGGCTTCTCCGCCGGGCCCTCAGGTCCCTGCGCCGCGGCCGGCTGGTCGGGCGAGGCGACTCTCGACATCGAGTGGTCATACGCGATCGCGCCGCTGGCCCACATCGTCCTGCTGGCGGTCCCGCCCGCCGAGACCGAAGGTGTCCAGGGCCTGCCGAACCTCTTCAACGCCATCCAGGGTGCGATCGACACCTATCCGGCGGGCACCATCTTCTCGCAGAGCTTCGGCGTGACGGAGCAGACGTTCCAGGCTGCCGGCACGACGGTCACTTCGCGATTCGACCAGGTTTACAAGGCCGCAGCCAACAAGGGAGACACCGTCCTGGCCTCCTCCGGTGACAACGGCACCACGGGCATCTCGAACCTGCTGGGGACGAAGACATACTCCTTCCCGACCGTCGGCTGGCCTGCCAGCAGCCCCTACCTCACGGCTGTCGGAGGCACCCAGCTGCAGCAGGGCTGGACGTGGGCTCCGACCACCGACACCCCCTTCATTCCCAATCCCGCCAATCCTTTGAAGAGCATTCCCAATCCGACCTACTTCGCCTATACCAACGGCGCCTCCAGCGAGGCGGTCTGGAACGAGAGCTGGCTGCCCGCCGCCAGTGGCGGCGGCCCGAGCGTGCTCTATCCCCGCCCGACCTGGCAGAGCTCGGTGGACACCGCCGCCGGCAACCACCGCCTGGTGCCGGACCTCTCCTGGAACGCAGCCGTGAACGGCGGTGTCCTTGTCTACATCACCGCCTTCCCGAAGGCGCAGCGGGCCGGCTGGCATGTCTACGGGGGCACCAGCGCCGGCTCTCCCCAGATGGCCGGCGTGGTCGCGCTAATCAATCGCGCGCGCGGTACGGCCACCCCAGCCAAAGGTCCAATCGGGTTCCTGAGCCCCCTTCTCTACGGCCTTTCGGCCAGCGCCTTCAGCGACATCGTTCCGCAGACGTATGGCACAGCTGCCAGCGGTAGCTCGGTATATCCAACTGGTGCGATGAGTGGCAACGGCCTCTGGGCTTACCAGGCCGATGGCACCGTCGCGCCGAATGGCATTCCGGGCAACCCGGTGCTGGCCGGCTATGACATGACGACCGGGCTCGGCCGTCCGGTGGTTTCCACCTTCGTCGCCGCGCTGGCTGCCGGCCCTTAGCCGGCGGCTCCACGGTCAACGCACGGGGTCCGGCCATCGCCGGACCCCGTTTTCTTTCTGGGCCAGACCTCCTGATGCCCGGTGATCCAGCCACGGACAGAACTCGTATCTATGGAAAGAAGCGGTCTTGGCATCGCGTGCGCGCTGCCATCGGAGATCGACAAAAATCCAAGGAGGTACAAAGTTCTGCACGAACACTCGGGAGCGGTGGAGGCGTT
>DAINCX010000069.1:0-9492 GCA_036732165.1 Candidatus Dormiibacterota bacterium | reverse complement strand
GGTGCCGCCGTAGATCTCGGCCAGCGTCGCCGGCCCGATCGGAACGGCCATCTCCGGCATGGCTTAGCGGCGGACCGGCGTGGCCGGACCGGCCCGCGCTCGGTGGGGTTCATCCCGGACGTCGATCGTGATGTTCGTGGCCCGGCAGCTGGCCAGCAGGGCGCCTTCCTCGTCATGGAGTTCCGAGGCCGCGAAGGTCACGCGCCGCGTCTTGCGGACGACCCAGCCGGTGGCGCGGACCCGGCCCGGGCGGGTCGGCCGGTAGAACTCCGTCCGCAGGTCCGCGGTGAGGTAGACCTCGTGCCGGTCGAGGAGGCTCCAGGTCGCACTGCCCATCGCGCTGTCCAGGATGGCGGTCACCATGCCGCCGTGGACGATCCATGAGTCCCCAGCCGGAAACGCCTGATTGGTGTTCGGCTCCCACTCGAGGACGGCGCGACCGGCGTCGAGTTCCACCCGCCGCCAGCCGAGCGCGTTCCAGATGCCCGGCTCTCCCGGAGCTGGTTGCTGCCAGGAGTCCATCTCGGCGAACCGCTCGCCGGGGCGAAGGCCGGTCCCCTCAATCGTCATGACCCGGTCCGCGTCCGTTCCTGCTCGACCAGGACGCGGCGGAGGATCTTCCCGGACGGGCTCTTCGGGATGGCACTGACCACCTCCAGCTGTCGGATCTTCTTGTAGGGCGCCACCTGGTCGTTCACGAATGCCATCAGCTGCTCCGGCGTGACCGCGCCCTTGAGCACGACCAGCGCTTTCGGGACCTCGCCCGCCTCGAGATCGGGGCTCGGGATCACGGCGGCATCGGCCACGGCCGGGTGGGTGAGGAGGAGGCCCTCCAGCTCGGCGGGCGCCACCTGGTATCCCTTGTATTTGATCAGCTCCTTGAGCCGGTCCACGACATAGAGGTAGCCATCCGCATCGACGGACCCGATGTCGCCCGTGCGCAGCCAGCCGTCCGCATCGAGCATGGCCGCGGTCGCCTCCGGGTGGTTGAGGTATCCCAGCATGACCTGGGGCCCGCGCACCCACACCTCGCCCTGCTGCCCGGGCCCCAATTCGGCCTCGCTCGCCGGGTCGATCACCTTGCATTCGGTGTTGGGGATGAGGAGGCCGGCCGAGCCGCCGCGGCGACTTAAAGGCTCCACCGGCGTGGTCGAAACCACCGGGCTCGTCTCGGTCAGCCCGTATCCCTGCGCCACGAAACACTTCAACCGATCGCTGCAGGCCTGCTCAACGCTCGCGTCCAGCGGCGCGGCCCCCGAGTTGATCGAGAGCAAGGCGTGCAGGTCATAGCGACCGACCAACGGGTGTTTCGCCAGCGCCAGGACAATCGGGGGGACGACATTGGCGCGCGTGATGGCGTAGTCCTGCATCAGGCGGAGGAAGAGTTCGAGGTCGAAGCGGGGCATGGTGACGATGGTGACGCCCTGGTAGAGGCTGATATTGAGGAGCACCGTAAAGCCATAGATGTGGTAGAAGGGCAGCACCGCGATCGAGCGCTCGCCCTCCGAGGCCTGCACCACCGCCGACGTTTGCAGGACATTGGCCACCAGGTTGCGATGGGTGAGCATGACCCCCTTGGGGAGGCCGGTGGTCCCGCTCGAGTAGGGGAGGGCCACCACGTCTTTGTCGGGATCGATGAGCACAGACGGAACCGCATCAGTGCCGTCCATCAGGGCGGCGAAGGGGGTGGCCCCTGCCGCCTCGCCAAAGGTAAAGACCTCCTCCACCGGCGCATGGCTGGTCGCCTCCAGGGCCTGCTCGAGGAGTTCCGGGGTCGTGACCAGGTACTTGGCATGGGCGTCGTTGAGCTGGGAGGCGAGCTCCCGAGGCGTCGACTGTGGATTGGCGGTGGTGGCGATCCCCCCGAGGGTGGCGACCGCGTGGAGGGCCACGGCGTACTCGGGCAGATTCGGGCTGTAGATGGCAAACACGTCGCCTTTGCGCAACCCACGCCGTGCCAGGCTGGCCGCTCCGTGGCGGACCGCCCTGTCCAGGTCCGCATAGCTGAGGGTGCGCCCGGTCGGCCCGTCGATCAGCGCCGGCTTGCTCCCCAGCGCGGCGGCACCGGCCAGCACGAATTCCGGCAGCGAGACACTCGGGATTTCCACCTCCGGGTACGGACTCTTGAAGATCACGGATGCGTGCCGCTCACGCCCAGGAGCCGAGCCTGGCGTGGCCCTTCAGCAGGTTGCGCGCGATCGACCGCCGCTGGATCTCGTCCGTGCCTTCATAAATCCGGTAGACGCGAACATCTCGCATCACGCGCTCGATCGGCATCTCTTTCGTATACCCCATCCCCCCATGGATCTGCATCACCCGGTCCACGACCCGCCAGATCATGCCGGCGCCCGCCAGCTTCGCCATCGACGCCTCGTGTCGAGCGTCGCCACCCTGGTCCGCCTTCCAGGCGGCGTGCAGCACCAGCCATTTCACCTGCTCGAGTTCGACGGCGCTGTCGGCCAGCATCCACTGGATCGCCTGGTAGTCAGCGATCGGATGGCCAAACGCCATCCGCTGCCGCGAATACTCGATCGCCATCTCGAGCAGCCGTTGCGCCTGGCCGACGGCTCGGGCCGGGATGATGATCCGTCCCTGGCCGATCCACTTCATGGCGAGGGGGAAGCCCTGGCCGACTTCGCCGAGGACGTTTTCGTCCGGGACCCGGACCCCGTCGAAGCTGATCTCCGCCGGCCGCCAGGCGCCCATCGTCTGGATGGGCTGGCTGCTCCATCCCATGGCACGGTCGACCAGGAAGGCCGTCACGCCTCCCTGATGACCCTTGCTCTTGTCCGTGACGGCGAAGACGATGGCGTAGTCCGCATCAAGCCCGTTCGTGATGAAGACCTTCCGCCCGGTGAGAACAAAGCCCGCCCCGTCCCGAACGGCCGGCATCTGGATATTGGTGGCGTCCGAGCCCGTGTCGGGCTCGGTCAATGCAAAGCAGCTGGATCGATCGCCTTCAATGGTGGGAAGGAGATAGCGCTGCTTTTGCTCCGCGTTGCCGACATAGAGGATGTTGTCGGCGAATCCTCCGTACGCGAAGGGGATCAGCGCCCTGGACGTCTCCATGCTGATCAGCGCCGTCATCAGCATGCCGAGGTTGGCGCCCCCGTATTCCTCCGGCGTCAGCAGGCCCCAAAGGCCGGCCGTTCTTGCCTTTTGCTGAAGCCGGCGGACCTCAACGTGCTCCGGAAAGGAACGGCCGTCGAGTTCGGCGCGCTGGGCGTCGGCCTCCAGGGGCAGCAGCTCTCGAGTCACGAACTCGCGCACGGTCCCCAGGATCAGGCGCTGTTCGCTGGTCAAACCGAAATCCATCGTGGAGTTTCCCTTCCCTAACGATCGTTCGATCGAAATATGGACCGGCCGGTATGATGCTGTCAAGGGAGAACGGGATGGGGAACGGGGAGCGGGCAACGCTGGGTGGCAACCTGCGGACGGGGCAGGTCCTCGAATCCGCCACGCGGCTCTTCACCGAGAAGGGCTACGAGGCCGCCAGCGTGCGGGATCTTGCGGCTGAGCTGGAGATCCGTCCCTCGTCGCTTTACCATCACTTTCCTGGCAAGCAGCACATCCTCTTCGCGATCTGCCTCAACATGCAGACCGACTTCAATGCGGAGGTGATGCCTGAGTTGACCGCCGATCGAGCGCCCGACGACGCGATCGAAGCCGCGGTACGCCGGCATGTCGTCTTCGGGCATCGGCGAAAGGGCGAGGTCCTGGTCAACATCCGTGAGCGTCGCAGCCTGCCGCCGGAGCAGCTGGCCCAGGTCAACGCCCTGCGCCGGGAATACCGCGATACGTTGGCCCGCGTCATCGAAGACGGCTGTCAACGAGGGCTGTTCTCCGTCCGCGAACCAAAACTCGCCGCGATGGCGATCGTCGACATGGTCAACGGGCTTCCGCACTGGTTCAAACCGCGCAACGAGGACGATGTTGAGCGGGTGGCCGACCTCTACGGGCGCGCCGCCCTGGCCTTGCTCCGCGGCTGGGACCCGACGCCGGCAGGCTGACCGAGATGCCTTGACTTCACCAAGCGTCGGCGCATAGAGTTCTGATCGAACGTTCGTTAGGGAGAGGGAAGTGGGAGAGCTTTCGCGGCCAACTCTCGAGGTCTCGGACCTCACCGTCCGCTTCGGCGGAATCCTGGCGCTCGATCGGGTCTCGCTGCAAATCGGTCCGGGCGAGGTGGTTGCGATCATCGGCCCCAACGGGGCCGGCAAGACGACCCTCTTCAACGCGATCTGCGGCTTTGTGCGGGCCGATTCTGGCGGGATCACCTACCGAGGGGAGCCGCTGCTCGGGACGGCGCCCCACCGCCTGGCGCGGTTGGGCATTGCCCGGACGCTCCAGGGCCTTGGACTCTGGCCGGGCCTGACGGTCCTGGAAAATGTCGTCGCCGCATCGAAGGTGCGTCCGACCTTTCTGGCATCGCTGCTCGCCCTGCCGAGCTCCGATCGGCTCGAGGCCGAGCTCGCCCTCAACGCCGGCGAGATCCTCGGCCGGCTCGGCATCGCGAGCCACGCACGCGCCTACCCGGGAACGCTGCCCTACGGGGTCCAGAAGCGGGTCATCATGGCGCGCGCTCTCATGGCCGCGCCATCGCTCCTACTCCTGGACGAACCCGCCAGCGGGCTTTCGGCTCGGGACATCGACGGGCTCGCCGACCTGATCAGGCAGCTTCGCACGCAGATGAGTGTGGCCGTCGTCGAGCACCACCTCGATTTCGTGATGGCGATTTCTGACCGCGTGACGGTGCTCAACCTGGGCCGGGTGATCGCCTCCGGGACACCGCAGGAGATCCAGCACGATCCCCAGGTGGCGGCGGCCTACCTGGGTGACGAGGTGACGCCGGAGGCGTCGTCCGATGCTTGAGGTCATCGACTTGAGGGTCGCCTACGGCGCCGTCCTGGCGCTCCACGGTGTCTCGCTTCGGGTGCCCGACGCATCGATCACCGCCGTCCTCGGGGCCAACGGGGCCGGCAAGACCACGCTGGTCAGGACGATCTCAGGATTGATGCGCCCGCGCGGCGGATCCGTTCGCTTCGACGGTCGCGACATTACTCGCCTGGCCCCCGAAGAGATCGCCCGGTTGGGGATCGCCCATGTCCCCCAGGGCCAGGGCGTGCTCGCGGAGCTGACCGTGGATGAAAACCTCCGGCTCGGGGGACTCTGGCGAGGGGATCCCAGGGGTCAGCGCGGGGCGCTGGCCGAGGCCTACGAACTGTTTCCCCCGCTGGCGAGCCGGCGGCACCTGGCCGCCTTCAGCCTTTCGGGGGGCGAACGGCAGATGCTGTCGGTCGGCCGCGCGCTGGTCGCGCGCCCGCGCCTGCTCCTGCTCGATGAGCCGTCCCTTGGGCTGGCCCGGCGAGCGCTGAGCCAGATCATGGCTCGCATCAAGACGCTGGTCATGGAGCGCGGCCTGACCGTCCTCCTGATCGAACAGAACGCGAAGAGCGCCCTGTCGGTGGCTGACGAGGCCATCATCCTGCACCTGGGAAAGGTGGTCGCCCAGGGCCGGGCCGAACAGCTCTCGAGCGAGGAGGGACTTCGCCATGCCTATCTCGGCTTTTGAGCCGTGTCCCGGCTCCCTGCCATGAGCCGGTTCCTGGTCCTGACCTTGAATGGCCTGACCCAGGGCGCGATCTACGCCGCCATGGCGCTGGCGCTGGTGATGATCTGGCGCGCCACCCAGGTGATCAACTTCGCCCAGGGCGCGATGGCGATGTTCACCACCTACCTCGCCCTGTTTGCCATCGAGCACGGAGCGCCCTACTGGGCGGGCTTCCTCGTAGCGGTGGTCTGCGGGTTGATCCTGGGTGCCATCGTCGAGCGCGTGATCGTTCGTCCCGTCGAGTCGGCGCCTCCGCTCAACGTGGTCATCCTCACGCTGGGACTGCTGCTCTTTCTGGAGGCGCTCGCGCCGATGGCCTTCGGTGGCCAGATCAAAGCATTCCCGCCGGCCTTCTCGATCGTCGGCCTGCATCTCGGAAGCTCGCAGGTTGCCTTCTCGCCGTTCGATGCCTTCACCCTTGGCAGCGTCCTGGCCGTCATGGTCCTGCTGCTGCTGCTCTTTCAACGGACCAACCTGGGCCTGCGGATGCGCGCCTCGGCCTTCAATCCCGAGGTCTCCCGGCTTTTAGGGATTCGGGTCGGACGGATGCTCACGCTGGGATGGGCGCTTGCCTCGCTGGTGGGGGCGCTGGCGGGCGTCCTGATTGCGCCATCGCTCCTGCTCTACCCCACGTTCATGGATCAGGTGCTCGTCTTCGGCTTCACCGGGGCAGTCCTCGGCGGCCTCGACAGCGCCATCGGGGCGGTCGTCGGCGGTCTTCTGATCGGATTTGCCCTCAGTTACGTTGGCGGCTATCTCGGCTCCGACCTCGAAACCGTCGGCGCCCTGGTCATCCTCGTCGCCGTATTGATGGTGAGGCCGCGCGGCCTCTTCTCCCTGCAGCGTCTGCGGCAGGTTTGAGATGGTGGCCGCCCAATTGCGCCTGAGCCGCCTGGTCAGCCCCACGCTCAGCCGTCACCTGTTGCTGGCGCTGGGGGCAGCCGTCCTGCTCCTGTTGCTGAGTGCGCAGATCGGGGCCTACGACGACTACCAGCTCACGGCGGTGGCCATTTTCGCCGTCGCCACGGCTGGGCTCACGCTGCTGACGGGCCTGAACGGCCAGCTGTCGCTGGGCCACGGGGCGTTGATGGCCGTCGGCGCGTACACGACGTCGTTGTTGCTCAAGGATCACCAGTTGGCCGTCGTCGTGGTGCTGCTGGTCTCCGTGCTCAGCACCGGGCTCATCGGCATCGTGTTCGGGTATGCCGCGGCCCGTCTGCGTGGTCCGTACCTGGCCGGCGCCACCTTGACGCTGGCGGTCGCGCTGCCGCAGGTGGCGACCCGCTACAAGAATATTTTTGGCGGTGAAGAAGGCCTGACCGTGACGCCCACGGCGCCGCCCGCCTGGCTGGGAGCCGACTTTCCCCCGGAGCGCTGGCTGGCCTGGATCGCCCTCGCCGCCGCCGTGGTGACGATCCTGCTGCTCGCCAACCTGCTTCGCAGTTCCGCGGGCCGCGCTTTCAAGGCCGTGCGGGACAACGAAGCCGCCGCGGCCCTGGCCGGCATTGATGTGGCTCGCACCCAGGTCCTGGCCTTCGTGATCAGTGCGTCGTGTGCCGGCCTGGCGGGGGCCCTCTTCGCCTACTGGTCCGGCGTCACGGCGCCCGCGGGATTCAGCCTGAGCCTCTCGCTCCAACTGGTCACCGCGATTGTCATCGGCGGGCTGGGTAGCCTGGCCGGCGCGGTGTGGGGCTCCGTCGTCCTGGTCTTCGTGCCGGCGTTGACCAGTGGCATGGCGAGCAGCTTGAACCTTCCGAGTTCGATCGCCAACAACCTGCCGCTCGCGATCTACGGCGCCATCCTGGTGATCGCCATGCTCATGGTTCCGTACGGCATCCAGGGCGCCCTGACACGGATTCTTAAGATCGGCCGAACTCGCTGGGGTCGCGGCCCCGCGGGCGGCAACAAGGGGGTGGTGGATTGGGACGATCCCGCCGCAGATCCGTAAGAGGAGGCACCGACAGTCTGCACAGAGAAAGGAGGTTCGATTGAAAAGTGTGATGGACGGCCCCGCATCATGGATTCGAGCGATGGCGGTCGGTTGCGTCGTCGGCTTGCTCGCGGCCTGCGGCAATTCGACCAGTTCCACCAACAACTCGGGCACCAACACCGCGTCGGCGCCCGGCATCACGGCGACCACGATCACCATTGGGAGCACCCAACCCCTGACCGGGCCGGCGGCGCCTGGCTATTCGGAGATCGCTCCCGCCTCGAACGCCTACTTTCAGTACCTGAACGCGCATGGCGGGATCTTCGGGAGAAAGATCACCTACAACTACGTCGACGACGGCTACAACCCGACCATCACGGCCAGCCAGACGCGCAAGCTGGTGCTGCAGGACAAGGTCTTCGCCATCTTCAGCGCGCTCGGTACGCCGACCCACCTGGCGGTCGCCGATTACCTGAACACCGAAAAAGTGCCTGATCTGTTCGTCTCCAGCGGCTGCAACTGCTGGAACGACGTCTCGAAATATCCAAACACGTTCGGATGGCAGCCTGACTACACCATCGAAGGCAAGGTTCTCGGCCAGTACATCAAACAGAGCCTTAGTGGCAAGAAGGTCGGCTACTTCTTCCAGAACGATGAGTTTGGCCTGGATGGAGTTAAGGGCCTCGACGATCAGCTCGGCGCATCGTCGATCGCCAGTCGCCAGAACTACGTTCCGACCAACACCAACGTCGGGCCGCAGATCGCGGCGCTGCAAGCCTCCGGGGCGCAGGTCGTGGTCTCGTTTACGATTCCAGCCTTCACCGCGCTGGCGCTCTTGACCGCGGCCAAGCTCGGCTACCATCCGACCTGGGTGGTGAGTAATGTCGGCTCCGACGTGCCCACCTTGACCGGCCTGCTCACAACCTTCTCCAAGGGCGCGGTCGGGGGGCAGCTGCTCGGCGGCCTCGTCACGGACACCTACCTGCCGCTGATCAGCGACAGCTCGAATCCGTGGATCAAATTGTTCAAAGGGATCCACGACCAGTACATTTCCTCGCTGCCCTGGGATGGCAATGTCCTGTACGGGATGGCCGACGCCTACACCCTGGCGCAGGCGTTCAAGGCGGCGGGGCGCAATCCGACCAGGAGCAGCTTCGTGAAATCGCTCGAGTCGGCGAAGCTGAGCAACGGGCCGGGGCTGGCGCCGTTCGGGTACTCGTCCACCAACCACCTCGGCTACCTGGGCGTACAGGTCGCCACCATCGGGGCGGACGGGACCGAGACCACGGCGGGTCCCGTGTTCACCTCCTCGGACTCTGGCCCCATCAGCCAGTACGGCGGATCGGCATCGAGTCCTCCGGCAAACGGGATTCCGTAGCGCGACGTCAAGATGGAGGGTCGCCGGCGTGATCCGGCGGCCCTTCGTGCTCCTTAAGGAGCCGGCCGCGCAAGCGACGCATGCCCCGGAGCCAGCGATCGTAGTCGGCGGCTTTGCGCCGAAAGAACTCGCCCACTTCGGGATGGGGCAGGATGAGAAACCGCTCGTCTCGGATCCCGGCGACGACGGCGTCGGCAACCTGGTTGGGCTCGATCGCGCCCGCTGTCAGGAAACGGCGCTCCCCCTCCTGCGCCAGCATCGCCGTCCGAACGCCCTGGGGGCAGAGGGCGGAGACCCGGATGCCCTGGTCGTGATAGGCGATCGCCACCCATTCGAGGAAGGACAGCCCGGCCGCTTTCGTCACCGCGTAGGGCGCCGCCAGCACGTGGTTGAGCAGCGCGGCCGCGGAGACCGTGCCCACGATGTAGCCGTCGTGTCGCGCCTGCATTCCCGGGAGCAGCGCGCGGGTCGCGTAGACGTGCGCCATGACGTGCACCTCCCAGCTCTGCCGCCAGGCCTCGTCCGGAGCCTCGGGCCCACCGGCAAAAGCAATCCCGGCGTTGGAGCAGTAAA
>DAINCX010000068.1:8623-9944 GCA_036732165.1 Candidatus Dormiibacterota bacterium | reverse complement strand
GCGCTCTAACGCGAGACTGACCAGCCAGGCGCACAGGCAGGTTAGCGTGACGAGCGGCCAGATCGGGGCGCCATACAGCGGCAGGTACATGCCGATCGTGACGGCCCATTGCCAGCGTGGTGGGTTGGTGCGCAGGATCAGCCACGCTGCCAGCACCAGGGCCGACAGATCGTAGAAGTTGACGTAAGGGCTGACCAGCAGGCTGCTGAGGAGACCGATGGCGATGGGCCACGAGGGACCGTTCCCGCGATTGCGCCAGAGGATGAAGGCCGAAAGGCCGAGCACCGCGACGATCCCCAGGATGGCGGCCGGAAGCGGCAGTTGCCGAAGCAGCGAGGATTGAATCGGCCCGGGAACTCCGCTGACCAACTGCAGTGACTGCGAGATGTAGTGGAAGACCCCGCTCCCGGTGGCGAGCAACGTGACGATGGCGAGCGGCACGCTGATTGCCAG
Source organism: Candidatus Dormiibacterota bacterium (assembly GCA_036732165.1). Lineage (GTDB taxonomy): Bacteria > Chloroflexota > Dormibacteria > CF-121 > CF-121 > JALYYC01. Next base: position 9,491 of record DAINCX010000068.1, on the reverse strand, counting down.
CCAGGCGAGAAAGACACGCCCATAGCCGGCAACAAGGAGCGCGCACGGCACGAGGAACGCGATCTGCGGCTTCAGGATCAGCGCGCTGAGCGCCAGCCCCGCGAGCCAGGGCCTCCCACGCAGCACGAGCCACCAGGCCAGGGCGACGGCGGCGACGACCACCAGGGAGACCTGGCCGAAGAGAACGCCGACGAAGACCGGGAGGAGGGCGGCGGCGCCCAGGCCATGGATCAGCCGAAGCGGTCCCTTGCCCGGAGCTGCCACATACCAGACGAGCACGAAAGCGGCCAGCAGCACCCCGGTCCAGATCCAGCCCGCGAGCGAGTAGGGGAGCAGGCTGAGGGGCGTCACCAGCCAGGCGAGTTCCGGCGGGGACGAGCATCAGGTCATAGGTCGCGTGCACCGCCATGACCAGCCAGATCGTGTTCATGCGTAGCCGCACCGCGCCAGGTCGGCTTCGTGCTGATCGACATCTTCATGGAAGAGGTGACCTACCGCGGCGTCATGCTGGAGGCGCTCGACCGATTCGACCCGACCTCGCGCGTGTTGATCTCGGCGGTGCTGTTTGGCTTCAGCCACCTGGACAACCTCCTGCTCCCCGGCGCGGATTGGCTCGGGGTCGCGTACCAGGTCTTCGAAGCCATGCTGGTTGGCATTCTGTTTGCAGCGCGAGCACCAGGGCGGTGGTCGCCATCAGGCCTCGCGCCGACAACCCGGCCATGGGAAGCGCGAGGATCAGCGCGAGGGGGATGACGAGATGCGGGGCACGCCACGCCCGCACCGGCGTGAACCCGACGCGCCGCCACCAGTGCAGGCGCGTCAGGACGACGGCGATGAAGAGTGCCGGGACGAGGACCAGCGCGAACGG
>DAINCX010000068.1:0-8523 GCA_036732165.1 Candidatus Dormiibacterota bacterium | reverse complement strand
GGGGTATGACGGGTATTCGCGCCAAACCCGCGACCCAGCAAGCCCGGCGCGCCGGCCGTCGTTGCACCCCGGATGACCATTCAGGCCGTGCCGCCACGTCGGGGTCGCCTGGTGACCATCTGGGCCGGTGGGGCAGCAGCGCTGGTCGGGATGGTGGTCTTTTCGCTCGCCACCGCGGCGCCCTATCCCGCGGCCTGGCCGTGGATCTGCTTTCTTGCGATGGCGATCCTCGAGGAGGCCCTGGTCGCCCCCGCGGGCGGCGGATCCGCGGCCGGGCCGCGCATCGTGCTGCTCGCCACCATCATCATGTTCCGCAAGCACCCCGATATCACCGCGCTCGTCACGGTGGCGGGCGGCCTGATCAGTGGCATTCTGCTGCGGCTGCCCTGGCGTGCCGCCCTCACGCGGACCGCCTGGCTGCTCATCATGGCGGCGGCCGGCACCGCGTCGCTCCGGATCGTTGGCTACGGCGACACCCCGCACTTCGTGCTCGCCACGGCGGTACTCATCCTTATCTATGTCGGGGCCGCGGCCGTATGGAGTGGCGGCGGGCGACGCCCACTGCGCTGGTTGGGGCTTGGCCTGCTCGGGGCCCTGATCGCCCTCGCGTGGCGGACGCCCGCCAGTGGCCCGCTGATGCTGCGCCTGGGCGAGGTGGCGATCCTGGCCGTGCTGGGCATCGCCGTCGGGTTTGTGCAGGGTGGGAGCCCCCGCGCCCTCCTGCGGGAGCGGCTCCATCTTCGCGGCGTGCCCGTGGTCGCGATCGTGGGTGCCGCCGGGCTGATCATCAGCACTCGGCTCCCCAGTCAGCCCGCGGCAATCCTCGCGGGCGCGGGACTCACGACCATCGGCGTCTTCGCGATCCGGCGTGGCTGGTTTCCGATGGCCTGCCTCCTGCTCGGTGGCCTCTGCAATGAGGTCGCGCGAATGGCCAACGGCGGTCACATGCCGGTCAACACTGTCGGGCTGCCGGCGGGCGTGGCCGGCGACCTTGCCAACCTGAGCCAGACCTCGACGACGTACCAGGCGGTCGACGGCCGAACCCAGCTCGCCTGGCTGGCGGACCGCTTCGCGCTCGCTCCCTTTCCGGGGATCGCCAGCGTGGGCGACATCATCATCGGGCTCGGCGTGATCTGGGTCTTCGCGGCCCTTACCACCGCCCGACCGGCCGATGCCGGCCTCGAGACGACCGCCGTGAAAGCGGCCTGACGGTCAGTGGGGGAGGGCACTCCTGGCGGCCTCTCGGGCCCCGACGCCGATCAGGAGCAGCCACGCGCCGGTGACCATGAAGATGAACGAGGACATCATCCCGATGCCGACGAGGTACAGACCCGTTGGGTTCCCAGCGAAGAGGATCAGGGCACCGGCCTGCTCGGCGACGAGGCAGCCGAAGCTGCCGATCGTCCGAAGGAGGACACCGCGGTCCGCGCTCTCGGCGGCCTGCCGGATGCTACTGAAGAGTATGACCTCGACGATCGCCAGGACGGCGATCAACTCAACCGCGACGGCCTGTCCGCTCTGACCGCCCATGAGCACCAGGGCACATCGGATGAAGACGGCCGTAAGCCCGGTCAAAATGGTTCGGGCGCGATGCCGGTAGACCGGATCGCCCATCACGTCTTCGAGGTGCAGCGTCATCGCCACGAAGACCAGCCCCGTCAGCGTCGCCCCGCCCGCGCCAACCAGCATGAAGTAGTCGTGCCAGACGCTGGGCTGGTACATGGCTCCGCGGCCTCCTCGACTGAAAAGTGGGGCCTCCCCCGTGTCAGACTACTCGCCAGTGTCCTATCAGTTCGTCGTGAGCGGCTGGCACGATTTCTACATCGTCGCCGGGACGGCATCGGCGACCCTGGCCGGTCTTCTGTTCGTGGCCCTCTCCTTGCACCTGCGGATCGTGGTCGCGAGCGCCGATGTGCGCAGTCTCGCCCGCGTGACGCTGGCCAATTTCGGGGCGGTGCTGTTTCTGGCCCTCTTCATGATGATCCCCGAGGCGCCGGCGGCGGCCGCCTCCCAGCTCATCGGAGTGGGGCTGGTCAGCATCGTCGTCACCGTTCCGAGCCTGGTTGGGGCAGCCAAAGGCCGCGGCCGGACCTTGCGATTCATGCGCTTGCAGCGCCTGGTCCTTCGGTTCGGGCTGAGTGGCCTCAGCTATCTGACCATCATCGTGGCGGGCATCCTGCTGCTCGCATCGCTCGACTCGGCATTCATCTGGCTTGTCATCGCCACCGTTGTTCTTTTGCTGATCTCCCTGCGCAACACCTGGGATCTGCTGGTGACGGTGGGCGATGCGACGCTCGGCGGCCAGGCCGAGCTTGACTGAGCGGCGAGTGCGCCCATCAGGCGCCAGCGGCTCCGGGAGAGAATTGAGGCGGCATGTGTGGACGAATCTCCCTGTCGATGCATCGCGCGGAGCTTCTGGCCACCTACGCGTGGCTCCGGGACGCCCCCGAGGTGGAGGCACGCTACAACCTGGCACCGACCGACCCGATCGTTGCGGTCGGCCCCGCCGGCGCCCAGATCGTGCGCTGGGGCATTGACGGAACGAAAGGTGGGCTGTTCAATCTCCGGTCGGAGACCGCGACCACCAGGCCCTATTACGGCCGTCTCCTGATCGGCCAGCGCGTGATCATCCCGGCCAGTCTCTTCTACGAGTGGCGTACGGTCGGCGGACACCGACTCCCGGTGGCCGTGTCACGCCAGGACGGGAGGATCCTGCATCTCGCCGGCGTGCTCGGACGTTGGGAGGACCGGCCGGCAGCGACCATTCTCACCACCGTTCCCAACGCGGACATCGCGGCCCTCCACGACCGAATGCCGGTGGTGTTGAACGACGATGACGCGGCGACCTGGGTGCTCGAGGAGCTGTCGCTCCGGCAGGTGGCCGAGTTTCTCAAGCCCTGTCCGGACGGCTGGCTGCGCTTGGCCGCCGCGTCACCACGGCTCAACGATGTCAGGAATCAGGGTCCCGAACTGCTCGATCCGGCGGCCCTCCCGTCCGAGTTCCAGCTGGAGCTCCTCCCGCCCGGATAGCCGTGATCATCTGTCCAGGATGTGGCCTGCAGTCGCCATCGCTCGGGCTGGAACCTGATCGGAGGGCCAACGCCTCTGGCGAGTGTCGCCAGTTGATGAACGAGCTTTCCTGCTACACCCTCGCCCACGGCGATCCCAAATTCATCCACCAGCATCTCGTCGACGCCTACGGCGCGCAGCATGTTCCGCAATCGAAGTCCACGATCGGAGCTGCCTTCGCACTCGCCGGCCTCTACCTGGCGATCGAACACCGGTTCACAGGCCGCCAGGTCCAGAAGATGCACATGGTGATGGCCAGGGCCTCGAAGCAATGGCCGCGATTCGACCCGCCGAAGGGCCTCGGGCCCTTGGCGGTGGCCGACGTGCTGGCGGTCGAGCCAGGGCCGGGGCGTGACCAGGAATTGATGGATTGGTGCCAGAGCGTCTGGGCTGCCTGGTCCACGGAGCATGGACGAGTGAAAGGGATGGTTGCGAGGTTTCTCTAAGCACGAACTAGCATTTGCTAGAGTTGATGGGTGGGAAATCACCTGAGAATCGGGCAGGCGGCTGAGCTCCTCCGAGTCAGCCCGGACACCGTTCGGCGTCTGGTGGATTCCGGCCAGCTCAAGACCGTCCGCTCAGCCGGTGGCCAGCGGCAGATCGATAGCGGTGGGCTGGCCCGCTACATGGCGGCCCAGCCCAGGCTCGATCCTCCTGCCGTCAAGACCGAATCCGCGCGGAACCGGTTCCACGGCATTGTGACCCGCGTGATCAAGGATGGCGTTGCCGCGCAGGTCGAGATGCAGGCGGGTCCGTTCCGGATCGTCTCGCTGATCACGCGGGAGTCCGTGGATGAGCTCGGCCTGAAGCCCGGGGTGACGGCCGTCGCGTCGGTGAAGGCAACCAGCGTCGTGATCGAGCTACCCCGCAGCTGAGGGAGGGATGATGCGCTCCCGGATGTGCTTGGTGATCGTCGTCGCAGCGGCTTTTCTGACGGCGTGCGGGAGCGCCGCCGGCACGCCTTCCGCCTCCCCGTCAGGCACGCCGCTCAGCGGGACGGTTTCGGTCTTTGCGGCGTCCTCATTGACCGACTCCTTCAAGGCGCTCGGCAGCTCGTTTCAAGCGGCCCACCCGGGGATCACCGTCCAGTTCAATTTTGCCGGGACGCCGACGCTTGTCACCCAAATCGAGCAGGGTGCCCAGGCTGACGTCCTGGCCTCCGCCGACCCAACAAACATGGACAAGCTGACGGCCGACGGCTTCACCGCCGGAGCCGCCCAGGTGTTCGCCCACAACCAGCTCGAGATCGTGGTCGGCCCGGGGAACCCGATGCACATCTCGGGGCTTGCCGATCTCGCCAGGCCCGGGGTCATCTACATCGCCGAGGCGGCCACGGTGCCCGCTGGGAAGTACTCGCTCCAGGCATTGGCGAAAGCGGGCGTCAGCGTGACCCCAAAGAGCCTGGAGACCGACGTCAAGGCGGTCGTGAGCAAGATCGAGCTCGGCGAGGCCGATGCCGGGATCGTGTACAGCACCGACGTCAAGGCGGCGGGCACCAAGGTGCAGGGCGTTTCCATCCCGGCCGCGGACAACGTGGTCGCCACCTATCCGATAGTCGCGGTCAAGGGGACCAAAAATTCGGCCGCGGCCAACGCGTTCATCCTCTACGTGCGCTCGTCCACCGGCCAGTCGACCCTGGAGTCCTTCGGTTTCCTTCACGGCTGATCCCGAATGAGGCGGCAGAGCGTCCCGCTGATCATCGCGGTGCTGGCGACGGTCGGGATCGCGTTTTTCGTCCTGCCCCTCCTTGGCCTCCTGCTCCGGGCGCCATGGGGAGACGCGGGCAAGTCGCTGACGGCGCCGGAAACCCGCGAGGCGCTGAAGCTCTCCCTGGTCGCCTCACTATCGGCGACCGGGATTGCGGTGGTCCTCGGGGTGCCGATGGCCTGGATCTACGCGCGCGTGGATTTTCCCGGCCGTTCCGTGCTCCGTGCCCTGACCACCCTCCCCATGGTTCTCCCGCCGGTGGTGGGCGGCATCGCCCTCTTCCTCGCCTTCGGCAGGCGCGGATTGCTGGGGTCGTGGCTGGAAAGCGCCTTCGGCATCACCCTCCCCTTTACGACGGCCGGCGTCATCATGGCGGAGACCTTTGTCGCCATGCCTTTTCTTGTCCTGACGGTCGAGGCAGGCCTGCGCTCGATGGATCGCCGCTATGAGGAGGCCGCCCGCACCCTCGGCGCGAGCCGCTGGCGGGTGCTCACCCGGGTCACACTTCCCCTGATCGGCCCATCCCTTTTTGCCGGGGCGATCCTCTGTTGGGCCCGCGCGCTGGGCGAGTTCGGGGCGACGATCACGTTCGCCGGAAACTTTCCGGGCATCACCCAGACCATGCCGCTCGCCGTTTATCTGTTACTCGAAACAAACCAGGCGGCATCCTTCATCCTGAGCCTGGTCCTCCTCCTGATTTCACTCGTCGTGCTGATCGCCCTTCGGGACCGCTGGCTGGGCTCGGCGTGAGCCTGGATGCCGTCGTGCAGTTGACCCTCGGCGAATTTGACCTCAACATGAAGCTGGCGATCGAGGAGGGTGAGGTCGTCGCCCTGCTCGGGCCGAACGGAGCCGGGAAGACCACGCTGCTCCGGGCCATGGCCGGCCTTGTTCCCTTCCGCGCCGGTCACGTCCGCCTGGACGGAGACACCCTCGAAGATGTTTCGACCGGCGATTACGTTCCAACCGAGCGGCGCCCGATTGGTGTCATGTATCAGGACTACCTGCTTTTTCCGCACCTCAGCGTTCTGGATAACGTGGCGTTCGGGCTCCGATCGCGAGGGGCCGGGCGACACCAGGCTTCCGAAAAAGCCCTGGAATGGCTCCGCCGCGTTGGGCTGGAGCCGTACGCGAACGCGAAGCCGTCCGAATTGTCAGGGGGACAACGCCAGCGGGTGGCGCTTGCCCGCGCCCTCGCCCCGGATCCCCGCCTCCTGCTACTGGATGAGCCGCTCGCCGCACTGGATGTGACCACGCGGGCCGACGTACGTCGCGACCTCAAGCGCCATCTCGGGTCCTTCCCGGGTCTTCGGTTGATCGTCACGCATGATCCCCTGGAGGCGTGGGCGCTTGCCGATCGGCTGGTTGTGATGGAGCAGGGACGGCTGGTCCAGACGGGCACCGCGGCCGAGGTCACCGAACGGCCACGATCCCAATACGTCGCAGACCTGGTCGGGGTCAACCTTCTACGCGGCCAAGCGGATCACGGATTCGTCCGGATCCCGGACGGACCGGTGGTCGCGGCATCCGGCGCTGAATCGGGTGACGTCTTCGCCGTGATCCACCCCCGTGCTGTCGCGGTACACCGTCAGCGGCCCGAGGGAAGCCCGCGCAACGTCTGGCCTGGCCGGGCCAGCGGCATCGAGCGAAGCGGCGATCGAGTTCGGGTTCGAATCGACGGGGGGGTTCGCCTGGTGGCGGAGGTAACGATCGCGGCGCTCAACGAACTAGACCTGGACGAAGGAGGGGAGGTATGGCTCTCCTTCAAAGCAACCGACGTCGGCGTCTACCCAACGTGAGTATCGAAAAGAAGGAGGAGTCAACGTGGAACTAAGCGCTCGCAATCAGCTCAAGGGTGAGGTCGTTCGCGTCAAGTCGGGCACCATCATGGCCGAGGTCGAGGTCAAGGTCGAGGCCGGTAACGTGGTTGCCGCAATCACCGACGGGTCCCTCAAGCGCTTGAACCTTAAGTCTGGCGACCGTGTCACCGTCATTATCAAAGCCACGGAGGTCCTGATCGGGAAGTAGTCAGGTTCAGCCGTCGAGGACTGTCGGTCGAGGTGCCCGAGTCGCGCAGGGTCGGCGGTTTGGTGGATTTCGACGACCTTGTCTCCGGCGATCCTGAATTCGAAGACGACCCGCGGCCTTCCACCCGGAGCCCACACGAGGCCCGGCGCGCCGTTCACGAGGGCCGGTTGCGCGGCCCGGGCACGCCCTGAGAAGGTGTTGGCCACAGCTGCCGCACCGCGGACCTCGCTCGGGGCGCCCATCCGCACAGCAGCCGGGTCGGCTCGGAGCACGACTTCTGGGTCGAGCAGCGTGAGGAGCGCCTGGAAGTCACCGCCTCGCGAGGCGGCGAGGAACGCCTCGACAACACCACGCTTCTGGCTCACAGCGGGGTTGGCCATGGCAGCCGCTCCCTGCACCCGAAGGCGGGCGCGGCTCGCGAGCTTCCTTGCCGCCGTCGGCGTGCGCCCGACGATGGGAGCAATCTCGTCGAAGGGCACCGCGAACATGTCGTGCAGCACGAAGGCGAGCCGCTCGGCGGGCGCCAGCGTCTCGAGGACGACCAGCAGGGCGAGACCGACCGACTCCGCCAGGATCACTTCGTGCTCGGGACCACTCCCATCTTGGCGGCTCACGATCGGCTCGGTAAGCTGGGCGCCCAGCGGGTCCTCGCGCCGCGACTTGCGCGAGCGCAGCATATCCAGGCAAACCCGGCCGACCACGGTCGTCAGCCAGCCATCGATGTTCTGGACCCCGCCTGCGCCGGAGCGGCTGAGCCGGAGCCAGGACTCCTGCACGGCATCCTCGGCCTCGGTGAGCGAGCCGAGCATCCGGTAGGCCACCGCCCTCAGGTGGCTCCGGTTCTCCTCGAATCGCTTCGCCAGCCAGTCCTGCTCAGCCATTGGTCACATTCCCTCAATCCCGTCCGTCCCTACCATTGACGAACGAAACCTCGCTGATGTGACCAAGGAGAAGATCGGGATGAGTACGCAATATCTAGGACCGTACATCAACTTTCAGGGCCGTGCCCGCGAGGCCATGGAGTTTTATCACCGCGTACTGGGCGGCAACCTCGACCTGCAGGCGTCGAACCAACAGGGCCAACTGAAGCCCGCTGGGCCAGGGGATCGCATCATGAACGCGCGACTCGAGGCCGAGGGCGCGGTGATCATTGCCACGGATGGACACCCCGACTACCCCGCCAAACTCGGCGACGCGATGGGCATTGCCCTGGGCGGCACGGATAAAGACCGGATCGCGAAAGTCTTCAGCGGCCTGGCGGAAGGGGGCCAGGTCAAGATGCCGCCGTCGGAGCAGTCCGGGGGCGTCGGCTGGCTGACCGACAAGTTTGGGATCAACTGGACGGTCACGATCAAAAAGCGGTAGCCACGGACCGGGGGACCACCGAGGAACACTGTCCCCGGTGGGCCGCCATCGCTCGGCGTCGCGGTCGCGTGGATGGAGGCGGGCCGGTTTGTCGCGCTCTACCGGCATCGCCCCGGTCGGATGGGTGTTTCGGTCCGTCCGGAGGTCATCCCTGCCAGCGAAGGCGGCCACGCGAGCTAGGTAGTGACGTTTTGCCCGTCGGCAGGATGTCCGTCGCCAACAGTGGGGCGTGACGGACTAACGTAGACAGTCTTGATCGTCGTCTGCGGTGAGGCGCTCATCGACCAGATCCCTCCCCGAACTGACTCGCCCGGCGGCGGGCCGCTCAACACCGCCCGAGCGCTCGCGCGACTC
>DAINCX010000067.1:9998-11153 GCA_036732165.1 Candidatus Dormiibacterota bacterium | reverse complement strand
CGATCTCTCGCGTCTATCTCGGACTGCACTATCCGACCGATGATATTGCCGGCTTCTTGATCGGGGTCGCCTGGGCGCTGATCGTCCGGTATGCCCTTGGTGGGCTCGAGGCACGCTTCGAGCCGGTGCCGACGTGACAAGCCCTCGGGACCAGGTTGATGGCGCCCTCGGCCAGATGCTCGAGCGGCTGACCACCTCGCACCATTTCCGGCGGCTTCGCAAGGTGGGCTGGGCCGAGGCCATGGTCAGCAAGCCAGGGCTCTGGGCGGATGGTGACCCGCCGCCCCGGTCTGGCAACAGCCTGGAGGTGCTGATCGATGGCGCCGACGCGCTGAAGCGCATCGCGGAGGAGTTGCGCAGCGCCCGCTCCTCCGTCCACCTCACGGGCTGGCATGTGACACCCGAGTTTCCCCTCGTGCGCGGCGATGAGCCGGCGATCCTCCGTGACATCCTTGCCGATCTCTCGTCGCGCATCCCGGTGCGGGTTCTGATCTGGGCCGGCGCGCCGGTTCCCCTCTTGCGCCCGTGGCGCGGTGACGTCCGCAAGGTCCGGGAGGCGCTCTGCGCGGGAAACCGCATCCAGTGCGCCCTTGACGCCCGGGAACGGCCGATGCACTGTCACCACGAGAAGACCGTTGTGATCGACGGTCGGGTGGCATTCGTCGGCGGCATCGACCTGACGTCCTTCAACGGCGACCGCTGGGACACGCCGCATCACCCGGCACGGGCGGCGGTCGGCTGGCACGACGTGGCGGCCCGATTCTCAGGGCCGGCCGTGCAAGACGTCGCCGCGAACTTTGCCCTTCGATGGCAGGCCGTCACCAGTGAAGTCCTCCCGGCCGCCAGCCCGACACCGCCCGCCGGCGACGTCGAGCTGCAGGTGGTCCGCACCATGCCCGACGGGATGTACCCGCACTCGCCCAAGGGGGACTTCCGCATCCTGGAGTCGTACCTGCGGGGCCTGAGCTCGGCGAAGCGCTTCATCTATATCGAGAACCAGTTCCTGTGGTCGCCCGAGATCCTGGCCGTCTTGCGAGAGAAGCTGCGGAATCCACCGACGCCCGATTTCCGTCTGCTGGTCCTGTTACCGGCGAAGGCCAACAGCGGTGCCGACGACACCCGCGGCCAGCTGGGGACGTTGATGCAGGCCGACGC
>DAINCX010000067.1:0-9898 GCA_036732165.1 Candidatus Dormiibacterota bacterium | reverse complement strand
TTGCCGGGCGTGTCGCGGCGCTCGGGACTGTTGCTGGGTCCGATCCAGGGATTGGTGGTGGACGCTTAGGCGGCGCCGCGGCGGCGGCGATCGCGCAGGGTCACGGCGAACAGGGCGGAGACGCTCTCCTCATCGAGGCCGGCCCGTTCCGCCTCCCGCATCCACCGCTGCAGGCTGCGTTGCAGGACGGCGGCATCCGCGCGCGAGCTGGTGCCCAGCGACCGTTCGATGAAGGTCCCGACCGCGGGCTTGCCGCTGACCAGGCCTTCATGCTCGAGCTCGCGGTAGGCCTTGAGGACCGTGTTGGAGCTGATCTCGAGCTCCTCCACCACCTGGCGGACCGTGGGAAGCTGATCGCCGGGCTGAAGGCGGCCGACGCGAAGCGCCTCCCGCACCTGGTGCACGAGCTGGCGGTAGGTGGGGAGACCGGAGCGTGGCTGCAAGATGAAGCTAAACATGCAACGTCGCAGCTGAATGATACAGGAGGTCGGTCAACTCTCCCACTGCGATACGGGCAGGAAATACTGGCAGAGATTGCATCGCCATCCGATGATCGGGTGCTCGCCCAGGCGCCCCACCGTATCGCGCTCGCGCTGGCTGACGCGCTGCTCCTGCCAGTTGGGCTGGCCATTGCAGCGCGGACAGCGCACGGGTGGTCGGATTTCCTCCATGCGCAGCTATAGTACCGGTGAGATGGCGGCACTCAAAATGCTCGGTCTGCAGATCCCGAATTACACGTTTCCCGGCGTCAAACCAGACGGGTTGTTCGACCACGTCGCGATGCTGACCACCACGGCGGAACGGGCCGGCTTCGACTCGGTTTTCGTCATGGATCACTTCTACCAACTGCCCAACATCGGCCCGCGCACCGACCCAATGCTCGAGGGCTACGCGACGCTCTCTGCGCTGGCGGCGCGAACCAAGCGGGTGCAGCTCGGGACGCTGGTGACGGGCGTGACCTACCGAAATCCCGCCTTCCTGGCGAAGGAGGTCACCACGCTCGACGTCATCTCGGGCGGTCGAGCCATCCTCGGCCTGGGCGCCGCCTGGAACGACGACGAACACCGCGGCTACGGCTACGAGTTTCCGCCGGTCGGCGAGCGAATCAGCAGGCTGGAGGAAGCGCTCCAGATCTGCCGCGCGATGTTCCGGGAAGACGCGGCGAGCTTTACGGGCCGCTATTACCAGATCGAGGGGGCGCTCAATTCCCCGCGCCCGATCCAGCGAAACGGCCCCCCCATCATGGTCGGTGGTGGTGGCGAGCAGCGGACCCTGAAGCTGGTTGCCCAGTACGCTGATATGTGCAATATCTTCGGCGACCCGGCCACCGTCCGCCACAAGATGGAGGTGCTCAACCGGCACTGCGAGGCGGTCGGCCGCGATCCGAACACCATTACCAAGACACGGCTCGGCAGCCTGATCATCCGCCGGACCGACGCCGAGGCCGAGAAGGCCTTCGAGCAAGTCCTGAACCACCCCGGGATCAACAAGGATTGGGCCCGGGCAGGGTTCACGGTGGGCGGTCCCGACAAAGTCACCGAGAAGGTCCAAGAGCTGCTCGACGCCGGGCTGGACGGCGTGATCTTCAACATGCCGCACATGGAGATCCCGGAATTCATCGAGCTGGCCGGCACGACGCTCGCCAGGCAGCTGCAGACCGCGACCGCCCGCTGACCGCCATGACGGAGGAGCGGCTGTACTCGATCACGGAGGCAGCGGAGAAGCTCGGCGTGTCACCGGCCACCATCGCCACCTGGATCCGGCTCGGGATCGCCACCGCCAGCCGCCAGGACGAGCTGGGGCGCAATCGCTACACCGAGGCGGACATTGTGGAGATGGAGCGCCGGTTCCAGGAGCGCCAGGCCGAGAAGCGACGCAAACCGGTCTAGCCACCGACCCGGTTCGTAGAATACGGGAGCGTTTTTGGGGAGAGGTCAAGGAGGTCGTATGCAGGCACGGCTGGTCGACACGGCGCCGGAGAAGGCGGAGGCGGACGCGCTGATCCTCCCGGTATTCGAAGGGGAGAAGGCGGTGCCCGCGGAGGCCGCCGCGCTGGACAAGAAGCTCAGGGGAACGATCGCCGACCTGCTCAAGGGAGACGGCTTCAAGGGCAAGTTCATGGAGCTGGTCCCCGTTCACAACCTGTCGAGCGTTCCGAGCCGGTGGACGGTGCTGGCGGGCGTTGGTAAGCGGGAGCACCTTGACATGGTGCGGCTGCGCAACGTGCTGCAGGCGGCCAGCCGGTCGCTCCGAAAGCGCGGTACTCGCTCGATCGCCGTCATCGTGCCGACCGGCGTCGCGCGCCAGGGGAGCGGGGCCGACGTCGCTCGTGCCGTGACCGAGGGCATTGGACTCGGCAATTTCGAAGCGGCATCGCTCAAGACCAGGCCGGACCGCACCGTTGGGCGGATCGGCTCGCTCGAGATCATCGGCCTGAATGGGCAGAAGGCGGCCGCGGCGGGCGTCCAGGATTCGCTGGCCTTGACTGACGCGACCAACCGGATCCGGGAGTGGATCAACCTTCCGGCCAATGCCTTCACGCCAACGGTCTTTGTGGAGAAGGTCAAGGAGGCGACCAAGGGCTCCGGCCTCGATCTCAAGGTCCTCGAGCTAGACGACATGAAGCGTCTGAAGATGGGGGCGCTGCTGGCCGTGGCCCGTGGCTCCGACGAGCCGGCCAAGATGATCGTGCTGCGCTACGGCGGGGGCAAGAAAGGCGGCCCCACGCTGGCCCTGGTCGGGAAGGGGATCACGTTCGACAGCGGCGGTATCTCGATCAAGCCGGCGCAGCACATGGAGATGATGAAGTCGGACATGGGCGGTGGCGCCGCCGTGGTGGGCGCCATGCTGGCCATCGCGGCGCTGAAGCCGAAGGTCAACGTCCTCGCCATCGTCCCGACGACCGAGAACATGCCGTCCGGCAAGGCGATCAAGCCGGGAGACGTGGTGACCGGTTCGGGCGGGAAGACCATCGAGATCATCAACACTGATGCCGAAGGGCGGCTCATCCTGTCGGACGGCATCACCTATGCGGTCAACGAGGGCGCGACCCACATCGTCGACATCGCGACGCTGACCGGCTCGATTGCCCGGACGCTGGGCCCGGTGGCGATCGGTGCCTTCAGCAATGACCCGCCGCTGATGAACCTGGTGCGCGAGGCGGCGGATCTCGCCGGCGAGCGCGTCTGGGAGCTGCCCACCTGGGCGGACTACGACGGGCTGATCGACAGCGACATTGCCGACATCAAGAACTCCACCGTGCCCTGGGCCGGGGCCACGACCGCTGCGCTCTTCCTCCGGGAGTTCGTCGACGGCCGGCCCTGGGTGCACCTGGACATTGCCGGCAGTGCCTGGCAGGATGCCAGCGAGCTGAGAACGGTTCCGAAGGGCCCGACCGGCTCAGGGGTGCGGCTGATGGCACACCTGGCCCAGCTGCTCGCCGACCGTTAACGCGATCCGGCGGCCTTCGGCGCGGGTGCTCTGCCTTGACGAGCAGGCGCGCCTGTTGCTGCTGCGCTTCCAGGACCCGTTTGATGGCCGCCTCTTCTGGGAGGTTCCCGGGGGAGGCATCGAATCTGGCGAGACGCCCGTGCAGGCGGCGGGGCGGGAGCTGTTCGAAGAAGCCGGCCTGCCCCCGACATCCATTATTGACAGGCCAGTCATGCTCTGGCGGTCGTTCCGGTTCAATGGCCACGACCACCACCAGCCCGAGCATTTCTTCCTTGCCCATGTTCGGGCGGCCGAGGTGAATTTCGACCACATTCCCGCGGATGAAGCCCGTATCCTCAAAGGTCATCGATGGTTGACCAGAGCGGAGCTCGCGGCCTCCGTGGACCTGATCGTGCCCGAGAATGCGGCCGAGGTGGCGGCTCGACTTGGGGCTCCCCCACCGTGGGCGGCCGATCGCCGCATTCCGCGTGAATTACTGACGGAACGAATGGTGCTCCGGCGATGGCGGCCCGATGACGCGCCACCCCTAGCCGAGATTTATGCGCAGCCGGCGTTTCTTGCCCATATGTCCGCTCTCGATCTCGATGGGACGCGGAGCCAGATCGATCAATTCGTCCGACGCTGGAAGGACGATGGGTTCTGTCAGTGGGCGGCAGTCGACCTCGCCACCGGCCGCCTAATCGGACGGGCCGGGCTCATCCGCCATCACGACTGGCCCCTGAGCGAAGACCCGGTCGAGGTGGGCTGGACCCTGCATCGCGATTACTGGGGTCGTGGCCTCGCGACCGAAGGCGGCCGCGCCGCGATCGACTGCTGGCGCGACCTCCTTGATGACGATCAGCTGATCTCGATCACCCGTCCGGCCAACGCCCGGTCGCGCGCCGTCATGGAACGGCTCGGCATGACCTTGCGAGGGGCGACCAGGTGGCGAGACCAGGACGTGGTCTGGTACGCCATCGACCGCTAGACCAGTGGGCCGCCTACGAATGGTGCGGCGTGGGGGAGGGGCTTGGCGAGGATGACGGACGACCATGAACCGTCGGGGCGGGGGTTGGCGGCGCCGAGGGGTTGGCGGAGGGCACCGGCGTCGGCGACGGGCTCGGGCTCGGTGACGGTTTCGGCGCGGGCGCGAGGCTCGCCGCCGGGCTCGTTGGCTTCGTTCCGTGCGAACCAGGATTTGTAGCTACCGGTGCCGTTGACGGGTGGGAGTTGGCGGCCTGCACAGGCACGACTCGGGCCGGCAGGTTCAGGCCGGGGATGGCCATGTCGTCGCGGGCGGTGAACAGACCCGGAAGCAACAAGAACAGGGCGAGCGCGATGGCGGGAGCCAGCACCAGCCGTCGCGGCGCGGCCGAGAGCTGTAATTTGCGCAGCCCTGTGTTCTGCGGTGACTGGCGGAAGAGTTGGCGGAGCGGGGTGAGCTCGATGCCCTGGGCGAGCAGGCTTGCCATCGGCGCACTTGCCCACGCAAGGGCCTGCCAGGCGAGCATCACCGCCATCACCGGACCGAGCGGCCTCGGGCCGACAATCAGGACTGCGATCCCGAGGCCGAGGCAGGCGACGCTGACTGCGGATTCCATCGAGGTCGAGAAGATGGCGCGCCAGAGGTGCGAAGGGGACCGGACTTTCGGCGTCCGAAAAAAGACGCCTCGATCGCGGACCACGGCCGTCGCGCAGGCCTGGGTCACTGTCCAGCCCAGCGCAAACATCACCATCATGGCGAGGGGGACGTCGCGCCAGCGGGCGCCCGTCGCCACCTTGAGCGCCCAGCCGAGTCTGGTCAGACCGGCCACAAGCATGACGACCGGCATGACGAGCAGCAAGCCGAGGAGCTGCCGAAGGAAGAGGGGATGCCCGGTGGCCATCAGGGCCGCGGTCGCCAGGAGGAAGAAAGTCAGGGTCGAGACCAGGGGATCGCCGAACCAGGAGACGCCGCCTGCCAGGTAGTGATAGCGCTGTCCGAGGGTCAGGCGCGACGTCGTCAGGCCGATGAGCATCTTGAAGTGGCGCCGGATGATCTGGATTCCGCCGAAAGCCCAACGGAACCGCTGTCGCCGCAGCCCGTCGAAGTCGAGGGGCATCAGTCCCTGGCCAAACGGCGTATTGATGTAGACGGACTTCCAGCCTCTGGCCAGGATCCGCAGGGAGGCCTCGGCGTCCTCCGTGATGCACCACTCGGCCCAACCCCCGATCTCCTCCACGACGGACCGGCGGATCAAGCCCATCGTCCCACCGAAGATGATGGCGTTGACGCGGGCCCGGGAAACCATGTTGACGTCGAAGAAATATCGGTAGGCGTGAAAGAGGCCTCGCAGGTAGGCGGAGTCCTGCCAGTCCCGGTAATGCTGCGGCGTCTGCACGAAGGCGACCTCCGGATTCGCGAAGTAAGGGATGCAGGCCGCCAGGAAGTTGGGCTCGACGACATAGTCGGCGTCAATGATCCCGATGATCTCGACCTCATGCGGGAGGCGCCGGGTTGCCTCGTTGAGCGCACCGGCCTTGAAGCCGGGCCAGGAAGGAAGGTGGATGAACTGGAACCGTGGGCCAAGCTCCACACACGCTGCCTGCACGGGTTGCCAGAGCAGCGGGTCAGTCGTGTTGTTGACCACCACCTGGACCAGGTAGTTCGGATAGTCCAGCCTGGCCAGCGCGTCGAGGGTGGCGCGGACCAACGCCGGCGGCTCGTTGTAGGCAGGCACCTGCAGGCAGACCACGGGGAAATGAGTCATGGTGCGGGCGACCGGTTTCAGCGCGGGTCGACCCAGCGCATCCACCATCTCGAAGGCAAAGACGAGGGAAAGCATGATGCCGAAAAGCTCGAGGGCGAGCAGGAGCACCGAGATGGCGAGCGAGGGGATCGGAAGCGAGCCTCGGAAGGTGACCCAGATCAGAGCGGCCGCAAAGAGCGTGCTCGCCAGCACGTAGCTGCTGAAAAAGACGCGCGCCGGCCACCAGAGACCGCGGCCCAGCCGGCCCAAGAGCGCCATCGGCACGAAGGTGCCGGCGAGAAGGAGCGGGAAATCGCCGCCATGGCCCGTGAGCAAGGCGCCCGCCGCGGCGGCGATCGAGCACAGCAGGAGGGCGGCGGTCGCGCCCAGCGGCCACTGGCGGACCCTCGAAGCGTGCGCGGCCATCATGGTCGCCAGCCCGAGCGCCGCCAACACGGTGACCGTCAGGACAAGCTCAACCATTTCCCCTTCCTTTAAACGAGCGCCGGGCCCCTGATATCACTGGCGCTAGCCCCGGATATTCGGCACCAGTCGCGATCGCGCAGGCTCGTTACCGAGTCGTGCCCGCCGAGCGACCCGTCAGCGCTTGGCCCAGCCGGGATCGGGGTAGCGCGGCCTCGCGCTCGCGAGGGCCGGCGGCCAGACCAGAACGGTTCGGCCCGCCTGCACCTGTTGGACGTAGACCGATTTCGCCATGTTGGCGCCGCGATCGTCGAACTTGATCTCGCCGAAGAAGGTGTTGAGGTCCATCACGCCCAGCGAGTCCCTGACCCACTGCGGGAGTGCCGAGTTGGCCTGCTCGATCGCCACCTCGAGGGTGAGGCAGGCGGCGGTTGCGCCGGCGGCATGCTGGTCGGGGAGGTGGCCGAACTGCGCCGTGTAGGCCAGCGCGTAGTGGAAGCTATCGAGGAAGTAGCTGGTGGGGTTCTTCGCGGATGGCACCCACTGGGTAGCACCAGCGGAGTAGTTGGCCGCCTTGTGCAGGCTCGAGGTGAACGCGAAGGTTCCCGGCCCGTTGCTGAACGCAAGGAGCTTCGGCTGGATGTTCATTTGCTGGGCCTGCTGCACGGTACGCACGCTGTCAGCTGGGTGGCCCGCCTCGATGATGAGGTCCGGGCTAGCGGCCGCCGCGGCCCCAAGCTGGCCCCGCAGGTCGTTGACGCCAGACGGATAGCTGGTCCAGTAAACGACGTTGAGGCCCTGGGCTGCCGCGTAGGCGGCACCAGAAGTGGCGATCGCGGACGAAAGGCTGTCGCTAGCGAAGAGAAACGCGATGGATTGCGGTTTGGGCGTCTGGGCCAGCGCCATGTCGATGATCCCATGGAGCTGCGTGCTATCGGGCGCCAGCACCGAGAAGAGGTAGTGATAGTGGTTGTTGAAGATCGCGTCGGAGGACGCCCCGGCCGAGACCATCGGCACCTGGTGTTGCTCCGCGACCCCAATCGCTTTCGCCGTGGAGGCGTCGTTGGACGGACCGAGCAGCAGCGAGAGGTGGTCGGTCGAGATCAGCTTTTCCGTGGCATTCGCGGCGAGTGAGGGCCGGCTCTGGTCATCCTCGATCTGGATATTGAGGGGATGCCCGGCGTTCCGGAAATAGAGGCCACCCTTGGCGTTGATCCAGTCCTGGCAGAAGAGATAGCCCTCCTTGACCATCTGGCCGTCGGCCGACTGGCTACCGGTGAGGGAGACGACGGCGCCCACGTTGATGGCGCTGCCAGTGGACGCCGCCGGGACAAAGGCCTGGATCTGGGTACAGGCAGACAGAATTGCACCCAGCGTGATAAGGGAGCCGATCCAGACAGGCGATCGCCGCACGACCGGTGATTATGTCCTCCCGGCTCCGGAACGGAAAGGCCGGTTGGCTATCCATTATTTGATAGCGGGACCAGCACGGTAAGGAGGCTCGAGGGGCTTGTAGACTATCGGATTGTCTGCGCGGCGAACGGCGAGTTAGCCAAGTGGTAAGGCAGAGGTCTGCAAAACCTCCACCGCGGGTTCGAATCCCGCACTCGCCTCCATATTTCTGTATTCAGATTTCGGCCTAGCCGCTGATCCCTTCTAACAATTGACTGGCATTCTGACTGGCAAACCGCACATCCTGAGCCCATCTTTTGGGGCAGGAGGTGGGCGTGATGGCGCGGCGAAATCGGGGTTTGGGTGCCGTGTTTTTACGGGCGGACGGGCGCTGGGAGGGCCAGATTCGAATTGGGGCAGGTCGACGGAGGTCTTTCTACGCCCATACGCGCCGTGACCTGGTCCACAAGCTGGCCGAGGCGCGCTGGGCGGTTCGCCAGCCAAGGCGGGCCTCGCGCTCGTTTGCGGGCACCGGCACCTCGATGTCGTCTGCGTGGGTGGCGTACTCCATGGCGTGATGCCAGACCTGAAGTCTCAGTGGGTACGGCCCTGCCGAGGTCTGGATCGTGCTGTCCAAACCGATCCGGCCCCATTTGTCGCGAATCCGTCTCTGCCGGCGCTCCCATTCCGCTAGCACCTCCTCGTACTTCATCCGCCGTCGCTCTGCCACGCCCTGTTCGTTCCAGTCGTCTGGGTTTCCAGAGAAGTGGAGTACACGCAACTTGCCCTCCAGACAGGCTTCGTTGTAAACCTCGATACTCGCGAGGTGCGCGGCCACGTCCTTGACGCTCCAGGCCGCGCAGAGACTTGGAGCGCTCCAGCCGCTCTCGTCGAGTCCGTGCAGGAAGGACTGGAGCCGCTCGATCTCTTGGTCATAGGCCGGAAAGGGGTCTACCGTCCTCGGGTCAAGTGTGGCGCGTGCCGTGCTCATCGTTGGCCTCTCTGGAATATGTCGCTGGTCATCGCGTTTCTATGAGCAGCATGGGACCGTGGCCCATTGGGCGGTAGGTACGTTGATCCTGTTGACCGGGGGACATGGGAACCGCAGGGTGCTGCGCGTCGTGGCCATCGGACTCAAGGATGGATGCCAAACGTCGACTGGAACTGGAGCGTCTGGCCGTTGCGCTGACCATGAACGTCGCGCCATTTCCTGACCGGCACTGGCGGAGCACGTCTTTCAGTGGATGGTCATCGTCGATTGTCTGGGTCTCAACCTGGGTGACCGCATCCCGGGCCCGGACGCCGGCCTCGACCGCTGGTAAGCCGGACTGGCCCTCGAGGATGAGAGCACCCCCGCTTATCCCGAAAACCGGCCGCCTCAGTCGCATCGATCGGGACATAGCTCACGCCCAGAAAGGGACGATGCACGTGACCGGGCTCGATCAGCTGAACGGCCACGTCTGGGCAGGGTCGGGATCGAGGGCGAACCCGATCCCGGGAGCGGCCGCTGCTTGCTCGATGGCAAAGTTCAGTCCCACGACCTCACCGGCGACCAAGGTTGCTAGTAATCACCTGCCTGATGGTCCACGTGCGGCTGTGGTGTCTGGAATTGCGGGCCCCCAGCATAACGGTAGGCGGGATGGCGCGGTCGAAGTCTTCGTCGTGCCTGTTTCTGATGGTCCGGCTGACGGTCTCCTTGGCCAGGCGTTGCGTTTGACCGCGGAGGAGGGATGCCAGGATCGCGGCGCCCAGCGTCGAAACGATCACACTGAGGGACATCCAGATGGGTACGTGATAGACATCGCTGACCAACATCTTGAGGCCCACCAGGACGAGGAGGACGGCCAAGCCGGCCTGCAGGTAGGCGAATCGGCGGAGCATCCCGGCCAGCAGAACGTAAAGCGTTCTCAGCCCGAGGAGGGCAA
>DAINCX010000066.1:0-11245 GCA_036732165.1 Candidatus Dormiibacterota bacterium | reverse complement strand
GCGGCACGGTGCAGCCGACCAGCGCCACGAAGGAGGCAATGTTGATGACCGAGCCCCCGCCTGCCTGGATGAGCGCCGGGATGCCGTGCTTGCAGCAGAGTGCGACGCCCTTGACGTTAACCGCCATCGTCCGGTCCCAGATCGCATCCGTGGTGGTCAGAACCGATTCGTCGGCTTCGTCGAAGATCCCGGCATTGTTATAGAGCGTGTCCAGCCTGCCGTAGCGGCTGGTGGCCGCCTCGACCATGCGGCGGACATCGGCCTCTTTGGTCACATCCCCGGCGACCGCGACGGCCTTGTCCCCTAACCCGGACACGGTCTCGTTGACGGCATCGGTCTTGAGATCGGCAGCGACCACCTTCGCGCCTTCACGCACGAAGACCTGCGCGGCGAGCCGGCCCATGCCGCCTCCCGCGCCGGTGATCAGCGCGACCTTTCCGTCGAGCCGTCCCACCCCGTCAGGACCCCGTCGGGGCGGTGCCGATGTCGCTCAACTCGCGCTCGATCGCCGCGAGTTCTTCCGCGGATCCCTGTACCCGCGGACCCTTGAACCAGTTACGGGCCGAGGCGAACCACCAGCCGCCGGCGAAGAGGAGGACCACCGCAACCGCGACCGGCGCGTAGTTGAAGTTCGTGCCGAAGTTGATTGGCGAAGCCGGCGGCAACATGAACAGGATGGTGATAAACGCAACCCAGATGGTCGCGATCACGCCCACCGTCATGCTCCATCGGCCGAGATGCCAGGGACCTCGCACGAATCGGTCCCCCTGCCGCAACCGCAGAATGACCGGCAGAATGTACGCGATGTAAAGGCCGATGACCGCGATCGACGTCACCGCGGCGTACGCCTCGGGGTTCCAAAGGTAGGGCAGCCCGAGGATGAAGGCACCGACAGCCGCGAACCAGATCGAGTTAGTTGGGGTGCGGCTGCGCTTGTTGACCCGGTGCCAGAACGCCGAGCCCGGCAGGGCACCGTCCCGGGAGAAGGCATAGATCATCCGAGAGTTGGCCGTCACGGACGACATGCCGCAGAAGAACTGGGCACCGATGACGATCAGAAGCAGCAGTTTCGCACCGGTCGAGCCAATGGCGTCAATGAAGATCTGGGCAGGCGGAACGACCGCCGACGCCTCACCCGCATAGTTCTGGATCGCGAACGTCACGCCGAGCAGCAGCACCCAACCCGCGATCAACGAAACCACGATCGACATCACGATTCCGCGCGGCGCGCTGCGAGCGGCGTCCTTCGTTTCCTCGGTCATGTGCGCGGACGCGTCGTAGCCCGTGAAGGTGTACTGCGCCAACAGCAAGCCCAGCGCGAAGACGTAGAGCGATGATCCCCAGCCCGTGTTGTTGACCAGCTTGGTGAACACGAACGACACCGATTGGTGGTGCGCGGGAACCAGTGCGAGCACAAGGACGATCACCGCGACCCCGACGACGTGCCACCAGACACTGATGTCGTTCAGCAGGGCTACCAACCGCACCCCAAAGGTATTGAGGAGGCCATGTAGCAGCAGGATGACGGCGTAGACCCCGATGATGTGCGGCGGGTCGATCGGGTAGCCGAACTGAAGATTGAGAAATGCGGTGACGAAGAAGGCTCCGCCAAAGTCAATGCCCGCGGTGACCGCGATCTGGCCGAGCAGGTTGAACCAGCCCGTGAACCAGCTCCATGCCGCCGCGTTGTGTTGGGCGAGCTTCGCCGACCAGTAATACAGACCCCCGGCGGTAGGAAAGGTCGAGGCGATCTCCGCCATCGACAGGCCGACGAGGGTCACCATGATGCCGACCAGCGGCCAGCCGATGCTCATGACGACGGGGCCGCCGGTGTTCATGCCGTATCCGTAGAGCGTCAGGCAGCCGGACAGGATCGAGATGATCGTGAATGACACCGCGAAGTTCGAAAAGCCGCTCATTCGGCGCAACAGTTCCTGCGCGTACCCGAGCTCGTGCAGGCGCTCTGTGTCAGATTTCGGTTGGTCCCCACGGGCGACTGTAGCCATCAATTCCCTCCCTCAATTCCGGTGCGTGATCAGGTTTTCCCCTCAAAGACTTCCCCTATTTCAAGCTCGACCCCCTTCCAATGTCAAGGTGCGGGTTGTCTTAACAATCCTTTGCAGCGGGTCCGCAAGTCCGCGACGCCTGTAACGTTCCTCCCTCCATGCCACGAATGCGCGGCCTGGCCGCAGCCTTCCTGCCGACGATCGCGATCCTGGGGGCCCTTGCGGCCCACCCGGCGTACGCGCTGGGCCACGCCACCCAGTCACGCCATGCGGCGAGGCATGCCTCGCATCCGGCGAAGGCTCCGGCCGTTCACTTGAGCCAGGCCCAGGCTCGGGCGATCCTTGTTCGCGCGGCCCATCATCACCACCTCAACCCGAACTTCGTGCTCGCCGTTTCCTATTGGGAGAGCGGCTGGAAGCAGGCCAGCCTTTCCCGGACGGGAGCGGTTGGCCTGATGCAGATCGAGCCCTATACCGCGGCCTCCGCCGGCCCGGCGCTGCTGCACCGAACCGTGGATCTCAACAACCCGGTCGACAATGCCGAGCTGGGGGCCGCGCTCCTCCGCTCCTACCTCGACCAGTTGCACGATCCCAAGCTGGTGCTGGCGGCCTACTACCAGGGCCTCAGCGCCGTCCGTCATCACGGCATCTACCCGAGCAGCCGCTCCTACGTCGACGGCATCTGGCGGCTGAGGAACCGCTTCCAGGCCAGCCCCATCAGCTAGACCGGTGTCCGGCCCGCTTACCGAGCCCCGTTGCCAATCGCGCCTGACCGGCGCCGCGTTCGGTCTTCAAGGGTCCGGCGGCGGTCCGGCCCCTTTTTTGACGTCATGAGCAGCGTGTCGAGGTAATATCGTTAGGTCCACCCAGGGAAAAAGGGGAAATCATGGCTGTCAAGACCGACTTGACCGAGGAACTACGCCACGTCCCGCTGTTCAGCGGCCTGGATCGCAAAGAGCTCGGGATGCTGGCGAAGCTCGTCAAAGAACAGCGCTACCGGGCCGGCACCGCCATCGTCCAGGCCGGGGCCACCGGCCACGGCCTTTACCTGATCCGGGAGGGCCAGGTGTCGGTGAAGAAGGACGGGCGCACCGTCGCCACCATGGGCCCCGGCCAATTCTTTGGGGAGGTCGCGATCCTGGATGGCGGGCCCAGGACCGCGGACGTGGTGGCCGACCAGGACACGGTGTGCCTGACCCTGATCTCATGGGAGATCAAGCCGCTCCTGATGGAGAACGCCGGCATCACCTACAAGATGTTGCTCGAGGTCACCAAGCGGCTGCGCAGCGAGCAGCCGCGGCACGCCGACTGACCGTCGTTCCCGGCTAGGCGGTCACCAGGAAATCGTGGGCCATCCAGCCGTTCTTCTCCAAGTGCCACCAGAGCTTGCCGTCGGCGTAGTTCGGGCCGCCATCGACACGCACCGCGCTCCTATCGTTGAGGCACGCGACGATCTTGCCGTGGAGGCTGGCGGCGTCGCGCACGTTCGCGCACTGCCCGGGCACATGGACCGTGGCGGTATTCCCTAACAGGGGACTGAGCTGACCAGGGAGCTGGCAGCTGGCATCAAGGAAACGCCAGGTCCCGCCCGCCTGGTACACGTACCCGACGCACTGGCGCCCGCCCGTCTCTGCCGTGGTGAACTTGACCGCGGCCGCGTTCAGCCCGGTTGTCTGACCCGCGAGCCTGAGGCAAGCGGTATTTACGGGGCAGGAGCCGGTCGCGTACTTAAGACCGGTCTTCGCCTCGACGCCGGGGATGGCCGCGGTCAGCGCGCTGGGCGCCGAGCCCTTCTGGGAGACCTTCGCCGCCGGAGCCTGGGTCCGGGCACTCACCAGGTGGCGCCCCGAGGTGGAAAGCACGTAGGCAAGCGGAGCCAGCAGCAGGATCACGACGGCAGCCGCCAGCGCCCACATCAGGATCGGGATCCGTGGCACCCTGACCCGTGGCATCCTGACCTGTGACATCCCGACACGGGGAACCGCGAACCGCAGTAGGCGGATCCGGGGCATCTCGAAGCGGGGGAGGCGCAGCCGGAGGGGCATCCGTGACTGGCCTCCTCGCGAAGCAACCGAGCGCCCTGGGCCGGCGGCCGCGGCGGGCGTCGCCGCCGTGGCGTGGCCGCAGCAAGGACAGAACTTACTGCCGGGATCGTTGGCCTGCCCGCAGCCGGGGCAATCCACGCGGGCCGGCCTCGCCACCGGAACCTCGTCGGAGGTATTAGGGGCCGGTGCAGGCGGGGGTACCGGGGCCGCGGCCGCGACGGCAGCCGGCGGAGGCGCACTTGGCGTCGCGGTGGGCACAGGCCTCGCATTCCCGTTTGTCCTGGAATCGGAAGCGGGCGCGGCGCGATTCCAATCGACTGGGGTCCCGCAGCGGGCACACCAGATATCGATGGCGAGATTCTCGAACTTGCAGCGGGGACAGCGCACGGTGGTCCCCATGCCACTCTTTTGCTTGATCACGGCTTCTTGGTTGATGTAACCACGTTCCAGGTGAACCCCGAAAGGGGCCCAGTTCCCCTACCCGGCAGCCCGGAGATTCGGCTGGTTCAAGAGCCAACCCGACGACGAGCTGACCAGCTGCCAGGTGCCGACCCAGTGCCGGGTGGTCCCCGCGTAGACCTCGATCAGGTCGATATAGACGGTCGAGACCTGGCCGCTATTCGCCAGCACGCGGGCGGCGCGCAGGCTTATGCCCTGCGTGTACACGAATCGGTGGTTGATGAACTCCGAAGGCGGGTAATTCGCCTGCATCTGGGCGCTCCAGGCGGCTGCTGCCGCGTCGAACTGATGTGCGGCAACCGCGCGGTAGAAGCCGGCGACGCTGCTGGTCGGGTCACCGACCGACGTTTCGAACGCTGGGACCGGCACGGGGTGATCGGCGGCGGGCGGGGCAACTGGCGCCTGCTCGGGCGGCGGTGCGCTGGGGGTGGGCGATGGCGTGGCCGTCGGGCTGGGCGTCGGAGTTGGCGTTGGGGAACGCGTTGCCTGGTTGATTGCCGCTGTAAGCGGCAGCTGCGGCGTCGCCTGCCGGTGACCGACCGCATTGAACCACCCGGTGACCGGCACGGCGAGCAGGACGGCCACCACCGCGGCGGCGGCGACCGGCAGCAGCAAGACGGCGGCCCGCAGACGGGGTTCCGCTCTCTCGGGTTCGGTCGGAGCGATTGCGGCTGCCGCGACAGGCGCCGCCGGAACGACGGGGTCCGCGGGCGGTGGGGTTGCCGGAATTGCTTCAGCAGGTTCCGCGGGCGGTGGGGCGGCCGCTACCGGTGCCTCAGTGGGGGCCTCGGGCGTGAGCCCGGCCTCGGCGGGAAGGTCAGGGCTGGCGGCTACGGCTTCGGCAGCAACGTCAGGGTTTGCGGCAGTTGGGATCCAATCGAGGTGCTGCTGGCAGCGGGAACACCACATGTCGATGGCGTAGTTTTCGGCGCCGCAATGCTTGCAACGAACCATGTCGCGTGCCTCCCGATGGAACCGGCTCTATCAGCTCACCTGACGATACGCATGTCAGGTTCAAATACCTACGCAAGCTCATCGGGAGCCGGGCATCGGCTGGGAGTAGGCTGCCGGTTGTGATCCCGGATGCCGCAGCCGAGTTTCCTCTCACCGGTCCAATCGATCTCCAGATCATCCTGGGCGTGCTGCGGCGAGGAGGCCCGGGCGACCGCACCATCCGGATCGAACCGCGCCAGGCCTGGCGTGCGAGCCGCACGCCAGAGGGGCCGGCCACGCTTCGGCTCGACCTGACTCTCCAAACAATGCTGGCGCAGGCCTGGGGTCCCGGCGCCGGCTGGGCGGTGACGGCGGCGCCGCGCCTGGTCGGGCTGGACGACGACCCGGTCTCCTTCCACCCGGGCCACAAATTGCTAGCCGAAATTCACCGGCGCCACGCCGGCCTCCGCCTCGGCCAGACCGCAGCCGTGTTCGAGGCGATCGTCCCAACGGTGCTGGAGCAGAAGGTCCCGAGCGTCGAGGCCCGGGCCGCCTACGCCGCCCTGATCCGGGCACTCGGTGAGCCCGCGCCCGGCGACGGCGGCTTGATGCTGCCGCCTTCGCCCCGGCGATTGTTGACCACCCCGTACTGGGCTCTCCACCGGTTTGGGATCGAGCGACGAAAAGCCGACATCATCCACAACGCCGCGGCGGTCGCCCATCGGCTGGAGGAGATCGTGGGAATGGGCGCCTCCGAAGCCCGGCGCCGCTTGCTCAGCGTTCCGGGGATCGGCCCCTGGTCAGCCTCGGAGATTGCCGCGGTTGCACTAGGGGATCGCGACGCGGTGTCGGTCGGCGACTACAACCTGCCGCACGTCGTCAGTTGGGCGCTGGCCGGCGAGCCGCGCGGCACCGACGCCCGCATGCTGGAGCTGCTCGAGCCTTACCGGGGCCACCGGGCGCGCGTCATCCGATTGCTGGCGGCCGCCGGGATCATGGCGCCGCGCTTCGGCCCTCGCATGCCGCTGCGCCGGTTTGCCGCCCGCTAGTCAGGACGCTTTCTTGGCGGGCTGAAAGTAGGGGTTCGTGCCCGCGGCATGGTCCGTGCTGTCGACCACCCGGGTGACCTCCGGAACGGCCGCTTTGATCGCCACCTCGATTCCCTGGCGTAGCGTCACGTCGACCTGGGCGCAGCCCTGGCACCCGCCGCCCAGTTGCACGTAGGCGGCCCCGTCTCGGACATCCAGCAGGTCGACGAACCCGCCATGTGACGCGACCCCTGGATTGATCTGCCGGTCGAGAACCTCCTGCACCCGCGCCGCGACCGGGTCACGCCACCCCTCGTTGGGATTGTCGATGGTGAGGGTGCCGCCGATGGCTGATGCGTCCAGGTCGATCACGGCTCCCTCCAGATGCGCGGCACTCGCCGGGTCGATCAGGATACGGAGCCCGGGCGTCTCGACCTGGATGTCATCCGTGGTAGCAGTGGCGGGGTCGACGAGGTCGATCTCGTACACGAAGCGACCGCCCCGGCGGCCGCTGATCTCGATCCGAAGACAGGCATCGGGACGCCCACCCTGGGCGCGAACCCTGTTGATCTTTTGCAGGGCCGCGGGCGTGACGATCAGCTCGGGAGCCACGCCGTCATTGTATTCGTGGTCAGATAGGAGCATGCCGCGCGTGTTGCTACTGATCCCGACCCGAACCTACCGCACGCACGACTTCATGGAGGCCGCCCGCCGGCTCGCCGTTGACGTCGTGGTGGCCTCGCCGCATCGCCCCGCGCTCGCCGCGCTGATGGACGGCCGGCATCTGCGCGTCGATTTCGACGCCGTCCCCGAGTCGACCGAGCGGATCGCGGCCTTCGCGGCAAACCTACCCCTGGATGCCGTCGTCGCGGTCGACGACAGCGGCACGCGACTGGCGAGCGCCGCTGCCGAACGCCTGCGGTTACCCCACAACCCGCTGGCAGCGGTGGTTGCCGCCTCGAACAAACTCTTGACCCGGATGAGGCTGCGCGAGGCCGGCCTTCCCACTCCCCTCTTCCAGTCGTTTTCGATCGACGTCGACCCGTCGACGATCCAGACGCGCCTGCGATATCCGTGCGTCGTCAAACCGGTCGACCTGTCCGGCAGCCAGGGCGTGATCCGCGCCGATGGCGCCGCCGGGTTCGCCGAGGTCTTCAGCCGGGTCGTGGCCATTGTTCGAGCCTGCGACCGAAGGCCAGAACCCCAACCAGTGATCGTGGAGGACTTCATTCCCGGCCGCGAGGTCGCCGTCGAGGGGCTGCTTCGAGACGGTGAGCTCGAAGTCCTGGCCATCTTCGACAAGCCCGACCCGCTCGATGGTCCCTTCTTCGAAGAGACGATCTACATCACGCCCTCGCGCCTCGACCCCGGCCTGCAGGCGCACATCGTGAAGTCGACGGCGTCGGCGACCCGAGCCCTTGGCCTCCGCGAAGGGCCCGTCCATGCCGAGCTCCGCATCAATGAGTCCGGCATCTACGTGCTGGAGGTGGCGCCGCGCTCGATCGGTGGCCTCTGCTCGCGCACGCTTCGCTTCGGCGCCGGGGTGTCGTTGGAAGAGATCATTCTCCGGCACGCCGCGCGGCTGCCGATGCCGGTTCACGATCGTGAACGCCGCGCTGCCGGCGTCATGATGCTGCCGATTCCCAGGGCTGGGCGTCTGGAAGCGGTCCGAGGTCAGGAGGCTGCTCGGCGCGTGCCCCATGTCGAGAGCCTGGTCCTGACCATCCCGGTGGGTGAGCGGCTGGTTCCGCTTCCTGAGGGCGACCGCTATCTCGGCTTCCTCTTTGCGCGTTCCGATGATCCCGCCGCGGTCGAGGCGGCCCTTCGGGATGCGTACGGGCAGCTGTCGATCGACACCGATGCCTGAGCCGGTTGACCAAGGGCGGCCCCGCGTCCTGATCGTCGGCGCCGGCTTCGGGGGCCTGGCCTGTGCGCGAAGGCTCGACGGGAAACCTGTTGAGGTCACGCTCGTGGACCGCCACAACTACCATCTCTTCACCCCTCTCCTCTATCAGGTCGCGACTGGCCTCTTGAACCCGAGCGACATCGCCTATCCCATACGTCGGGTCTTCCGCCACTCCTCCAACGTCCGCGTGCGGAAGGCCACCGTCATCGACGCGGATCTCTCCGCCAGGATGGTGCGAACCGCCGACGGCGCATCCCTCCCCTACGACTTCCTCGTCCTGGCCAGCGGGAGCGTCGACAACTTCTTTGGGAACCAGCAGCTAGCCGATGTCTCGATCGGCCTGAAGTCCCTGGAAGACGCAACGGCGCTTCGGAACCATGTCCTGACCTGCCTGGAACGCGCCGAGGTCGAAACTGACGCCGAGGAGCGCCGAGCATTGCTGACCTTCGTGGTGGTCGGCGGCGGCCCGACCGGGGTGGAGTGCTCGGGCGCGCTCGGGGAGCTGATCCAGATCGTGGCGGGAAAGGATTTCCATGCCATCCAGGCCCGCGAGGTTCGGATCCTCCTGCTGGAGGGCCAGGAGCGGCTGCTCGGCGCCTTCTCGGAACGAATCGGCCGCTACGCGGAACGGGTCTTGCGCCGGCGCGGGATCGAGGTCAGGACGCGGACGCTGGTCACCGCCGCCGATGCCGCCGCGGTCACGCTCTCAGACGGCAGCGTTGTGGGAGCTCGGACGATCGTCTGGTCCGCCGGGGTTCGCCCCAACGATCCGACCGAGGATCCGTCGCTCGCTCGATTCAGAAATGGTCGCATCCAGGTGGATGTCTGCCTTCGCATTCTCGGCCGGAACCGGGCGTATGCGCTGGGTGACGTCGGGTCGCCGGGTCCTGCGACCGCACCGCTCCCGATGTTGTCCCCGCCGGCGATGGAGGGCGGACGGTACATTGCCAACGCCATCCTGGAGGAGCTGCGGACCGGCCACCCGCCCGAGCGCCCCTTCCACTATGTCGACAAAGGCACCATGGCGACCATCGGGCGAAATGCCGGGGTCGCCCGACTGCCAGGTGGTCTGGAGATCACCGGCTTTCTCGGCTGGATGACCTGGCTCTTCGTGCACGTCTACTACCTGATCGGCTTTCGCAACCGCATCAGCGCGCTGGCGGCCTGGGCCTGGGACTACGTCCGCTTCGATCGGCCAATCCGGATCATCCTCGAAGCCCGCGGCTCGAAAGACTCATCCTGACCTCTTGTGCGGAGGACGACACGGCCGTTGCGCATGGTGACCCCCTCTCGCCGCAGGCGACGCATTTGCTCGGCCCCGTGGCCGGATGCCGGCTCGCCGTTGGCGCGAACCACGCGCCACCAGGGCAATCCAACGCTGTTCGCGAGCACATTGCCGACCGCTCGCGCGGCGCCAGGAAACCCGGCGCGACGCGCCACCTCGCCATAACTGACCACCTCGCCGCGCGCCAGGTCGCGCAGCACGGTAGCCACGGCGGCAACAAAGGGTTGCGGGACCTTCTTTGGCGGGGCGATGCTGCTACCGAACGACCCGGTACTTGACGTGTGTTACCGCCGGGGAGGCGATCACCGTGATCGGTTCCAGGGTCGGATCGCCGACGTTCTCGAGTAGCCGCTCCCCTGACCCGAGGACGACCGGAACAATGTGCAGGTAGAGCTCATCGAGCACCCCGGCCTTGAGGAACTGCTGCACCGTCTGGGCGCCGCCCGCGATGGTCACGTCCTTCGGGCCGGCGGCCGAGCGCGCCTGCGCTAACGCCGCAACGATCCCATCGGTGACGAAGGTAAAGGTGGTCCCGCCCTGCATCGAGAGCGGGTCACGCGGATGGTGGGTCAGGACAAAGACGGGCGCGTGGTAGGGTGGCTCGTCGCCCCACCAGCCGGTCCACGCCCGGTTCCATGGCCCATCGCCGCCGCCGAACATCTTGCGACCCATGATGTAGGCCCCGACATTCCTGAAGACCTCTTCCGCGACTTCGGAATCGGCGCTCACGACGCCGCCATCCTCCCCATGTTGTTGGCGCCAGCTGGCGGTCTCGAACACCCACTGGTGCAAGCGCATCCCGCCTTCGCCAATCGGGTTCTCGAGGCTCTGGTTGGGCCCGGCGACGAAGCCGTCGAGCGAGATCGAGATCTGGCACGTAACTGAGCTCATGGTCTTGATGACGCGCTGCCGAGCTTGAACGCCTTGCGCACGAGGCGCGTGACCTCCGGCCGGTCCGCGTCGGCCGCCGTGCGCAGCCTGAGGAAGCGCGAGTCCTTGCCGGTGCCCTCGAGCAATCCGCTGCCGTCGCCGAGCTCCCGTCCGCGATAGAAGAACATCGCGGCGTAGGTCGGGAAGGTCCCGATGCCGACGACATTCACCCCGTCGACGGCGTAGCGCACGATCTTCCACATCGCTCGATTCGAGCGTGGCGGCTGGCTCTGATAGCTGATCTCCTCGGCCTTTGGCGCGATGGCCTTGATCGTGCGTCGCGCCGCCCGCACCATGGGGCGCACCGCGGGCGGAATTTTCTGGAGATGCTCAGAAACGGTGATCATGGGCTAACCGTCGAGGGCCGCGCGAACCAGGTCGCGGAACTCGTCGTCGGGAATCCCCGCGGCGTCGTCGGGCCGGAGCTGGAGGGTCCCCTTCCCCGTCTTCAGCGTCGGATGGCGGGCGGTGAAGCCGGCGTCCCGGCCCTGGTCCCAGCCATAAATCGATACCCCGTGCTTCCAGACGCCGAGGAAGAGGCGGCGGCGGCCGACCTTATAGGTGGGAATCTGGTACGAAAGCACCACCTCGGCGTCGGGGTGCGTCTCGAGGACCAGCCGGTTGAGGCGGTCGAACAGCGGCCGGTGCTCGGG
>DAINCX010000065.1:0-12111 GCA_036732165.1 Candidatus Dormiibacterota bacterium | reverse complement strand
CCTTCGGCCACGCCAAGGCGGAGAACATCTCGAGCCTGATCCAGATGTTCCTGCTCGGGGCCACCTGCATCGCGATCGTCATCGAGTCAGTCCGCCGGCTGGTCGTCACCTCGCCGGTTCGGGTCGCCTGGTTCTCCTTCGTCGTCGTACTCGGCGCGGTGGTGATCGACATCGCCGTCAGCCGCTACCTGGCCCGTGTGTCGCGCGCTCATGGCGGCAGCGCGGCGCTGGATGCGGATGCCCTGCACTTCACCTCGGACCTGTGGGCGTCACTCGCGGTCTTTTTCGGCCTGGCCCTGGTGGCGATCTTTGGCTTTCAGTGGGCGGACCCGGCCGCCGGCATCGCGGTCGCGGTCATCATCGGCACCACCGCCATCCGGCAGGGCCGCGAGACCACGCAGGTGCTGCTCGACGCCATGCCGGACCGCAAGACACTGGCCGCCATCGAACGGATCCTGGAAACCGACCCGCAACTCCACGGCTACCACGCCCTGCGCGCCCGGCAGGCCGGCACGAAAGTCCTGCTGGATGTCTCGGTGCACGTCGACGGCCAGCTCACGCTCGCGCGGGCGCACGAGGTCGGCCACGCCGTGTCCGAGCGGATCCGCCGCGAGCTGCCGGTGGTCAGCGACGCGGTCGTGCAC
Source organism: Candidatus Dormiibacterota bacterium (assembly GCA_036732165.1). Lineage (GTDB taxonomy): Bacteria > Chloroflexota > Dormibacteria > CF-121 > CF-121 > JALYYC01. Next base: position 11,467 of record DAINCX010000065.1, on the reverse strand, counting down.
GTCGAGCCGGTCGACGACGAAGAGCACGGCTGAAACGAAGCTGGCGTGATGCCGCGGTCTGGGACCTGGTGCTCCTTGGAGTGCCGTTGCTCGTGGCGTTGGTCCTCTGGTTGATCGGATGGCCGCTCGGCAATGCCCGGGCCCTGCTCCTGGCAATCTTTGCGGCCGAATTCTTCGTCCTGCTGGTTCCCCCGTTCGCCGGCGCGGGCGGCCTACTCAGCGTTCGAGGAATGCCTGCGGGTGACACACTCGAGGCCGCACGCAACCGGAGACGAGCCGCCGCGGCTCGCAAGACCGCGCTGGATCCGGCTGCGATCGGGCCCGCCGTTGCCCTGGTGTTGCTGGCGCTGACTTTCCTGCTGCGGTCCTGAAACCCGGCTAGGTTCGGGGCTTGGCCGGCTGCCGCCAGAGCTCGTTGATCGCGGCGATGTCCGACTCGCCGTGTTCTTGCATCGCCCTGGCATACAGTTCACGCGTTGATTTCGTCAGCGGCGTCTCGGCGCCGGCCTCGCGGTACGTGTCGAGGGCCAGGTCGAGGTCCTTCACCAGGTCGGCCAGCCGAAAGTTGACCGGTTCGTAGCCACCCTCGAGGTACCCGGCCTTCCGGGCATTGAGGGCGGGCGCCAGCCGCGTGAGGACTTCCCAGACGCGCTCCCTGTCGAGCCCGCTGCGGACGCCGGCGTTCAACAGTTCGGCCGCCCCCTCGCTGATGATCCCGAGCATGCTGTTGGCGATCAACTTCACCCGGGCCGCCGAGCCGAGCGGGCCGACGTAGCGGACCTCGCCGAGCGCCTCGAGCACCGGCCGGGCCCTGGCGAGGACGGCCTCATCGCCGCCGACCAGGACGAACAGCTTCCCCGAGGCGGCAGCCGGCACGCTGCCCAGGACCGGCGCCTCGAGAAAGGACGACCCACGTTCCGCGACCGCCTTGGCGATCTCCTCGTGGACCCCGGGGCTTACCGTGCTCGAGTCGACATAGATCCGCTCTCCCTGTGCCTCCAGGGCGCCGCGCTCGCCCAGGTAGGTGCCCCGAACGGCTTTCGGGTCGGTCAGCATCGAGATCACGATCTCGGCGCCGGCGGCCGCCTCGGCGGGCGACCCACTGACCTCACCCAGGCCGAGCTGCTCGGCGCGAGCGCGGGTGCGATTCCAGAGGCGCAGCTCGAACCCCCGTTCGTGCAGGCGCCGGGCCATCGCCGAGCCCATCTTGCCGGTCCCGAGGATTGCAACCTTCACGAGATCACTCCACGCTCAGCTTAGACCGCCCGGAAGGCTTCATCAAGCCCGTCCTCATGCGGCTCTTATTGGCAGGCGCTAGCATTTCTGCCAGACTGTCGCTAGCGGACGCGACCGCGAATACGCCGGGCCAGGGAGAGAACTGAGCAAGAAGACTGTCATTGTGCTTGGAGCGGATGGCTACCTCGGCTGGGCCACGGCGATGCACCTGTCCCGCCATGGTCACGATGTCGTCGGTGTCGACAACCTGATCCGGCGACGCTGGGATCGAGAATGCGGGACCCAGAGCCTGATCCCGATCCAGACCATGCCGCGCCGGGTCGCCCTCTGGCACAGCGTCAGCGGCCGGACGATCGCCTGGCGCCGGATGGACCTGTGCGACACGGCGGCGGTCAACCAGCTGATCTTCGATGTCCAGCCCGACGCCGTGATCCATTTCGCCGAACAGCGCAGCGCCCCGTTTTCGATGATCGACCTGCCCCACGCCAGCATGACGCAGACCAACAACCTCGTTGGGACCCTGAACCTACTGTTTGCCCTGCGGGACCACGCGCCCAAGGCGCACCTGATCAAGCTCGGCACCATGGGCGAGTACGGCACCCCGAACATTGACATCGAGGAAGGCTTCATCACGATCACCCACAACGGGCGCCAGGACCGCCTGCCGTTTCCGATGCAGCCGGGCAGCTTCTACCACCTCTCCAAGCTGCACGACAGCCACAACATCCAGTTCGCCTGCCGGATCTGGGGCCTGCGCGCGACCGACCTCCACCAGGGCGTCGTCTACGGCAGCCGGACCGATGAAGTGGCGATGCATCCCGGCCTGGCGACCCGCTTCGACTTCGACGCCATCTGGGGCACGGTCCTCAATCGATTCTGCGTCCAGGCGGCGGTCGGCAAGCCGTTGACCGTCTACGGCAAGGGCGGCCAGACCCGTGGCTTCCTCGACATTCGCGACACGGTCGCCTGCGTGCGGCTGGCCCTCGACCATCCGGCCGACATCGGTGAGTACCGCGTCTTCAACCAGTTCACCGAGCAGTTCTCGGTCAAGGCGCTGGCCGACAAGGTTCGCGAGGCGCGCGCCACGCACGGCCTGCCGACGTCGATCGCGCATTTGCCCAACCCGCGGGTGGAGCGCGAGGAGCACTACTACAACGCCAAGCACCAGAAGCTGCTCGACCTCGGCCTCCAGCCCCACTACCTGGGCGACACCCTGATCGAGTCGGTGATCGAGACCGTCGAGAAGCATGCCCACCGGGTCGATCCGGTCGAGCTGCAGCAGCCCAACGTCGACTGGCGGCGCGGCGGAACCGCCGGCTGGGGCACGCCCACGGACCGCGATAAGCTCCGTCAGGTGGTACTGATCAGCGCGGACGGCAAGCGCCGCCGCCCCTTAAAGCCGTCCCGCTCGCGCGTCGCTCAGACTCGCTGAGCCTCGGCCTCCGCCCCCTCCGTCCTCTCCGCCGCCACCTGCCGGCGCCGGCTGATCAGCAGGATCAACCATCCAGCCCCACCCTGGGGCAGCGAGATCGCCAGGTCGAGCAGGTGGATCGCGAGGCTCGCGGCCAGGGCATCTTCGACCGGCCATCCCAGCAGCGTCAGGGCTCCGGTCCACCAGAGCTGGCCGGTGCCCAGCCCGCCGATCCCCTGCACCGGGATTCCGAGCAGCAGGGTGCGAATGCTGAGCGCAAACCAGACCTGCCAGTAGGACAGTGGCTGCCCGATGGCGGCAAACAGCACCAGGTACTGAATCGAGGTGGCAAGCCGCGCGGCGGCGGTGCCGGCGATGAGGGCGAGCGGCCGGCTCCCCTCGCCCAGCTCGTGCAGCGCGGGCTCCACGCGAGCCACCAGGCGGCCGGCGACCGGCACCTGGGCCAACCGGGCGACGATCGCGCGGCGAGGGCGATCCCAGAAGAGCGCCACCAGGACAAAGACCATGACGATCGCCACCAGGCTTCCGAGCACCAGGCCGACCCGGGGCACAATGCCGCCTGCGAGCGGCGCCGAGAGGAGGGCGATCAGGACCAGGCTGATGACGTCGAGCAGGCGGGAGATGATCACGGCGCCGGCGCCCAGGCTGATCGGCGTGCCCAGGCGCGATCGGATCAGCCAGACGAAGGTGCCGTCGCCGGTCGGGCCGGGCAGCAGCAGACTGACGCCCCAGCTCGCCAGGCTGATCGGCACCAGGGCGCGGGTCGACGCCACCCGCTCGCGACCGAGGAGGACGTGGTAGCGCCAGGCACGCGCACACACGAAGCCGAACGCCGCCACGGCGGCCACCAGCAGCAAGCCAGGATGGACTCGGCTCAGCGTTTCCCCCAGCTCCGCGGGTCGGATGGCGCGCAGAACAAGGAACAGCAGCACAGCCGTCACGACCACGCTGCCCGCCGCGCGCCAGAAGCGCATCGTCATCGGGGGCCCCGGTGAGCGCGGCGAAGGGACGGCACATCGTCGTCACCGGCGGCGCGGGATTCATCGGCAGCCACACGGTGGCCCACCTGGTCGCTCAGGGCGACGAGGTGCTCGTGATCGATGACCTGCGACATGCCTGCGAGCAGCCCCTGCCGCCCTCGGTCGAGCTGCATGCCGTCGAGGTGAGCAGCCCCGAGGCCGCCCAGAGGATCGTCGCCTTCAAGCCGGATGCGATCCTGCACCTGGCGGCCCAGGGCGGCGTCTCGCGCTCGATCCGCGACCCGGCGGGCGATGCGCAGATCAACGTCGTCGGTACGGTGGCGCTGCTCAAGGCGGCGACCGACGCCCGCTGCCGGCGCTTCGTCTTCGCGTCCTCGGGGGGCGCCATCTACGGGCGGGCGAAGCGACTTCCCAGCTCCGAGCGCAGCCGGCCCGAGCCGCTCTCCCCATACGGCGCGGCCAAGCTGGCCGGCGAGAACTACCTCGGCATGTTCTCGCGGACTTTCGGCCTGCGCACGCTCGCGCTGCGCTACTCCAACGTCTACGGGCCCTTCCAGGATGGGACCGGCGAGGCTGGGGTGGTCGCCATCACCTGCGAGCGGTTGCTCGGCGGGCGCCCGCCCGAGATTCGCGGCGACGGCCAGCAGACCCGCGACTTCGTCTTCGTCGAGGACGTCGCCGAGGCCAACGTGCGGGCGCTCGCCGGGTCCGCCCTGGGCGTGCTCAACATCGGCACCGGCCAGGCCACGACGGTTCGAGCTGTCATCGACCGGCTGGCCGAGGTCGCCGGGTACCGCGGGCCAATCGATTTCGTCGAGGGCCGTCCCGGCGAAGTCCGCGCCACGGCGCTGGACGCGCGACGGGCCGAGCAGAGCCTTCACTGGTCGCCCAGGACGGCGCTCGACGAGGGCCTGCGCCGAACCTTCCTCAGCTTCCAGGAGCGGCTTCCGGCACACCGGGCGGGTGCCACGACTGGGCCAGCCTGAGGCGGAGCCAGACCAGGTCGCGGATGGCGCGGAGGATGGGAATCAGTCGCGCCCCCGATCGAACGCCGGCCACTCGCGGGTAGTGCGAGACCGGAACCTGGACCACCCGGAAGCCGTTTTTGGCGGCCTTGAAGTACAGCTCGGTATTCAGCAGCGCGGAGCGAGCCAGGATCGGGGCGGCGGCGTCCAGGACTTCGCGGCGCATCAGCTTCATGCCGCAGTCCACGTCCCGAAAGCGCACGCCGTAGAGCGACCGGATCAGGATGTTGAAGACGCCGGCGATCACCAGCCGGTAGCGCGGGTCGGCGCGTCGGCGGCGCCGGCCGGTGACCAGGTCCGCATCGGATAGCCGGGCGGCCAGCAGCCCCAGGTCGGCCGGGTCGAACTGGCCGTCACCGTCCATGAACCCGACGTAGCGGCCGCGCGCGGCGCGCAGCCCGTCGGCGACCGTCAGGCCGTAGCCGGACTTGCGCTCGTGGCTAACCACCGTCAGACGCGCCGCCTGCGCACCCATGGCCGTCCTGGCGACCACGACGGTGTCGTCGGTACTGCCATCATCGACCAGCACGATGTCGAAGTCGGGCGTGAACTCGGGCAGCGTCGCGAGGCAGCGCTTCAGCAGCGGCCCGAGGTTGAGCGCTTCGTTGTGCGCCGGGATCACCAGGCTGAGCGATCCTGCAAGGCCCGGCGTCATCGGGCCATGAAACCAGTCCTGCGTGAGAACACCATGAGAAGTCTCTCATCAAGCTCCTGGCTGTGGTCGGTACGATTTGGCGGATGGTTGCTGCCCGCGGGCCTGGGCTCCGCCGCGATGGTGCCGCCCGAACCGGCCTGATCGTTGGGGCGGTCCTGGTCTTGTTGGTGCTCTGCTTCAAGGCGTCGATCCGCGGCGACGGCATCGGCTACTACTCCTACCTGCCGACCGCGGCGGGGAACCACTCACTCGACATGCGGCCGACCTTCGACCGGTTCCTCAACTCCGGGGTCCCCGCCTGGTCGCCGAATCTCAATATCCGGCTGCCCAACGGGCTGACCGCCAACTACAAACAGGTGGGCTCGGCGCTGATGGCGGCGCCCTTCTACCTCGCGACCGAGCTGGCCCTGGGCGTCACCCCAAAAACCGAGGACCCGACCCTGAGCGCGCCCTACCAGCTGGCCTTCACGGCCGCCTCCCTCTTCTACGCGATGCTGGCGCTGTTTCTTCTCTACCGGTTCGTGCGCGACATCTTCAGCGCCTGGTCGGCCCGGCTGGCCCTCATCGCCGTCACCTTCGCCACCCCGCTGGTCGCCTACATCTTTTTCGAGCCGTCGTACTCCCACACCTTTAGCGTCGCCGCGATAACCGTCTTCGCGCTCCTCCTCTACAGGACCACGGACAACCGGCAATGGTGGCAATGGTTCGTGCTCGGCGTGGTCGGGGGCGTGATGGTCATCACCCATGTCCAGGAGATCCTGTTCCTGGCGCTGGTCCCGGCCGAAGCGCTCTGGCTCATCTGGTCGCGGCGCTTCACCCTGCGGCTGGTGCCCGGGTACGGACTCGGCGCCGCCGGTTTGCTGCTGGGCGCGCTGCCCCAGATCCTCGAGGACCACCTCGTCTACGGCCGCTGGCTCCCACCCTCGGCGCCAAATATCACCTTCAACTTTCTTCACCCGCAGCTGATCCCGCTGCTGTTCTCGACGCATCACGGCTGGCTCTCCTGGAGTCCGCTGGTGGTCGTTGCCTTGCTCGGCCTGCCGCTGGTGGTGCGCCGGCTCGGCTGGTTCGCGCTCGCCTTGATCGCCATCGGCATCGGTGAGCTGTTCCTGAATGCCAGTCTGTCCGATTGGTGGGGCGGGCTCGGCTTCGGCAGCCGCCGGCTGACCGACCAGACGCTCCTGCTTGCCCTTGGCTACGGCGCCGTCTTCGACTGGCTGCGGGCGCACCGCCTGGCCACGCTCGCCCTCGTGGGCGTCGCCGGCGGCGTTGCCTGGACCGTCCTGCTGCTCGCCAACTTCTACTACGTCATCCGGACCGACGTTGGCCCGAGCTGGCACGACTTCCTCCTCGGTCAGGTCCAGGCGATCCGCTACGTCCCGCGCCTGTTCATCCAGGGAACGGTCGCTCGCGACCTCGCCACTGGCCAGGTGCTGGCAGGCATCGCGACGGCCGCGGTCCTGGCGGGATTGCTAGCCGTCGCCCTGTGGCTGAGCAGCCGGTGGCGGCGGGACCCGGTCCGCAAGCTCGCGGCCGCCTGACCCGCTCAGACCCAGCCGCTGCGGCGGAAGTACAGGAACTGGGCCATCAGGGTCGCGACCATCAGGCCGATGCCGACCATGAAGGCGCCGAAAGTGGAGATGTGATTCACCAGCCAGAGGAAGTTCATGCCGAAGAAGCCAGTGATGAAAGTGAGTGGCATGAAGAGGGTGGCGATCACGGTCAGCCGCCGCATGATCTCGTTCAGACGATTGGAGACCGTTGAGAGATAGACGTCCATCGCGCTGGTGAGCAGGTCCCGCAGCGAGTCGACCGTCTCGTACTGCCGTACCACGTGGTCGTAGACGTCGCGGAAGTAGAGAGTCATCTCCTGTTCATCCAGCGACTGCGTGGTCAGGCGCTGAAACAGGTCCCGCTGGGCGCCCAGCACTTTGCGCAGGTCGACAACCGCCCGCTTGAGCCCATAGATCTGCCCCAGGGCCTCGCGGTTGTCGCGCGCCAGAATCGCGTCCTCTAGGGTATCGGTCGCGGCATCGAGTTGATCGATCACCGTGAACACCTCGTCGACCAGCTTGTCGACGACCAGGTAGAAGAGAAATGGCAACCCCTTCTTGGTCAGCTCGGGGGTGGCCTTCAGTCGCTGATGGATCTGCTCGAGCTCGGGCGAGGGTTCGAGGTGCACGCTCACCAGGTATCGCTTCGAGATGTAGAGGTGATGCTCCCGGATCTTCAGCTCCTGGCCGGACCAGTCCGCCGTAAAGAGCACCGCGAAGGAGTACTCGCCGTACTCCTCCAGCTTGGGCCGCTGGTTTTCGTGCCGGATGTCCTCCAGGGTCAGCGGGTGGAAATGAAAGATCTCCTGGAGCAGGGCGTAGTCCGGCTCATCCGGGTTTTCGATATCCAGCCAGAATCCCTGGTCGTTCGCCTCGAGCGCCGTCTCCAGCGCCTGCGCGGTCGGCTCCGTCAGCGCGCCGGGCGCCGTGATCAGCCGTCTCATTGCTGCGCAGAGGATAGCGTGACGGCGCTCCCCTGGCGCATCTGGATCATCTGCGTTCAACGCTTGACAGGGGCACTGGACCCCGGCGTATTGTGAGATAAGAGACCGGTAAGAGACCGGCTGGGGGAAGGGGAACGTGGGAGCGAACGACCCGGGCGGCGTCGGGCAGCCACCCGTCACCGAGGCGCCCTTCTTCCCAGGCCCACCGTCGACCTCAGGCCCCCGGTCGCGCCGCAAGTGGCGAGTCCTGGGCGCGATCGCCGTGGTCGTGCTGCTGGTGGTCGGCTACCTGATCGGCGGCGCGATTGCTGCGGGGGCGTCCGCGGCCAGCGCCGACCGAGCGCTGACGACCACGGTGGCGCACCAGGACACCATCGGGCCCACGTTGACCCTGGACGCCTTCAATGGGTTGGACCTCAAGTCACCCACCGTCGATATCTCGGCGGTGAAGGCAGCCCTGGCGAAGTTCGATACGCAGGTTCCAACCGCCCTGTCCCTCGTCAGGGCTGACCGGGCCGCCCTCCTGCAAGCGCGTCCGGGGTCCGGGTCCGCGCTAACGCTGCCCGAGCAGGGCCTTTTGAACCGCGATCGCCAGCGGGTGGATGCCGGCCTTGCCGCCCTGAAGAGCGCCGAAACGGCCCTCACCTACGACCAGCTGGGGTCCGCGTTTCTCCATCCTTTCCTCGACGCCATTGGCGGACTGGAGGGGTTGACCAAGAGCGAGCAAGCCAACGATTTGCCGGGTGCGCTGGCGCAACTCGCGTTAACCGACGCCAGCCTGCAAAAGGCCCTGGCGCTGGCGAAGCCCCCAGCCGTACCGCCGCCGCTTGTCACCCTGGTGAAGGACCTGCAGACCCTGGTCGCCGACCTCAAGGGACTGCTCACGGCGGCCCAGGCGCATGATGTGGCCGGCTTCAACAAGTGGACGGCCGCCGGCGACGCCGACTCCAAGAAGGTGGCGAGCTTCGATCAGACCGCGGCGGACAACGCCGATAAGGCCGTCTTCAAGACGCTCAGCGACTCGTACAACAGCCAGATGAAGATCGCCGCCGGCGGCTAGGCGAGGGCATCGCGGAGCTGGGGCGAGGCTGCCAGCATCGCTTTTTGAAACTCGCTCGACAACAGGCGGTCAGCCTCGATCTGGCGCCTGATGTCGTTTCGGACCCTGCGTCCACCCTGCTCGCCTTCGTGTCGCCGGCCTTCGTTGTAGACCGTGTTCACCCGGCGCAGGACGTTAGTCATCTCGGTAAGAAGCGCACCCATCCGTTCGTACTCGGTCACCGGCACCGTCATCGTGTCATCCATTCGCGCGCGCCTCTTTCCTCATGTGGCGATCTTATGACGCGAAGCACGACGGACTCGGGGTGAGACTCGCGAAACTGGCCTCACAGGAACGCTGTAAGGATTTGGCCAATTGACGGTGCTGCTTGCACGCGCGTAGGTTCGCCGTGAAGAAGGGGGCAGTTGGTGCGGCGAGCGAATCTGCACCGCTCAAAAGTCGGTCAAAACCCTGTTGGCCCGGGGGCCTACAAGGGAGGGTGTATGAGGAAGCGACTGATCCGCCACCTTCGGCTCATTCGATATGCCGCGCTCGGGATCATCGTTATCGCTGGATCCCTCGCGCACGGTGGAACGCGTGCTGACGCCGTGCTAGCCCAGCCTGCGACGGCGGCCAGCTTCTACGTGGAAACGTCCAACCCCAAAACCATCGCGACATTGGGTTGCAACCAGGGACACCGGGACGCCGCAACCCTGCAGGGCAGCGAGGTGATCCTCGATTTCGGGGTCCAGTGGTCCGACAACAGCAGGACAACAACCATTAATGGGATAAACTTGTCGATCGCCCAGATCGAGAACATGGTCGAGCAGTTCGCCATCCAGTATTACTACTGCACTGGCAGCGACATCACCACCACCGTGAGATTGGGCATCGGCACCAACAACTCGACCGGCGCTGAAAGCTCAAGCATGGGCAGCGGTTGGGCCGGGGTCGTCGTCGCCGTCCAGAACTGGCTCACCAATAACGGATACGAGAACACCCAGCAGGAAGCCATTGTTGGCGCCAACGACATCGAGGCGGCAGCCAGGTTTAGTGGCACGGGCTCCCAACCCAAGGCGATCAATTGGGCCAACGGCTTCACCAATCATGGCGGCGCCGTTTATGTGAACTACGGCTCCGCGGACGGCTGTCCACCCTACGGGTCATGTGTCAACGGCTGGACGCAGGCCGGGACATACCAGGTCAGCTGGGGGATTCGCGCAGCGTACGTGTTGCCGGAAATCTACTACGCGGTGATCTATTCGGGTGACACGAAGGGTGGGCAACCTTCTCAGTGGGCCCAAATTGCCGTGTACGGGCACGTCCACTATGGCGGCTATATCCAGTTCGACGGCCCGCTCGACGAACACGATCTGGCCACCAGCACGTTGACTTCGGCTCAGGCCTGGACGGACTTCTGGAATGCGCTGAACAAAGCCGGAATGGACACCTACATGGGCTACTCGGCGGAGATACACCGGACCGCTACCAACTAGATGGAACCATTGATGAGAGTCACCGTTCTATCTGGTGGAGGGATACAACTATGTGGTCGAAAATACCCCTAGTCGGAGCAATCGGCGGTACCGTGCTCCTGGTCGCCGTCGCGGCCGGCACGGTCGTAACGTTGGCAGGCGGTCTTTCCCCCAAGGCGCAGTTCGCCCAGAATATCCAGGACCAACGCGCGGCCGCGGCTCACGCGGCGCCCGCGAGGCTGAAGCCCGCCCAACCGGAGACCCCAGCACCCTACGCGGGACCTAAAGCGGTTCGCGCCCAGGGAATCCTGGACATTCACCAGGGGCCGGTGCCGGCGTCCGAGTTCGGCGTTACCAACCAGTGGGCGGGGCCGGTTAATGGTTCGGGCGAGGTTTGGTACCGCGTGTTCGCCGGTGCCAAGGCACCGGGCGTATCAGGGTCGGGCACTCCGGCCGTCTACGTCGACAGATCGACGCCGACGCCTGATGGCTACGGCGTCGACATCAGCTTCGTCGGAATTTTCACGCTACCAGGCGCGGATAGCGCCCTGACCATCACGGCCGTCAACGGCAGCATCGTCGACCTGCAGACGCAGGCTGGCCACGTCTATCACTTCGACCTGAGCGTCAACCAATACCGATAGCCGCGCGAGATCAGATTTAAAGGCCGGGTGGTGGTCCACCCGGCCTACTTGTTTCGCTGGTCGCTGCCCGCTTTGCAGACGGATGTCCGGCCTCTAACGCCTTTGCTTCGCCCACTAAGTACAGCGAGCCGCACACGAAGACGAGCCCCTCGCGGCCTGCCTTTTCCCTGGCCATCTCCAGCGCTTCCGTGACCGACTCGGCAGCCGGGGCGCCGGTCCCGAACTGGGCGGCGAGGTCAGCGGGAACCGCGGCGCGGTGCCAGTCGATCCGCGAGAAGATCACCGGCGCGCCGGTTGCCCGCAGGAGGGCCAGCATCGCCGGCAGGTCCTTGTCCTTCATGGCGCCAAAGACGATGACCAGTGGCCGGTCCTTGGCCAGGCCCTTGACGGTGGCCAGTGAGCGCTCGAGCCCGGCGGGATTGTGCGCGCCGTCGATCAGCACGATCGGATCCCGGTCGATGATCTCGAGGCGCCCGGGCCAGCG
>DAINCX010000064.1:0-12287 GCA_036732165.1 Candidatus Dormiibacterota bacterium | reverse complement strand
GGTTCAGCTGAACCGCGCGATCGCGTTGCGACATACGGCCGGTGCGTCGGCCGCGTTGGCGGAGGTTGACGCGATCGCCGCCGACCTCGAGAGCTATTACCTCCTGCATGCGACGCGTGCCGAGCTGCTGCGCGAGCTGGGCCGGGACGCGGAGGCTCGAGTCGCGCTCAGGCGCGCCCTGGGCTTGACGAACAATCCCGCCGAGCGCACCTTGATCGAGCGCCGGCTGGCGACCTGACCCGAACTAGCGCGCGGTCGTGTGCCGGTAGCGGATCACCGAGACCGGCACGAAGATCAGGAGGATCGCGAGGATCCACGCCGCGGACTGAAGGAGAGCCCATCGAGTGTCGCCCGTCGTCAGGTTTGGGTTGACGTGGAAGAGCCCGCGGAGCGAGTCCGCGACCACCGAGACCGGGTTGTGCTTGGCGAAGCCCTGCAGCCAGCTCGGCATCGTTTCCACCGGCACGAAGGCGCTCGAGGCGAAGGTCAGTGGAAACAGCCAGATGAAGCCACCAGACTGGGCGGCCTCGGCGCTCCGCACCGCGAGGCCGATGAAGGCCGACACCCAGGAGAAGGCAAAGCTGAACCCCATCAAGACCAGCAGCGCGAGCAGGAACTCGAAAATCGTGCCGCCCGGGCGAAAGCCAACCGCAAAACCGACCGCCAGCATGACGGCGACGGTGAAGAGGTTTCGGCCGAGATCGGCGATGGTCCGCCCCGTGAGCACGGCGGACGACGACATCGGCAGCGTCCGGAACCGATCGATGAGCCCCCGCTGCATGTCCTCCGCCAGCCCGATCCCCGTCGTGACGCCGCCGAAGGCGACCGTCTGCACGAAGATCCCCGGCATCAGGAAGTTCACGTACTGGCCGCCGGGGACGTGGATGGCGCCGCCAAACACGTAGCGAAAGAGCAGCACGAACATGACCGGCTGGATGGTCACAAAGACGATCAGCTCGGGGACGCGAAGGGTCTGCAGCAGGCTCCGTTTGGCGAGCACCATCGCGTCGAGGAAGGCCCAGATCACCGCGCTTCGCCCCGAGACCGGCTGGTAGCGCGTGCCGGCGGCACTGGCGCGCGTGGTGGTAGCGATCATCCTCGGCCCCTCCGGCGGCGACCCGTTTCGACCGGCTGCTTGTCCTCGGCCTGGTGGCCCGTCAGCGTGAGGAACACGTCATCAAGGCTGGGCCGGCGTAGCTGGAGGTCGACGATGGCAATCCCTGCCGCGTCCAGGTCCCGGACCAGCATCGCGAGCTGGCCGGTGCCATCGCGCGATGGCCCCGAGATACGTCGTTGCGATGGGTCGACCCGGACGTCGCCGGAGAGGTGACGCCGCGCCACCGCTTCGGCCCGGGGCAGGTCGGTATCGGCGCCAACCGCCACCTCGATCCGGTCGCCGCCGACGCGGTTCTTCAGGTCGTCCGAGGTGCCCTCGGCGATGACGCGGCCGGCGTCGACGACCGCGATCCGGTTGGCCAGTTCATCCGCTTCCTCCAGGTACTGGGTGGTGAGGAGGATGGTCGAGCCCTCGGCGACCAGCGAGTTGATCACCTCCCACATCTGCCTGCGGCTGCGCGGATCGAGCCCGGTGGTGGGCTCGTCGAGGAAGAGGACCGGGGGGAGTACCACCAGGGAAGCCCCGAGGTCGAGCCGGCGTCGCATTCCGCCGGAATAGGTCTTGGCAACGCGGTCGGCGGCATCGACAAGGTCGAACTGTTGCAGGAGTTCGTCGGCCCGCCGGCGGGCATCGCGGGCGGCCAGGTGATAGAGACGGCCGATCATGACGAGGTTCTCCCGGCCGGTCAGGTACTCATCGATCGCCACCGATTGCCCGGCCAGCCCAATGTGGGATTTCAACCGGTCGGCGTCCTTGACGACGTCGAACCCCGCGACGGTGGCGCGTCCCGCGTCGGGCTTCAGCAGGGTGGTGAGGATCCGCACCGCCGTCGTCTTGCCGGCGCCATTCGGGCCGAGCAGGGCGAGCACCGTGCCACCGTCGACATGCAGGTCGACGCCATCGAGGGCGCGCGTCGATCCGAAGGTCTTCACCAATCCTTCGGCGTGGATGGACCGATCCGATGTCACCCGGACAGGTTATCGAACGCCGGGAAGCGCCTGGGCGGTGAGGGCGATGCCGGCCACCACGACGACGGCGGCACTGGCGACGGGGATCAGGGAGGCGGCACGCCCGAGGCCGCGCAGGGAAAATTTCGGCCGCACCCGGCTCACCAGGGCCGTTCCACTGGCCAGCACGATCCCAATCCCCGACAGGACGATGGCGAGGCCGACGCTGTAGGCCAGGATCAGCAGCATCCCGAAGGCCACCCGGTGCAGCGAGAGCGCCGAGAGGAGCACCACCAGGGCGGTGGGACAGGGAATGAGCCCCCCCGTGATGCCCAGGATGATGACGTTGCGCCGGCTCAGGCTCGCTTTTGGCGACCCATGCACGTGCTGGTGCTCATGGCGATGGCCATGGAACGCCGACCGCAGGCGGGTGACGATTAGCGTGGCTCCGATCGCCAGGATCAACAGACCGGAAAAGAGGGTGAGCCAGGGATAGAGTCGCTCCGGGGTGACGAGGGTTGCCGCGTAGAGCGTGACAAGTCCAAGCGCAAAGACCCCGGCGGTGTGGGTCACCGTGATCGTCAGGCCGAGGATCAGCGCGTGGCGCTTCGTACCCTGCGTGCCGACCAGGTAGCCGGCCATCACGGCCTTGCCGTGGCCGGGGGAGAGGGCGTGCAGCCCTCCGAGCACGATGGCGACCAGCATCGAGAAGGCGAGTATGGGCAGCGACAGGTTCCTCGGAGCGATCAGGGCGGCAAATCGGTCCTGGACCAGCTGAAGGCTGCCGGGTCCGGCGGGTCGGACGGTGGCGAGCCCGGTGGCCACGCCGGATCCGGGGACGAACCGAAAGCTTGCCTGCGTGACATTCAGTGGGCTGGTCAACATGTCCTGCGGGTAACGGCGGAGCTCCTGGCTCACGCTCGTGTCCGGCACGCTCGAGTTCGCGAGTTGGGCGGCGTCCGACGCCTGCACGACGATCTCTTTCCAGCCGAGGCGGCCCGGAAAGTTGTTGTCCCGATAACTGGCGACATGAGGTCCCGGACGAAGCGGAGACGCGCCGACCAGGCTGACTTCCAGCCGTTCGGTCTCGAGCCCGCCCTGGCCGGGAAGGAACTGCACGGAGTGGTCGGTCAACGTCAGGGGCCACGGCTTTCCATCAATGGTCAGCGCCACGTTTCGACTGAGCGCCTGGACCTGGCGCCCAAGGTAGGTGCGGTCGTCGGCGATTCGCTGTTTCTCCTGGAACGTGGGGATCTCGGCCAGGTCGAGCACGTACAGCACCCGCGCCTGGTTCCCGACCAGCTGGACCCGGCTGTAGTGATTGATCGTGAAGTTGCCAAGCGGATGCGCCAAGGCCGGAACGGCGACGGCAATCGACACGCTCCCCGCCACGGCGAGCGCCGTCAACCACCGAGCCGGCGATCTCACGGCTGGCTCCGCAGCGAGGCCAGGGCCTGACGCGCCTCCTGCTGATGGAGCACCGAAAAATAGGGATTGATCGCGATCGCCCTGCTGAGGTCGGCCCTGGCGGATGCCGTCATGCCCAGCTTGAGCTCGATCATGCCGCTGTGAAAAAAGGCGAGCGCATCGAGGGTCCCGAGTCGGTGGGCCTGGCCGGATGCCGCGAGGGCACCGGGGTAGTCGCCAGTCCGATACAGCGTCCATGCCAGCGAGTCCGCGGTGACGACGTTCGGGCGATCCCGCATCGCCCGATTGGCCGCGGCGAGCGCCGTGGCGAGATCGCGCCCGTGGTCCGCGTCGAACAGCGCCAGCTCCTGGTCGAGGTCGACCCCGTTGGCCTGGAAGAGGGTCTGTTCCGCGGCGGCCAGGTCATAGATTTCGGCCGCCTTCTTCCGGTTGCCGGACACCGCGTAGACATCTCCCAGCGCGATCACGTACTGGGGAACCGGATAGATGTCGACGGCGCGCTGGTAGAGTCGGATCGCCTCTCCGTACTTGCCCTGGGCGGCCCGGATGGAAGCGATCCCAGCCAGTCCCTGGACGTAGCCCTGGAAATCGCGGAGCGCGCGCTGATACTCACCCTCAGCATCGGACAGCCGGCCCGCGTTGAAATAGAGGTTACCGAGCAGGACCTCGGTGTAGGCGAGGTTCTCAGGCACGGGGCCGCCGGCGGCGATGGCCCGTTGCATGGCGTCGATCGCGCCGGGCACATCGCCATACAGTTCGCGCAGGTAGGAGATGCGTGAGTAGGAGCTGAGGTCGGGACGCAGGTTGACCATTTCCTGGAGGGAGGTGACCGCCTGGTCGTAGCGGCCCAACTGGGTCTGGGCGTCACTCATGATGCCGAGTGGCCTGGAGGCGTAAGGCCCGAGTGCGTGGGCCTTCTCACCCCACGCCAGCGCATCCGCGAATTGGTGGCGGGCCAGGCTGAGGGTCCCCATCAGGGTCGTCGCTTCCAGGTCCGCCGGGTCATGTCGAAGGGCCGCCTCGAGGAGTGCGGCGACCTTGGGATAGTAGGCCGGGTCGCCGACCTCGCGCACCTTCTGCAGGTATGCCGCGGCGAGCTCGTCGGAGGCCGTCCAGTTGTTCGGGTTGGCGCGGACGAGTCGTTGGTCTTTGGCAATGACATCGTCCGTCGTGAGGTTGAAGGCCTGACCGGGCCGCGGGGCGGGCGTTCCAATGGCCTGAGCCTGGAGGCCACACGCCGCCAGCACGGAGCTCATCAATATTATCGCCGCGATCCGAACGATCTTCATTACCGCCTCCTGGGATGAACGGACGGGGCTCCCCGGGGAACCCCGTCCAATCGAGCGTTACGGCGAGTGGGGGTCCGCGACGTACGGGAATTCGCTCATGAGCGTTGCGTCGGCGTCCTTCGCGACACCGTCGCCGATCGTCGTGGCCAGGGCGCCTGGGGTGCAGACGGGCGTTCCGAAGGCGCAGGTCGCGCCGTCGACGGCCTGGAGGGCGATGTCCGTGACGTCGTCTCCGAGGCGCCGGCCGTTCGGGAAGCCATCCTTTTCGCCGCCGAGCGCACCGAGACGATTGACGTCATTCGGATTGGTGTGGCTCGGGGCGATGTCCATGTTGAGCCGGAGCTCGTCACCGGGCACCTGGTTTGCGTTGGCCGGCATGTTCAGCCCCTTGATGCCAGTCAGGAAGACCGCCACCAGGTCGGTGCGATTCGTCTCCGGGGCGTTGACCTTGAAAAACGCGTTCAGGTATTTCGCCAGGAGGGGAGAGGTCACACCGCTGAGGAACTGCTTGTCGTCCGCGGGCGTCGTGGCGTTGAAGAGGTCCTTGCCGGCAAGCGGCACGACGACCTCGTTGACGAGGGGGTTGCCCAGTCGCGAGACCTGCGTCCAGAAGTGGCCGTTGCCACCCGTCTGCTTGGTCCCATTGCCGTTGAGCACCGTCATCGTGGGTCGCTTGGAGGTTGCCCAGACGCCGATCACGGAGTCATTCGGTCCCTTCACGGACGCCTTCGGCACCTGGATCGCGATGGTGTGCACGTTGACGCCGTTGAGGGTGTCGGTCGCGCCGGTCGCCGCGCCGGTCACGTTCAGCGGGCTGAAGATCCCGCCGAGGTTGACAAAGAACGGGTCGTCACGCTGGCCCGCGAAGACCTTGACACCGTTGCCGATGTCGTGGATCGCGGCGCTGGCGAGCTGATGGTAGTTGGCGGCGTCGCCGGTGGAGTTCTTCCCGACCGCATCTGGCGGGGTCAGGAGGTCGCTGGCGACCCGGCGGTTGTTGCCGTTGCGCCAGAGCGCCATGTTGTAGGTTTGCGGACGGTTCCAGTTCTTGTAGCTGTTGGCGCTCGCGTCGTAGCTGACGGGCCCGGTCGTGTAGAGGAACGTGGAGGGGTCGACCGTCTTCGTCTTGAACTGGAACGAGTAAACGATGTGATCCTTGGCGTCGCCCACATTGTCGACGTGGATCTGGTACAGGACGTCATCGCCAAAGCTGTAGAAGTTGGGGCCCCCCGAAGGGACCTCGACGGGGATCCAGTTGGCGACGATGTCGACTTTCGTCGGGTCAACCGGATCGACAAACGCATACGTGTCGGTGTTGTCGGCAACGGGGTCCTGGGAAATCAGCGGCGCCTCACGGTGGCTCGACGCACTTGCCCCGATGGGCGCGAGCGTGAACGCCGCCGCGGCTGTCCCCAGGACAGCGATGAAAGCTTGTTTGCGCATGGATCTTCCTTTTGCTAACGAGTTTGTTGGCATGTGCGGATACATCGGACGCCGGGCTGCCCAACCAGAACTCTCGCAAGGGCCCCTGCAAGGGTTCGGTATGACTCTGTAACGAAACGGACAGCGATCTAGATCAATCGGCCAGGGCGCCGGGTCCTCAGCCGGTTGATGAATCCAAGGCGAAGATCTGGATCGTCGGCCCGGGACGCACCCAACCGCCGTACCCGCTGAGCGGCACGTAATAGCCATCGATGGGATCGAAGACCGCATCGGTGCATCGGCCGTTGGTTGGGGAGAAGGTCGCGCGAAGGGTGGCGCTGCGTTCGAGCGCCTGCAGCAGCGGAAGGGCTGGTGAACAGCCACCGGCCGGTGTGGTCGGTGAGTAGACCACGAACGCGACGCCGTCCGCCCGAAGCGTGGCGAGCGCGTCGCGGTTCAGGTCCCCCTGGTCGAGGTCGTGGACGCTGAAGCGAGTTTCGAGCCGGTTCTGGAGAAAGGAGGCGACGTACGCATCGGTCGCCCCGTGGCTCTGGTCGCGCCGATCGATCATCGCCTGGTCGTGCGCCGGGCCGGCGAAGTACAGGGCGGCGACACGGCTGCCAGGGGCCACATGGGCGGCCAGCCAGTCGAACGCCTGGGTCCGGGTATCGGTTTGCTGGATCATGTGGTCGAAGGCAAGATCGTGGGCGATCCCCGGGATCGCAACGATGGCCACCGCCACCGCCATGGCGAGCTGTGGCCGCATCAACCGCTCGCCGGCTGCGACCAGGGCGCGGGCTCCAAGGAGCATCAGCGGCGGCACGAGAGGATCGGCATAGCGGACGAAGACCGAGTGCCCGGCGCCGATCAGGCCGTAGTAGGCCAGCACGAAGGTCAGCAGGATCCAGTCCGCGGTCGTGCGGCGGACCGCGGCGTAGACCAACCCGACGAGGCCAAGGAGGAAGAGGGGCGGGTCGAGACCGTACCAGAGTGCCAACCGAGGGATGTGGACGTACCCGATCTCGGGCTGGCTGGCTGAGGATAGGTGATGAAAGATGTAGCCAAGCCCATTCGCGAATGAGCTGAGGTCGATGATCAAGAAGGGTGACGTCAGGACGAAGGTGATGGCGCCCAGCACGCCCATCCCCACCACCCCCAGCACGACGCGCCGCGGCACCTGACGGCGGAGGGTCTGCGCGGTCGTGAGGCTGGCCAGCACCACCGCGCCGTTGTACTTGATGCTCGCGGCCAGGCCCAGCACGATGCCTCCCGCGACGCGCCATCGAGTCGCGTCGGTCTCGGCGAGCCGGCTCGCGGCCCCGATGCCGAGCAGGCAGCCAAAGGTGAGCGGCGTGTCGAGGGTCGCGAAGTGGCTGTCGCGCACCGGGAGAAAGGCGACGGCCAGCAGCGCCGCGGCGACGGTGCCGGCGGTCGTCCCGTAGGCTCGCCGGCCGATGGCAAAGACGAGCACGACGGTCGCCGTGCCGATCAACGCGTCGAGGAGGCGAACCCCAAGGTAGGGAGCGGCCGGCCCGAAAACGGGGAAGAGCGGCTTGAGCGCGGCCAGCCAGCCGGCCGACACATACATATATAGATGCGGCCAGTTGGTGAAATGCGGGTCGAAGACGCCGTGTAACACGCCCATCGCGCGCCCGACCACCACGTCCTCGTCCGGCCGGTAGATGGCGGGGAAGCCAAAATTGATCCCCCAGAGCCGGAGCGCGAGCGCGCCCAGTGTGACGACCGTGACGGCGAGCTTGCTACGGATTGGGCCGGCTCCGGCGCGCGGCCGGCGTTCGTTCGAAGATGTAGTAGACGCCGACCAGCCCGATGATGGCGAGGGCCAGCGGCGCGCTGACCAGCGCGACCGCGATCGCGACCAGGTAAACGATCCCCCCGACCGAGAAGCTCAACCACGCCTCGCGACGCCCCCCTTTTGGCACGGGTCGATGCGTGCGCCCCTCGCCGAGGGTCCAGGCGAAGATCGCCGCAAAGCTCAGGGCCATGCCCTCGAAGGTTGCGCTGTACAGCACCATCGCGACGTGGGCATCCTGGTCATTGCTCGTCAGGTACCGGGCCATCGTGCTGGTGGCGAAGGGGATCGCGACCACGAACATCAGGAGGAGCAAGTTAAGGAAGAGGAGGGTCCGATCCACCATCGCGATGTTCTTGACCAGCTGGTGATGGTTGACCCAGATGATGCCGATGGTAAGGAAGCTGATGAGGTACGCGACAAAGGCCGGCCAGTGGTCACCCAGCTGGCGCAGGAGAGGTCCGTGGCCGGGTCCCGCGACGGCGAGGTCGAGCGCCAGCAGCGTGATCGCCACCGCGATCACGCCGTCGCTGAAGGCCTCAAGGCGGCCGCGTTCCATTCGGAGAAGATAATCCGAATGGCCTTAGAGGAACAGGAACCCTCATACGGCGCGCTGCTGCGTATCCCCGGGTTTGGGCGGCTGGCGCTCGGGACGGTGCTGGGCCGGCTCGCGGCGCAGATGTGGGAGATCGCCCTGGTCTTGTTCGTCCTTCAGCGATACCGATCGCCCAGCGTGGCCGGCCTCGCCGTCTTCCTCGGGATCCTCCCCGGGCTCGCCTTCAGCCCCATTGCCGGGTCGCTGCTCGACCGGCAGGGGCGCGTTCGGCTGATGATCTTCGACTACAGCGTGACCGCCGCGCTCACCGCCGCCATCGCCGTCCTGTCCCTGCTGCACCGGCTCCCGGTGCCCCTGTTGCTGGCAACGGTCACCATGCTGTCGCTCAGCAACATCCTGAGCATCACCGGCACCCGCTCGCTCTTTCCATTGATGGTGCCTCGCCACCTGTGGGACCGGTCCAACGGGATCGACACCAGCACCTACTCATTCACCGCGATCATCGGACCGGCGGTCGCCGGCCTCCTGATTGCCCGGCTGGGCCCGGAGGCCGCGCTCATCGCGATGGCCGCCGTGGTCGGCGCGGCGGCACTGTCCCTCCTCGGGGTTCGGGAGCCAATCGAGCGGGCGGCGCCCGCAAGCTCTCTGATCCGAGATTCGTGGGCCGGACTGGTCTACGTCGTACGAAACTCGACCCTGCGTGGCCTGGCCGTGGCGATGTTCTTCACGAACCTCGCCGTGGGCCCGGTCGTGCTCGGCATTCCGCTGCTGGTCCTGCACCGGCTACATGGCGGCGCGGATACCGTCGGCCAGATTTGGGCCGTCTTCGGATTGGCCGGGCTGGTCGCGGGGTTGGTGGCGGGCCGCGTCCGGACGGAGGGCCGGGAGCGCCCCTTGATCGCCGCGTCGGTGGCGATCCAGGTGCCGGCCCTGGTCGTTCTCGGATTCACGGACCAGCTTGGCGTGGTCTTTGCCGTTGCGGCGCTGATTGGCGTGGCCTCCGCGATCAGCCTGGTGGCGATCTTCGCGCTTCGTCAGCGCCGGACCGACCCGGCGTGGTTCGGACGCGCCTTTGCCGTCTCCATGAGCCTGAACATGCTCGGTCAGCCGGTTGGATCAGCCCTGTCGGGTCCGCTCTTCGAGCGGTCGCTCGCGCTTCCGTTTCTCTTCGCGGCGGCCATCAGCGTCGTGGGTGCCGTCGTCACGATGCTCGTCATCCCGGCGCGGGAACGGGCTCCGGTCGCGTAGGGTCGGGCCGAGCACGCCTGGTCGCGAGAAAGAGTCCGCAGAGGATCAACACGAATCCCAGGGCGGCGCCGAAGGTGAAGGGCTCATGCAGCAGGACCACCCCGAGCGTTAGGGCCACCGCCGGGTTGACGTAGGTGATCATCGTCGCGCGCACCGAGCCAACCTCGGCGATCAGCGCGAAAAACACGAGGAAGGCGATGGCGGTACAGACCACGCCGAGCATCGCCACGGACACCCAGACCTGGAGTGGCGGGAGGGTGCCGGGCATTCGGGTCATCGCTAGCGGCGCGTAGGCGATGGCGGGAAGGATGAGTGAGACGGCCACCACCCCGATGCCCGGCACGTCCGAGAGACGCCGGCTGATGATCATCGGTCCAACCGCGTACCCGATCGCCACCAGGCCGACCTCGCCGACCGCAGTCAGGTCGCTCCCCGAGACGTTGAGACCAACAAGGGCGGCGACGCCGATGAATCCAACTACCAGCCCGAACAGGCGCCGCGCGTCGAAGCGATCCGCGGCGCCCGTGAGCCAGCTGAGGAGGACCCCGACAAAGGGGACGGCAGCGAGCAGCAGACCGGTCAGCGAGCTGGTCAGACGTCGCTCGGCGTCGGACAGCAGGAGCCAGGGCAGCGCGACTTCGGCCACGGTGTAGGCAACGAGCACCTTCCATTTGGGAAGCAGGGGCCGCAGGCTGCCCCGCGCCGCCGCCAGCGGCAGCAGGAGGAGCCCACCGAGCAGGGTGCGGAAGAACACCAGCGTGACCGGGCTCAGGCTGCCGACGGCGACCTTGATCAGCAAATAGGGGATGCCCCAGATCAGGCACATTGCCGCGAACAGGGCCCAACCACGACGCGTCATTCGCTGTCCATGCTATTTGGGCGGGTGCCGGTCGGGCTGTGGCCAATTGGAACGAGACTTGCCTCGATTGGCAGAGGTGATGAAAGAGCGGCGGCAGGAGGAGAGAGCGCCAGGCCAGAGGAAGGGGCGCTCGCCGGACGATCTCAGCTTCGTCAAGCTGATCTCGCACGAGCTTCGCGGACCGACCACGGTCCTGCGGGGGCACCTGAGCATGTGGTTGGAGGGCGGGCAGGTGCCGTTCCCGGAGGAGCTCTCTAACCACCTTCGATGGCCGGCTGGTCGAGCGGAATCCTTTCTACGTGCCCCCGGACGTCTATCTCGAGCGGCTCCCGAAGAAACGCGGATAGAATCGACGGGCGCGGAGCGGTCGCCTAGTCCGGTCGAGGGCGCGGCACTGGAAATGCCGTAACCGGGGTAACCTGGTTCGCGAGTTCGAATCTCGCCCGCTCCGCCATCACCTCTGGTATCAGTCCTACGCTCAGTCCCCAACTCTCGCACCTGTGCTGGCCCTTTAGCGGCGCTCGCCGACGAACAGACTCCCTGAGGGGCACGGCATTTCCTCAAAATGGCGGTGTCCTACTCGGAAATGCCGCGACCCCGCGCCGCGCCGTCCCCGCAAGCTCGCCCGGCGGTTGGCGTTGCTTCCCTGTGAACGGCCGTACGCGTGTCGATGCTGGACAAGCTATCCGCAAGCAGGCCGGCGCCCATCTCGAGCGCTTTCTCAAGCAGTCCGAGAAAACTCGACGCCAGGTCGAGAAAACGGTCGGGACGGCCGCCCAGCGGGCGCTGGTCAAGGGCGCGGGGACCCTCCGCCGCCAAGCCGACGACCTCCAGGCGGGTCTCAAGAAGTTGAGTGGCAGCCTTGCCAGGCTCGAGCGCCGCAAGGGCGCCCCGGCAATGCGTCGTTCATCCAAGGCAGCCGCCACTCGCCGGCGACCGGTCCAGACAGCCCGGACGCGCCGTCCCGCGCGACCGAAGAAAGCCGCTTAGGCTGCGCGCTCCTCATCCCGCAACCACCAGGGTGCCTCCCGGTAGCTCAAGACCCAGGTAAGCCTCCCTCCGGCTGGCGCTGACGCCGCTTAGCCCCGGGCCGAAGACGGCGGAGTTGGCCGCTACTGAACCGGCGCCGTTGCGTGTCTGGAGTTTGGCGCCGTGAGTTGGCGGACTTTTGCCCCCCTTCAGGCATTGCTGACCATCAGCGGGACACGTTGGAGCTCAGCTACTCGGTGGACTGAGTCAGACGCAGATCGCACGTCGGACGGGGGTGCCGTTGGGCACCGTGAAAGGGCGGATGCGGCTGGGTCTGCTCAAGATGCGCCAATCACTGGAGTTGTCCCCCGCAAGCTGATGTCACGGCCGTCACACGGGTCTGCGACAACCGCGGTGATACCAGTACGCTTTTGGCCGCAGCAAGCCTTTACGTAAGAGCACGAGCCCATCGTGGACCCATGTGGACGCGCCTTCGGTCGTGGATCTTAAGGGAAGAGGACGGCCAAGCCATGGTGGAATACGCCTTGATCCTCGTCCTGGTGGTCGTGATCTTGATCGTCATTACCATGGTGATGGGTAACACCGTCAAGAACATGTACTGCAACATCGCCGGCTCCC
>DAINCX010000063.1:11383-12520 GCA_036732165.1 Candidatus Dormiibacterota bacterium | reverse complement strand
CTTTTCGAGAGCCGCACCTTAAACCGCTCGGACACCCCTCCGGCGCGTAATTCTAAAGCCATACCCCCCACCCCGACCCTCCCCCCAAAGGGTGGAGGGAGATGTACCTGCGAAGGGCTCTCCCGCAAGGGGGAACGGAGAGGCGGATTGATCAGACGGTCGCCTTCTGGCGTGCCCGGTGGCGGGCGACCTTGGCCCGATTTCCGCAGGAGCGCATGCTGCACCACTTCCGCTTGCCGGTCCTGGAGGTGTCCTTGAAGACCCAGCGGCACTGGTCGTTCTGGCAGACGCGAAGCCGGGGGGCCTCGCCCTGGATCAGCTCCCGGGCGATCGCCTCCACCAGCCGGGCGATGGCGCCGTCGACCGGGTCGCCCTGGTGGCGGTGATCGAGGGAAAGGCCGTCCGTGGCCGGCACCAGCTCATAGATGTAATGGGTCCGCAGCGCCCGGTTGATCTCGGCCAGGTCGGCGACGTCCGGCGCTCGGGCCCCGGCACGCGCTTCCAGCACCCCTCGCATCGCCTCACGGACCCGGTGGAGCCGTGCTAACATCTCCCAGCCCGCTCCGGGTGACCCCTCGTACTGCCTGAGCAGGTTCTCCCTGGCCTCCCCATGCATCAGCCCGTGGCCGCAAAGCCATTCGAGGGCCGTCTTGGGCGAGTCCAGGTGATCGTGGGTGGTGGGCCACAGGTCCAGGGTGTTCACAAAATCCAGGCCGGTTTGGACAGAGGCGAGATGGCCTTGGGAGAAAGGCATCAAAGGCGTTGCAGGATCGTTCACATGTAACCCCTTTATACCACTTGACGGGTTAAAGCGCACG
Organism: Candidatus Dormiibacterota bacterium; assembly: GCA_036732165.1. Lineage (GTDB taxonomy): Bacteria > Chloroflexota > Dormibacteria > CF-121 > CF-121 > JALYYC01. The sequence continues at coordinate 11,702 of DAINCX010000063.1, read as the reverse complement.
CGCTACAATAGGCACTGTAACTAGTCAGACGATTAGAGAGGGTTACAAAGAGGTGACAAGACCATGATGCAGGACTACTACTCGATTTATACGTGGGCGATGGACAAGCAGGCCCAGATGGAGCGTGAAGCGGCCGAACGCCGGCTCATTCGCGAGTCACCTTCCGCCAGATTGCGCTTCCCCTGGCCCATCGTTCGCCGCCGCGGCGCCCGCTAGCCTGGCGGCATCCGCCCGTGAACACCCGACTGGCTGGCGCTGAGGTGGCGTCCCCGGGACGCCGCAGCCAGCCCAGGTCGGGGGCGGCCTCGCCAGCCCGGAT
>DAINCX010000063.1:0-11283 GCA_036732165.1 Candidatus Dormiibacterota bacterium | reverse complement strand
AACGTCCCCACCGGGGTGGTGGCGCTGCTGGTCGGCACCTCGCCACTCTGGATGGCCGTTCTCGACCGCCTCATCTTCGGGCGGCACCTGCCGGGGCTGGCGATCGTAGGCTTGGTGATCGGCTTCATCGGGGTCGCCTTCCTGATCGGCTCGCCCGGAACGGGCCGGATCAACCTGAGTGGCGCGGCGTTGGCCCTCGCGGCGCCAATCTGCTGGGCCGCCGGATCCGTCTTCACCCGGCATGTCAAGCTGGCCACGCGGCCGCTGGTGGCGGCGTCGATGGAAATGCTCTGGGCCGCCGTCATCTTTTTCATTGCCGGGGTGCTGGCCGGTGAGCCGGGGCGGCTACACCTCCAGGCAATCTCGACCACCTCGATCGTCGCCCTCGTCTACCTGATCACCTTCGGGAGCCTGGTCGGGTTCAGTGCCTACGTCTGGCTGTTGCGCTCCGCGCCGCTCTCGCTGGTCTCGACCTATGCCTACGTCAACCCGGTGGTGGCCGTCATCCTGGGCGCCCTCTTCCTCAACGAAGCCCTCACGCCCCGCACCGTGATCGCCGGCGCCATCATCGTGACCGCCGTCGCGCTGATCGTGATCGCCCGGCAGCGGGCGGTCCAGGTCAGGGCTGTGCCGGCTCCACCAGCTGCACCCGCTCGCCCGTAAAGGCGCGATGCATCCGCGCCACATTTGCGAGGGTGTCGATCTCCCGAACCGTCTTGTCGGTCCGTATCTGTTTGATCCGGGGAAAGCGCAGCGCGTAGCCCGAATTGTGCCGGCCTGATTCCATGATCGCGTCGAAGGCGACTTCGAGGACCACCTCGGGCTGGACCAGCCGGAACCGTCCGTAGTCCTTGAGCGTGATCGACTTGAAGTGCTCCGTCATGGTGGCGATCTCGGCGTCGGTCAGGCCCGAGTACGCCTTGCCGATGTTGACCAGGCGGTCGCCCTCCGCGTCGTAAACGGCGAACGTGTAATCCGACAGGACGTTCTTCCGCTTGCCGTGCCCGACCTCAACGCCGGTGACGACCACGTCGAGCGTGGCCAGCGCCTTCTTCAGCTTGAGCCACCCGAGCCCCCGCCGGCCCGGCGTGTAGATACTCTCGGGGTCTTTCACCATCAGCCCCTCGTTGTGGCGGGCGCGCGCTCCGTCGAAGATCCGGTCGAGCTCGGGTGCATCGAGCGCCCGGATGAGGTAGGCGAGCATGAAGGGAGAGGGGAGGGCCAGCGCCTCGAGCTGGCGGCGCCGCTCCCTGAGCGGATCAAGCAACATGTTGCGCTGGTCGAGGTAGAGGAGGTCGAACGCGACGAAAATCACCGGCACCTCCGCCAGCAGCTCCGGGCTCACCACCTTGCGGCCGAGCCGGTGCTGCAGCTCGAAAAAGGGCCGGACCACGCCGTCTTTGAACGCCAGCAGCTCGCCGTCGAGCAGCAGGTCATGATCGATCGCCTGGGCCGCGGTCACGACTTCGGGAAACGCGGCGGTCACCTCGTTCAGGTCCCGCGAGTAGAGGACGATACGGTCGCCCTCCTTGTGCAGCTGGCCGCGGATGCCGTCGTACTTGTCCTCCACCCAGGCTTCCCCGCCGACGCGGCGCATGATCGCCTCGGCGTCCTCTTCGGGCGAGGCCAGCATGAACTGGAGCGGGTGCAGCAGGCGCAGAGCGGCGGTGCGCAGGGCGCCGCGACGGGCCAGCACCGCCACCTCGCCGATGTCGCCGGTCAACATGCTGGCCCAGGAGACGTCCGCGAGCGGCGCGCCGGAGGCGCGGGCGATCCCGTCCTCCACCAGTCCGGCCCGCAGGCCGATGCGCAGATCCCCGGTCAGGATCTTGGCAATGTACTTTGCCTCGACCGGCGCCAGGCGGTCGAGCAGGGCGTGCAGGGTGGCCGCCTTCTTCTTGGCGGTGCGCTCCGTGTGCATCAGCGCGAAGGCGTCCCGGACCTCGAGCAGGCTCGTCGGCCGAGGATGAGTATGGCCGGCCAGGATCTCCTCGATGACGTCGCCGACATCGCTGTGCCGCATGTACGACTCGCCGAGCGCGCTCTCGTCGACCCCGGCCAGGCCGCAGACCGCGGCCCGGATGACGCTGTAGCCCAGGTTCAGCTTGCGCTGGTCGCGATCGGCGAACGGTCGGGCGCTAAAGAAGATGGCGGCGGTGGCCAGCGTGTCGTCATCGAGGCCGGCAAAATACTCGCCCAGCAGCCGCGTCTTCTCCAGCTTGCTGGTCGTGGCACGGATCGCTTCGCCCACCCGGGCGAAGGCCGCCATGCCGCCCATCGCGGCTAGCCCGGGGTCACCTGCGCCGATGGGGGTGGGGTGATGGCGGTGCCGGTGTCGTACTTGTCGAAGGTGAGCGTGATCGAGTCGCCCCCGGTTTGGGTCTCCACGTACTTGATCGGGTAGCCGTCACTCTCGCGAATGTAGGCGTCGAAGGGGTTCCCGGCGCTGTCCTTGGCGCTCGCGTGCCACGCCTTGCCCTGGGGCAGGTCGGCCTCGCCGATGTACTTCTGCGCGCTCGCCCCGGCAAAGACCGAGGGGCCGATCCCCCCGGTGGTGTCGGCCTTGGAGACCCATTTAGTCGCGCCCGGGGTCTGCAGGCCATAGTCGGTGTTGTTGACCGAGATCTGCTCGAAGCTGACCACCTGGCCGCCGACCGTGGTCACGAACTTGAAGCGTCCGGCGGGCTTCGGCTTGTAGTCGATCGCCCCGTCGCCGGTCACCTTGACCGAGGTGCCGTTGTTGGAGAGGCTGCCGGAGACCACGAAGTGCGCGTCCTTGAGATTGGACTGCTGGGGCTTGGCGAGGATCTCTTTGGCGCTGGGCGGGGCGCCGGGTGTGGGATAGCCGCAGGCGGTCAGGGCGGCCGCCAAAATGGCGCCGCTGAGGAGAAGTTTTTTCACGCCGCTCATCCTATCCGGTCATGCCGTTTTGACGGCCGGCACCGATCGGGGAAAGTCGTAGCCTGCTCGGATGAGTATTCATGAGGCGGCGCTGGAGGGGTTCGGGCGGGGCGCCTCCGCCTACGAGCGTGGCCGCCCCAGCTACCCGCAGCCGGCCGTCGACTGGATGCTGGAACGGCTCAGCATCGGTCCGGGCCGCGTGGTTGCCGATCTCGGGGCAGGAACGGGAAAGTTCACCCGGCTGCTGGTGGCCAGCGGCGCGCGCGTGCTGGCGGTCGAGCCGGTCGCCGGGATGCGGGCGGAGCTGCGCCGGGCCGTTCCGGCCGCCGAGGTCGTGGATGCAACCGCCCAGGCGATCCCGGTCCAGGACGGTGAACTCGACGCCGTGACCGCCGCCCAGGCGTTCCACTGGTTTGCCAGCGAGCGCGTGCTGGTGGAGATCCACCGGGCGCTGCGGCCGGACGGCGGGCTCGGGGTGATCTTCAACCGTCGAGACCTGGCGGACCCGGTGCAGGCCGGCCTCGACCGGATCATCGCCCACCACCGCGGCGCCGTGCCCACCCATGAAAACGACCGGTGGATGGATGCGATGGACCAGACGATCCTCTTCACGCCGATCGGGACGCGGCAGTTCACCTACGAGCAGGCGCTCGATCGCGCCGGCCTGGTTGATCGGGTCCTCTCCATTAGCTTCATGGCGACCCTGGACGGGTCCCAACGACAGGCCGTGGCTGCCGAGGTCGAGGTGGTCGCCGGCGCCGAGGCCCATTTCCGGCTCCGCTACCGGACCGAGGTCTACCTCTTCCGGCGAGCCTGAGGGGCGGCTACCAGTTGCCCTGCTTGCGCAACGGCCACTCGGGCTCCTCGGCAAGCGTCAGCATCGGATCGTCGGCCTCGATCTCTGGCCTGCCCGGCGCGACCGGCGGGGCCAGGATCTCCTGGATAGCAAAGATCGTGTCGATCAGGTCACTCGTGCGCACTCCGGGGCGAAGCCGTGATCCGAACCGCGCCTCGATCTGTGGCCATTCGCGCACTGCCTCGGCCAGCTCGGCAAGGGTCGGGCCCAGTCGCATTGGGACCTCCGACACGTCATCGAGGTTCAGCTCCTCGAGCTGTTCGAGCAGCTGATCGGTCAGGCGCCGCGGTCGCTTCAGCCGGGCGAGCTTCCGGGCGTGGTCGGCCAGCGCGGCTTCTCGAATTTCTCGGTTGGCGTTGGCTAGTCCGGCCATCGGCGTACTCCCAGAGTGGATCGCCTGCAATGTGAACATCATATCTTATTACAGTCACGGTGTTGAATCTCGCTGCATCCAGTTGCTGGGCGAGCCTCCAATCGATTTCCGGCCATAATTTGCCTCGTTGCGTCCTGCCCGCCGGCGTGCCGGCATCGTCCTCGCCGCGTTATTGCTCGGGGTCCTGCTCCCGGCCTGCGCCAATCCGGCGGCGGCCTCGGAACTGAATCCCACGCTCGCCTTCAAGACGGTGGGCGGGAGCCGGGTTGCCTTTCAGAATGGGCTGCCCGTACCCAGTTTCTCCTACCAGCCTCGTCTCCGTCTCGACCTCAACGGCGGCTGGCGGGTGGATCGCATGGCGATGGACAGCGACCTCTCGCTGACACCGCGCGCCACGGCCCTGAGCCGGATCGTGGCCGACGCGGGCGGCCGGCAGCAAGCCGCTTATGACGATGGGCTGTGGCCTGTCGTCGACGTCCCCGGCTCCTTTAACCCGCCGCCGTCGGGTGGCGCGGACGGCGCCTGGTATCGGAAGGACTTCGACGTCTCGCCGAGCTGGCAAAACCAGACGGTGACCCTTAAGTTCGGCGCCGCCAACTACATCGCGGACGTCTGGCTCAACGGCCATTACCTCGGCTATCACGAGGGCGGAGCGACGCCGTTCGCCTTCGACGTCAGCAACGCCCTGGTCCCCGGTGACGTCAACACCGTCGCCGTTCGCATCGACAATCCCCCATGGGGGACGAGGCAGGACATCGTTCCGTGGGGGCTGACCGACTGGTGGAACTACGGGGGCCTGACGCAACCCGTGTGGCTGGAGGCGACCGCCTCGATTTACGCCGCTCGTGCCGACGTCGTTCCCCACCTGGACGGCGCGGACGTCTTCGTGACGCTGCACCAGCGGGGTGGGGCCACCGCGGCGGTACAGGTAGACATGAACGTGCTGCCGGCCACCGTCGACCCGACCAACCAGACGAACGTCGACCCGCGGAGCCTCGTCCCAGCCTCGGCGGTACCCATCGCGTCGGAGCGCCTTGACGCCGGCCAGCTCGCCGCCGACGGCACCAGGCAGGTCCACGCCAGCTTCTCCATCGCGGACGCGGATCTGTGGACGCCTCAGTCGCCCGCCCTGTACGTCCTCGAGGTCCGGGTGTTATGGGAGGAGCGCCCGGTCGACCAGCTCTTCGAGACCTTCGGGTTGCGTCGCATCGCCGTCGATACCAAGGGGCCACGGCTGCTGCTGAACGGGGTGCCCGTCGCCTTCGCCGGCGTCGCGCTGCACGATGAGCGGGTCTACCCGGGCATCGCCGGACAACCCCGCGGCGGGCCGGTGACGACCCCCGATGATGTCCTGCTCGAGCTGCAGAAGGCCAACACCGCCAACGCCCAGCTGATCCGGGCCGATCACCATCCGGCCAATCCGCTGCTGCTGATGCTTGCCGACCGGCTCGGCTACGCCGTGTGGGAGGAGATCCCGCTCTACCATTACACGCCGTCCACGTTCGGGATCGCGATGGATCGCGGCATCCCGCAACAGATGCTGAGTGAGATGGACCTCCGGGACATGAATCATCCCTCGGTGCTGTTTCACGGCCTCGCCAACGAGTCCACCGGCGAGGCCGAGCGGCAGCAGGCGCTCACCACTCTCCATCGGCTCGACCGGCAGAACGATGGCACCCGTCTCACCGGCCAGGCGGCCTACGGCTCGCAACCGGATGACCGCACCAGCGCGCCGCTCGACGTCGCGGGCTTCACCAGCTACTACGGCGTCTTCTACCAGCCGGACGCCGGCCCGGGTACCGCTCAGGCGCTGCAGGTGATGCACAAGACCTATCCCTCGAAACCGGTGATGATCATGGAGTTCGGGCGCTGGGCGGATGACGCCGCGCAGCAAGCCGAGCAACGCCGGATTCTCGCCGACACCTACCAGGCCGCGGCCCCGCTGGTCGATACCGCGAGTGGAGGATTCGTCGGGGCAACGGTCTGGTGGACGTTGGATGATTACTGGACCCAGAGGCCGGGCGTCAAGATCGAGCATTTTGGCCTCTACCAACCGAACGGCGATCCGCGACCGGCCGGCGTGCTGGCGGCCGATCTCTTTGGTGGCGGGGCGGGCCAGGGCGCGAAGCAGAAGATCGTCTCGCGCGGAACTGGCGCAGCCCGCGAGCCGGCGATCGGCGGTGCGCGATTCCTGGGCTACCTGGGATACGCGCTCACCGTCGCCCTGGTGATTCCCGCCGCCCTGCTGCTCCTCTTCCTGCTGGCGCCACGGCGCTCCCGGCAGGTGCTCAGGCCATGATGCGCCAGGTCCACGGGCGGGTGGTGGCCCTGTCGGTTCGGGCCGCCATGATCGCCGGGGCGTGGATCGCCTTTCCTCTGGGGTTGGTGGCGGGTTGTGTCCTGGGGGCCGGCCTGTCCTGGTTCGCCGGGGCGGTGCTCGCCTGGCAGCTCCAGCTGAGCCTGACCCTGGGCGTGACGGAGCAATTGCTGCCCTTCGGAAGCCAGGAGCCGCTGCTGGAAACCGTCCAGTCGAGCTGGTTCCTCGTGATCCCCACCGTCGGCCTGGCGGTCGCGGTCTTCGCGGGCCTGATCGGGGCGCTGATCGGCGGGCTGGTGGCTGCCTCCTACAACCGCTCGCCCTTTGGGGTGCGCGTCACGGTCGAGGTCCCGGAAGAACCGTAGCGTGGCCGTGACAGCTCTCTCATCCGGCTCCCATGACCCGGAGTTGAATTCGCGTTACCGTCAGTCCAAGAATGCGTGGCAAACGCCTGTTCGCTCGAGCGGCGTTGATCTATGCCATGCCGCTCGTTCTCCTGGTCCCATTCGGCAGCGCGGCCTACGCCAATCTGGGTACCCTCCCGGCTCCAATCGTGACACCGACGCACCACACCAGCCCGAAGCCGGCGGTCCGGCCGGTGGCGCTCACGCCAAAAGCGAGCTTCACGCCGACGGTCACCACCATCCTCGGGCCATCGGGCTCCGACCAGCTCAAGGCCGACCTGGCGGCGATCGCGGGGCAGAGCGGGGCGCAGCTCAGGGTCAGCCTGGTCGAGTTGAGCGGCCGCAGTCGCCAGACCCTGGCGCTCAACGGGGACCAGGCCTTCTATGCGGCCAGCGAGTACAAGCTGCCCCTCCTGATGGCCGAGGCGCACCAGGTTATGAGCGGCCAGGCGAGCCCGAGCGACAGCCTCTGTTACGACCCCGGCGACGCGGAAGATGGCTGGTTCACCGACTATGCGCCGGGCGCCTGCTTCTCGCGGGCCGAGCTCGTCACCCGGACCGGACGCTACTCGGACAACACCGCGGGTCGCATCCTGGTCCGGTACCTCGGCGGCCCAGGCGCGCTCAACGCCTACGCTCGGGCGGCGGGAATGACGAACTCGGCCCTGTGGGACCCGAACACCACGACCACCAATGACCTTGCCGCCCTCTGGGTGTCAGAAGCCTTGGGCCACCTTGGCGGCAGCGCGGCGCAGAACTGGCTCTACCCGATCCTGACTCACACCGCGGAAGAAGCCGGCATCGCCGCCGGCCTGCCCGCATCCGCGACGGTCGTGCACAAGACCGGCGACATGTACGGGACGGAGAACGATGCCGCCTACATCGCGAACGGCAGCATCCGGTACCTGCTCACCGTGTCCGTGACCGGTCCGGATGAGGCGACGGGATGGACCGTGATCCAGCGACTCTCCGCACGGGTCTGGCAGTACGAGGCCGGCCGGCCCGATTACCCCACGCCCATCATTGCGTCCCCCGCGCCCAAGCTCCGCGACACGCGGCACTAGTCGCCATCCGGCAATATCGACCAGTGGAACGTCCCGAGGTCCTCGCTCGTGATGCAGTTCTCGCCCGATTCGCCTGGGTAGGCGGGCACGCCGATGTGTGGCGCGTGTTTGACGACGGATCGGCCTTCGCTTTCGTGGTCGCCGCTCTCGCTGAGCCGTGGCTGGACTCCGGCGTTCTCAAGGTCTGCGGAATCGAGGCCCGCGGCTTCATCCTGGGGGCGGCCGTCGCGTCCAGGTTGGGCGCAGGCTTCGTCGCTATCCGGAAGTCAGGGGCGCTATTCCCTGGGCCCAAGGGCAAGCAGGTGGCAGCTCCTGACTACCGCGGCATCGTCCATCAGCTAGAGATCCAGCAACGCGCGCTCCAACCAGAGGACCGGGTTCTCCTGGTCGACGACTGGGCTGAGAAGGGGAGCCAGGCTGTCGCAGCCAAGCGCCTGATCGAGCAGCGTGGCGCGACGTTCCTCGGCCTCGCCCTGATGGTGGATCAACTGAGCGACGCTCAGCGAAGCCTCCTCGGCGAAGTCCATTCGATCGTTCGGGCTGCGGAACTTCCGCCCAGTTCCTAGCGATCCTCGAAGAGTGCGTCAGGCCGTGTCGATGTGGCCCCGGGCCGTTCGATGTATTAGTAACAACGGTCAAGCCATGCACAGGAGGCAGAGATGAGGCTGGTCGCAACGGAGTACCTGTCGCTCGACGGCGTGTTCGAAGAACCCGGCCGGTGGTCGGGCCCTTTCTTCAATGAAGAAGCGGGACAGTTCAAATGGAATGAGCTGCAGGCCAGTGACGCGTTACTGCTCGGGCGCAAGACCTACGAAGGATTCTCGGCGGCCTGGCCCACCATGAAGGGCACCGGCGAGTTCGGCGAAAAGATGAACAGCATCACCAAGTACGTGGTCTCGTCGACGCTGGACACGGTCGACTGGAAGGGTTCGACGCTGGTCAAAGGCAATGTCGTGGACGAGGTGCGCAAGCTCAAGCAGGAACCAGGTCATGATCTCCTGCTCTCTGGCAGCGCGCAGCTGTTCAACGCGTGCATGGCAGCAAACCTGATCGACCTATACCGGGTCATGCTCCACCCGATCGTGCTCGGGACCGGCAAGCGTCTCTTCGCCGAGGGGGCCAACCGGACCGTCCTGAACCTGCTCGAGACCCAGCGGTTCAGTACCGGCATCGTCATCCTCGAGTACGCCCCCAAGCGCGACTAACCGCTGCCGGCTTGCCGTGGTCCAATTGCGGGCGTGCCGGTACCAAACAACCGCCAGCCGCTCGCTGCGATGCTCTCCCGAGCGGGGTTCATCGCGGCGGACGACGAGGCAGACGAACTCCTGAACTGCGCGGCGGGCGATGTCGCGAAACTCGAGTCGCTCGTCGCGCGTCGCCTGACCGGCGAGCCGCTCGCCTGGATCGTCGGGAGGGTTTCCTTCTGCGGGCTGATGATCCGCGTCGATCCCGGGGTCTACGTGCCGCGCTGGCTGAGTGAGCCCCTGGCGCGTCGTGCCGTAGAGCGCCTGCCCGCGACCGGTACCGCGATCGACCTCTGTACCGGGTCCGGCGCGATCGCCAAAACGCTCAAAACGCATCGAGCCCGCGCTCACGTCGTGGCGTCCGACATCGACGAACGCGCCGTTGTCTGCGCCACGGCGAACGGTGTCGAGGTCTACCGTGGCGACCTCTTCGCGCCGCTGCCGCCAACACTCGAGGCTCGCGTCGACGTCGTGGTCGGCGTCGTGCCCTACGTCCCGTCCCCGGACCTGCCGCTCTTGCAGCGCGACACCTTTACCTTCGAATCGCCGCTGGCGTATGACGGCGGCCCCGGTGGCACCGACATCCTCCGTCGGGTGCTGAGGGACGCGCCCCGTTTCCTGCGGCGCGGCGGCGCGCTCCTGCTGGAGCTCGGCGGGGAGCAGGCCGACCTGCTCGGTGACGATATCGCTCGCCTCGGCTACACCGATGTCACGGTGCTCCGTGACGAAGAAGGTGACGTCCGCGGCTTCGAGGCCACGCTTGATGCAACCATTTGACCGATTGCGGTGTCTTGACTGGTGTGGGCCAGGTGATGACGTTCCCGACTGAAGACCGGTTTCGGGACCAGGCCGCATCCGGCGACGAAGCCGCCTTCGCCTCCCTCGTCGGGCCGCTGGTCGAGCCGGCGTTACGACTGGCCTACTCCATGCTGGGCGACCGGGCCGAGGCGGAAGACGCCACCCAGGAGGCGTTGACGAGCGCGTGGCGCAAGCTCGGGCAGTTGCGGCCGGGCATGCCGGTCCGGCCCTGGCTGCTGGCGATTGTCGTGAATCGCTGCCGCAACACGCGGCGAACCCGGTGGTTCGGGTTGGTGCGAGTGCCCGATGTTTTTCAGACCGCGGCCACGGCCGAACCCGCGGTCGAACACCTGGACCTGGAACGCGCGATGGCGCGGCTTCCATTCAAGGATCGGCACGCGCTCTTTCTTCACTTCTATCTCGACCTGCCGCTGGAGGAAGTCGCCCTGACCATGGGTGTCTCCACGAGTGCGGCAAAGGCGCGCATCTATCGCGCCTGCCACAAGCTCCGACCCGATCTCAGCCAGGAGGATCTCTAATGGACAAGCTTCGTCGCGACGTGCACACCGCCTTTGCCAGGCACCAGGGGGGTCTGGGAAGCACGACCGGCGCGTCGGAGCGTCTCCTCCGGAAGGCGCTCGCGGCGTCGGCGACGCGGCCCCGCGTTGCCCCGCAGGTCGCCGCAGCCGCCGCCACGCTGTTGATTGGGGCCGGCGTCGCCTACGCCGTCGTGATCACGCATGGACCCTTGCGGACCCATGGCCCCACCAAGGTGGCACCGTCAGTCCTTCCCTCAGTCTTGGCAACGGCCGCGCCGGCCCCGACGCCCCTGGCGAAGGCGCTCTCGGTGCCGTCGACGACGCCGGTCATCCTGTACTTCGATCCCCTCGATCCGCAACAGGTGGACGGCGTCACCTGGGATGGCACGCAACGGGGACGCGTGGGAGTTTTCGGCGGCCAGGCGTTCGGCCTGCTGCCAAATCCAGCCGGCACCCTCTACAGCACCTTTCGCGATATCCGCGATCGAAGGGGGCAGGTGGTCTCATCGATTGTTGGCAACAGCAAGCAATTCGGTGCGTGGGCGGATGACGGCCGCCACTACTGCCAGGTTGTCAGCGCCTCGTCGCTGCCGCCCGCCGGCGGCGAGCCGGCCACGCTGCGCATCGTGACGGTGGGCGGCACGGCGCGAAACGTGGCACAGGTTGGCACGATGTACCAGCAGAGTGGCGCGGGGGTGGCCGCCTGCAGCATCGAGCGCGATCGCGCGGTGGTGGGGCAGCTAACCAGCGTCGGCACCACGGTGCAGGTCTGGGTTGTCCAACTCTC
>DAINCX010000062.1:0-12523 GCA_036732165.1 Candidatus Dormiibacterota bacterium | reverse complement strand
TACCCGGACGAGACTTACGCTCGCTGGTCTGGACCAGCTTCCAGGACGCACCATCCCACGAGCATAAATGGCGCACCAGGCCGGGCGCCCGCGGATTCAGCTCAGAAGGCTGAGGTGGGCAGCACGAAGAAAACCACGGCTGCCATCACGTAGAGCGCCAGCAGTTGAGCGCCTTCGAGCCAGTTCGCCTCCCCGTCCTGGGCGGTATAGGTGAACATGAGGGTCAGGAGGCCGAGGATGCCGATCTCGACCGGGCTGAAGACCAGGTTCATCGGGCGAGACAGGAGGCTGACGAAAACAACGACCGGGGCCACGAAGGTGGCGATCTGGATCGACGATGCCGACGCGATGCCGAGAGCCAGGTCGAGGCCCGAATCGCCATGGGGGCCGCCACCCTGGGGCGCACCGGGCCGGATCAGTGCAAACCGGAGAGCTGCGTACGCTTCGGCCACGTTGCCGGCGTTGCCGATGATCACCATGCCGACGAACACCTCGGTGAGTCCCAGCGTTTTGGTGACCGGGGCCACGCTGTCGGTGAGGTTGTTGATCACCGGTATCAGGGCCATGGTCGATAACCCGAGGACGGCGATCGCAAGCCACAGCGGCCAGGGCTTCCGGTGCTGAACGGCCGAATCCTCGGCGAGCAAGCGCGTTTCCATCGATTCGACGTGCTTGCCACGCAGGGATTCGAGCCCCAGGACACCGAAGGCGAGATAGGCGCCGTAGGCGACCAGGAGCACCACTGAGATGGCGATGCTGATGGTCAGGATGGGTGCGCCCGAGGAACTACTACAAGCCCCGTGGGATCCGCAGATGACAAAGGCTCCGAGGGAGGGGAAGAGGATCGCGGCGATCGTGAGCATCATCAGGACGCTGTGATGGCCCGCCTCGTGGCGATTGAAGCGCGGCCGTCCGTACTTCAGACCGGCGGCGATATAGCAGAGCCCCATGATGAGAGCCGAGTTGCTGATCAGGGCTCCGACGATCGTTGCCTTGACGAGCAGGATCAGGCCCTTCTGAACCCCGAAGATCCCGACCAGCAGGTCAGGGGCGTTGCCGAAAGTGGCATTGAAGAGGCCTCCGACCCGCGCCCCCAGCCGGTCGGCCAGGGCCTCGGTGCCGGAACCGATGAAGGCAGCGAGCGGAACGATCGCCGCCACTGACGCGAAGAATTCCACCCAGCTCGGTGGGTGGAACGCCGGGCCGGCCACGCTCGCGACCACAAAGAGAAGGAGCACGGCCATGACCCGCTCCTCGGAGGTGAAGATCGACCAGGCCAACTTGCCGCCGGGAGGCGGTACCGGGCGCCCTATCCCTTCTCGGCTCACGTCGGGCGATGGTACATGGCCCGGAGGTGGGAGACGCGCCGGAAAGCACCGCTGGCGAAACTGGTCAAATCAGGGTCGCCATGCCCTACGCTGTAGGTATGCCTAAATCACAAGTCAGGGAGCGCCACACTTCGCGGGCGCAGGAGGACTACCTGAAGGCGCTCTACGGACTGGGCGCAAGCAAGGAGCCGGTGCAGACCTCTCGCCTGGCCCACGAGCTGAACGTCAGCCCCGCATCGACAAGCGAGATGCTGGTGAAGCTCGCAGCCCTCCAGCTGGTGCTTCACGACCCCTACCGGGGGGCGCGGCTGACGGGCGATGGCGAAGCGCTCGCGCTGGAGATCGTGCGCCACCACCGGCTGCTGGAGACCTACCTGGTACAGGCGCTCGGCTACAGCTGGGACGAGGTTCACGAAGAGGCCGACCGCCTCGAGCACGCCATCTCGGAGCGGCTCGAGGAGCGGATGTGGATGGCCCTCGGGCGGCCCCAGGTGGACCCCCACGGCGACCCGATCCCGACCGTTGACGGGCGGGTACGACCCCGTGGACTGCGGCCGCTCACGGCCTGCATCAAGGGCGAAAAGGTCGCGCTCGAGCGCGTCTCCGATCGAGACCCCGAGAAGCTGCGCGCGATCGCCGCTCTGGGATTGAACCCGGGAGCCGTCGTGCAGGTGGTCGCGGAGAGCCGGTGGGAGGGCCCGATCGAGCTGGCGCTGGGTACTCGGCGACTCGAGGTGCCGCTGGGCCTCGCCCGGGCACTCTTCGTCCAGGGTTGATGGCAGCCACCGAACCGCTCACCCACGAGGACGTTCAGCGCTCCCACGACCGCATCCGCGTCGTGCAGGCGCGCCGTGGTCGCCGCCGGCTGGCGCTTTTCTGGCTGCTCGCCGGGCCGGGGGTGCTGGCGATGCTGGGCGAGAACGACGGCCCGAGCATGCTCTCCTATGCGGCCAGCGGCGCCACCTACGGGATCGGCTTTTTCCTTCCCTTCATCGTGGTCACCTTTGCCGGGGCGGTCGTAGTCCAGGAGATGGCGATGCGGGTGGGCGCGGTTACTCATCGTGGGTACGGCGAGCTCGTGTTCCAGCGCTTCGGGCGATTCTGGGGCTGGCTTTCCGCGGGCGACCTGGTCGTCACCAACCTCGTCACCCTGATCACCGAGCTGATCGCGATTCGGATCGGCGCGGCCTTCTTCGGGGTGCCCCCGGTGGTGGCGGTCAGCGCCGGCGTCGCACTGGTCGCGTTCAGCATTGCGGGAGGGCGCTACTGGCGCTGGGAGCGACTGGCGCTCAGCCTGGCGGGCCTGAACGTCCTCTTCGTGGTCTCGGCGATCCTCGCCCGGCCCGACCCGGCCGCACTCGGGCGCGCATTCGTGACCTGGACCCCACTCCCCGGCGGGTCACTGCAAACCTTCCTGCTCCTGGTGGCCTCCGACATCGGCGCGACCGTGACGCCCTGGATGATCTTTTTCCAGCAGAGCGCGGTGGTCGACAAGGGCATGACACCGCGCGACATCCCCCAGGGCCGGATGGACACGTTGCTCGGCGCTGCCCTGGCCGCGGTGGCGGGCTGCGGGGCCCTCGTCACCGCCGCCGTCCTCTTCGATCACCATGTCGACCCGGCCCAGCTGCAGGGAGGCATCGGCTTTGCCGACGCGCTGCACCGCCTGTCCGGCTTCCCGGTCGCCGCGGTGTTCTCGATCGGCCTGGTCGAGGCGGGGGCCCTCGCCCTGCTGACGATCTCCGCCAGCACCGCGTACGCCGTGGGCGAGGCGGTGTCGGGCGCGCACAGCTTCAATCGCAGCCTTCGCGAGGCGCCCCTCTTCTACGCCCTCAACATCGGGCTCGCCGCCATTGCCGCCGCAATCGTCCTGATCCCGGGCGCGCCCCTTCTGAGCATCGCCCTCAACGCCAACCTGCTGGCGATCGTCCTGATGCCGGCGGCGCTCGCCTTTTTGATCATGCTGGCCAACGACCGCGAGATCATGGGTCCCCGAGTCAACCGGCACGTTCACAACCTGGCGGCGGTACTGGTGGCCGTGCTGGTCGGTCTGGCCGGCAGCGCCTACGCGGTGGTGGCCTTCGTCAACACGTTCGGGGCGAGTTCGAAGTGAAGAACGCGAATTCGGTCGATCATCTCCGACACATCTACGAGGGCGAGCCGGACGAGGACCTCGTTGCGGCCCTCGAGCCCGACCAGCTCGTCTACGCCCGGGACCGCCGGCTACCGCAACGCCGCCTCGGCGGCTGGGCCCAGTTAGGACTCTGGGCGCTCCGGCTGTTCGTGCTCGGAACGACCGCGCTGGTCATCTATACCTTCGTGGCGAGCCTCTCCAAAACGGGCTGACGAGGGCATCCGGCCCTCCGGCCTCGCAAGCGTCCAATCGATGCCCAATCCAGCGCCTGTAGTTTCGAGCTATGACCACCAGGAGCGGAGCGTTGGCCCAGGCCATAAACCTATTGCCGATCCTCTTCGGGATCGCCGCGGTGGTGGCCTTGCTCCTCTACCGCGGGACGTGGTCAAGGGCCGCCCTCGTCCTGGGTGCGCTCGTAATCGTCGTTTCCGCTGGAGCGGCGGCGGCGGATATCAGCGGCTACGCCTTCGGGACCGCGGGATCAGCCAGGCCGGGGCGCTCGCCGCTACCCCCGCCAACAGCCAGCTCTCAGCCGGTGCCGCCCTCGCTCGCCGAGCGACACGTTTTCGTGATCGTCATGGAGAACCGTTCGTACTCGGACGCCCTTGGGTCGCCCTACCTGTCCTCGCTGGCAAAGACCTACGCGGTGGCCACCAACTATCACTCGGTCAGCGAGCCCAGCCTGCCGAACTACCTCGCGATGACGTCCGGCGACACCTGGAACATCCACGACGACAACTATCACCAGCTACCGCCGACCGGGCTTGGAGAGCAATTGACGGGGGCGGGTATCACCTGGAAGGCATATTCGGAGGGCTTCGCTGGTGACTGCTTCGCCAGTCCCTATCCCTATGCGCTCAAGCACAACCCATTCGCGTACTACGGCGGCGGATGTCCCGCCAATGTCGTGCCGATCGAGGAGCTGGCGGGTGACCTCCGAGCCAAAACGCCCACCCTCAGCTGGATCATGCCCGGCCTGTGCAATGACGGCCATGACTGCTCGCAAAACACGGCTGATGCGTGGGTCGCCCAGGTCGTTCCGGCAATCCTGGCGTCACCGGCCTGGCGCCAGGGCGGAATCCTGCTCATCACCTGGGACGAAGCCGGAACCGCGAGCGACAACCACGTTGCCACCCTGGTCATCGCTCCGAATGCGGTGGTCCATCAGAGTGACACCTACTACAACCACTACTCACTCCTGGCGACGATCGAGGATCAGGTTGGGGTGGCCCGCCTCGGCCAAGCAGCGGCGGCAACCGCGATGACCGATCTCATCAGGTAGTCGAAACAACCTGTCGGCCAGGGCCCTGGCCGCCGCGGTCACCGAGTGGAATGCACACCCGGACTCTCAGGCCAGGGCCGTTGTCCATCAACCTGATGGTGCCTCGATGCGACCGGACGATCCATTGAGCGATCGAGAGCCCGAGACCAGTCCCGGATTCCGAGCGGCTCGCCTCCAACCGGTGGAAGGGCTCGAATACGCTGGCCCGCTGGTCGGCAGGGATTCCGGGTCCGTGGTCGGCCACCTCCAGGCGGAGCTCGTTTCCAGAGCGCGCGGCTCGCACCTCGATCGTGTCTCCTGGAGTGCCATGGCGGAGGGCGTTGTCGACAAGGATCACCAGGACTTGACGAAGCCTGTCAGCGTCCACCCGCGCGTCGATCTTGCCTCCCGGCACGAACTCGATCCGGGCACCCCTACTGGCGGCCAGTGCTTCCAGGTCTCGACCGGTCGAGGTGACGAGCTCGGTGACGTCTGTCGGTTGGAGCTGAATTTGAGCCTGCCCCGAATCAACCCTGGCGAGAGCGAGGAGGTCATCGACGAGGCGGGTCATCCGTCTTGTCTCGGCCGACATCGACTCCAACACGTGACGGTTGTTGCCGAGGTTCTGCTTCGGATGCCGGCGAAGGACCTGGAGACCGGTGTCAATGATCGTCAAGGGGGTCCGCAACTCGTGGGACGCGTCAGCCGTGAAGCGAACCTGCCGATCCATGGCCGCGCGGATCGGGATGAGGGCTCGCTCGGTGAGAAACCAGCCGGCCACAATGATCGCGAGCAGGGCCGCCAGACCGGCGGCGAGGGCCACCAGGATCGCTTCGCGCTCGACCGATCGCACCGGGACCAGGCTTCGGCCGGCCTGCAGCACACCGGTGGTCTTGCCATCGTCGAAAAGTACGCGCGAAGAGATGAGGGCCGGCTGGTTGGATTGAAGGTCCACCTGGGCGGTTGAAGCGTGCCCGGCCAGCGCAGCGGCAGCAGCCGCCGCGAGCGGCGCGCTCGGGGCACCGGATGGATTGAAGGTCACCTTGCCCGAACCGTCCCAGACCGTGTAGAAGGTGCCGGAGGTATAGGACGTGTGCCTACTTCGAAACTCATCCTGGCTCAACTCGCCGCGCTCGATCACCGCCCTCTGAGAGTCCCGCTCGACCATGGCTGCCTCCTGGCTGACCAGGACCCGGTCCATGACGAGGAGGATTCCGGCGCCGAGGGCAATCAAGATGGTGGCCATCACGAGGACGTTGGTCAGCAGCAGTGTCCGGCGGAGGTTGGCGAAGATCACGGGCGAAGAACGTATCCCACCGAGCGCACGGTCTCGATGAGCTTCACGGCGTGGTCGTGGTCGACCTTGTGGCGCAGGTAATGGACGTAGATGTCGACGACATTGGATGCGGGTGACGCCGCATAGCCCCAGACATGATCCAGTATCCGCTGCCGGCTCATGACCTGCCCGCGATGCCGGATGAGGAACTCCAGAAGGTCGAACTCCTGGGCTGTCAACCTCAATTCCTTTCCCGCGCGGCGTGCTCGTCGAGCTCCCGGTTCCAACACCACATCCGCAACCGTGAGCCGCTCGACGGGGCCGCCAGCGCGGCGCAGTTGAGCCCTCAACCTCGCGATCAGCTCCTCGATGGCGAAGGGCTTTACGAGGTAGTCGTCGGCCCCGGCCTCAAGTCCCCTCACACGATCCGGGACGGCGTCACGTGCGGTCAGCATGATCACCGGCATGCGAAGTTCACGCCGGCGCAGTTCCCGGCACACCTGGAGCCCGTCCATCCCCGGTAACGAGAGATCGAGGACCACTGCGTCGGGAGGCGCAGCCACGGCAGCCGCCAGTCCTCGGTCGCCCCGGTTCTCGACCAGGGCGTGGAATCCCTCCTCCTCAAGGACCCGCGAGAGAAGCCTGCTCAGGCTGACCTCGTCCTCGATCACCAGGACAGTCGGGTTCACCCTCCGTCGCCGAAGAAGATGAACGGACTCTGATAGGAGAGCGTCGCGATGGCGAGCACCAATCCCGTGATGAGGCTCCCGACCACCCACGAGCGTCGGGTCAAGGCCTCCTTCCGGGCCGGGATCGAAAGTTCTCCAGCGGCGACCTCTCCCGTTCGCCGGAGGTGGCCCAGGACGTGGACACCCGTCGCCGGCAGCCAGACCGTGAAGCTCAGCTTGTGCCACTCGATCCAGTTGCTGCCGAATCGGAGGCCGAACAACCAGAGCTCAAGGCCGGTGATGAAGACCGCGAAAGTGGAAACCACCACGATCGGTGCGATGAGGCGCATCAGCAGCTGGGGTGGGCCGGCCAGGCGGTATGCCGGGTCGGCCGTGTAGTAACGCACGAACCGGTAACCGGTCGTTGACGCCTTGAGCACCAGGGGTGGAATGAGGACGAAGCCGAGCGCGAAGTGTTCGGGCAAGAGCTGCCGGACGCTCAGGACGGTCACGCCGATCGCCGCGAGCAGGACGAAAAGCAACCCGCCGGTCAACGAGGTCAACCGCTCGTTGGCCGCGACGCCGGATTCGGCCCCCGCTGGTCCTCGGCTCGCTGTCTCTGGCAATCTGCGCCTCCCTCGGTGTCCCGATCGTAGGCGATCGGGATTGGAGTCAGATTGGAACGACCCGGCGCTTGCCGCCAATCCAACTCCAATCAACGCCCGCTAGCTTGATTCCCACACGTGAGACAGCCGACAACCTCCCAACGGGCACCGATCGGAAGGAACGCAAGCTCGGAGGCGGCGACCTGGACGAGGCCCTCGGTCGGCTATGCCCTGTTCGCGGTCAACGCCCTGGTGATCCTCGGTTTCTGGTGGTCCAGCTCCGGCTTTGAGATCACGCGTACCGCCTCGGACGCTTTCAACGGTCTCGGGCGGGTAACGGGGCTCCTGGGAACCTACCTGGTGTTGTGGCAGTTGCTCCTCATGGCCCGAATGCCCTGGCTGGAGCATGCCTTCGGCCTGGAGAGGATGGCCGTGCTTCACAAATGGAACGGCTACCTGGCCATCTCATTGCTGCTGGGTCATGGGATCTTCCAGACGCTCGGGTACCAATTGGGTGACGGCAAAAGCGTCGCTGCCCAACTGGCTGACTTCATCAGCAGCTACACCGGGCTGCTTGCCGCGATCGTCTCGCTCGGCCTTCTTGTCGCGGTGGTTGTGGGCTCGGTGACGATCGCGCGACGCCGCCTTGCCTATGAAACCTGGTACTTCATCCATCTCTACACGTATCTCGCCGTGGCGTTGGCATTCAGCCACCAGCTGGCGACGGGTGTCGACTTCGCCGGGAACCCGGTCTTTGTCTTCTATTGGAGTCTGTTGTACGGGTTGGTCGGCGGCTTCCTGGTGCTGTACAGGGTCATCGGCCCCCTGCTCCTCTTCGAACGCCACCGATTTCGCGTTCAGGCGGTGGAGCGGGAGGCTCGCGGGGTGTTTTCGATCTACATCTCCGGCCGCGACCTGGATCGCTTCGAGGCCGAGGCAGGCCAATTCGCACTCTGGCGCTTCCTCGACGCCAAGCGCTGGTGGCAGTCTCACCCGTTCTCGATTTCCGCGATCCCGGACGGCCGCCGACTTCGGATCACAGTCAAGAACATCGGCGACTTCACGAGCGAGATCCATAACGTGAGGCCAGGTACGCCGATCCTGGTCGAGGGGCCCTTCGGCAAGTTCATCGAGCGGCCCTCCAACCCGAAGGTGCTGCTCATTGCGGGCGGCATCGGGATCACCCCGATCCGCCCTTTGGCCCAGGAGATGGCGAGAGATGGTTTCGACGTCCAGCTCCTTTATCGTGCCCATGATCAGGGTCAGGTCGTCTTCAAGAAGGAGCTGGACCTGATAGCCGCCCAGCACGGCGTTCGCGTCACCTACCTGCTGACCGAGACTGCCAGCCGTCGCGTCGAACGAGAGGCCTGGTTCCGCCCGGAATCCCTGACCCGACTCGTTCCCGACATCGTCGATCGCGTGGTCTACATCTGTGGGCCGATGGGAATGATGCGATCCGTGCTCACCTCCCTCGAGCAGCTCGGCGTGCCGTCCGACCAGATCCGCCAGGAGGTGTTTCGCCTGCAATGAAGAGAGCAGCAATCGTCACCGGCATGACTGCCGTCGGGGTCGCCTTGGTCCTGGCCTACAAGGTCACGCCGCACAGCAGTGGTCTGGCGGCCGAGGCCACCCCAACCGCTGATCCGGGAAATTCCCAGTCAGCCCCGTCGCCAGTCCCATCCGGCCCGGCGCCTCCCACGCCCGCACCGACGGGCGCGACTGGCACCTTCACGGGCCAGGACGTTCCGAACCGCTTCGGCGATGTCCAGGTACAGGTACTGGTGGCCAATGGTCGAATCACCGATGTGAAGGCGCTGCAGCTGCCGAGCGATCGCGCGCAATCCGCGTACATCAGCCAGGTTGCCGGACCGCTGCTGCGCACCGAAGCCCTGCAGGCGCAGAACGCGAAGATCGACATCATCAGCGGAGCGACCTATACGAGCCTCTCCTACGCACAGTCTCTCGATTCGGCGCTTCAGCAGGCCCACGTCGGCTAGAGGAGGGGATTCGATTGGCGCTGCACCGAATTCGGGACGTGATGGGTATGCCCGTCGCGGTTCACGTCGTCTGCGAGGAAGCCAAAGAAGGGTGGCTCGATGAAGTCTACGACGACTTCGTTGCCCTGGACGAAGTCTTCAGTCCCTTCCGGTCTGACAGTGCGGTGAGTCGGATCAATCGGGGAGAGCTCCTTGAAGCGGACTCCGGCCAACTGGTCCGGCAGGCAATGCACCTTTGCCGGCTCTACGAACAGGCGACCAACGGGTATTTCTCCGCTTGGCTCGGAGGGACGTTCAATCCTTCGGGCCTGGTCAAGGGTTGGGCCATCGATCGAGCAACCTCAATCCTGGCGCAGAAGGGTTGCCGCAATTTCTTCGTGGATGCGGGTGGAGACGTCCAGGTCCGCGGCGTCCGGGACGATGGCCGTCCGTGGCGAGTTGGAATCAGGCATCCGGTGAGCCGCGACAGGGTTGCCCGCGTAATTGAGGCCCGGGACCTCGCGGTCGCCACCTCCGGAACCTACGAAAAGGGAGACCATATCTTTGATCCTCATACACAGACGGCTGTTTCCCACCTGCTCAGTTTCACGGTGATCGGGCCGGACATCCTCCAGGCGGATGTGTACGCGACAGCGGGATTCGCGATGGGCGATGGCGGACTCGCCTTCATCAATCGGGTGCCGGGGTATGAGGCCTATGCCATCGATCGGGAGCTGATGGCCTCGTGGACGTCCGGCTTCGGGCAGTACTGCGCACCAGCGACCTGACCCCTGGCACCAACCCCGACCACGGTCCGACTGCCGCGCCCGACTACGTACGGCTCGGGGCGGCCGACACACCGGCGAGGGCGCCGGCCACGCGGTGCAGGCGCTCGGATGCTTCGCGGGCGATCGGCTCGACCGCATCATTGGCGACCATCGCCAGGCCGGCGATTGGCTCCATGAAGCGCACCAGCGTCCGGCCGGTCACGGCCTCCTCGAGAACGACGTTGCAGGGCAGCAACAACCCGACGGAGGAGTCGGCGCTGATGGCGCGGTGGGCGAGGCCCGGGTTGCAGGCGCCGAGGATGCGGTAGGGCCGGAATGTCTCTCCGAGCTTGGCCTGGAACGTGCTCTGCACGTCGATCTCGGTGAGCACCCCGAATCCCTCTGCCTTGAGCAGTTCGCGCAGCGTGCTTTCGACGGCAGGCATGGGCGCTCCCACGTCAACGGTGAATTCATGGTCGGCAGCTTTCATGGAAACCTCCTTTTCGGTTGCGAAGATCCAGCATCCAGGGCCACTCTCTCGGCCGTCTCGCCGGGTGATGATTCAGCCTCAGGCAACCCTCGGGCTTCCCTCATCGCCGACCAGCGGAAGACCGGACCGCAGCCACGCGGTCAGGCCACCGGCAAGGTTGACGACCTCGAATCCCCGGCTTCGCAGCCACACCGCCGCTTCGCCGCTGCGCCGCCCGCTTCGACAGATCGCGGCCACCGGCTTGGTGCGATCGAGCTCACCCACCCGCGAGGGCAGCCGGGCCAGCGGGATGTGCAGCGAGCCATCGATCCGACCGGCGCGCCACTCGTCGGCTTCACGCGCGTCGAGCAGTTGGAAATGTTCGAGCTTCTCGTTCAATTCGGTCGGGAGGACCACCCTGGGCTCCTTGTATAAGTGATTGCTTACATAAGCACTTTAGCGTATTCTTCAAGACAATGATCCCCGAAGCCCTCCTCGAGGAGGCCGCCCGCCGCTTCGCGCTCCTCGGCGATCCGACCCGGCTGCGCCTCCTCAGCGTTCTTCACGCTGCCGGCGAGTTGCCCGTCGGAGAGCTCGCCGGAAGGGCGGGCGTCGCTCGGGAGAACGCCTCCCAGCATCTCGCCCGCCTGGCGGCGGCAGGGATTGTGGCGAGGCGGAAAGAGGGGACCTCGGTTCACTACCGGGTCGCGGATGCAACGTTCGAGCAGGTCTGCGAATTGGTCTGCGCCGGCGTGCGGGAGCAGGCGTCGCGGCTCGTGGCCGTTTGATCTGAGCCTAGCCGGCCGCAGCCTCCCGGAGAACCTTCGCAAGCTGTGCGTCGGAGGGCAGGCCGGCCAGTCCACTGTCGGTTTGGAAGACGCGGCAACTCAGCCCCACCGGAGCATCAGCGTCGGCCCACGGGTCGCGGCCATCGACCAGGATCGTCGGCGACCCTCTGAAGCCGAGGCGTTGGGCCTCGTCCGCGCTCTCCACCGGCTGGAGGGTGATGGTCGCGGCGGGCGCGGCTCTCAACACGGCAACCTGGGCCGCCTTCCAGTTCGGGCAGCCATCGAAGTACTGGATCGTGATTTCCACCAGCCAATGATATATCCTGCTGACCAGATATGTCGGTGGCCACAGCATCCAACCTGGCGACCAAGGCCCGTTTCTTTCGCGTCCTCGGCGATCCGACGCGGCTCCGAATCCTGGACCTGCTGGAGGGCGGGGAGAAGGTCGTGAGCGAGCTTGTAACCGGAGTCGGCCAGCCTCAACCTCGGATCAGCACCCATCTCGCGTGCCTTCGGCATTGCGGTTTCGTGGCCGCGGAGCGGCGCGGCAAAGAGGTCGTCTACCGGCTTGGCCTGGGCGGTTTGGACCAGATCTTTCGCCAGGCCGACTCTGCCCTGGAGCCCATCGCAGAGCAGCTGGCCAGCTGCACCCGCATCGGTCCCGATTGGGTATGAAGCTGCGCAAGCCACCGGTCGCCGGCAATGTTTAGGGGCGTCAAGCGAGCTGAGGTGAAGCAGCTGATGTCGCAGGGCGCCCAGCTGGTCGAAGTGCTTCCGCCCGGTGATTACGACTGGCTCCATATTCCCGGTGCCGTCAACCTCCCTCTCAAGGAGCTCGCCAAACGTGCGCCGGCTGCCCTCGACCCCAGTCAGCCCGTCATCGTCTACTGCCACGAATTCACCTGAGACGTCAGCCCCCGGGCCGCGGCGCGGCTCGTGACGCTGGGATTCCGGGAGGTCTACGACTACGAGGGCGGAAAGCTGGACTGGCTGGGCGCCGGTCTGCCGCGCGCTGGTGCCGACGCGACCAAGCTGACGGTTGGCGACATTGCCCGACCCGGCCTCCCGACGGCTCGCCTTGGCGACCGGGCCGACACCGCGCTGGCGAAGATGGCCCCGGGTGGCTGGCCACAGGCGGTGGTCGTCGACGAGGCCGGTGTCGTGCTGGGTCGACTGCGAAAGAGCCGGCTCCACGAGTCTCCAGCTGAGCTCGTGGATGTCCTCATGGAAGAGGGCCCGTCGACAGCACGG
>DAINCX010000061.1:0-12628 GCA_036732165.1 Candidatus Dormiibacterota bacterium | reverse complement strand
GACTTCCTGGCGAAGATGCAGGAATCGATCGGTGACTGGGTCAAGGAGCGCTCTCCCGAGGTTCAGCCCAAAACCCGTCCCAGCCGGCGGTCGTTGCTGCTGGTCGGGGCGAGCGGCCTGGCCGCGGGGATCGCCGCGGCGGTTGGGATCGACCGCCTGTCGAAAACGGCGCCGCCGCCAACCGGCCTGAACCTGGTCGAGAAGGGAAGCTGGCAGACGGTGAAGGCGCTGACCGACCTACCCCAGGGCACGCCGGTCGCCTTCCGCTCGGGCGCGATCGAGGGCTTCCTGGTGCGCAGCGGCCAGGACGTCAAAGGCCTCTCTGCGATCTGCACGCATATGGGCTGCGTCCTGAACTACAGCAAGTTCCGGGACCGGTTCGAGTGCCCCTGCCATGGGGCCACCTTCCAGAAGGACGGCCAGCCGAGCGACCAGTACACGAGCCCCCTTCCCCCACTGCCGCCGCTGCAGGTCCGGGTCGACAAGGGCCAGGTCCAGGTCTACACCGTCTGACCCGGCGGTAACCAAACCGGCCCGTCACTCGTTGAACGGAGCGACCCGGCGCGGCCGCCGGTGTCGTTACACTCGATTCAAGCTATGACGGACCTGGTCAAAACGCCCATTCTCGATCGCGTGCACGGCCCCGCGGACCTGCGCGGTCTCAGCGAGCCCGAGATGAAAGCCCTGGCGGAGGAGATTCGCCAGTTTCTGGTCGAGACCGTGTCGAAAACTGGGGGTCACCTCGGTCCCAACCTCGGCGTCGTGGAACTGACGCTGGCGATTCATCGGGTCTTCGACAGCCCGAAAGACCGCATCCTCTTCGACACCGGCCACCAGGCCTATGTCCACAAGCTCCTCACCCGGCCGCGCGCCGGGTTCGCCAACCTGCGCAAGCGCGGCGGATTCAGCGGCTACCCGAACCGATCAGAGAGCGAGCATGACTTCATCGAGAACAGCCACGCCTCGACCGGGCTGAGTTACGCCGCGGGCATGGCCGAGGCGTTGCGCCGCCAGGATGACCCGGGGCATGTCGTGGTCGTCGTCGGAGACGGGGCGCTCACCGGGGGCATGGCCTACGAGGCGCTCAACAACATCGGGCACCGCAAGACCCCGGTCATCATCATCCTGAACGACAACGGGCGCTCCTACGCGCCGACCATCGGCGGGCTTGCCCAGCACCTGGCCCAGCAGTTGACCGTGCTAAACCCGACCTACCATCGCACCAAGAACCGGGTCGACCGCATGCTGCGCGCGGTACCGGCGGGTGGGAAGGCGCTCGAAGCCGGCCGCCGCATCAAGGAGGGCCTGAAGGAGCTGATCTCGCCACGCAGCTTCTTCGAGTACCTCGGCATCAAATATTCGGGACCGATCGACGGCCACAACATCGGGGACATCGAACGGACCCTGAACCAGGTGAAGCGGCTCGGCGGTCCGGTGGCGGTCCAGGTCATCACCACCAAGGGCCGCGGTTATGGGCCGGCGGAGGAAGACGAGATCGACCACTTCCACAGCCCGAGCGCCTTCGACGTGCTGACGGCAAAACCCCTGAGCCGCAAGGTGACCTACACGGACGTCTTCGGGGAGGCCCTGGTCGCGGAGGCCGAGCGCGACCCGCGACTGGTCGCGATCACCGCCGCGATGGGAAGCAGCGCGGGGCTCGGCCCCTTTCTCAGCCGCTTCCCGGATCGGTTCTACGACGTCGGGATCGCCGAGCAGCACGCGGTCACCTTTGCCGCAGGGCTGGCCATGGCGAATCTCCGGCCGGTTGTGGTCGTCTATTCGACCTTCCTGCAACGGGCGCTCGACCAGGTGATGATGGACGTCTGCTTGCACCGGTTGCCGGTCATCTTCGTGCTCGATCGCGCGGGGATCACCGGCGAGGATGGCCCCTCGACCCACGGCATCTTCGACCTGACCTTCCTGCGGGCGATGCCGGGGCTGACCCTGGCCGCCGCCAGCGATGCGCAGGAGTTGCGCGATCTGCTCCACACCGCCGCCACCATCGAGGGTGTGGGCCCGTTCGCGATCCGGTTTCCGAAGGGCGCGGTCGCGGAAGGCGTCGCTCGTGCCCCGCGCGTGTTACCCGTCGGCGAGTGGGAGGTGCTCCGCCAGGGCGCCGCCGCGCTGCTGCTCGCCACCGGCAAGATGGTCTCCGCCGCAATGGAAGCGGCGGCGATCCTCGAGGCGGATGGGGTCGCCGTGACCGTCATCAATGCCCGCTACATCAAGCCGATGGACCCGCGGCTGGAGACCTGGGCTCGGCGTCATCCGACGATCCTGACGCTGGAGGACAACGTCCTCACCGGCGGCTTCGGATCGGGGGTTGCCGAGGTACTCGCGCCGCTCGGGATCCCGGTGACCGCCATCGGCGTGCCCGACGCGTTCATCGAACACGGCGCCCAGGGCGAGCTGTTGACGCAGCTCGGGCTAGACAGCAAGGGCATTGCGGGCCGGGTCCGCCGTGCACTCAGCGAGAGCGAACCGGCGACGGAACCGCTCACCCAGCAGGGGACCTAGCCGACGGGCGGGCACCACATCCCGTAACCGGACGCCGTAGTTACCGGTGGCAACCCGGATTACTGCGGAGGTGGACGTTTCACATGATTTCCCTCAATGGACGCGCGCTCGTCGCGGCAGTTGTACTATCGGGCGCGCTGGCTGCCTGTGGCAGCCAGGCCTCGACCGGTTCATCTTCCACGGCAACCCCGACGTCGAGCCCGACGTCGAGCCCGTCGGCAGCCGCCTCGGCGAGCCCGGTGGTCCTCGCCCAGGCCGTCGGGAGCAACGGCACCATCCTGGTGGGCGCCTCCAACATGATGACGGTCTACACCTTCAGCAACGACACCGCGGGCGTGAGTACCTGCACGGGTGGCTGCGCCACCATCTGGCCACCAGTCACGGTGCCGGCGGGCCAGGCTCCGACAGGCGGCGCCGGCGTGACCGGAACCCTGGCCACCATCACGCACGCCGATGGCACGGTGCAGGTGACCTACAAGGGCCTGCCGCTCTACTTCTTCCACAAGGACCTGAAGCCGGGCGACACCAACGGCCACTACACGAACTGGAACCTGGTCACCCCGTAACCAGCTGAGGCGGGCGGCCGGCTAGGCCAGGCGGGTCTCCGGGTCGCCCTCGCTCGGCACGACGCGGAGTCGCGACGCCTCCACCGGCTTCGGCGTCCGTTGGGCGGTGGGCGCCGGCGACTCGGTGCGCTCCGGCGGTGCGGCCGCGACGGGCTCGGGCGCGAACTCCTGCTGGGGGACGGCAAGCGGGACGGTCAGCGTGAAACTGCTGCCCTTGCCCGGTCGCGACTCGACGACCAGGTCTCCGTTATGCTGGCGGGCCAGCTCTCGCGAGAGGTAGAGACCCAGGCCGGTCCCGCCGATGTGGCTCGTCTCGCGGTTGTGGATGCGCTCGAACCGGTTGAAGAGCCGGGGAAGATCCTGGCTGGCGATGCCCACCCCCTCGTCCCGAACCGTGATGAGGCCGGCCGCGCCGTCGCCGCGAACCGTGCAATGGACGGCGCCGCCCTGCGGCGAATACTTGATCGCGTTTTCGAGCAGGTTGCTCACGATCGTGACCAGCCGGTCCTCGTCCCCGATGACGGCGACCGGATCCGGGGCGTTGTCGAGCACCAGGTGGTAGCGCTCGGTCGCCAGCGGCTTGATCGCCTCCATGGCCTCCTTCGCCACGCGGATAAGGTCCACCCGGTCACGTTTGAGGGCGAGGCGGCCATCCTCGAGGCGGGCCGCTTCCAGCATCTGGCCGATCAGCATGTTCATCTCCAGGGCCTTGGCCTTCAGCACCTCGATCGCCCGCACCGCGGGCTCCTTCAGCTGGCCAAGCGATCCCTGTTCGAGCATGGAGAGGTAGCCGTTGATGACCCCGAGCGGGCTGCGAAGCTCGTGCGACGCGAGGTTCAGGAATTGCGACTTGGTCTTCTCCAGCGCGGCCATCCGCTCGGTCATCCGGGCCCGGTCGAGCGCGGCGGTGGTATTGGTCGCGTAGTACCAGAGCCGGTTCATCTCGTCGGTCCCGAACAGGGGTGTAAATGGGCCGGACGCCACCACCAGGGCGCCAGGGCCGGTGTCCAGGGGAAGGCGGATCACGATCGCGTTCGGCCGGTTGGACCCAGGTCCCGCGACCAGCGTGGGCTGGCCGTCCGGGTTAGCCTGGGCGGCGAGCTGGCGGGCATCCTCGACGCGCATCCCCTGCACGGCGAGCAGCTCGCCGTTGGGCTCGATGATGGCCACCCCGTCCGCGCCGACCAGCCGGCACGCCCAATCGGCGGCGCGATGCGCGAGCGTGGCCCGGTCCGGGCTGAACAGCAGGAGATCCTGGATGGCGCCGCGCAGCTCGCCTTCCTCGGCTTCGCGCCAGGTCCGCCGGAGCCACCCAGGCGGGGCAAAGCCCGCGTAAAGGAGTGGGATCACCAGGAGGGCGACCAGCTGGATCACGAGCTGGACCATTGGTGTCGACGCGGCCGATCCGCCGATGCCGGCGATCAGCAGCACGATGACCAGCCCGGCGTAGCCGGCGCTCAGCGCGCGCAAGCGGGATCGCTGGACGGCGGGTTTTCCGCGCGACGCGGCCCAGAGCCGGGCGATCGGTTCCAGCACGCAACCGGCCCAGACGGCGACGAGGAGGATCGTAGCCGTCGCCTCGAGCGGGCTCGGTCTCGAGGCCCCGGGTCTCAGGACCGCAAGCTCGAAGACGGTTGCCCCGACGACGGCGGCGAGGGCGCCGACGCGAAGCCGCTGGGTGAGGGGGACGAAGCTGTCGCGGAAGAGCAAGAGCATGTAGCCGGATGCCATAAAGGCAACGAGGGTCAGATCCGTTAGGAGCAGGCTGACGGGCGGCCCGGTGAGCGCATCGACCCGCCCGAGCAGGGAGGTGACGCCGAGCAGCCCGATGGCCAGCGCGAGGTACCCACGGCTCCGCTCGCGGTAGCGTAGCCAGTCGACGAGGATGACGACACTGAGTGCCACGAAGCCGGCACTCACGGCGTACTGCAAGAGGCGGAGTACGTCGGTCACTGGCACAACTGTACCGCGACGGGCTCAGCCACTAAAACATTTTGTGACAGCCCGAGACCCCGGAATACCGCTATCACATTTTCTGAGCACCAACCTGGCTGGTATGATCGGAGGGTCCCAGGGGGGATGGAGGTACCCGTATTGGCTTCGGACACGCTCCGCATCGCGCTGGTGGCCCCGCCATGGTATCCGCTGCCGCCGCGCGGTTATGGCGGGACCGAGCTGGTGGTTCATCTCCTGCACACCGAGCTTCGCAAGATGGGCCACGATGTGGTCGTGTTCGGGGGCGGCGACTCGGGGCCAGGCGTCACGATGCTGGCGGATGCTGGCTGGACCCGCGACCTTGGCGGGAGCAATGAATCAGCTCGCCTCGGCACCTACCTCGCCCGGGTTTACGACCGGCTCGCCGGCGAGCAATTCGACGTCATCCACGATCATTCGGGCTTTGAGGGCGTGCTGCTCGCCCTGCACGCCGGCGTCGCCCCGGTGGTGGTCCACACCGTCCACGGGGAACTGCTCGAATCCTTCTGCGCCTTCTACAAGGAGATCGAATCGCGCGTCCGGCTCTGTGCCATCAGCAAGAGTCAGGCGGCCACCGCCCCTGCCATCCGCTTCGCCGGGGTGGTCCACAACGCGGTTGAGCTGCCCAGCGCCCCGCTCTCCCGAGCCCGCGAGCGGTACCTGATCGAGGTCGCCCGCATCACGGAGGACAAGGGGCAGCATCTCGCGATCGAGGTGGCCCGTCGCAGCGGCCGCAAGCTGATCCTGGCCGGCAAGGTGGAGCGGACCGGTGAGGGGGAGCGTTACTTCGAGGACGAGATCGAACCCCACCTCGGGCGCGCCGTCGAGTATTACCCCAACGTGCAGGGGGCCGAGAAGGCACGCTTGACCTCGCGCGCGGCCGCCGGCATCTTTCCGTTGCAGTGGCCCGAGCCGTTCGGCCTCGCCATGGTCGAGTGCATGGTGGTGGGCACGCCCATCCTGGCGCTCCGGACCGGATCCGCGCCGGAGCTGATCGAGGATGGGGTAACCGGCTTCGTCGCCGATGACCTGGAGGGGTTGGTCGCCGCTGCCGGGCGACTGGACCAGATCGACCCGGCGCGCTGCGCCGAGGTGGCCCGTGAACGCTTCAGTCCGCGGCGCATGGCGGAGGGATACCTCGAGGTCTACCGGGCAAGCGCGGTTCGGCAGGTCGCCGTCAGCTCCGACGTGGCTCCGAAGGTGGTTGTCGAGGCCCCTCCGACAGAAGCGACGGTCTAGCCGCTACCCGCCCCCCAGCTGCTCCGAGGCTTTGGTCATGCGGTCGATGATGGCCTTGCCCTCGCCGGTGCTGTCGTCCAGCCAGCGCGGCTGCGAGTAGTCGTCGATCACGAGCGGCCGGTAGTCGACCCGGATGAGCTGCGTGCCGTAGAAGGTGTAGCGGCCGACCACGCCCTCGCGCGTTTCCTGCGACCACATCTGGTCGAAGATGAAGTTGCCGTGGGCGTAGGCGATCAGCCGGTTGTGGTAGATCTCCACCGGTTGCACCCAGTGGGGGTGGTTGCCGACCACCAGGTCCGCACCGAGGTCGATCGCGAGGTGCCCGACGTCGCGCGGGTTGTCGGGGGCGATCCCGGGCCCGACCGTCGGCAGGAGCTCGTACTCCTTACCCCAGTGGAAGGCGACCACCAGGACGTCGACGTTGGGCCGGATGAGGTCGATCTCCCGTTTCAGCTCGGCACGGTCGATGTGCGTACCCACCCCGTTGAAGCCGATGAAGCCGAACTTCACCCCCCGGATGTCGCGAATCTCGGAGAGGCCGTTCCCCGAAACCCCGATGCCGTGCTTGGCCAGGAGCGCGATCGTCTCGCTGGTTCCGGCGGGCCCGTAATTCGTGGAGTGATTGTTGGCCAGGTTGACGACGTTGACGCCCGCATAGTCGAGGCCCGCAATCGAGCGGGCGTCGCCGCAGAACTTGAAGCCGCTGTGCATGATCGGACAGCTCTTGAGCAGTGGCGACTCCAAATTGATGTACAGCAGGTCGCCGGTCTTGAGATAGTCGGCGGTCTTGCGCCAGGGCCACAGGAAGTCGTGGTGGACCATCACCTTGTAGTTGACCTCGCGCGCCGGGATCACGTCGCCGGTCGCGATGATGACCCGGATCTTGGTGGGATCCAGCGTGGAGAGGTCCGGCTTGGTCGAGCCGAAGACGCTCTGCAGGCTGAGCGGCGGCGGCGTTGGGGAGGGCGTCGGGGTTGGCGTCGGCTTCGGCGAAGACACCGCGCCGACCGGAGCGCCGTTGGCGCTGTAGTGCGCAGATCCGCCGTTCCCGCCTGTGCAGGCCGCGAGGATTGGCACGAGGAGAAGGCAAGCAGACCGGAAGCGCAAACCGCCGGTAGGATACACGACTTCAGCCGGTGGGAACCAGCGATCCCCGTTACAGCTTTTCCATCGCCAGTCCCTTGCGCGGCAAGGAAGCTTGTGCTACATTCTTGCCGTGCCCACCGACGGCCTGGTGAGCCAGATGCGCCGGGGGGCCCTGGAGTATTGCGTGCTGGCCCTGATTCGCGACACGCCGCGCTACGCCTTCGAGCTGATCGATGCGCTCGGGAAGACCGGGATGCTGACGACCGAGGGGACCCTGTATCCGCTGTTGAGCCGGCTCCGCCGCGACGGCCTGGTCAAGACCGAGTGGCGGGAGTCGACCGACGGACCGCCGCGTCGCTATTACGAACTGACCGCGGAGGGCCGGCGCGCGCTGACGGCCTTCAGAAACGAATGGGTAAGCTTTCGCGCCGCCGTCGACGGAATTCTGCAGGAGGCGAAGAAATCATGACCGCCACGCATGCCGACCAGCTGATCGCCGGATACCTCGCGCGCCTCGCCGATGCCGCGAAGGCACTCCCGCAGGGGCCGCGCACCGAGTTGCTCGACGATATGCGCCGCCACATTGCTGAGGCTCGGGCTCGCGAGTCAGGCGAAGAAACCGATGCGACCATCCTCAATATCCTGGACCGCCTTGGCGAACCGTCAGTAGTGGTGGCGGAGACGCGGGAGCGCCTTGGTCTACAGGCGGTTCAGCCGTACCGGCCAGGCATCCTCGAGATCGGCGCGCTGATCCTGCTGGTCCTTTTCTGGCCGATTGGTGTGGTCTTGCTATGGATCTCGCCGGCATGGAACTTGCGCGACAGGCTTATCGGCACGCTGTTGCCGCCGGGCGGATTCATGGGCGTCCTGATTTTCGGCTTGTCAGTGGCCACGGTCCAGGGACCATCGTGCGGCGGCACAACCCAGTTTGGCGCCCTTCACGAGATGTGCAGCCCGACCGCGGAACAGACCGCGTTTGCCGCCATCGTTGGGATCCTGCTGCTGATCCTGCCCCTGATCACCACCGCGTACCTGGCAATTCGGCTGCGGTGGGGGCGCCCCGCGATGATGCGGTTCGCCTAGTGTGTCGGCTGGTGGCCGTTGCCCTGGGTTTTCGTCGCGGCGGGCTGCGCCTTGGCCTGAGCGAGGGCGGCTTCCGCGGAGGTGACCAGGTGATCCATCGCCGCAATGGTCGTGGAGGCTGACGTGCTGTTCGAGGCCAGCGCGGTCTTCTCCATCTCGACCAGGGTCGACTCGTCGTTGGAGATCAGCTGGTTGAACGCCGGGTGGGCGCTGCCCTTGAGCACCGACGCCTGCTGGCGCAGGTGCTCCAGCGCGACGTGATCCCGCTGGAAGGCGGCGCGGATGGCGGCGCTCGGGTCGACGGCTGCCGTGGCCACATCGCTCACGTGGTTGGCCGCCGCCTGCACCGCTGCCGGTACCGACGTGGCGCTCGGTAGGGTGAGCTTGGTCAGGCTGACCTTCGTCAGGTTGACCGCCGGCAGGTTCCGGTGCGGATCCTGCGCCGTATGGGCGATCAGGCCGCTGCTCACGGCAAACGCCATGACCGTCGCCAGCAGCTTGTTCGTCATCTGGGTCACCATGGAATTGCCTCGTCCATAAGGTATCGCCGCCTCGGCGCTGCAACATTGCGAGTTGCGTTGCGTCACCGCCTGTGCCCGGGTCGTGCCCTTCCTTCGACAGGCGGCTACGGTGCGCCGCGTACTCTCCGCGGTCGATCAGCCGATGCGGGTCGGCCAGTCGTCGGTGCTCAGCACCAACGTGACCGGGCCGTCGTTGACAATCTGCACGGCCATCTGGGCGCCGAAGGAGCCGGTCTCCACCGGCAGCCCGCTCTGCCGCAGCCGATCGATGAATCGGTCCAGTAACGGCCGGCCCTGCTCGGGCCGGGCGGCCTTGAGGAAGCTTGGCCGGTTCTGCCCGCGGGCATCGGCGAACAAGGTGAACTGCGAGATCACCAGGAACCCCGCCTGCACCTGGGTGGCACTGAGGTTGAACTTCCCGGCGTCATCGCTGAAGACGCGCAGCTTGAGGATCTTCTCGGCGAGGTAGTCGGCGTCCCGCTCGGTGTCGGTCTCGGCGACGCCGACCAGGATGCAGAAGCCGGCACCGATCGAGGACTGGCCACCGTCCCAGGCCACCGAGGCCTCGGTGACGCGCTGCACTACGACGCGCATCGTCCCGCAGTCCCCGTCAGGGCGGTGGGTTCCAGCCGGTCAGGTGCGCGTCGGTGCGCTGGGTCAGCCAGCTCTCGATGTCCTGGAAGACCCGCTCCTGCTCCACCTCGTTGAAGATCTCGTGGTACATGCCGGGGTAGAGGATGAAGGCGCGTTCCGGGACGCGCGCCCGGGCGAAGAACCGCTGGCTGCCACC
Source organism: Candidatus Dormiibacterota bacterium (assembly GCA_036732165.1). Classification (GTDB taxonomy): domain Bacteria; phylum Chloroflexota; class Dormibacteria; order CF-121; family CF-121; genus JALYYC01. The sequence continues at coordinate 2,852 of DAINCX010000061.1, read as the reverse complement.
CGGGTCGACGATCTGGTCATGCCCGCCGTGGAGCAACAGGAAGGGAACCGTCAGCTCGCCGGCGCGGGTGATGAACTCCTCGCCGCGCGCGATTGTGTCGCCGTACAGGCCCGCGGTGATGCGGTTGTGGACCAGCGGGTCGCCGGTGTAGGCGGTCGCGACCGCCGGATCGTGGCTGAGTAGGGCCGGGTCGACCTCGTTGGAGAGGGCGGTGCGGGGCGCGACTTTCGGCAGGATGCGGCCGACGGCGCGTTTCCAGCCCGGGACCGCGATCTTCACCTTCAGCAGCGGGGCGCTGAAGACCGCCTTGTCGAGCTGATCGGCGTGGCGGAGCGCATAGGCGATGCCGAGCAGGCCGCCGAACGAGTGCGCCACCAGCACCACCGGGCCGCCGCTGTCGTCGCGCGCGTGCCGCACCACCCGGTCGATGTCATCCAGCAGGGCATCGAGGCTCGGCGCGTGCCCGCGCGGTCCGCCGCTGCGGCCGTGCCCGCGGTGGTCCATCGAGTAGACGGTCGCGCCGCGCGCCGTGAACCACTCCGCGAAACGCTGGTACCGGCCTCCGTGCTCACCCAGGCCATGGACGACGACGAAGGTCCACAGCCGGGGCACCGCGGGATCCTGCCAGCGCCGGACGTGGAGGTCGAGGCCGTCCGCCGTCCGCAGGGTGACGGTGGTATCGGTCACGGACCCAGCTGGCGGAAACCGCGATAGATACGCAACGCCTCGGCCTCCGCCTCGAGGAACGAGGGGGCAAAATCACGGATCCCGCCTTTCAGGCTGAATCCCCACATGCCGGGCTTGTCCCGGCGGAAATACGGATTGGGCCGGTAGGTCGGCGGATAGAACGTGATCGCCTCGCCCTCCATCTTCTTGATCACCGGGCGGGCGGCGAGCACGTCCTCGATCGGCATCCCCGACGGAAGCCGCCCCTGGCGGATGTCGAGGGACCGCAGCTTGGCGATCGGGTTCTCCTCGTCCTTGAGCAGGACGCGGCCATGAAATCGTTGCGAGGCGTCGTTGAGGAAGTAGAGCGTGGCGATGGCGTCGGTCTCGTCCCCCAGCAGCCGGAGGAACCCCGCCGCCGACAGGGCCCGCCCTTCCTCGGCCAGCGCGTGGCGGAAGTACTCGGCTTCGAAGAGATCCGTGGTGTTGACGGTCGCCAGCCAGAAGCGGTCACCGCGCCAGGCACGGCTCCGCGCGAAGTCGCGCGTGTCGCGCTCCAGCTCGGCGAGCCGGGCGGGCAGCACGTCGTAGACGCGGGAAAAGATGACGCGGCGCATGGTTAAGGTTGCGGCTGCCGCCTCAGGAGGCTGGTTCGGCGCTCGCAACAGGTTCCATCTTAAGTAGTCGCACGCTCTGCGGCGGCATCGGCAGGCGGATGCCGTCGACCCGCTGGCCCAGGCTGCGGCCGCCGCGTCGCGGCGACCACAGGTCGGTCAGGGTGAAGGCGCCCCCGCCCGCGCCGGTGACTTCGGCAAAGCGCAGGCGATAGGGCCGCGCCTGGTCGCTCCAGTTGTAAACCGCGACGATGAACGTGCCATCGGCCTCGCGGCGTACCCAGAGCGGCGGCAGCTCCTGGGGTGAGGCGTACCAGTGGTCTGATGCCTCCCGGTCGGGGGCGCTGAAGAGATGGACCGGCTCGGCCGCCGGACCGCCGACCAGTCCGAGGATATTCAGGTTTCGGAGCAGCGCCAGGCGGTCCTTCGGCAAGGTGTCCAGGTCGTCGCTCAACATGAAGATCCCGCCCGAGAGGGCCGCGATGGTGATCATCACCCGAGCCTGGTCGGGCGTCAGCTGTGGTGTGGCGGCCATCACCACGTCGGCATCAATGATGAAGAGGCTGCGGTCGAAGAAGAGGCGCGCGGCCTGGTTGCGCGCCATGGAGAGGATGAGGGGGAAGCCCAGGTACGGTGGCGCGACTTTCCCGTCGACCATCTGCGGCGCGCCGGTGTCGCCCCCGATGCGAGCGCCATGGACCAGCCCGACGACCGGCATCAGGGGGGCCCCGCAGGCGAGGACGAAGGCGTCCTCCGGTTTGCCCGGTGGATTGACGGCGTCGAAGATGCGGTTGAGGCCGAGGCGCAGCGCCTGGGTCCCGGTGACTTCCGGGTCATGGCGGCGCCCCTCGTAGGCCGCGGCGTAGAGGAAGTCGAGCTTGAAGTAGGAGAAGCCGTCCTTTCGCAGGCCCCGAAACAGGTCCTCGAGGAACTTGATCGCCTCCGGGTGGGTCGGGTCGAGCACGTGATAGGCGCGGTTCAGCCGCGGGTCGACCAGCGGCTGGCCGGCGTCGGTCGTGACCAGCCAGTCCGGGTGGGCGGCGGCCAGCTGCGAGTCGGCGGCCACGTGGAAGGGGGCGAGCCAGATGCCGATCTCCAGCCGGTGGCGGCGGACCGAGCTGGCCAGCGCCTTGAGGCCCTGCGAGAAAAACTCGTTCGCGACCCAATCGCCCCACCGTTGCCAGCGCGGCATCCAGCCGTCGTCGACCTGGATCACCGGGCGATGCCCGCGGCCGGTCGTCTTCGCCAGCTCGGGGAATCGCCTGGCCAAAAAGGTGGCGTGACGCGTGATGTCGTCGGCCGTGACTCCGAGCCCGAGGTGATACCAGCTGCACCAGCCGCGCGGCACCGTCGGATAGCTGCAGGCGCTCGATGCCTGGCCGGCGAGACTGACGGCCTTGCGCAGCGTGCCGGTCCCATCCTCGCCGTAGAGGAAGAGCAGGGGGTCGGAGACGATGCCCTCACCCGGTGGTACCTCCAGCTGCAGGGCCTCCGGCATGCCGCTGCGTTGCTCCGGCTGCGACAGTGGCGAGCCATGCTGCTCGGCGACGAAGTTGGGGATGTCGGTCGGCA
>DAINCX010000060.1:10527-13003 GCA_036732165.1 Candidatus Dormiibacterota bacterium | reverse complement strand
GAGCATCAGATTGTGGATCTGAGGGTCGAGGGTTCAAATCCCTCAAGCCACCCCATCAACGCACTCAATTTTTCGAAACAAGACTCCTCCACGGGCCGCGGAGTTTCTTTTGTCCCTAAGCGGCACCTCTCGCACCCTGTACAACCGTATGTCAGACGTCCAAAATGTAATCGTGGGCAAAAAGGACGACACGAAGCACCCGGATGCTCGCACTTTTGACAGTGCGCGAAAGAAGCTTGAGGGGCTTGCGGAGAAAGACCGCAAGAAGGGAAAGAAGCGCAGCGTCAATCGGACCCTGCTAGACAACGCCGTTTACAAGATAAAACCGCCCGGTTAGCTGCGAGTAGATCACCGTCCTTTTCGCCGCCTCTCGAGTGCCGTCCTCTTCTGTGCAACACCGTGAGGCCAGAACCTACCGGTGACGCCGTCCAGAAACGACGCCGAGGCATCAAGGCCGGCCATCAGGAACATGAAAGCCGAGTCAAGTGCGTCCGGCATAGCTTCTATTCAGTTTAGGGTCAGCGGCCGTTCGTGACGATGGCCCTGCCCTTCTGGCACGTGTAGGAATACGAACCCGTCAGGAACCCGGTTCCGCCACCGCTGACTGCCCCGGGCGGGCAGGCGATGATGCGACCCGTCACTTCGAAGCCGGCCAACATCAGCACGACGGCTACCAGTGCGCTGGCCATCGCGAGAGCGCCTGCCATGCGCCGGCGCGCCGAGTCGTTGATCGTGCGCACCAGGATTACCGTCGCCAGCAAGCCGATTACCAGCAGGGGCAGCCCGATCGAGAATATGGCAAAGAAGCCGAGCAGCAAGAGCCCGGCGGCGCACGCTCCCAAGAGGGCAGCTCGCCATCGTCCGGGACCCATCGTCGACAGGGCGGCACAGATCGCCATCAACGCGAGGTATGCGGCGACGAATGGCACCCGCAACGGCAGATCGCTGGCCGCCCCTCCCTGGCCGAATCGGATGTACCAGACGTAGAGAATGTCCACAATGGCCACCCCGATCGCCACCACCCATCCAAGCCGGCGCATACGTCCGAGCCCATCGTATGCCGCGAGCACTCCGCCCGCCATCAGATGACTACCTGTTCTGTAACTGGATAAGGGGGTGGCGCAAGCGGCGGAGCCCACGGGAGCCGTCCCCGCCCCGTTTGGTGTATCACTGGCACGATGGCCAAAGCGGCTGCGGCTTTCGCGGTTGGCCTTCTATTGAGTGCCTGTTCGAGCGTGCTTCAGTCCGGAGCTCCGATCGGCAGCAGTCCAACCCAGGTGGCCATGGTTTCGAGCCCGATCGTTGGTGTTTCTCCGACAGCGCCGCCGGGAGCCCAGTTGGTCGCTGGTGGAGGTTGCGGCGATAGTCCCGTATATCACGGCGCCATCCCGCCCTGGGCGAGCGTAAACGCGCCGGCCGATCTCAACTACGTGATCGCGAACCCTGATCTTGCGATGGGCTACCTGTTCTCGTATCCGCTGAAAGCTGGACCGGACAGCAACAAGATCCTCTGGTACGTCCGCGCGCCACGTGGCGGCCAGGCGCTCGACGGGCAGGGCCATCCCGTAGGCGCATCGCAACCAACGGTCAGCTTTACCCAGGGGGACAACTCCGGCCCGGGCGAGATATACCCAAGCGGCGTTACGGCGCCCTCACCGGGCTGTTGGCATTTCCACATAACGTGGAACGGCTACGCTGCCGACGTCGACCTTTTGTTTCACTAAACAGGCTAGGGCTGTGGCTGGAACCAGTATTCCTCGACGTCACAGACCGCGCGGTAACCCACCTCCTGATAGATGTGATTCGAGGTGGGGTTCGAGGTATCTGTGTACAGGCAGCAGATCGGATGGCCGCGATCCAGCATGAGTTGGCTGGCGGCCGCTACGGCGGCGCCGGCGTACCCGCGACGACGTCGCTCCGGAGGCGTATAGACAGGGCCGATTCTTGCCACGAGCCCCTGAGGGCCTCCCGCACGTACAAAACAGACTGGCTCCTCATCCTGCCAGACGAAAAGGCTGCCCTGATGGAGGTGGCGTTGGGCTTCTACCTCCAGCTGCGCAAGGGTCTGGTGGGCAGGCATATGCAACTCCTGGTTGAAATGGAAGGTCCAGGTGGCGACCAGCTGCAGATCTGACTCGTCGGTGGCTCGAAGCGTTCCTGGAACTGGCGGGTGCGGAATGACGCGATTCAACTGGTAGATGCGCTGGCCCACACCAAGGGGCGGCTCGGGATGTCCGGGCCACTGCCAGGCCCGTACGAATCGGCGAGCCTCCTGTTCTCTACCCATCACGCATGGGAGGTCGGGCATATCGGCCCGTACCTGTATCGCAATCTCATCGACCGCTTCGATCTGGCCGGCCGCGGAGAGACCCATCTTCGGAAAGTCGCTCCGCCAGGCCAGGGCTGCTATCTCCCCTCGTTGGCGCGAGACCAGCAGGTACAGACTCTCCCGGAAGTCGGGTTCGTGAAGGGCTCG
>DAINCX010000060.1:0-10427 GCA_036732165.1 Candidatus Dormiibacterota bacterium | reverse complement strand
GGCGCGAGACCAGCAGGTACAGACTCTCCCGGAAGTCGGGTTCGTGAAGGGCTCGGTCCAGGAGCGTGACCGGGAGAGGGTTCGCAGCCTGGTTCCGACAGACCCAATCCAGGCACTCCCTTATGAAAGGTCCAGATGGAGGAGCCTGACGCTCTATCACCGCCACAGTATCGGCGACTTCAGTAGTTTGGGAGGCGGAGGCAGAACTCGCGGCGAGTGAGACATGCCTATGGATACGACGCGATGTTGAGGCAAGGCTTGTTCGCCTCTAGGGCGACCTGGGATACCGCTGGCGTCGCAAAGTGACAATACCGAACACCGCACCGACCAGCACCAGCCAGGCGATCAGGAAAGCTCCCCCGATCAGAAGGGCAGCCTTGACGGCCATGCCGGCCGTCACCAGGAGTCCGAGATCGACTGCCAGGATGACCAACGCCACAACGCCCGAAAAGACCCGAATGATCAGCGCCCGCTTGGCTGCGGGCCTATCAGCGAATGGTGGCCGCGCTCTGCGACGCAGAAGCACGGAATCGGCGACACCCCAAGCCAACGTCAGGCAAAGCGCCAAGGCGCCTTGCCAGCTGAGCACGATAGCGGCAGACCGGTGGGGGAACGTCGCCTGAGCGAGGCCCACGGCGCCAAAGACCGCCACCGTAGCCACAACCACGAGTGCCAGGGTCGCGAAAGGATTCCTTCGTCGTCTTGGGCGCGAGAATAAGGCCTTCACATGAAAATCCTGAGCAGTTGGGCCGGAATAGAGTGAAGCATGCCACGCTCCGAGCCAATTCAAGTTAGAATCCAGCAAGTTTGAGAGCCCGGGCCCCATTTAACCCGCTCCGGGCCAATCCGTTTCCGGCCTACGACCGCGAAATTCGCCGCCTGCGTGACTTTTTCCATGGCCTCAAAGAGAAGGAGTGGTCCGCCGCCAGTCACTGCCAGGGGTGGAGCGTCAAGGACATCGTGGCGCACCTCTCGACCAATGAGGTCTACAACCAGGCATGCCTCGACGACGCCCTCCACCAGCTGCCGTTTTCGGGTGGGCTCGACGGCTGGAATGCGCGGGGCGTTCGAGTCCGGCGCAGCATGCATCACCTGGAGGCGCTCCAGGAATGGGAGGCGCGACAGGAACGCGTCCGTCGCCTGTGGGGTCGCATCGGTCTCAATGGGTCGATCAAGACGAGTGTCGGTCGCTACCCGCTGCGATTGCAGATCTGGCACCTCGCGCGCGAATACGCAATCCACGCTGATGACGTCGAGGCGTCGATCTCGCCGCGGGAGCGGCCCGCCGAGCTTCGCTGGCGAGCTGCGTTCGGGATCTTCGCCGCTCGGGAGGAAGGCAGTCCGGTCGACGCCCGACTGACCGACGGCGGCGTCGAGCTGCGAAAGGACGGAAAGGTCCACGAGCTTGACCTCGAAACCTTCATCGCCTATCTCACCGGCCGGCCGCAGCAGCTCAAAGACCCCAGCAAGAGGAAGCTCGTGCGGCAGCTCGGCTGAAAAATCTCAGACGAGGTGCTTTTCAAGGCAGATGCTGATCGACGACGTGGCGTACTCGCCCCAGCATTTGACTGAAATGAAGCCGGCTCGGCGATAGAGCAGGAGCGCGGCCTCCTGGTAGATGCCAGTCTCGAGCACCAGGCGCTGGACGCCCATTTGCCTGGCCGTTGCCTCGAGCTCGCGAAGTACAGCCCATCCGACACCGCGCCCCCGCTGATCGGGATCGACGTACATCCGTTTGACTTCGGCCGTGGTGGCGTCGAGGAGACGGAGCGCGCCGCAACCGACGGCGCGGCCGCCATCCCGCGCCACGAGAAAAGCGCCGCGCCCCCCTTCGAGCTGGGCCGCTTTGAGGTTGGGCCCAAATCGTTGCGCCGGTGGATAGAGTTCCGCGAGGCCCCGGTCGAGCTCGGCGATCAGTCGCCGAGCGTCGGCCGATTCGAACGGTTCGGCCGTGATCGACAGCGCGGACACAGGGCCAGATTAGGGCAGACCGTTACAATCGCGGACAGCCATGCCGGGCATTCTGGAGGGGAAAAAGATCCTGGTCACCGGTGTCCTCACGCCGGCCAGTATCGCCTTCGCCATCGCCGACGTCGCCCAACAGCAGGGCGCGGACATCGTGCTCACCAGCTTCGGGAGGGCCATGAGCCTGACGGAGAAGAGCGCTCGGCGGATGAAGCCCGCTCCCGAGGTCCTCGAGATGGACGTCAACGACCAGGCCCAGGTGGACAAACTCGCGGAGACGCTGAAGACGCGGTGGGGCCGGCTGGATGGTTTCGTGCACGCGATCGCCTTCGCCCCGGGCGATGCGCTCGGCGGCAATTTCATGACGGCCCCCTGGGAGAGCGTGCAGACGGCCTTTCGGACCAGCGCGTACTCGCTGAAGGCCATGGCGCAATCGCTGGCGCCGCTGATGCGCGAACAGGGAGGCAGTATCGTCACGCTCGATTTCGATAATTCCACCCAGGCCTGGCCGATTTATGACTGGATGGGCGTCTGCAAGGCGGCGCTGGAGTCCGTCACCCGCTACCTGGCCCGCGACCTGGGTAAGCACCAGATCCGTGTCAACGCTTTGGCAGCTGGACCGCTCGAGACCATGGCGGCGAAAGGCATTCCCGGCTTCGAACAGGTCAGCGATACGTGGGCCGATCGGTCCCCGCTTGGCTGGGACACTCGCGACCGCTCCCCGGTGGCAAAGATGGCCTGCGTGCTGCTCTCCGATTGGGCTCCGGCAACCACCGGCGAGATCGTGCACGTCGATGGCGGCTACCACGCCATGGGCGCCGCGATCGATAAGGAACCGCCGAAGGGGGAATAACGCCCCCTCCCCGACCCTCCCCCGCGCGCGGGGGAGGGAGAAATTGTGCTAACCGCCCGCGCGCGGGGGAGGGAGAAATTGTGCCAACCGCCCGCGCGCGGGGGAGGGAGAAATTGTGCTAACTCCCCGCGCGCGGGGGAGAGAGAAATTCTTCGTTGTAACCTCCCGACGAATCTATAGGAAACCAACACACGTAGGAGGAGTCCATATGCTGAAGAAGGTCGCTCTCGGAATCGCAACCTCGGCGGCGCTGGCGCTGGCTGGGGGAAGCGTCGCCTTCGCCGACACGATTCCCGGGGGAACCCCGGGTCAACCCGGTCAATCCTGCCAGTCTCAACCAGCCAGCCCGGGCAACGCTGCCAACACGTCAGCCGCCGCGTTCAACCCGACGGGAACCGCGGCTACCCACTATGCGGGAACGCAGCCACAAAACTCGACAAACCCGAAAAGCGTCTCGCAATACGATGTCGCCTGCTTCCAGGTGAGCCAGCACTAGGCGCCGACCCACTTAGGAGCGCCGGTCCGTCCCCTTTTCCCGGCGCTCCTTTTCTTTTCTAAGCGGCTACTGTCGCTGCGTGCGCGGGGTCGTCGGACGCGCCCCGCCGCCGAGCACGCAAGGCACCCCGTCCACCAGGATGTCGGCGTAGGTCAGCGCGTACGGGTTGTAGCTGCCGAAGCGGCAGGTCGGCCAGGCGAGCGCCGGCGACTTCACGTTCTCGGTGCCGGGCAGGAAGTAGTTGTCGCCAATCTTGTCCAGGCCGGCCGGCCTCGCGTACCACTCGTTCGGCTTGCCGGCGAGCGCCTGCATCATGAACTTGTGCCAGATCGGGGCGGCCCCGACGATCCCGGTCGAGTTGTGGCTGAGCGGGGTGTTGTCCGGGTTGCCAACCCAGACGGCGGTGGCCAGGCTGGGCGTGAAACCGATGGTCCAGTTGTCGTGGAAGTTCTGCGTGGTCCCCGTCTTGGCGGCGACCGTCCGGCCCGGGAGCGTCAGGTCCCCATGGCAGCCGAACTCGAGGCAGCGGTTGCGGTCGTCCGACATGATCGCCCCGATGATGAAGGCGACCTGCGGGCTGATCGCGCGGTACTCGTTCTTCAACGGGTCGTAGGTGACGACCGCCCGGCCGAGCCCGTCAGTCACGGAGAGAACCGGGGCGGGCATGTGCCGGACGCCGAGCGTCGCGAGCGTCGAGACGCCGGTGACCATATCGACGGCGGTGACCTCGTAGCCACCCAGCGTCAGGCTCATCGAGTAGTTCTCATCGGCCTGGGTGAGGTGCGTGACGCCCATCCGGCGCGCCGCGCTCAGGACATTCGGAATGCCGACCCGCAGCTCGACCTTGAGCGCGGGGATGTTCATCGAGTTACCCATCGCCATCTTCAGCGGCAGCGCCCCGTGGTACTTCAGGTCGTAGTTCAGCGGCATGTAGGGCTCGAAGCCGCTATTCCCACCGTAGACCGGGAAGACCAGCGGCGCGTCCAGGATCGGCGTGATCATGTTGAACTTCTTGCTCTCGATGGCCGCGGTGTAGGTGTAGATCTTGAAGGTCGAGCCGGGCTGGCGCGGCGTGTTGGCCATGTTGATCTGGCCGCCCGGCCGGTTGTAGTCGTTGCCGCCGACCATGGCGAGGATCTCGCCCGTCTTCGGATCCATGCTGACGAGCGCCGCGTCGTGGAAGTTGTAGTAGTTGCCCTTCTGCGCGATCTGGTCGCGAATGATCTTCTCCGCCATGTGCTGGAGGTTCAGGTCGAGGCTGGTGTAGACGCGGTAGCCCTTGCGGTCACTCGGCTGGATGTGGAACTGCGTGCGGAGGGTCTGGAGGACATAGTCCACGAAGTGGGGAGCCTCGAAGTGGTTGACCGGGGGATAGATCGTCAGCTTGGTCGCGTAGGCGGCGTCGGCCTGGACCTGGGTGATGTAATGGTTGTCGACCATCGCCGTCAGCACCTCGTGCTGCCGTTTCTTCGCGGCGGTCAGGTTGATCAGCGGGTTGTACTGGGTCGGCGCCTGGGGCAGGCCCGCCAGCAGGCTGGCCTGCGCCAGCGTCAGGTCGTGGGCGTTGCTCTGGAAGTAGGTGCGGGCGGCGGCCTCGACGCCATAAGTCTGGCTGCCGTAGAAGATCGTGTTCAGGTACATGTTGAGGATCTCGGACTTGGAGTACCGCTTGTTCACCTCGAGGGCGAGCACGGCCTCCTTGAGCTTTCGCTGCAGGCTGGTGTCAGGGTGCGGGCCGATGAAGACCTGCTTGACGAGCTGCTGGCTGATCGTGCTGCCACCCTGCTTGATGCCGTGGCCGCTGTAGTCGGCCAGCGCGGCCCGCAGCGTGCCGGTGAAATCGACACCGCTGTTCGTGTAGAAGGTGTGGTCTTCGACCGCGATCGTGGCGTTGATCAGGTTGATCGAGATGTAGCTGAGCGGCACCACGATCCGGTGGTCACCCTGGTCGCCGATGTCGGCCAGCAGGTGGCCGTTGCGGTCGTAGATGAGCATGTCCTGCTGGAGGTTGCTGGTCGACAGACCAGTGACCGCGGGCAGGTCCCCCACCGTCTGGGCGGCGACGGCCGGCACGGTCAGGACGGGCAGCATGAACAGGGCGAGGAAGCTGAGGATCAGGATCCGCCGCATCCCGGCGCGACGCCGCTTGCGCCATTGCTTGATCCGGTAGTTCGCGTGCCGGTGTGGGTTCCGGTACCCGGAGGCGTGCCTCATGCGTTACCCAGCAATCCGTAGAAGCCGGCGGCGACCAGCCAGCCGAGCGCGAGCAAGCCGGCGGTCCAGGCCACCGTCCGGGCGGCCGTTCCGGCGGCCGCCTGGATGGTGCGTTTACGATTGCGCCGCTCGATGCGGTGGGCGATAGGCCCCGAAGGCTGGTGATGAAGAGAGACGATGCCCACGATTGCTGAATTCCCTGCCTTGTCCGTGAACTTGAATTGGTCGCTGCGTTACCAAGATGTCACGGAGCGTTGGGCGTGTCAAGAAACAAGTTATGTGATACCGCCGTTGTCCCATGGGAGCCGCGTCGGAGGCGCCGGGAGGGGCTAGGCGACGGCCGATTCGGGGTCGCGTGGCTGCAGGATCCGCTCCTGCAGATCGAACACCTGGTCGATCACGTGCCGGATCAGTGCCCGCCAGATCAGCGGCGCCTCGACCCCCGGGGGAAGCAGATCAGCGACCGCTTCTAGCTGGGCCTCGAAGGCCCTCGGCACCCGCTTCTTGCCCGCCACGTGGAACTCCTCGAGCTGGACGATCAGCCAGTCCAGGTAGACCAGCGGCCGGCGCGTACTGGCCTCCAGCCGGCGCCGCTCCTCGGCGGCCTCCGCCCTCGCACGAATCTCGTCATTCGCCTGCCAGATCATCGCCGCGCCTCCTCGGGAACCCGTCGCTTCCAGCGTCCTGATTAGGAGAACGGCCGGCAGGCCTCCCCGGATCAACCGGTAGGCGTCGTCAGGAGCCAGGAAAGGCCGCGCGATCCACGATGAAGCTCAGCTCGCCGTCCACGGGCTGGACGTGGCTGGCCGGAAAGCGGGGATCCCGGGCGAGCACGCCGGCGAGCGGCTCGCGCTTGCCCGCCCCCTGGACCAGGAAGAGGACGGCCCGCGCCGCGTTCAACACCGGAAAAGTAAGGGTCATGCGCTCGGGTGGCGGCTTCGTGGCCCGGACCGCGACGACGATTGCCGTTTGCTCCTCGAGCGCGGGGTCACCTGGAAAGAGAGACGCCGTGTGACCATCTTCGCCAAGGCCGAGGTGGATCAGGTCGAAGCGGGGACGGCCGTTCCCGTCTCTTGGCACCCGCTCCAGCGCCGCCCGGGGGTCCCCCACCAGCGGGAAAATCTGGCTGGCCGGGATCGGCACCCGGTCGAGCAGCGCCGCCTTCGCCATGCCGTAGTTACTGCCTGGATCGTCGAGGGGCACCTGCCGCTCGTCGGACCAGTAGACCTGCACCCGGTTCCACGGGAGCTGCGTGGCGTAGGGCTCAGCTGCCAAACGCTGGTAGCAGCCTCGCGGCGTGTCGCCCCCGGCCAGCGCCAGGTAACAGGCGCCACGGTCGGCAACCGCGCGGGTGATCCGCTCGGCCGTCCATTTGGCGGCCACCTCGGCAAGCTCCGCCGGTCCCTCAACCACCATGGGCGAGAGGGCGCGGATCACTGGGATGCGGCGGCGAGCGCCTCCTCGTAGACCGGATCGTGGCCCGTTTCGACCATCTCCACGGCGAGCAGGTCCGCCGGGTCGCGGGTGGCGATCCTGACCGTCCGTTCCGGGTACGCCTTTCCGTCGAGCTCCATGTCGGTGGCAAGGCACTCGTTCGGCTTCCCTGTGATGGTGAAGCGCGTGCCCTCACCATCGCCCTTCAGGTTCAGGCGGCAGAGACCGGGCCCGACCTCCGGGTTCTCGCGCAGAACGCGCTCGACCTTGACGTCGATCCGGGCCAGCCGGCTCTGGATCCACCCGCAGATCAGTCGGGCCTGCGCATCCGATCCGCTCGCGCCCGACCAGGCCTCCACCACGTGGATCGCCCGGAGCTGCGCCCGGACGGCCGGCGGGTCGAAGAACTGGGCGGTCACCTGCCGCCAGGGCAGGAGCCGCGCCCAGTTGAAGTCGCCGACCGCGATCTGGGCGGTGCGACGCTTGGCGACGTGAAGCAGCGGTCCGAGGTCCTTGCTGGGGTCGAACTCATCATCGCTGTCGATGATCAGGCGGTCGCAGAGGTCCGCCAGCTCGTTGAAGAGCCGGCCCTTGAAGTGCGGGCGGCCCGGCCACCACAGCATCACCGGCAGATCGGGCACCAGCAGCGGCGCCACGATGCTGGCCAGGTGCTCGGCAACCTGGCCATGCGCGTGCAGCAGCACCTGCTCATTGGCGACCAGGCGCGACCCGACCATGTCGGTGAAGGCGCTGACGGTGGCCTCCAGCTTCGGGGAATGGCGATCCTCCTGCGCCAGCAAGATCAGGGTCCGGGAGGGGTGATGGACCGACATGCGCTCGAGCGTGTGCGAGACGCGGTGTTCCTCCTTGCTGGTCCGCGCCACCGCGACCAGGTTGAGCGTGCTCGCCCGGGCCTCCGCCGCGGCGTGTTCGGCCGCCTCCCCGCCCAGCGCACCATCCGGGAGCAGCCGCCAGCGAAGCTCGGCCAGCTCCTGCTCGATCGCCCGCACGTCGAAGAACTGGCCGACGACCCGGGCGTGGTGGGCGACCGGCCGGACGCTCACGGCCGGCGCCAGCGGCGCCCGTCTCGTTCGATCAGGGCGTCGGCCGCTTCAGGTCCCCAGGTGCCGGCGGCGTAGCTCGGGAACGCCGGGGGCGGCTGTTCCTGCCAGGTCGCCTCGGCCCGATCGACGAGCGCCCAGGCGTGCTCCACCTCGTCCTCGCGGGCAAAGAGGGTGGGATCGCCAAGCATGCAGTCGAGCACGAGACGCTCGTAGGCGTCGGGCGACTCGACCAGGAAGGACGAACCGTAAAAGAAGTCCATGTTGACCGTTCGCATGCGCATGGTCGGGCCCGGCACCTTGGCCGCGATCTTCAGGGAGGCGCCTTCGTGCGGCTGGATCCGCATCACCAGCACGTTGGCGCTGAGCCCTTCGACGACGGTCTTCGCAAAGGGCAGATGGGGGGCCCGCTTGAACTGGATCGCGATCTCACTGGCCCGCTTGGGCAGCCGCTTGCCGGTCCGCAGGTAGAAGGGCGTGTCGGCCCAGCGCCAGTTGTCGATCGCCAGCTTCATGGCGACGTAGGTCTCGGTGGTCGAGTCCGAGGCGACCCGATCCTCCTGCCGGTAGCCCGCCACCGCCTCGCCGGCGACCCAGCCGGGCCCGTACTGGCCGCGCACCAGCTCCTTGTCGGCGTCCATCGGGCGGATGGAGCGCAGCACCTTGACCTTCTCATCGCGCACGGTCTCGGCCTGGAAGTTCGCCGGGCCCTCCATGGCGACGATGCTGAGTAACTGCAGCAGGTGATTCTGCACGATATCGCGCATCGCGCCGGCCCGGTCGTAGTAGGGGCCGCGCCGCTCGATGCCGATATCCTCCGCCACCGTGATCTGAACGTGATCGACATAGCGCCGGTTCCAGATCGGTTCGAAGATGCCGTTCGCAAAGCGGAAGACCATGACGTTCTGCACGGTCTCCTTGCCGAGGTAGTGGTCGATCCGGTAGATCTGCGGCTCGGCGAAGACGGCGTGCAGCTCGCGGTTCAAGGCCTGGGCGCTCGGGAGATCGCGCCCGAACGGCTTCTCGACGACCACGCGCTCCCAGCCCTCAGGCTTCTTGACCAGGCCGGCCGCTCCGAGGCGGCCGGCGATGACGGAGAAGAATTGCGAGAGCGTCGCCATGTAGAAGACGCGGTTGCCCGCGGTGCCCCGTTCCTGGTCGAGCTGGGCAAGCCGGGTTCCCAGCCGCTCATAGGCGGCCTGGTCGTCGAAGCCCATCGGCACGTAGTGGAGGCCCTCGGCGAACGAGTCCCAGACCGCATCGTCGATCGGCTGGGTCCGCGAGTTCTTCTCGACGGCGGTCCGCATGACCTTGCGAAACTCGTCATCCGACCAGACGGTATTCGCGCAACCCACGACACTGAAGCCGGCCGGCAGATAGCGGTTGAGCGCGAGGTTATAGAGCGCCGGCATCAGCTTCCGCGCGGTCAGGTCACCCGAGGCGCCGAAGATGACCATCACGTTCGGATCGGGCGTGCGGGCAAGGGCCAACCCTTCCCGCAACACGTTGTGTGTGAGGGGCGGGGCCTGTGCCATGGCTACTCCGCTTTCACCGGATGGCCGCCGAATTCATTGCGAAGCGCGGCCAGCACCTTGCCGCTGAAGGAATCGTCCTGGCGGGAGCGAAAGCGCATGAAGAGGCTCATCGCCAGCACGGGCGCCGGGACGGCGTGATCGATCGCTTCCTGCAGCGTCCAGCGGCCTTCGCCGGAATCGTCGACGTATCCCTTGAGCTGGGAGAGCTCCGGGTCCTGCTCGAATTCGGACTGCGCCAGCTCCAGCAGCCAGGAGCGGATAACGCTGCCATGGTTCCAGAGCTTGGCCAGCTGGGCCAGGTCGTAATGAAACGATGACGCCTTCAGGATCTCGAAGCCCTCAGCGTAGGACTGCATCAGTGAGTACTCGATCCCGTTGTGGACCATCTTGGAGTAGTGGCCGGCGCCCGCCGCGCCGACGTAGGCGTAGCCATCAGCCGGGGCTAGCGTCTTAAAGATCGGTTCCACCTGTTTGAAGATGGCCTCGGTGCCACCAACCATCAGGCAAAAGCCGACCTTGAGGCCCCAGATCCCGCCGCTGACGCCGGCGTCGAGGAATTCAACTTGCTTGCTGCGAAGGTCCTCAGCGCGCCGGATCGAGTCCCTGTAGTTGGAGTTGCCGCCGTCGATGATGACGTCCCCTGGCGAGACGGTATCCTGCAATTGCTGGAGGGTGTCGTCCACGGGCCGGCCCGCCGGGATCATCAGCCAGAAGACCCGCGGGGCCTTCAGTTTCTGACCCATGTCTTCGAGACTGGTCGACCCGATGGCGCCCTTCGCCGCCGTCGCCTTCACGGCATCAGGGCTGCGGTCGTAGACGACGACCTGGTGGCCGCCCTGCACCAGGCGCGCGGTCATGCCTGCGCCCAT
>DAINCX010000059.1:6973-13063 GCA_036732165.1 Candidatus Dormiibacterota bacterium | reverse complement strand
GGACCTTTTCGGTCGCCAAGCTTTTTTTCGCCTACGGGCTCGGGAACGCCCTGACTTTCCCCTTTGCCGTGGGCGCCTCCACCGTCCTCTGGCCCGGCCCACCGACCGCGCCCAACGTCTACGCGCAGATCGGACGATACCGGCCCACCCTGTTCTTTTCGGTCCCCACCAACTACGGGATGCTGCTCGCCCACAAAGGTGACGGATCGGAGTTCGACCTCGGCAGCGTCCGGCAGGCGGTGTCGGCGGGGGAGGCGCTCCCGAAGGCACTCTACGACCGCTTCAAGGAACGCTTCGGGGTCGAGGTCCTCGACGGCATCGGCTCGACGGAGACCCTCCACATCTTCATCTCGAACCGGCCCGGCCAGGTCCGCCCGGGATCCACCGGACAGTTAGTCCCGGGGTACGAGGCGCGCCTGGTGGACGACGCTGGACAGGACGTGCCCGACGGAACGATCGGGAGCCTGCTGATCAAGGGCGACAGTACCTGCGCCTATTACTGGAACAAGCACGAGCGGACGAAGGACACGATCCAGGGTCACTGGATCCGGACCGGCGACAAGTACTGGCGCGACCCCGACGGCTTCTATTGGTACGCGGGGCGGGCGGACGACATGCTCAAGGTGGGGGGCATCTGGGTCAGCCCGGTCGAGGTCGAGACCACCCTGGCCGAGCATGCCGCCGTCCAGGAAGCGGGCGTGATCGGCCGTCGCGATGCCAACGACCTCGAAAAGCCGATGGCCTACGTAGTGCTGGCGGCAGGACACCAGCCGTCCGAGGCGCTGGCGCAGGAGCTGCAGGACTTCGTCCGCCAGCGAATCGCCGAGTACAAGCGACCGCGCTGGGTCGAGTTCGTCGACGCCCTCCCCAAGACGGCGACGGGAAAGACGCAGCGCTTCAAGTTGCGCGAGTCGGTCGCCTCAGAATCGGTCCCGGAGCTGGTAGTAGAGACCGACCGCGGGTAAGAACCAGGGCGTTTCGCGATACAGCGGCATGCCCCGCAGTGGGCGATTCCAGTACGAGGGCAGTTCCCCTCCCGCGATCCAGTCTGCCGCCAGCTGCCCGAAGTAGGTCGACATGGCGACGCCGGTTCCGCAATAGCCCAGCGCGTAGGTGATGCTGTCGAGCCGGCCGATGTGGGGCATCCGGTCGAACGTGAACCCGACCTGGCCACCCCAGGCGTGCTCGACGGCCACCCCGGCCAGCTGTGGGTGCACGCGCGTCATCGCGTCGTAGAGCCAGTCCCTCGCGTTGGGGATGGACGTCGGCGCGAAGCTGGCGCGGCCCCCGAAGAGCATCCGGCGGCCGTCAGGGCTCAGCCGCCAGTAATAGAGGAAATTCTTCGAGTCGAACAGCATGCGTCGATTGGGGATCACGGCGTGGGCGAGGTCCTCGGGCAATGGCTCGGTGGCGATGATGTAACTGCCCACCGGGATGATCCGGCGGCGAAGGGCTGGAAGCAGCCGGTCGGTATACCCGTTGGTAGCGATCAAAACCTGGTGGCACCGGATGATGCCCCTCGGCGTGGTGACTTCGAAGCCGCGTGCGGTTCCCTCGATGCTGGTCGCCGGCAGGTGATCGTAGAGATGGGCGCCGGCGTCGCGGGCCACCCGGACGAGACCCGCCAGGTATTTCGCCGGATGGAGTCCGCCGCTCCGCTCGAAGAGGAGTCCGCCATAGTACGCGCTCGAACCGATCTCACCCTCGAGCTCGTCACGCGGCACGATTCGTGCCTCCAGGCCGAACTCCTTCGTGAGCAGCCGGGCCTCGGCCTCCAGGTTCTCGACATCGCCCGGACGGTAGGCCAGGTGGAGGTGCCCTGTCCGCTGGTAGTCGCACCGGATGGCATGGCGCGAGATGGTTTCCTCCACGAGCGCGATGCCCTCGAGCGTTGCCCGGTAGAGCTGCCGGCCCTGCTCGCCCCAGCGGCTGATCAGCGTCGCCGGGTCGACTTTGAAGCCGGGGTGGACCATGCCCCCATTCCGTCCGCTCGCCCCAGACCCGAAGGCGTCCTTTTCCAGGACCGCGACCGCCCGTCCGTGCCAGGCGAGGCGGATCGCGGCCATCATGCCGGTGTACCCGCCCCCGACCACGACCACGTCCACGTCGGTCGGGACCGCCGCCGCGGGCAGTCCGATCGGGGGCGCCTCCCGCCACCAGTACGGATCCTCACGGTACGTCGAAGTGAGCGGGGTCAGGATTGTGGGCCGATTGGAACGCGGCGCTTGGCCAGCTTCTCGATCAGGTCAGCGGCACGGCGGGTGCCGGGTGCGCCTTGTAATCGGTCCGAGAGTCGACCCAGGCGCGCGTGGAGTGAGCGGTCACCCAGGAGCCGGGTTACGGATGCGAGTAGCTCATCCGCGCTGCAGCCGTACGGGTCGAGCCGGATACCGAAGCCCGTTTCCGAAACGCGCTGGGCGTTGTCCGGTTGGTCCCAGAAGAGGGGCAAGACGATCATCGGCTTGCCGAAGTACAGGCTCTCGGTCACGGTGTTGTTCCCGCCATGGGTGATAACGAGGTCGACCAGCGGCAGGACCGACGTCTGCGGCAGGAACTCGGCGCCCCACATGCTGTCGGCCAGCCGTAACTCCTGGTGCTGCGGCCCCATGCTGACGATCACGCGATGGCCTGTTAAGGCCAGGATCTCGATCAGGCGGTTCATCAGCCCCACATCGGCCGATCCAAGGCTGCCGAGACTGAGGTACAGGAGCTTGCCAGTGGCGGGGATTTCGGGGATTCGAAACGGATCGTCGGTCGACCGCACGCATGCCTCGAGCTGATCCCAGCTCTCGTTCAGCGGGCGAGATCGCGGATAGTCCAACTCGTCCGGATAGTTGTAGAGGTTCAGGAATGGCGACTCGTACATGAACGCGCCATCAGGCAGTGGGGGCGCGCCGGCATCGGCGAGGAAGGTGCTGAACTCCTGGTGCAGCGGCTGGTGCGCCGCCTGGTAGACGCGTCGAAAATGGTCCCATTTGCCGGGGTCGCTGGATGGTAGGCCAGAAAGTGCCGGGGGAAGCGCGGGGTCGCTCACCTCCAGCGGATTGCACGAGACGATCCGCGCCCAGGGGACGCCCGCCGTCAGCACCGCGCCGAACGCGACCACATTGTCCTGGACGATCACATCTGGGCGCACCGTGCCAAAAATCTCCTCCAGCCGGTGGTTCACGTACATCGAGCCGTCGATGAGTTCGGCCCAGATGGGCTTGGTCAGGGTCTCGATCTGGTCCAGGGTGCTCTTCTGGAATTCCGGCGCGGTGTCGCGGATGAAGTCCTTCCAGAACTGGCCTGGCTGCTCCGGCGTCTCCGGGGCGGGTTTCAGCCGCATCAGCGCCTCCTCGAAACCCTTCGCCGCCAGCGTTCCCTTGAATGACTCTTCGATCACGAAGACCACCCGGACGCCGCGCCGCAGCAGCTCGGCGCCGATGCCGACGCAATTGTTGGTTGGCCCGTAGGCGCCCTCGGGAAAGAAGACGACGGTGCGCGGCTCTCCGGCCATGCGGGAAGCGTAACGCGGCTAGCTTTCTACGGTGACGCCTTTCCAGAAGGCAACGTAGTCCTTGATCTCGCTCGCCGCCGGCTTGGGCTCGGGATAGAACCAGGCGGCGTCGGCATTGGTCTTTCCGTCCGCGACCACGGTGTAATAGCTCGCTTCGCCCTTCCAGGAGCAGGTCGTGTGGGTGGCGCTTGGCTGGAAAGCCTCGCGCTTGACGGCATCCGGCGGGAAGTAATGGTTGCCTTCGACGATGATCGTTTGGTCGCTCTCGGCGAGCGTCACGCCGTTCCAGACAGCTTTGGCTTTTGGCATGTGTGTTCCTCCTGGGGCTCGGTTACAATAACCGCCCGTCGGCCTCGCCTATTCCCGCCGGGGACGGCTCGGCGCTTCGAGCCGCCAGCGTGTATACGTTGTACGCATGCCCGATGACCGGCTGCGCGACGTTGCGGACGGGGATCCCGGTGGGGGTTCGCCCTTTTTCCGTCCCGCGGTGGGCATGGCCGTGCAGCACCAGGTCGGCGCCGGCCGTGTCGATCGCCTCGGCCAGCAGGTAACTGCCCAGGAACGGATAGATCTCCAGCCGCTCGCCTACGAGGGTCTCCTCGATTGGCGAATAATGCAACAGGGCGATCCGGAAGTCCGCCTGGAGTTGTGTGAGCGCCCGCCCCAACCGGTCGGCGAGGAGCTTCGTATGGCCCACGAACGCCTTCATCTCCGGCTCGCCGAAGTCGCTGCCATGGGCGCCGCGGAACCCGCCGCCGAAGCCCTTCGTGCCGGCGATCCCGAGCCGCACCCCATTGACGTCGAGCGTGATGCCCTCGCCTTCCAGCACGCGAACGCCGGCCGCCTCCAGTCGCGCCCGCACCCCCGCCTCTTTGTCCGCGTGATAGTCGTGGTTGCCGAGGACGGCCACGACCGGGATGGGCAGGCCACGCAGTTCGTCGGCCAGGACCTGCGCCTCGCCCGGGCCCCCGCAGCGCGTGAGGTCTCCGCCGATGAGCAGGACGTCGGCCCGGTCGGGAAGGTGCTCGAGGCTCGGTCGTAGCACCCCGTGCGACTCCATCCCGAAGTGCACGTCCGCGACGGCCGCCACCCGGATCATGCCACCGGCTCCTCGCCCTCCGGCTCCGCGACCGGGACGACCTTCGTCTCGTTGACGATCTCGTAGTCTGGGAGCAGTTCCCGGGCGACGATGCTGATGGTCTCGCGCAGATGCTCGGTCGACACGTTCCCGGCGACGGTCACGCTGCGTTCCCCGACGTGCACCCGAAGGTCCTGCTCGTTGACCCGGGAATCGTGGATCAGCTTGTCGCGGACGTGTTCGCTGAGGTAATCCTGGCGTGGCGTCGTCATTGCGCGAAGGCCTCCTCATACAAGCGGCGAATGACCCACGACGGCACCAGGATGTCGCTTGACTGGGCGTAGATCAGGAGACTCAACACGCGACGGACCCCGAGCCGGGATCGCCGCAGAAAATACTCCCAGTCCATCTCGCTGCGTCCGAGGATGGCGAGCGCATCGAACCAGTGGCGCGAGGTCTCCTCGGCGTGCACCATCGCCTTGATGATGACCTGGTCATCGGGGCTGGGGATCCGGATCGGGACCCCCTGGTATTCGCGCTGGATGGCGTGCTCCAGCATGTCCTGGTCGAGATAGATGCCGCCCGTGATCATGAAGATGATGTCCACCATGACGTCGTGCTTGAAGGCCTTATAGATCCAGACGGGATCGGTCTCCTCCGTGGTGAAGCCGGCATCCTCCATGGCTCGCAGGGCTCCCGAAGCGTCGGTGGGGATCACGAGGAAGTCGATATCGTGGGTCCAGCGGGGGCGGCCGACGAGCGAGGAGGCCAGCCCGCCCAGGACGAGGAAGGGGAAGCCGGCGCGATCCAGTACCTCGACGGCCTCGGCGAGGACCTGCTCGAATCGGGACGGGTCCTCGGTGGCGGGCGCCGCTGGCAGCGCGTTTACGGTGTCACGTTTTCCGATACCGGAATTGTAATAGCCGGGCCGGCCTCCGGGTCAGTCCCTGGGTTCCGCGTCGTCGTGCCACAGGTAGGCGGCCGACTGTCCGGCGATATACAGGAAGGCCACGATGGCCAGCAGGGCGCGAAGGAACCAGGCGACGTGCGGCGTCGCGATCACGATCAGGATGGCGCTCGACAGCCCGCCCCCAATCGGGATGATCCATCGATGGGGCTGCCTCGCTCGCCCGCTTGCTTCCATGCTCTTGATTCTTCCCTCGCTTGAATAATTTGACGCGTCCCCCGTTACACCGTCTGATGAGCCCCGTCAGCAACGTCCAGTTCAGCCGGTTCACGGAAAGTGAAGTTGGGAAGCTATTCACCTTTGGCGGAAAGGGCGCTCTCGAGGTCGTCTGGCCGGCCAGTGACGACGAGCGGCGCGACCTGGAGGCGCACCTCAAGGAGGTGTTTGGGGTCAGTCTGGCTACTCAGGTGAAGGCGCGCCATGTCCTGGTTCGCCGCAATCGGGCCAGCCAGCTCTGGATCCGCTTCGATGAGAAGAAGGAGCGTCTCGTCCTTCTTTGGTTACATGGACCTGGCCGCGATGGCCTTCCAGGCTCCGATCTTCCTG
>DAINCX010000059.1:0-6873 GCA_036732165.1 Candidatus Dormiibacterota bacterium | reverse complement strand
CTTCTTTGGTTACATGGACCTGGCCGCGATGGCCTTCCAGGCTCCGATCTTCCTGGTGCCCTCGGCAGTGGTCCACGCGCAGGCCGATCCACGGGCGCATGGAGACCGGGTGCGGTTCACGTTCGCGGCCAGCATGGATCCTCGCTCTCGGGATCAATGGGGTCCCTATGCCTGCCAGCCGGGCGAGGCGGCCGACCGGGTGATCCGGATTCTTCGGGCGCATTCCCGGCGGGGTCGCCTGCAGGCCGTCCCGCGCCTAATCACGGCGCCCGGTGCGGCGGACGTGCTCTGGGTCGGCCGCCCGGCTGCGTGACCTCCGTCAGCCGCTGACCCGTCGCCTGGCCAGCGTCGCCCGGGTCACCTCGGCGGCGATCTCCACCAGGTGCCTCGGGACCGGAGTCGCCCTTCCATCGCTGAGCCGCACCCAGACCCATTCGGTCCGGATCTCGGCGAAGAGCGCTCCGTCCCTGGCCCGGCGCATCGTCGTTTTCCGCACCCCCCGCGCCCCTTTGACTAGCTCAACGGCAACCGTCAGCTCGACGGTGTCCCCGTAAACGGCCGGATGATGGTAGGTGATCTCACTCCGCCGGATGACCCAACCGCCTCCCTGGCTCTCCGCCCAGGCGCGCCCGTACCCGGCCGCCTCGGCGTGCGCCGTGGCGAGCTCCTCGGCCCAGCTCAGGTACACCGCGTTGTTGACGTGACCGTTGCTATCGATCTCGTAGCCCCGGACGGGCCAGCGCATGGTGTAGATCAGGGGATCAGCTTTAGGCGTGGGATCCACTCGAATAGTTTCGCCCTTCCAGGTGGCTAGAGGGAGCGCCGGCCCGCGAGAAATGCTCCTAGGCGGCGCGTTCGATGGGCGCCGCCGGGAGGTGACGTCGTTCGTCGCGGAGGGCGAGCAGCCGGATGACCCGCAGCTCCCACCAGGGGTTCCGTGGGTCGGGGCTGGCCGTTACCAGGTCGGACTGATCCTCCATGCTCATATCCTGAACCACCCCGGTTACGGTCCGCCTATCGCAGCTCCGGAGTTGGGGTCTTTCGCGCCTCATGGGCGGCAGGGTAGGGTTGGTGCATGACACAGTCCAAAGGGTCGACCCGCGAGCTGGTGGGCTCCAGGCGATGAGGGACCGGGCGGGGCGGCTCGAGCCCCTCGACCTCACCGTCGACGTTATTCGGACCCATGGCTTTGAAGGCGGCGAGTCCGGCACCGGGGAGGCCATCGTGTTCATTCACGGCAATCCCGGCTCATCGGAAGACTGGCGCGATCTGGCGACGGCCGCCTCGCGGATCGGGCGCGTCGTTGCCGTCGACATGCCTGGATTCGGGCAAGCCGACAAACCCGCGAAATTCGACTACTCCCCGGCCGGGTACGCGGCCTTTCTCGAGAAGCTCTTTTCGCAGCTTGGCATCGAGCAGGTTCACCTGGTCCTGCACGATTTTGGTGGGCCCTGGGGTCTGGCCTGGGCGACCTCGCATCCGACAGGCGTTCGCAGCGTGGCCCTCTTCAACGTCGGCGTGCCCCTCGGGTATCACTGGCACTCGACCGCCAAACTGGTGCGACGGCCGATCCTCGGCGAGCTGATGATGGCACTCACGACGCGGAAGTCGTTCGAGGGCGTCCTGCGCCGTGGCGGGGGTACCCTTCCACCAGGGTTCGTGGATCGTGCCTGGGCGAACTTCACGCCACCCACTCGCCGGGCGGCGATGAAGGCCTACCGCTCGATCGCCGATCCCGCGAAGGCGGGCGAAGCCCAGGCGGCCGTGCTGAAAGACTATCGGCTCCCGGCCCTGGTCTTCTGGGGGGAGCAGGATGGCTTCGTCCCGGTTGCGGTCGCCGAGCGACAGCGCGAGGTCTTCGACCTGATCGATCTGATCCGGCTGCCACAGCGTGGCCATTGGGCGTTCCTCGAGGAGCCGACGACGGCGGAGGATCGACTCGTCGGCTTCCTCGAGCAACAGGTTCACGCCCGGCGCTGAAAGCGAATTACGGGGTCTGGACGCGGACCTCACTGGGGAATCGGCTCACGACCACGGCGTAATAGAGCAGCGCCAAAACGATCAGCGGAATGATGGCCGAGCCGTTCGCAAACCCGATCGCATAAATGATCTCGGCGACGAAGGCGATGGCGATCCCGTACACGGCCAGCCGCTTGCCCTCGGGATTGCCCTGGTACATACGCCAGCCTCCGACCACACAGAGGATGTCGCCGACGACGTTGATGACGACGCCGAGCAGGGCCACGACGAAGATGCCTCCAAAGGCCGCGCTCAGCGTCAGGAGGCCCAGCAATGAGATCAGGCCAAGAAGCGCCCCCAGCCCGGCGAGAATGGCGAGGACGATTCCCACGACCTTGGCGTCCAGGTTCAGCTTGACGGGTGGGTCCTTGGCGAATGCGGGATCAACGAGCGAATCGAGTGCCGACATGAATTCCCCCTTTCTTTAATGGTGGCTATAGTCTTTCGGAAGTCGGTCGACCGGTCAAGGACCAAAAAGACGGAAGTGCACTGTGGCACGTAAGAAGAAACGAGCCAGGGCCGGTTCGAAGGCCGGGGGCCCGCCGCGTCCGGGTCGCCCGGCCCCGCCCCCGCCACGAAGCGGAGGTGCCTGGCGACGCTTCTGGCCGATCGGACTCATCGGACTGGGCCTAGTGGTTCTCGTCGTCGTTCTGCTCGGACGAGGGAACCCAGGACTGGCGCCTGGCCAGGCAAGTCCTGCGCTGCTCGCCTCCGCTGCCGGCCAGGCGGCCGGCCAGCCGGTCGACGGTGTCGACTGCCAGCAGGCCGAGCAGGTTCTCTTCCACATCCATGCGCACCTTGCGGTGTACGTCGGGGGTGAGCCTCGGGCCATCCCGTACGGCATCGGCATCGTCCCGCCCTGGACGGTCGCCGACTCCCAGGAGGGCCCCTTCGTGACCTCCGGGCGCTGCTTCTACTCCCTGCACGCGCACACCCAGGACGGGATCATCCACGTCGAGTCGCCGGTTGAGCGGACCTATACGTTGGGCAACTACTTCGATATCTGGCGCCAGCCGTTGGGACCCGGCCAGGTCGGGCCGGCAAAGGGCACCGTGACAGCCTACCTGAACCGGGCGCTCTATACGGGCGACCCGCGGGCGATCCCTCTGACCGCCCATGCGCTCATTCAACTTGACGTCGGGACGGTGGTGTCACCGAAGCCCTTCACGTTCCCGGCGGGGCTCTAAGATTGGTTCGTCGATGGCGGCTGACTATGTCGATCTCTCACGGAATGCCGACGAGCGGACGACGCTGACCGGCTTCCTCGAATGGCAGCGGGCGACCCTCGCCCGGAAGTGCGAGGGCCTGACCGGCGAGCAATTGCGGGAACGGTCCGCGGCGCCATCAACCCTGTCATTGCTCGGCCTGGTGCGCCATCTCACGGATGTCGAGCGAGGGTGGTTCCGGCGAACGCTGGCCCTCGAGGATGTCCAGGACGTCTATTCATCGGAGGCCGACCCCGATGGGGACTTCAATAACACCGACGGAGCCCCCGTGGACGAGGTCTTCAGCGCCTGGCGTGCCGAGTGTGAACAGGCGCGCCAGGTTGTCGCCTCCCGCACTCTCGATGACACCGGCCGTCAGCGTAACGGCAGGATCGTCTCGCTGCGCTGGATCCTGGTCCACATGGTCGAGGAGTACTCGCGCCACAACGGACACGCGGACCTCCTCCGCCAGCGGATCGACGGCGCCGTCGGCTACTGACGCGCTGGACGCAAAAAGAGCGGCACCCACCGGGGCGCCGCTCTCACATCAGCTTCCGAGTCGGGTCAGTTCTTTACGGCAACCGGCATGACGCCGATCTGGTTCAGCAACTGCACGACGTCGAAGTACAGACGGGTCTCCACGGCGAGGTCGTTCTCGTAGCGCGTGATCGAGACGGACTGGCCCGAGACCTTGCGGTTCGTGGCCTGGATCGTGCCCATCGGGCTGGTCAGCGGGCCCGTGTGGGTGCCGGCGAAGACGAATTCCTGGACGACCCAGGGGCCGCTAACGATCTCGTGGGTGACGTTGATGCGCGCGTCAGGCACGGCCTTCATCCAGCTGTTCGTGTAGCCGGCGATGGCGTCCTTGCCGGTGAGCTTGACGTCGCCCGGGGCAATGAGCCTGGCGTTGTCCGCGAACAGGGCCTTGAGCGCTACTTCGTCATGCGCATTGAACGCCCGGTTGTAGTTCGCCGCGAGAACCTTGGGATCGGTAGCAATCGTAGGCATAGGAGCTTCCTTTCGAATCCTTCTAAGAACTCTTGGTCCAGCCTAATGGCGGACCTCATCCGGGGGGCCTGATAGCCCAAACCCTCGACACGAGAGGGCACGCTTTAGTTTTACCCCGGTCGAATCAATGTCACTCCGTGTCGCAATCGGGCTCGCGCAAGCCCAATGGCCGCACCGCGAAGCGCCTGAGGGTCACCGGATCGTGGGCGGCGTCACTGCCGACCAGTGGGTTCCGCCGTCGGTCGACCGGACCAGCATGTTGGCCCCGACCTGCGACCAGATGGTCTTCGCATCGATGAAGTTCCAGGGTGCGAAGCTGAAGTCGAGGCCGTTCGCCAGGACCTGGCGCGTGGTCCAGGTCTTGCCGGCGTTGAGCGTCTCGCTGATGCTGGGTCCCCGCGACAACAGCCAGTGCCGGGCATCGAAGAAGAGGGCCCCACCCTGCTGCAGGCCACCGGGCGGCTGGACCAGGTTCGCCCAGCGCTGGCCACCGTCGTGCGTCGCCAGGATGTAGCTGTGGGTCCAGCCTTGCGCCGGCGGTAGCTGGGAGGTATCGGGCCGGAAGGTCGGCGGCGGACCTGTGACTTCGAATTCCAGCAGGCCGTCACGCGAGCCGAAGAACACCGGCGACTCCAGCCCCACATTGTTCGCCGCCGCCTCAGTCGGGAGTGGCAGATCGACCGCGGTCCAGGTGTGGCCGCCATCGCGGGTGACCCAGAGGAGAGCCACCGGCGGTGTGTATGGGATCGGCTTTCCGGTCGCGTCCCACGCGTAGCTTTTGGACTCGGATGCGGCGATCCAGCCCGTCTGTGAATTCGTAAAGGTAAGGCTGCCGAGCCAGGCGCCTACCGGAAGCGGGCCAACGGTTACCCAGGTCCCACCGCCGTCCACCGTATGCTGCACGGCCCCGGGGGACGCACCGTGAAGGGTCGGCGGAATACGCCATCCTTCCATTTCGCTCAGGAAGAAGCTCGATGCTCCAACCGCTTCCCAATCGACGGGCCGGTCGACCAGCTGCCAGCTCCTACCGCCATCCTGCGTCCGGTAAAGGCGCTGGACCATATTCGAGGAGCCCGGGGCACCCGGAGTCTTGCTCGGGGGCAGGGTCGACGGCACCAACTCGGTCAGCTCGCCATCTCGCGCAGTCCAGAAATGCAGGTTATCGATGCTCGAACCATCCGGGATTCGAAACTGCTCGCGCCAGGTCTTCCCGCCGTCGATCGTGTTCATGACGACGATCGGCCCGTTGTGCACGTGCAGTTGGGCGACGATCCAGGCCGTGTCGGCTGAAACATATTGCGCGTCAACGATGGAGTAGCTCGCGGCTGGCGGGTGCAGGCCGCCGACGCCGAACGGCAGGCCGGCGGGCAAGGCCATCTCGCCCCGGCTGACCCGGACCCCGATGGTGGTGACCACGATGA
Organism: Candidatus Dormiibacterota bacterium; assembly: GCA_036732165.1. GTDB lineage: Bacteria > Chloroflexota > Dormibacteria > CF-121 > CF-121 > JALYYC01. Next base: position 1,220 of record DAINCX010000059.1, on the reverse strand, counting down.
CGACGGCGGCCATCAGCACGCCCACGGTTTGGAGCGCGACGCGCCGGCGGTGGGGAGCCGGCCGGCCAGCGACCTCCGGGATGGCTCGAAGCACCCGAGTGGTCAGCCTCGGATCGGGCATCTCGTATTCCGCGAGGACGTCGTTGCGGATCGCGGATCGTGCTGAGGGTTTCATCGTGATTGCTCCTTTTCGGGGTCGAGTTCGAGTCGAAGTCGCCCGACCGCCCGGTAAAGGCGGGCGCGGGCAGCCCCCGTCGAAACGCCGGCCACAGCGGCCACTTCTTCGAGGGGCAGATCGAGCCAGTAAAAGAGGTAGAGGATCAGGCGGTCGGATCGCGAGAGCCGGCCGATCGTCTGCCGCAGTTCCGACGCGGTCATCGCCGCCTCGTCGCTCGCCTGCGGTCGCCGGACCTCATCCAGCCAGAGGACCGACCACCACCGCCCCCGCTGAAGCGAGCGACACTCGTTGGCGACGATCGTCAGGTACCAGGCCCGGAAGCCACCGCGCTCGTTGCGGAAGGTGCCGAACTTGTTCCACGCCTTGAACGTCGCTTCCTGCACGGCATCCTCGGCCGGCATCCGTTGACGAAGCATGGCGAAGGCAAGGCGGTAGGCGGGCTCGATCATTGGCGTGATCAAGGCGTCGAAGCCGGCGCGATTCCCGGCCGAATGCGGCTGCGCCAGGGACTCCCCGGTTGCGGGCTCGTAATGAACGATCAACGGCCTCCTTTTCTCAGGGCGGAACTCGGCGCCCTAACTCTATGACGCCCGCGCGATGAAGGCAGTTGCAGTCACCGGGCAAAATGAGAGCCCCGAGAGGGAGTTCGGGGCTCTCGCCGGTTGGGGCGCTGGGTTACTGCTCGCCCTGGAAGTCGCCCTGGTAATCAACGGTGGACTGCAAGCCACCGGTCGGGTCGGCCGCGGTCGCCGCCGCTCTCGTCTCGGCTGGGTCCGCCGTGGTGGTCTCGGGCGACGTCGTCTCCGGTGTGTTCTGCTCCTGGGCGGCGGGTGCGACCGCCGTGGGCGCGGCCGGCGTGCCCAGTGTGAGGGATGGCCGCCCACACGTTGTTCATGACAAGAGGTGTAGGGGCAGCATCGTCGGGTCGTCGCCGCCGACCGTGCTTGAGCGGCTACCCGATCCGAGCTGCTTCTTCCCGGTAGTAGCGGCGCCAGACGAGCCGGTAGATGGGAACGAGCTTGGGGATGTCGCGCAGGCCGGG
>DAINCX010000058.1:7640-13406 GCA_036732165.1 Candidatus Dormiibacterota bacterium | reverse complement strand
GATCCTCGATGCGATCGAAGACCGGCTTTATACGTCGCGGCCGGTCAAATCACGTCTGTATGCGCTGGGCGCCGTCGTGCTCCTCGTCGCCCTCGCGGGTGGGGTGCAATGGCAACGAACTCGATCGCAATCGCTGGCAGCGGCCCTTCCCACCGTGTCGGATTCGGCGCCTGCCCGCAGCGCCAGCGAGGTGCCGCTTGACGGCGAGTTCCGCATCACCTTCGGGCGACGCCCATCGGGGACGCCGGTGCTCACGCTCAACCCGGCCGACGGCACCCGGCAGCCGGCCCGCTGGGACGGCGACACCCTGGTTGTGCCTTACGCTGGCCTGCGCTTCGGCATGCACTACGACCTCGTCATTCGCGCCGACTACCAGAGCGCGCTGCACGACACGGGGCATTTCCAAACGAGCTGGGGATTCACCGCCGAGGGCTATCCGAAGCTGGTGGCCGAAACCCCGGCGGACGGCACGGCGGGCATTCCGCGAGTTGGCCAGCTGTCCATCGAGTTCACCAAGCGCCCGAAGGCGGATCCGGTCATCACCCTGCAGCCGGCCCAGGGCGTGCTGCAGCCGGGGCAATGGAGCGGCAGCATCTGGACGGTTTCCTACACGGGGCTCGCGCCCCTGGCCAAATACACGGGCACGGTCACCCTCCCAGGCGGTGGCGGTGCACCGCCGATCCATTCCAGCTGGAGCTTTACCGCCGAGCCGGGTGCGCCACCGAGCGGTGTGCCGGTGATCTGGTACTCGACCACGAGCCCGTGGCAGGGGCCGCCAGCATCGGGCAGCTACCGGCTGGTTGCCCTGGATTGGAACGGGGCCCTCGCCGGAACCCTCTATGCGACCCAACCGGTCCGGCAGAACCCGGATGGATCGAGACTCCTGCTGCAGGACGGGACCTTCATCGACGCGGCCGGTCGTGTGATCGGATCGCCGCCCCTCAGCTACGGTGGCCCGGTCTGGGCGGACGACGGCCGCCACTATTGCAACATCGGTGGTGATACGCCCAATGCGAAGGGCGGCATGACCGGAGCCTGGCTGGAAGCCGCGCTGGCCGGTAGCCAGGGCGCCCGCGTGGCCTCGCTCGGAAGCTCGGCCGGGTCAAACTTCTCGGTGCTCGCCTGTAGCACGTTGAACGATCGGGCGGTGGTCGCCGACCAGGGTATGGCGGGCATCCTTGGCATCCGGGTCATCAAACTATCGACCGGCCGCCTGATCTACCGCCGCGATTACTCCGCCGGCCCGTTCCAGACCGTGGTCAGCTCGCGTGACGGCCGCTACGTCGCCGAGGTCTGGACCAATGGTGCGACCGGAAGCGTGCTGAGGCGAACGGACGACGGCGTCATCCTCGCCAGGATCGACGGCCGTCGCGTGGTCGCCTTCTCCTGGGATGGGATGCAGGTCATCACCGCGCCACCCTGGGGATCGTCAACTTCGGGTGCGGTCGATCTGCTGGACTGGCACCGCGCCGCCGTCCTCTGGCATCTCACCAGCGCTGCCGGAAATAACGGACAGGAGGTCTACGCGCTGCCGCGTCCCAACGGCAGCGGGTTCATCGTGGGCGCGAGCAGTCCATCCGGGTACGGCGACGCCGATGGGCTCTGGCTGGTTCAATCCGACGGCCAGGCCCGGTCGGTCGTGACAGGCCCCGCCTTTCCGGCCGCGCTGCCCTACTGAGGCAAGCCTCGAGGTTGTCCTGGCCTAGGTGAACAGGGTGACGACCCCGGCCACCAGCAAGGTCACCGTCCAGATCAGGTCGACATTGACCCAGGCTTTCCGAAGGAAGGCAACCCCGAGCCGCTCGTAAACCAGGACCGCGGTCAGCGCCATCACGATCAGCAGCGCCGCCGTGTGCACGCTGGCGGCAGCCAGTCCCTGCCAGAGTGAGAAGGCGGCGGCGTGCGCGATCAGGGCGGTGTCCTGGCCGGTATTGCTCACCTGGAACTGCAGCAGGATCGGCACCAGCATCAAGCCCGCGCCGTGCGCCGCGGACATGAGGAAGGACCACAGGGTCAGCCGTCGGAATCCGACGCGCATGCCAAAACCACGCGGATGGGCTCGCTGCCGGTACAGCCGGTAGATCCCGAAGCCGAGCAGAAAAGTTGCCCCGGCAATCCGTAACACGCCGGGCGCGATCAGGAACTGGGCCATCCCGACCAGGATGACCACCAGCCCGATGGCGGCCTCGTGCCCGATCGCGATCGGCAGGAAGGAGGACCAGACGGCCGAGGCGCGGCGCTCCTGCAGACCCCGGGCCACGGCGAAGAGCCACCCCATCCCCGGGTTCAGTCCGTGATATGCGCCGAGGAGCGCGAGCGCTCCCCAGGGCCACCAGAGACTCATGTCGTCAGCTCAGGAAAAGCAATACGAATCGGACGAGGCATCGCCACCCTCCAGGTGGACCTGGTGGAAGCGCTGATCGGACTGGATGAAGAACTTCTTGTCGAGCGTCAGTCCGCCGTTCGGATCCGCATCCAGCTTGGCGATCCAGCCCTTCATCCCGGCGGGATAGAACTGATCGTCCCACGACTTGTAGAGGCCGTTGGTGAGGTAGACGCGCTTGCCGTCGCGACTGACCTCGACCATCTGCGGGCCTCCGTTCAGCGGCCCGGAATTGGGGTGCGCAGCCTGGCGAACGATGCCGCCCAGGTGTACCGAGCCGGTCTTCTTCGGCTTGAAGGGATCGGAGACGTCGTACTGGAGAAACTCGCCGGTTCCCCAGCACGAGACGTACAGGAACTCGTCGTCAAGGGACAGGTTGATATCCGTGACGAGCGGGGGGACGGCCTTGAATCCCTTGAGCAGGGGTGGAAGCTGATCCGGGTCCGCCGGCTCCGCCGGGATCTCGATCACTTTCTTCGCTTCCCAGCTCTTCCCATTGAGGTGCCAGGTCCAGATCGAGGCACTCAGGTCCTTCAGGCTGGTGACCACCCCGACAAAGCCGTAGGCCTTGCTCGGGTCGTGGGCGGGGCGCAGCTCGAGCACCATCTGCTGCTCCGCGCCGAGGTCGATCACCTGGCGATGGCGGCGCTTCGGCAGGTCCCAGATATGCAGTTGGTGGCCGTAGCCGCCCTTCAGGAGAATCTCGGGGTTGACGCCGTTCTCGATCATGTTGGGGGTGCCCCACTCGCTCGTGATCATGGTGTCGTAGCCGAGGTGCCACCAGAAGTCGTAAGCGAGATATTGCGGACCACGGTCCAGCTCCCAGCGGCCGCGCACGTCGAAGGTGTCGTGATCGAGGATGAAGATCCCGCCCGGACCATTCCCATCGGGCGCGCCGAGCGCGCTCATGTAGATGCCGTCGGGACCGCAGTGGCTCGTGTGCGGCCGGCTGTAACCGGCGCGGTTCGCAATCTCCTCGGGCTCGATGGTCCGGACGATGCGCAGCTTTCGCGGGTCCGGCTTGGTATCGATCACGTAGATGCGGGAGGATCGCAGCCCGGGAGCGATCAGGTAGCGCCGCTCGATGTGCGGGTGCGCGGCGTACGGGCAGAGGGCGGCGCTGCAGGCGTTCCAGCCGAAATGGTGCAGCTCATCGCCGGCATTCGGCATCGTCAGCGTGCTGAGCAGCTGGCCGTAGGTCTTCGAGGATCGATCGGCGTCCACGACACCGAAGCCGTCCGGCCCGTCCCCGGGGTTGACGATCACGACGTAGGCGACCGTCTCCGGGGGCGCCTGCATCGCCAGCCGCGCCGACGGATAGAAGGTTGGGTCAGCCTTGATCAGGGTTGCCATGGTTGCGCTTCCTCCTCCGGTTGTGCGTGGCTTTGTTGACGGGATTGATCTAGAAAGTCAACAATTGTGTGCCCGCAACTCTATCATCCGAGCGGAGCCACGTCGAATCGTGAACCAGATCCAGGGATGAGGACCGCCGGGCCGCCGGCGATCCTCACCGAATTCGTCTACTGGATTGAGAAGGTTTCGAGGCCGAGGTACAACTTGGCGATGGCGCTGACCGGGTCAGCCATGAAATGACCCTGCAGGGCGCGGTTGTTCAAGGCGTTGTCCAGGGCGGCCATGATCATCGACTGATCCAGCACCAGGTCACGGTGCCCAACCTGGCCCGTGGTCGGGTTGACGGCATCGTAGAAGCCACCGTGAGCCCGGTAGATGTCCGGGTACAGGCCGCGCAGCGCCTGGATGTTCTTAAACGCCTGCTGTGGCATGACATCCAGCGCGATGAACGACGCGTGCGGCGTCACCACGTCCTCGGTGGCGCAGCCATGGCATTGCGACAGCCCCTGGTTCGGGTGACTCGCGTTCGCCCCAAACCCGTAGTACGGGAAGAGCAAGCCCTCCACCCCGTAGCCGCCGTAGTTGCCGGTGTCGTCAGCGGTGCTCGAGGGGGACATCCCCCAGACCGGGAGGTGCAACGCCCCGGTGGCGTACTTCACCTGGACCTGCGCTGTCCGCAGGTCGGCGAGGCCAAAGCTGGTCGGCCCCCAGGTGGTCTCCGGAACGACCGCATTCGCCATCAAGCCCTCGAAGGCCCCGCCGGCGAAGGTCGGGATGAACTTCAGGGTAGTGCCCGGATAGGTGTAGTGGCCTTCCCAGACGTTGAACTGCTTACCCGACTGTGGATCCGTGAAGACCTGCCAGGAACCGCCCATCGGCCATTGGCCCTGCCAGGAGAAGTCGGGATCGGTCGCGCACTGCTGCGGCGGAAGCTCCCGCCAGCTGCGCCACCAGACATCACCGGGCATCTGGTGCAAGCCCATCCCGATGTAGGCCGAGATGCGCGGATCGCTGTAGAAGGCGCCGTTGTGGTAGTAGTGGGTCCAGTTGTTGCCCTGGTCGACGGGCAGCCCCACATAGTAGCCGCCGTACATCTGCCCGGTCGGCTGATTGCCCGCGATGTCGGGGTTGGTATTGCACCCGGCTTTCTGCGGGCGACCGTCGTAGAAGAGCCCAAAGTCCATCGGCGCCATCAGCTGGGCGACCAGGGGCCGCACCGCGGGGAGCGCGCTCCGCGCCACGATCAGTCCGGACGCGTACCAGCCATTGTCGACATTGGAAATGAAGTAGCAGTTATCGAACGTCGGCGTGGTTTCGGTCGAGCAGTCGATGTCGCCCGGATTGCGGATGACATGGCCGGTGCTGGTGTCGTACCACTGGTACATGAACCCATGATCGCGTTTGAGCTGTGTCACCTCGGTCAGCGTGGCGTTGATCTCGGAACTCGCTGTCGCCGCGTTGATCAGGCCGAGGTCGTTGGCCGCCACCACCGCCCAGAGGTAGACGCCGATGTTGGCCGCGGAGGTGTAGGTGCCGCGCTTCCCGTTTGGACCGATGTTGTCCAGCGGCAGATGGGTTACCGGGTCGACGTCAGTCTGGTAGAAGTTCCACGTGTCCTTCGCGATGTTGTAGAGCACCTGGCGCTGGCCGGCCGATAATCCGCTGGCTGGCGGACTCGTTGCGGATGCCGCGACCGGCGCACCCAACCCGACAGCACCCAGCATGAACGCGGCGACCAATGTCGAAAAGGCTCGACCTCCCATCCCAACTACCTCCTTACCCCTCAGTCCCAGCTATATCACATGTGGAGGTGGATGTATAAGGCTGCACCGTGGTTTGGCCAGTGGTGAGATCCGCTGCCAGCTAGACTGGCCGCGCCGGAGCAAGCCTGGTCTCTCCATCGGACGCCCTGATCGCATGGCGGCTGGCTAGATCACTCGACCTATGCCGGGCCATATGCGTTCGCTATGCGGCGTTTTTCGGATTTCGAGCGGGTCGGCCGGTTCGGAGCAGATAGCCGTAGAGCAGGA
>DAINCX010000058.1:0-7540 GCA_036732165.1 Candidatus Dormiibacterota bacterium | reverse complement strand
TTTTTCGGATTTCGAGCGGGTCGGCCGGTTCGGAGCAGATAGCCGTAGAGCAGGATGCCTGAGGTCAACCCGACCGCGACCTTGACAACCGTCGGCGCGGTGGATGGGCTGAGGTTCCCCTCGATGATGCCCGCGATGATCAGCAACGGCGCCATCCCCGCGAGGATGATGACCGACTTGCGGGCGGCGAGCACCAGCGCGTCGCGACGGCGATAGGGACCCGGCATCACCAGCGCCCAGCCCATCATCAGGCCGGCCGCACCGGCCGCCACGACCACGGACAGTTCAATCACGCCGTGGGCGATGACGAAATCGACCAGCCCGCCGCCGATCCCGTAGGCCGTGGTCAGGCCGAGCAGGCCGCCGAGCTGGATGCCATTCGTCATCAGGATGTAGATGGTCGGCAACGCGAGCAGGATGCCGAAGGCAAAGGCGAGGATCGAGACATTGATGTTGTTGGTCATGATCACGCCCGACATCAACGGGCGGTCCGACGCCGCGATCGTGGTCCAGAGCTGGTGGTTGTGGACGCCCTGCACGATCTGGGCCGGCACCAGCGAGTAGGCGAGCTGCGGATCGATAAGGATGGCGATGAACGCGATGATGGCCGGCCCGAACAGGAGCGCCGCGGCGGCCGCCATGTAGGCCCCCGATGCCCGGTAGGTCTGCGGGAGCGTGCGCTTGTAGAACACGGCGATCCGCTGGGCCAGGTTGCCACCCTGCTGGTAGACGGCGGCGTGGCCCCGGGCAACGAGCCCGTTCAGGTAGCCGGCGACCGGCTCGGTCGGCCAATCGCGTTTGGCCCGGGCGAGGTCGGCGGTGGTGCGCCGGTAGAGGCCGGCCAGGGCCAGCACCTCCGTTGGCCGCAGGCCCCCGAGGCGGCTGGTGCCCGTCCGGGTGAGCAGCGCCTCGAGCCGTTCCCATTCGGGGCGGCGCCGTGTAACGAACTCGTCCGCGCGCATCTATCCATCATGACGCAGCGCAGGCTTCCGGCTTGCCCGGGATTACACTGCTCGCGTGCAGCCGCCGGATCAATCAGACGACCTCGTCATCTCGACCCCCGAACGGGTCGCGTTTGAATACGAAATTGCCGGGATCGGGAGCCGATTTCTCGCCCAGTTCGTAGACATGGTGATCATCTTCGTGATCGCCATGGTGATCATCATCGCGGCCGTCGCGCTGGGCGCCATCTTCAACTCGGGGCAGGTCGCCCTGCTCTTCGGGCTGATCCTCGGCTTCGTGCTCATCGCCGGCTATTTCCTGATCAGCGAGGCCACCCTCTCCGGCCAGACGATCGGCAAGCGCTACGTGCGCCTCCGGGTGGTCGGCGACCAGGGGCAGCCGCTCACGCTGGGCCAGTCCACCATACGCAACCTGGTGCGAATCGTCGACTTCCTCCCGTTCTTTTACGGCATCGGGATCATCACGCTCTTCGTCAACGGGCGCGGCAAGCGCCTCGGTGACTTCGCCGCCGGCACCCTGGTGGTGCGCGACCGCCAGCGGGTCAGCCTCTACGACCTGGCCAGCACGGCCTCGACCGGCCCGGCGACCCCGACGCCGTCGGCGGCAACCTCGATCTGGGCGCAGCCGGCCGGTACGCCTTCGGCGCTTCCATCGACCGCGCCGGGGATGGAACCACGCGTGGTCGACCAGGCGCTGCGACGCCTCGTGATCGCGTACGCCGCGCGTCGCGAGGAGCTCCCCATGGAACGCCGCGAGGCGCTCGCTAAAAGCGCCGAACCCGCGCTGCAAAAAGCGCTGCCCGACGTGGTCGCCGCCCAGGGCCCATTAGCCGCGCTTGATCAGCTGGCCGAGCGCGAGGGGATCTCGCCACACCGGCCGATCCACCGGAACGCCCGCCGGGCGATGACCTGGGGCGTGATCGCGCTGATCTTCTTCTGGATGCCGCTGATCGCGATCCCGACCGGCATCCTGTCGATCGTCTTCGGCCGCGATGCGCTCCGGGCGATCCGCGCACAACCAGATCGGGTTCAGGGGGAGGATCGGGCTCGGAATGGCCGCCTCCTGGGCATCATCGGCCTGGCCGTGTCGACGGTGCTGCTGGCGCTCTTCTTGCTCTCGTTCCTGTTGCGCAGCGGCTAGCCGCGACTCTCGGCTAGAGCTTTTTCCGCCCGGCGATCCCGGTGTCGACCGGATGCCACCACTCGACATGACGCTCGCCGAGTTTCCAGCAGAGGAAGACGGTCTCGCCCTCGCGTTGATGCAAGAAATCGACCAACCCAATCGTGGGGTCACGCAGGACGATGCCCCATTCCTGGATTTGTTTGAGGTCCTGTTCGAGGGTCCTGGTCATTTCGGTGAGATGACGCCCCGGCAACCCGCCACCGTTGTGGGCGGCTTTCTCTCGCACCACCGTCATGGTCTTGTCGTCCGCCAGCGCCCGCTGGTTGTCGCGGATGCGCTCGACGACCGGCCGCAGGACCGGAAGGAGGGCGTTCGCCTGGTCGGTGGAGTAGAACGTCTCAGCCATCGCCGGGAGATCAGGCCGCCGAGATCGGCGCCATCGTACGTAAGCGGTGGACCATCTCGGGCAGGCGATCCAGTAGGAGGTCCACGTCCTCGTCCCGATTGCCCTTCCCAACCGAAAGGCGGAGGCTGCCCAGGGCACGTTCCCGCGGGTACCCGAGGGCGAGGATGACATGACTGGCCTCGAGCGAGCCCGAGGTGCAGGCGGAGCCGGAGGAGGCCGCGATGCCCTCCATGTCGAGTTGGAGCAGGAGCGATTCGCCCTCGACGCCCTGGAAAAGGAAGCTCGCGTGATGCGGCAAGCGCAGCACCGGATGCCCGGTCAGCTCGGCCCGGGGGATGCGGTCGAGGACGCCTTCGATCAACCGGTCGCGCAGGCGCGTCAGGTGTTCCGTGTTCTTCACCAGGTCGCGTTGCGCGATCGTGAGGGCCTTGGCAAGCCCGACGATGCCGGCCACGTTCTCGGTCCCGGCGCGCCGGTTCCGCTCATGGCCGCCGCCGACGATCTGCGGCTGGAGGCGGACGCCGGAGCGGACGATCAGGGCGCCAACGCCCTTGGGCCCATGCAGCTTGTGCGCCGACATGGAGAGCAGGTCGATACCGAGGTCGTCGGCGCGGGTCGGGATCTTCCCGGTCGACTGCACCGCATCGGTATGAAAGTAGGCGTCGCTGTGCTCGCGCGTGACCGCCACCAGCTGCTCGATCGGCTCGATGGTGCCCACCTCGTTGTTGGCGTGCATCAGGCTGACCAGGATGGTGTCCTTGCGCAGGGCGCGCTGGAGATCGCGGGGATCAACCAGGCCGGTCCTGTCGACGGGCAGCCTGGTGATCTCGAAGCCGTCACGCTCCAGCTCCTCGGCGGAGCGCAGCACCGCGTCATGCTCGATCGTGGACGTGATGACGTGGCGCCCGCGGTCGGCGTTGCGCTGCGCGATTCCCTGGAAGGCCAGGTTGTCCCCCTCGGTCCCGCCCGAGGTGAAGATGACCTCCTTGGCGGCGACGCCGTAGAAGGCGGCCACCTCGTCGCGGGCCTGGTCGATCGCCTGGCGGGCGCGCTGGCCCAGCCCATAGACGCTGGACGCGTTGCCAAACTCATCCGTAAGGTAGGGCAGCATCGCCTCGAGCACCTCGGGATCGAGTGGCGTGGTGGCGGAATGGTCGAGGTAGACCATATTCGACATTCTAGGTTGGGTCGAGTTCGGGTTTGATCTAGGAGGCTTGCGGGCGGGCGCGGCGCCAGTGAACCAGCTCCGTGAGAGGGCCGCTGAAGGATTTGAGGTGCTGGTGAAGGTCCAGCATCTCGTCGCCGCTGATCGGGCCTTCCTTCGCCGCCTTCGGGAGCCCGTCCGGGTGCTTGGCCTTCTTCAGGAGCAGGACCGCCACGAAGCTAACGCCACAGTTCGCGCAGGTGACCTCGACCGTGCAGTGCCCGTCACTCTCGTTCAGCAGGTCGACCTGGCAGTCGGCCAGCGCCTGCGAGCAGGCGAGGCACTTGTAGTACTTGGCGCGCTCCTTGATCAAGGCGATGAGGTTCACTGATTCCACTATAAGGGGCGGCCGCCGGTCCACCAAGCGCTCAATCTCGCAAGGCGTAGATCCGGATCACGGGGCCGGGTCGCCCGTACCCGGCGTAGCCGGCCAGGGGGACGTAATAGGTGTCGATGCTGTCGAAGACAGCGTTGGTGGGGCAGCCGACAATGGTTGGCGCGAAGCTGGCCACGAGTTGAGCCTGCTGCTGGAGTTGGCGCTCCAGGGGGGTCGGCGCCGCGCATCCCAGGTCGGGGCGTTTGCGCGCGATCACGACGTAGCCGACGCCGTCCGCCCGGAGGGTGGCGACGGTCGCCTGCTGCAACTCGTCCTCGCTCAGATCGTGGACGCTGTAGCGCGTCTCCAGGCGGTTCTCCAGGAACGACGCGACGTAGGGATCGGTGGCACCCAGGCTCTGCGCCCGGCTGTCGACCAGGGCCTGGTCGTGGGCCGGCCCGGGCTTGTAGGGGATCGCGACCCGCCCGCCGCCCGGAACATGGGTCTCCAGCCAGGTAAAGGCGAGGCTGCGCGTGTCCTCCTGCTGGATCAGCGTGTCATAGCGCAGGTCGTGGACCGCCGCGGGGACCAGCGTGACGGCGAGCAGGCCGGCCAGGGCGAGCGTCCGAACCGGCTGGCTTGTGATCCGCGGGAGCAGGGCGGCGGCGGCTCGGCCGGCTAGCAGGCAGAGCGGCGGGATGAGCGGGTCGGCGTAGCGATAGAAGACCGAATGCCCGGTGCCGATCACGAGGTAGTAGGGCAGCAGGAAGGCCAGGAGGATCCAGTCGGCGAGGGTCCGGCGCCAGGCCGCATACAGAACTCCAACCACGGCGAGCACGAACAATCCCGGGTCGAGCCCGTACCAGAGCGCGACGATCAGGCGAACCCAACCCACCTGGGCGACCGTATCGCTCGCCAGGTGGCTGACGATGTAGCCAAGGCCGTGCGCCGTCATCGCCGGGTTGAGGAGCAGGAAGGGCGAGGTCACGAGCAGCGTCACCACGCCGATCGCGGCCACGGTCGCGAGTCGCCTGGCGAGCGCCGGGAGGGAGAACCCGGCCCGTGCGCCCCACGCCTGGCTTGCGGCGGTGCCGAGCAAGACCAGGGCGCCGTTGTACTTGAGGCTGGCGGCAATCCCGAGTGCGATCCCGTTCCAGATGAGGGGACGAATCCCGGTCGTGCCGCTCGCCCGGTAGGCGATGTAGAGGGCACCGATCACGGCGAGCGCGAGCGCGACGTCCGGGGTTCCGAAGTGACTGTCTCGCACGCTGAGGAACGCGACCGAGAGTCCGGCGCCGCCGATCAGGGCCGCGCCCCAGCCATAGGCGCGCCGTCCGAAGTCGGCCACCATCAGGACGGTCAGCGTTCCGAGCAGCACGCTCAGGCCGCGAACCCAGAGGTGCGCCGACGCCTGGTCTTGCACCAGCCCGACCAAGTGGACCGGCGCCAGCCAGGCGGCGGATAGATAAAAGAAGAAATGCGGCCAGTCCGCGAAGTTCGGGTCGAGCACGCCGTGCAGCACGCCCATCGCCCGCCCGACGCCGACGTTCTCATCGGGACGGTAGATCGCCGGCAGGCCAAAATTCACACCGAGCAGGCGAAGCAGGAACCCGCCGACGGCGATGCCCACCACGGCTGCAACCCGCAGCCGCGGCGGCCCGACCTTAACTTTCGGTGGGGTGGGTTGGCCCGTAGGCGTCGACCGGGACGGGCGTGGGCTCGTGCTTGCGCAGCTCGAGCTTCTTGACGGCATCGATCGCCGCCGTCGTGGCGTCGCCGACCGCCGTGGTGATCTGCCGCGTCAGCTGCGAGCGAACATCGCCGGCCGCGTACACGCCCGGCACGCTGGTCTGCATCGTGGCATCGGTGATGAGGAAGCCGAGCGGGTCGTGCTGCACGTGGTCGCGATGATCGAAGAACCCGGTGTTGGGCAGGAAGCCGATGAAGACGAAGACCCCGGTGACTGGAAGCGGCCGCGTCTGGCCGGTGGCGATGTCCTTGAGGGTGATCCCCGTGACCTGGCCGTCGGCGCCGCGAACCTCCGTGACGACGGTGTTCATGATCATCTCGACCTTGGGGTTCTTCTTCGCCGCCTCGACCAGGATGGCCTGGGCGCGGAATTCGTTCCGCCGGTGGATCAGGTGCACCTTCTTGCAATAGCGCGTCAGAAAGACGGCTTCCTCGACCGCGGCGTCGCCGCCGCCGATGACGGCCACCTCTTCCTCTTTGAAGAAGGCGCCGTCGCAGACCGCGCATTGCGACACGCCCTTGCCCTGGAACTCGTCCTCGCCGGGGATGCCCAGCTTCTTGGGCGACCCGCCGGCGGTCAGGATCACGAAGTCGGCGGTGTACGTCCCGTTCTCCGTCTCGACCACCTTCTTCTGGCCGCGGCTGCGGATGGCCGTCACCCCGGTCGTTTCCAGGTCGACGCCGAACTTCACCACCTGCTCCGCCATGCGCTGCGCCAGCTCGATCCCGGTCACGTGGTCGAACCCCGGGTAATCCTCGATGGCATCGGTGTTCAGGAGCTGGCCGCCGGGGGCCCCACGCTCCAGCAAGACTGTCTTGACCCGGGCGCGCCCGGCATAGAGCGCGGCGGTCATGCCCGCCGGCCCGGCGCCGATGATGATCACGTCGTAGGCACGGTCCTTCTCCATCGGGGTTGCGGCTCCATGATAACCAAGCATTTTCTGCTTCTGAGTATTCCCTGAGATCGCGCACCGTAACCCTCCGCGGTATATAACAGCGGGAGCGCATGCGCGAAGAGAACCCGACCGCAGGCCCGGCGCTGGCGGGCTCCCCGAAGGTTGTGGCCCTGCCCCGGCCCCCGGGGCAAGCCGACCAGGAGCACCTGACCTGGGCCTATCAGACGCATGTCACCGCCATCTACCAGTACGTCTACAGTCGAGTCGGCAACCGCGCCGATGCGGAGGATCTGACCTCAAAGGTATTCATGAAGGCGATTCACGGGATGCGTAGCGACGTCTCGGTCCCGGAGCTGCGAAGCTGGCTCTACCGGGTGGCCCAGACGACCCTGGCGGATCACTGGCGCGAGTACTACGCCGACGACACGGCCGAGCTCGAGGAGGACGTGACCCGGCAGCCGGCGTCGCGCGAAAACCCGGAGTCGGCGCAGCGCGTCGAGGCCCTGCTCGCCACCCTCCCGGACCAGTACCGGCGGGTGCTCGAGCTCCGCTTCCTGCGGGGGTACTCGGTCCGTGAAACGGCGCACGAGTTGAACCTGACCGAGACCAACGTCAAGGTCCTGCAGTTCCGCGCGCTCAACCGGGCCGGTCGCGAGCGAGGGAGGCCGCTATGAACGACGATCCCGAGCAACTCGACCAGTACGTCGAGGACCTGCTGCAGGACCGCCGGCCGGAACGGACGCCGCTGGGCGAGGCCGACGCGCTCGGGGCGCGCCAGACCGCGGCTCTGCTGCGGGCGGCAAAGCCTGGCGCCGGACTGCCGTCCGCAGACTTCCTGGCGAAGATGCAGGAATCGATCGGTGACTGGGTCAAGGAGCGCTCTC
>DAINCX010000057.1:10257-13448 GCA_036732165.1 Candidatus Dormiibacterota bacterium | reverse complement strand
CCAGCGCGCCGCGCTTGGCCAGCAGGCCCTGCGGGCGAAAGATCATGACCAGCACCAGGACGCCGAAGGCAACAACCTCCTTATATTGTGGCGAGATGGCCGCGGCGCTCAACTCGGTCATCTCCCCGATCAGCACGGCGCCGATCATCGCCCCGTAGGGTTGGCCCGCGCCGCCGAGCACGGCCGCGGCAATGATGGGGATCAGGTAGCCCTGGCCGCTGGCCACCGCGAAGGACTCGGAGTTCATCCCCGCCACGGTGCCAGCCAAACCACAGAGCGCGCCCGTGATCAGCCAGACCAGGTCGACGATGCGTTGTGTCTGGATCCCGCAGTTGCGAGCCAGCGTTGGGTTGGCCGCGGTGGCCCGCATGGCCTTTCCCAACCGGGTGAAGGTGAGCAAGGCGTGGATCATCAGCATCAGGATGACCGCCAGCCCCATGATCAGGAGTTGCGATCCCGTCAGCACCAGCCCCCCGGCCCGAATGGTGGGACCAGGGTTCTGGTTGTAGGAGACGCTGAAGACGCCCACGATTGGGAGCAAAACATTGTGAATCATCAGGCCCGCGGCGAGGCCGATGATCACCATGCCGATCGGTGAGGTGCCCTTTCGCAGGAACGGTGTGTACAGCACGCGATTGAGGACCAGGGAGAAGAGGGCGCCGAACAGCGCCCCCCCAACCAGACTGATCCAGATGCTCACGCCCTGGTGGTTGAGAGCATAAGCGGCGTAGGCGGAGACGATCATGATCTCCCCGTACGCGAGGTTGATCATGTTCGTGATCCCGAACTGCATGGTGAAGCCGACCGCGGCGATGGCGAGCACCGACATGCTCACCAGCCCGAAGCCGAAGGCGGCGACGAAGAGATCCACCAGCTACCTCTCTGTGTTAGTCAGCGTCGCCGATCAGCCACCACCCGCTTTGATGATCTTGTCGGTCTGCGCCTGCGTGAGGGTCCCAACCGTCACCTCACCGCCGGTCTCGTCGTACTTGACCAGGATGTACCCCTGCTGCGAGTTGTTGTACTGGTTGAAGTTGGTCTCGCCGCCGGCACCGACAAACCGGATGGCCTTGCCGGCGTTGAGGGCGTCAACCCCTTCCTTGTAGGTGTGCACCACGGTCGCGCCGCTGACGCCGTTGGCGATCTCCTTGATCTTCGCGTTGTAGTCGGACGGCGTGATGCTTTTGCTGGCGGTCATGGCGAGCGCCGTCATCACGATGCCGTCGTAGAGGTGCAGCGTCGAGGCCCGTTGCTTGTACTTGGGGGCATTCGCGAACGTCGACGCGGAGGCGTTGAGCTGGGTCAGGAACTCCTGGTAGCCAGGCCCGCTGAACGTGGTGCCGATATCCACGCCCTGGTAGTTGGCCAGCAGGTCCTGGAGCCCGATCGCGTTCTTGAGACCCGCGAACCAGACCGGATCAACCGTCGCCGAGGTCCCGATG
The DNA here is from genome assembly GCA_036732165.1 of Candidatus Dormiibacterota bacterium. Classification (GTDB taxonomy): domain Bacteria; phylum Chloroflexota; class Dormibacteria; order CF-121; family CF-121; genus JALYYC01. Next base: position 12,006 of record DAINCX010000057.1, on the reverse strand, counting down.
AAGGGGATGACCTTCCCGCCGTTCTGCTGCTTGACCTCGGCCATGTAGGTGGCGTCCGCCGGCGGCGTCCCGAGGGCTTCCGTGAGGATCACCTCCGGGTGGGTCGCGAGCATCTGGGCGACCTCGGTCCGGTACGACGCCTGTCCCAGGGCGAGCGCCTGGCTGATCGTGACGGTTCCGCCCAGCTTCTCGATAGCCGTTTTGGCGGGAGTGACGAAGGCCTGCGAGCCGATGTCATTGCCGAAGACGAGGGCAATCTTGGTCCAGTGGTTCTGGTACATGGCGTTCCCGACCATCGCGTAGGCATCGAACTGATCGGGCGGGACGAGACGATGGAAATAGGGCAACGTCGTCTTATTGAACTCGGACTGCCCGGTCATGCAGAACATCGGGATCTTGCTGCCGTTGATGATCGGCGCCACGCTGGAGGCTTCGTCGGAGGTGCAGCCGACGGCGGCAATCAGGTTGGAGTGGCTCGCCACCATCTGGCGGGCGGCCGGCACCGCGTCGGCAGGCTCACCGCGGGTATCGAACTGCTGGCAGCTGACCGGGTGGCCCATGATCCCACCGTTGTTGTTGATGGTCAACGAGGCCGGCAGGCAGGCGGCATAGTAGGCCGGCCCGAGCGCGGCGTCGGCCCCGGTAAAGGGCGCAATCACGCCCACCAGGAGTTGAGACGTCCCGCTCGCGGAGTTCGCCGACGGCGAGTTGCCGTTGCCGCAGGCCGCCAGCAATAAGACCGGCACGATCGAGGACACCATGACCAATCGACGCATACCGAAACGGGCGCCTGGATGCTTCACACTTTCCTCCCTGACGGCATTGCATGCCGGATTGTCGACAATCTTACCCTCATAATGTTCTTGGGGACAGGAATGGTCAAGACTGACGTGACCGCCGGCGTCGCCGCCGCGGCGGAATCGCCCGCTGACGTCTCCCGCCAGCTGCGGGAAGCGATCGTGAGCGGGGAGTTTCAGCCGAACGAGCGGCTGGTGGAGGTCGACCTGGCGCGCCGGCTGGGGACCGGTCGCACCTCAATCCGGGCCGCGCTGGTGCGACTGGAGCAAGAGGGCCTCGTCACGCGCGAGCCCAACCGGGGCGCGCGGGTCCGGCTCGTGTCGGACCGGGAGGCGATCGAGATCGAGCAGGTTCGGATCGCCCTCGAGGTGCTGATCGTGCGGCATGCCGCCGAGAAGGTGAAGCCGGCTGATCTGGAGGACCTCCGAGTCAGCCTGCTGGAGATGCGCCAGCAGCTCGACCTGGGCGATCCGATCGGCTATTCGGAGTTGAACGCGCGTTTTCACCAGCGGATCTGGACCATCGCCGACCATGGGACGGCGAGCGCCCTGCTGGCGACGCTGAAGTCACAGAGTCTGCGCTTCCAATTCCGCACCATCCTGCGGCCCGGCCGTACCGAGCAATCGCTGGAAGAGCACCGCGCCATCGTCGAGGCGCTGAGCGCCCACGACGCCGACACCTGTGAGCAGGCCATGACCCGGCACCTCCGCCATGTCGTCGAGACCCTCAAGTGGGCCATCGAGACCAACCGCCGTCAGACGAGCTGGCGCCCGCGCTGAGCATCGAGGAGCTTGACGCAGCCGTAGAGGGTCCGCAAGTGCGGCACCTCGACTGATAGCCGGTCTGCCAGCTCGACCACCGACCCGAGCAAAGCGTCGATTTCCAGTGGGCGGCCGGCCTCCAGGTCCTGGAGCATTGAGGTCTTGTGCGCGCCCACCCGGGCCGCGCCCC
>DAINCX010000057.1:0-10157 GCA_036732165.1 Candidatus Dormiibacterota bacterium | reverse complement strand
GCCTCCAGGTCCTGGAGCATTGAGGTCTTGTGCGCGCCCACCCGGGCCGCGCCCCGAATCCGGCGGTCGATGCTGACCGCCATCTCGACCCCGAGCCGCCGTGCCACCTGGTCCACCTCGGCCATCGCCGCCCGGACCACCTGGGCCGTCAGCGGCGATTCGGCCAGATCGCCGAGGGTCGCGCGAGTCAGGGCGCTCATCGGATTGAAGACGGCGTTGCCCAGCAACTTCACCCAGAGCTCGTCTCGGATCTTTGCCTGTACCGGCGCCTTGAGGCCCGCGTTGGAGAGCGCGGAGGCGAGCCCGAGGCAGCGCTCGCTCTGGCTTCCGTCCGGCTCGCCCAGGGAGAACCGATCGCCCTCCACGTGCCGGACGACGCCCGGGGCGACGAGATCCGTGGCCGGATAGACGACGCACCCGATCACCCGCACCGGATCGATCGTCCTGGCGATGAGTCCTCCCGGGTCGACGGTTTCCAGGTGGATCCCCTCCAGTTCCCCACCGTAGCGCTGGAAGTACCACCATGGGATCCCGTTCTGCGCGCTGACAACCGCCGTCTTCTCGCCGAGCGCCGAGCCGAGTCGCTCGACGACAGGCGGGAGGCCGTGGGCCTTGAGCGTAATGAAGACGGCATCGGCGGTCTTCATGACACCGAAGTCATCCGTGCACGCCGGGTGGACCGTGTACTCGCCGCCCGATTCGATGACGCGCAGGCCCTGCTCGCGCATCGCCTGGAGGTGCGGACCGCGGGCGATCAGGGTGACGTCTTCACCGGCGCGCGTCAGTCGCGCGCCGAGAAACCCCCCAATCGCCCCGGCGCCCAGGATGACGAGCTTCATTTGGGCGCAAACTGCTCGGCGACGAAGCGGCGCTGCACCTTCCCGGTCGGCGTCCGCGGGATCGCCTCCACGATGTAGATGTGACGCGGCACCTTGAAGTCAGCCAGGGACTGGCGGCAAAAGGCCTGCAGCTCCTTCTCGGTGACCGGCCTCTCCACGACCACCGCGGCGGCGACCTCCTCACCCCAGGTCGGATGCGAAACCCCGAAGGCTACCGCCTCTTTGACGGCGGGGTGTGATTCGAGCGCCTCGTCGATCTCCCGCGGGGCGATCTTCTCCCCGCCCCGGTTGATCAGCTCCTTGAGCCGGCCGAGCAGGCGCAGGTATCCCGCCGCGTCCAGCGTGCCCTGGTCTCCGGTCAGGAACCAGCCGTTGATGAAGGACGTGGCGTTGGCGTCGGGATTGTTCTCGTAGCCGTCGATCACGTTGGGCCCGCGGATGCCCACCTGCCCGGTGGCCCCGGCCGGCAGCGCGGTTCCCTGCTCATCGAGCACCGCGATCTCCACGCCGGTGCCAACGCCCACGGACCCCGGATAGCGTGGCCCGGGCGGCAACGGGTTCGACGACATCTGGTGACTGGCTTCGGTCATGCCGTAGGCCTCGAGCACGGGCACGCCGAAACGCTGCTCCATCACCGCCATCAGCGCTGGGGCGAGCGCCGCACTGCAGGAGCGGACGAAGCGAAGCCGCTCGGTCCCGGGCGGGCGGTCCTCGTGTCCCCGCATCACGATCAGCTGGTGCGGGGTTGGCGAGGCGCTGAACCAGGTCGGCTTGACGTCACGCGCGATGGGCCAGAACCCGAGCGGCGCGAATTGCTTCGGCACGACGACGCTGCCGCCGGAGGCGAAGGCCGCCAGGGCGGAGGCCACGAGGCCATGGACATGAAACAGCGGCATGATGCAGAGCGAGACGTCGGCCGGTGTCAGCTCGTAACTGGCGACGATGTTCTCGACCGACGCCGCCAGGTTGCGATGCCGAAGGGGCACGCGCTTCGGGCGGCTCGTCGTCCCGCTCGTGTGCAGGACCAGGGCAACGTCATCGTCCAGCGGCAACGTTTTCTCCCTCTCCCGCTTGCGGGGGAGGGTCGAGGTGGGGGCCATTCGCAGCTTCCCGTCGTCGGAGATTTCCGCGTTGAGCAGGCGCGCGGTCGACGGACGGCCCTTGCGTGCCGCGGCACCATCATCAGGCGGCACCAGCAGAAACTGGGCGCCGATGTCCTCCAGGTAATACCGGAACTCGGTCTCGGTGTAGCCGGGATTGAGCGGGCAGGCCGTGGCCACGGTCGCCGCCGCCAGGAAGAAGATGATCGCCTCGGGCCCGTTGGGAAACGCCATCGCGACACGCATCCCCGGCTGCACGCCGGCCGCGGCAAGGCTTTCGGACGCTTCATCGACGAGCTCGCGGAGACGTCGATACGTGAAGGTGGCACCGCCGGGGACGCCGAGCGCGACATCTTCGGCGCCGCCAACGGTGAGCAGAGAAGTCAGATTCGCCATACGCAGACGAGCCTCAGTGTTACACAGGCGGGGCGCGTGGCTGCGCAGCGCACACAGATAAGATTCGGCAGATATGGGTGCGGCGAATGACTTCGCGCGATTCGGGGTGGCGACCACCTATATGGCCGCCGGGTACACCGGACTGATCGATCTCGACCTGGTGCAGATCATCCCGGGGACGCGCGTCGCCGGTCCCGCACGAACCGTTCGCTGCGGACAGGACGACAACCTGATGGTGCATGCGCTGATGGCCTCACTACAAGCAGGCGACGTGCTCGTGATCACCATGCCGGTGCCCAGGCCGGTGGCACTCATGGGAGGGCTGCTCGCCACCCAGGCCGCCCATCGCGGGGCCGCCGGCGTCCTGATCGATGCGGGCGTACGCGACACGAGCGACCTCCGCGACCTCGGCCTTCCGGTCTGGGCTCGATGGGTCCGCGCAACCCAGGCGGGCAAGGAGGCCGTCGGCGCGATCGACGTGCCGGTCGTCATCGGCGGCACCACCATCCGGCCCGGCGACATCGTCGTCCTCGATACCGATGGCGCGGTCGCCGTTCCCGCCGCTCGGCAGGCCGAGGTGTTCAGTGCGGCCACATCCCTGGTTGAGGTCGAACGCCAGCGGCGGCTTCAGTACGAAGCGGGCGCGCTCTCGCTGGACGTGATGAGCCTCCGCCAGAAACTCGAGGAGCGCTAGGGCAGCAGGCGGAACCAGCGGAGGCTGAAGAGGCCGCCGACCACGAGGATGATCGTGCCAAGGGCCAGCAGCGGGATGGTCAGGTCGACCTTCGTGGTGGTGAACCCGATCCGCGAGCCCAGGTCGCTGTAGATCTGGCGGAGCTGCGTCTCATCGGCGGCGAAGAAGTAGTGGCCGCCGGTGGCACCGGCGATGCCCTGCAGAGTTTGCTCGTCGACGCCATCGACGATCCGGCCGCCGAGCAGCGTCGTCTGGTTTCGCTGCCCGACCCCGACCGTATCGACCGGGACATGGGCCTGCTTGGCCTGCCCGGCCGCCGTCAGCGGATCCATGCCGGTGTTGGAGGTGCCATCGGTGAGGAGCACGATCACCGCGTGCGATTGCTTGCCCGTTGGATCGAGCACGCTGGCCAGCTGCGCGACCGAGACCTGGATCGCATCGCCGATCGCGGTGCCGCCGCCGGGCGTGAGGGACCCCAGGGCGTCCTTGACCGAGCCGTGATCCTGGGTCAAGGGCGCGACCACCGAGACCGACGAGTTGAAGATCACGAGGCCGACCTGGGCTGAGCCGGGCAGTTGGTCAATCAGGGTCTGCCCGGCCTTGACCGCCGCCTGCATGCGCGTCGGCTGGACGTCCTGCGCGGCCATCGAGCCGGACACGTCCACGACGAGGATCACGCTGGTCTGGTCTTTGGGCACGCGAAGCGTGGCCTGCGGCCGTGCCATCGACAGCAGCAGCCCGGCCACTCCCAGCAAGAACAAGGCAGCTGGAATGTGGCGGCGAAGGCCCGGCCCTTTGCCCATGACCTGGCTGAGCAGGGCGAGGTTGGTGAAGCGCACCGCATAGGCGCGGCGCCGTTGCTGCTGACTCCAGTAGAAGCCGGCCAGCAGCGGAACGGCCAGCAAGCCCAGCAGGAGAAGGGGCGATTGGAAGCTCATGCGGTCACGCGCGCCGCGCGGTGGCCGCGCTGTGCCCCCCGTTGCTTCAGGAACTGGACGAGCTGCGGAACCACATCGGTCCCGGTGCTGAACTCGCCGACGGCGGTGCGTGCCTTGATCAGCTCATCCTTGATCCGCGCGCGCTCGGTTTCAGCCGCGGCTTGAAAGCGCGCCCGCAGGCGCGCATTGCCGGTGTCGACCAGCAGCTGGGTGCCGCTCTCCGGATCCTCGAAGGTCACGACGCCGATGTCCGGGATCTCCGCCTCGCGTGGGTCGGTGATCCAGATCGAGACCACCTCGTGCCGGTGCCCGAGCGAGGTCAACGGCCGTTGCCAGCCGTCAGGCGTCATGAAGTCGCTGATCATGAGAATCAGGGATGGGCGGCGAATCAGGTGGCCGGCTTCCGTCAGGGCGCGGCCAAGATCGGTCTTCCCGGCGGTCGGTGCGGCGCCCGCGTGCTCCACCCGGTTGATGAGCTGCAGCAGCGCGGTGCGGCCCGCGGCCGGACGCACCACCGTGTGCACGCGCTCCCCAAAAAGCAGGGCGCCGACCCGGTTGCCCCGTCCGCTGAGAAGTTGCCCGGCGAGCACGGCGACCTGGACCGCGAGCTGCCGCTTGAGGACCAGGGCGGTCCCCCAGTCGAGCGATCTGGTTACGTCGACCAGTAACCAGGCATCGAGGCCACGGTCCGGAAACGACTCGCGGATGTAGGGACGGTCTGAGCGCGCCGTGATCGTCCATTCGATCAACCGCGGGTCGTCGCCCGCCTGGTACTCGCGCACGTCGCTGTACTCGAGGCCCGGGCCGCGGAGGCGGGAGCGTTCATCGCCGCCCGGGTGCAGGCCGAGGCGGCGCAGCACGGGCCAGCGTGAGCGCCGAAGCAGGTCCTCGACCCGGAGGCCGACCTGTGGGTCAGGAAGCAAACCGATCCCCAAGGTCGATCCGCGGCGGCGGGAAGGCCTCGAGCAGGCGGCGGACGATCGACTCCGTCGTCACGCCGGCGGCAATCCCTTCGTAGGTGAGCACGATGCGGTGCCGTAAGACTTCCGGCGCCACCTCACTGACGTCATGCGGCAACACGTAGCGGCGGCCCCGCATGAAGGCCAGGGCCCGGGCGGCACTGATCATGTTGATGGACGCGCGCGGACTCGCGCCGTAGGCGATGTTCGGGGCCATATCCTCGAGGCCCTTCACCTTGCCCGGGCGGCTGGCAAAGGCGAGCGTGGCCGCGTACTTGCGGACCGCGGGATCCACATAGACGTCCAGCACCTTCTTCTGCATCTCGCGAAGCTGGTCGATCGTGACCACCTGTCGCAGCGCGATCGCAGGCCCGGTGATGCGTTCGACGATGACGACCTCTTCGGAGAACGAGGGGTAGTCGACCAGCACCTTCAGCATGAAGCGGTCGAGCTGCGCCTCCGGCAACGGGTAGGTCCCATCGGTCTCGATCGGGTTCTCGGTCGCGAGGACGACAAACGGATCGGGCAGGGGGTGCGTATCTTTGCCGATCGTGACCTGGCGTTCCTGCATCGCCTCGAGCAACGCCGACTGGACCTTCGCAGGGGCGCGGTTGATCTCGTCGGCGAGCAGCAGGTTGCAGAAGACCGGGCCCAGCTCGGTCGAGAACTCGCCGCGGGCCGGATGGTAAATGCGCGTGCCGACCAGGTCCGCGGGGACCAGGTCAGGCGTGAATTGGATGCGACCGGGCGTGCCGCCGATGACCTGGGCGAAGGCCTTGACGGTCACCGTCTTGGCCAGCCCGGGCACGCCCTCGAGGAGCACGTGGCCACCTGAGAGCATGGCAATCAGCAGCCGTTCCAGCAGCCGGTCCTGGCCGACGATGAGCCGCTTGACCTCGAAGAGGATCTGCTCGATCGGCGCCGGCACGCGCGCGGCATACTCCTGGGGCGAACGGCCGCCGGCGACGGGCGGCTCGGGGGCGACTTGGGGCGGTCGATCCAGCATGCGGACCCTCCTGAGAGAATTGGCGGTTCTCCGATTAGACAGCGTACGGATTAGCCTGGTATGAGCGTTTGATAAGGAGCGTCTAAGAGTGTTGGAATGGATCCATGGGCGGTCGGGAAGGGCGCTTCCAGCCTCTCCAGGATGAGTGAGCGAAAATAGAGCGGATGGCACGCTTGACGCTCGACCAGGCGATGGCGGCTTCCACGGCGGCGCACCAACGGGCGACCGAGATTGGCATTCGCGTCACCGTTGCGCTCGTCGACGAGGGCGGCCACCTGGTCCAGCTGGCGCGGATGGACGGGGCCGCGCCCTTGACGGCGGAGATCGCTGAGGCCAAGGCGTCGGGTGCCGCCGCCCTCGGGCGGCCGGGCGATGCCGTCGCCGAGATGTATGAAAAACGGCCCGGGTTCTTCGAGGCTGTCGCGGAGATGACCCGCCGCCCGCTCGTCCCAGGGCTGGGCTCGGTCTTGATCAGGAGCGAGGAGCGCATCATCGGCGCCATCGGGGTAAGCGGGGGGCGGCCCGAGCAAGACCTCGATTGCGCCGAGGCAGGCCTCAAGGCGATTGGCGGAACGTAAGGAGGAGGTCCTCCAGGTCGCCGGACGCGAGGTGACCATCACCAATCCGGATAAGGTGTTCTTTCCGCAGACGGGCCATACGAAGCTCGACCTGGTGCGCTATTACGCGGCCGTCGCGGAGGGCGCCGTCCGCGGGATCGACAACCGACCGATGGCGCTCAAACGCTTCGTCAATGGCGCCGAAGGGGATTTCTTTTTTCAGAAGCGGGCGCCCACCTCGCGGCCGCCCTGGATCGAGACGGTCGAGCTCTCCTTCCCCTCCGGACGGGTCGCGGAGGAGGTCGTCATCCGCGATGCGGCCCAGCTGCTGTGGGTCATTAACCTCGGGTGCATCGATTTGAATCCCCACCCGGTGCGCGCCAGCGACCTCGACCATCCCGATGAGCTTCGGGTGGATCTCGACCCGGTTCCGGGGGTGCCCTGGTCGCAGATCCGCGACGTCGCCATGGTGACCAAGGAGGTCCTGGAGGACTTTGGCCTGACCGGCTGGCCCAAGACTTCAGGCTCTCGCGGCATTCATATCTATTCCCGCATTGAGCCTCGCTGGACGTTCCCGGAGGTACGCCGCGCCGCCCTAGCGCTCGCCCGGGAAGTCGAGCGGCGGGCGCCGACGATCGCGACCAGCCGCTGGTGGAAGGAGGAGCGCCACGGCGTGTTCCTCGATTACAACCAGAACGCGAAGGACCGTACGATCGCCTCCGCCTATTCCGTCCGGCCCACCCCTGATGCCCGGGTGTCGGCGCCGCTGTCATGGGACGAAGTGCCCTCAAGCGAGCTCGAGGCGTTCACGATCGACACGGTGCCGGAGCGCTTCGCCCGGATTGGCGACCCCTCAAAAGGGATCGATGCCGTAGCCGGTTCGCTGGAGCGCCTGCTTGCGCTCTCGGCGGAGCACGAGGCCGCCGGGTTGGGCGATGCGCCCTGGCCGCCGCATTTCGTCAAGCAAGCCGGCGAGCCGCCGCGCGTCCAACCCTCGAAGCGACGCAAGGACCCCGCGCCAGAACGGGAGGGCGTCGTGCCGGCGGCGGCGCCCGGGAAAACGGTCGGGCCGACCGGCCGGCGCAGGACAACCGCGCCGCTCATCGAGATAGCACGCGCGGCGAGCAAGGACGAGGCGATGGCGGGCCTCGACCGCTGGCGCGCGCGACATTCGGATGTCTCGCCTCTCCTGAAACCGGCGGACGTGATGGTGGACTCGATGCGAGGACGGAACACGACCTGGACGCGCATCCGGGTCAACCTGCGGAACGTGCCCGAAGGCGAGCGACCGCCCCAGGAAGCGCTCGAGGTCGACTACAACCCGTGGGCCGGCTACGAAGGGCCCGACCGCTCCGGCCGGCTCGAACGCGCGAAGCGCATTCGAAAGGAGCCGGCCTCCTCCTAGCCGGCGCCTCGCTGGACGAACATCCAGCGGTGCCCTTCCAGATCTTCAGCCCGGTAGCGGGTCCCGTGCTTATCTGACTCAGGCTCGGTCAGGATCTCGGCACCCGCCTCCCGGGCGCGACGGCAGTGGGCCTCGACGTCGTCGACATAGACGAGCACGCCGTCGACGATGTAGGGGACGGCCGACCAGGCACGGGCCCGGGCACACTCCTTTCGGTGGCGTGCCGGCCCGTGGTATTCGGGTGTCGGTGTGGCGAGCATGATCAGGCCGGTTCCCGTCTCCATCTCGCCGTGTGACAGCCGGCCACTCGCGTCGGTCATCCTGGCACGCTCGCGGAAGCCAAAGGCCCTTGCGAGCCAGTCGAGCGCCGCCGGGCCGTTTTCGTACGCGATCATCGGAACGACATCGGGATCAGCCATTCATCCCTCCCCATTCTGCGCGCTATGCGCCCGTCGCGGCGAGTGACGACGGAGAGGTTCACGCCACGCAGCCGATCCACGTATCGACGGCGCGCCCAGTTCCTGTGGCGCTCCGTCATATCGCCATGAATCGCTTGACAGATGAGTGGATCAGGAGTAGGACAAGATCCTCGCCGACGCGCTCGATATCTCGCCCGGGTCGTCTTGGAGGGGCTTTGCAAGCGGCATTTCGTGTAGGACGAGGCGAGACGCCTGAGCTTCGCTCTGGGCCCTCAATGGCGAGCGCGTTCATCAGGCTCGCGCGGCCAACGAGGCCTGCCTCTCGCGGGCCCGGGTGACAGGAGGGACATGTAATGCCCGCGCTCCACCGTTAGGCGCGCCGAGATTCGGTAGCCAGTTCGGCAATGTACGCGCACTCAAGGAGGTGCTCCTGTGCCAGCACAAACGCTCGGAAAGATCGAGGTCCATACTTTCCCGTTGCCCCCCAAGGGGTTCGATCCACTCCATGCCTCCGCTCAAGACCTGCAGCGGCATGGCTTTCCCCGACACCCAGATCCCATCAAGGAGCCCCGCGCCGCGGGCCGATGGGTGGAGGCGTTTCGGCACTACCGCGAGTTCACCCACGTCATCCCCGAATTCACCGAACGGCCGGATCATGTTCACGGGCCGAATCGTCGCACCATCAAGAACAGCCAGGGGCAGCTCAATGCGACGTCCTCAAACTGGTCCGGTGAGGTTGCCTTCGTCGGTGGTGGTGACAAGTTCGAGTGGATCGTGGGCGCCTGGACCGTGCCACATGTCTACGCCATACCTGGCGCGACCGGTACCGACTACTCGTCGGCATGGCTCGGCATCGACGGAGACGGCTCGGGCGATGTCATGCAGGCCGGCACCGAGAGCGACTCCGACGGGAGTTGCTACGCGTGGTGGGAGTGGTATCCAAACTACGAAGTTGCCATTCCAAACTTTCCGGTCGCGTTCGGCGACGCCATCACCTTGCTGCTCTGCTCTACCGGGGCGAGCACGGCGTGGATGAGCATCGGAAACCTGACCAGCAAACACTACACATCCTTCTCATTCTCCGCGCCGTCGGGGACCACGCTGGTCGGAAACTGCGCTGAAGCGGTCATGGAACGGCCCGGCGTTGGCGGTGCCCTCGCGGAATTGCCGCGCTATGGCCTGATCGAGTTCAACGACGTCGTCGCCTATTCGCAGAAATCGAGCTGGCCGATTGCAGCCGGAACGCCCCTGTCGATGGTGGCCGATGACGGCGTGACGGTGATCTCGGCACCCGACCCAGAGTCCGGAGATCCCGACTCCTTCGTCACCGGCTATACAGGGCCCTAGCGGCTCGCTCAGCGATGATCACGCGGATTGACGCCGACGGGACCCGAACAAGAGCGCCACCCGGTGGGCTGATGGCGGAGCGGGGGAGATTCGAACTCGCTTCCGCCATCGGGCCTGATGGAAGGCGGCGGTTAACGCCTCTGCGGTGTTGAATCTGCGGGGCCCGCGTTGGCAACGTGCCGAACCCTAGGTGTCGATCATATTCGGAATTTTGGAGGCGAGTGGGGGAATCGAACCCCCGGTGAAGGTTTTGCAGCCCGCTGCCCGTAGTTCACCAGAGTTCGCTGAAGTTCATTGCGTACTGAATTTCAGCGTGTAGGAACTGATGAGGTAGGGCTACGAAGGACCGGACCGTTCCGGAAAGTTGGAGCGCCCGAAACGCAGGACGCCTTAGCGCCCGGCTCAGCCACCAGCGGACTCTCCGGGGGCGCTTATTGGTTCAGGGAGCCGGCGATGTTGCAGTACATGTTCTTGACGGTGTTACCCATCACCATGGT
>DAINCX010000056.1:11308-13778 GCA_036732165.1 Candidatus Dormiibacterota bacterium | reverse complement strand
GCACCCGAACTGGACACCGCCAGGCTCATGGCAGCGACTGCGGCCGAGTCAGGCATGTCCACGATGCCGAAGCCGTCAGGGTCGCCGAGCATCCAGTAGTAGGCCTCGAGATTCCCTCCGGCGGCCTTGGCTGCTTTCGCGACGGCCACCGACCGATCGGTCGGATGCTCGATCGCGTGGGCGACCGTCTCGCCTTTGAACCTGAAGAAGATCGCGTACTTGGCCATGTCCACACCCCCGAACCCGCGGACGGCAGCAGTCCTCAAATTATCGCACCCTCGAACCGACCGGTAAGCCTTGGCCGGCCAGGGCGTCGGTATTCCCACGGCAACGTGGTTATGATTCGACCGCTATGGCGCGAAGCGGCGTGGCACCGCACCCTGCAGTCGATGGGGAGCCCCGACAACACAGTGTTCCCCGGTTGCTCGTGATCGACGATGAGTGCAGGATCGCCGACTTCGTGGCTCGCGGCCTGGCTGGCGTGGGCTTCGATGTCGAGAAGTTTTCCGATCCGAAGGCCGGCCTGCAGGCGGCACTTGCCGGTGGCTATGACCTCGTCATCCTCGATCTCCTGATGCCGGAGTTGGACGGCCGCGACCTTCTCGTCGAACTGCTGAAGCTCAGGCCCGATCAGCCCGTCATCATCCTCTCGGCGCTCGGCGACACCGCCAACAAGGTGAAATCCCTCGAACTCGGCGCCCAGGATTACGTGGTCAAGCCATTCGCGTTTGAAGAGCTTCTGGCGCGGATCAACGCCCGGCTCCGGAGCCACGCCGAGGGCGTCACCCTCAGGTGCGGCGGGACCACGCTCGACCTGGTGAGGAGGCGCGCCGATGTCGGGGCTGGTCCGGTGGCCCTCTCCGAGCGCGAGTTCCTGCTTCTCCGCGAACTGATGCGGAGCCGCGGGAAGACCCTTACCAACGATCAGCTGCTGGAGAGGGTATGGGGGTACAAGTTCGATCCGGGGACCAATGTCGTCGACGTTTATGTGAGGCGCCTTCGCGCCAAGCTCGGCCTCGGAGCGATCCTGACGGTGCGTGGCGAAGGCCATCGCGTTGACCTTGATTGATCGCTGGGGCTGGCCGCTCAAGGGCTTTCGCTGGGTCGAGGCGGGCTGGGTCGTATTCGCCCTCGGCAACCTCATCGCGATGGAAGTGTGGGGAGCATGGGAGACGGTCCCCTTCCACTTCATCTGGGTGAGCCTCACCATCCTCTATGGCTTCCGCGTCTGGCGGATGGGGCCGACGCTCGGCCTGCTCTCGGCGATAATCGTGCTCACCGGCGCCGGGCTGGTCGTTGACATCCGGCGGGGCCTACAGCCACTCGACGAGTTGGCCGAGGTGCCGCTGATGTCGGTGATGTTCTTCGCCATGGTCTGGCATGCCCGCCGGCGCCTCTCGACGATGCAGGGGCTGCAGCGGGTCTCGGACCAAAACCTACGGCTCCTCGAGAGCGGTCGCCAATTCCTCCAGGATGCCTCCCACGAGCTTGCGACACCCATCACCGTCGCCTTGGGGCATGCCGAGCTGATCGAGCGTCAGGCTTCCGACGCGACCCTCAGGGCGGACGCGGGGGTGATCACAGATGAGCTTCTGCGGCTGCGCCGACTGGTCGACAGACTCCTGATGTTGGCGTCCTCGGAGCACCCGGACTTCCTGCGGAAGACAATCATCGACCTCGAGCCGATCGTCGTCGACGCCTACCGACGCTGGGTGGCCACCACGCGCAAATGGCGGCTGGGGGAGATCGAGGAGGCTGAAGTCGAAGGCGATCCCGACCGTCTCGCGGCCGCGCTGGACGCCGTGATCGAGAACGCCGTCAAACATACCAACAGCGAGGGCGAGGTCGAGCTGGGACTGCGCCGGGACGGCGCCAACGCGATAATCACGGTTCGAGACTCCGGACCGGGCATCGATCCGGAGGATCTCGACCGGATCTTCGTGCGATTCGCGCGCGGCGATCGGGGCCGTAGCCGCCGATCGGGCGGGACGGGGCTCGGGCTGGCCATCGCGAAAGCAGTGCTCGATGCCCACGGCGGGTCGGTCAAGGCCGCCAACGGCGCGGGCCGAGGGGCAATCTTCGAGCTCGTCATCCCCCTGGCCCAGACGGTTTTGGGAGCGTCAGACCGCGATCGGGTCAATCGGGCTGTCACCGGCGGGTGATGGGAGGGCGATCTCTTCGCCTCCGCCCAACTCACCCCTCGCCTAGGCGCCCTGCTCGAGGAGCCGGACGTCACGTTCGACCGCAGCCTGGTCGGGCAAGTCGGCAAAGGCGACCCGCTCGTAACCGGCGCGGTCGATCAGGTAGATCACGGAGGTGTGGATCAGATCCCCGTTGGCGAGCTGCACCCCGATACCGTACTCATTCCAGACCGGCGCCAGTTCCGCGGGGCTGCCAGTTACCCAATGAAGTTCACCCACAAGACCATGCGAGCTTGCGTAATCGGCGATGTTGGCCGGGGTATCGGCCT
>DAINCX010000056.1:0-11208 GCA_036732165.1 Candidatus Dormiibacterota bacterium | reverse complement strand
CCCACAAGACCATGCGAGCTTGCGTAATCGGCGATGTTGGCCGGGGTATCGGCCTCGGGCCGGATGCTCACCACCAGTACCGAGGGACCCGCTTTCAGTCCGAGGTCGGACTGCACCGCTCCCAACAGGCTCGCCTGCAGCGGGCACATCGTCCGGCATTGGGTATCGAGGAAGGTCAGCGCGACCACCCGCCCGCGTAGTAGGGATGGGGAGACCACGTCGCCGCGCTGGTCGCGGAGCTGGAAATCGGGCGCCGGCACCGAGCCGGCCCTGAAAACGACGCCACCCCCCAGGGCCGGCGGGGCCGGCTGGCGATGGGTTGCGATGAACAGGCCGGCGCCGGCTCCGACCACGACCGCGAGGAGGACCAGCCAGACCGACAGGTAGATCCGTCGAGCGTGGTCGGACATCCTGAAGCTGGGCGACACGCTGGAATCGTAGGTTGGAAGCGTCCCGAGGAAGTGTTCTGCCTTTTCTTCGGCGAGGCGCGGAACTGGTCGGGCGCCTCTGCCTGGTTGCGTTCAGGTGTGCGCTCTGTCTGGACACCGGTCGCCTTACAAACCTGTCACCTGTTCGCCCTGCCCGAACCGGCGAACCATTACAAACCTGTCATGCAGCAGGGTTCCGGCCAGCGTCAATATGCGTCTGGGCATGACAAGAATCCAGGCACCCCGCTTGGCCGACTGACTCAGGACATCGTGTCTTCGCTGCGGGCGGATTAAGGAGGTAGGTTCAACTTGTCAGTTCGATTGAGGGTATCCCTCGTTTTCGCCGGCGCCCTGGTCGCGATCGCCCTGATCGCCGCCTACCTGGTTGGTTACCTGGCCCAGAGTCCACCCGAGGTCCAGGGCGCGAGCGGGACGAATGCCCAGCTCACGCTTCAGACGGTTGCCGCGATCAGCTCGGGTGACCGGCCGGACTGGGTTTCCTACCTGGTCAAGGACCCAAGCGGCCAATGGGTCCACAGCACGACCTGGAAGGTGCCGGCCAATTCCGTGATCCACGTCACTGTCTACCAGTTCGACAGCGCATCGCAGTTGCGCAACCCCTTCTGGGCCCAGCCGCAGGGCATCATTCCCAGTTCCTTCATGGTCAATGGCACCGCGATGGACTCGATCAAGACGGAGACGGCGTCACACACCTTCGCGATCCCGGAGCTGGGGGTGAGCGTGCCCCTGCAGGGAATCCCGGACGGCGCCAAGAATCCCTGCTCGAGCGCTCCCTGTGATGTGGCCTCCGATCACCAAACCATCACCTTCAGCTTCCGAACCGGGGCGCCGGGCAAGTACCGGTGGCAGTGCTTCGTGCCCTGCGGCGCCGGCTACATCTACGGGAACGGAGGCCCCATGTCGACGATCGGCTTCATGGGCGGATTCGTGGAGGTCGGGTGATGGACGATGGGCGCGGCAGCCGCAACCATTTCGTCCGAGTCGGTGTGATCTGGCTGGTCGCCACACTGGTCGTCGAAGCTGGATTGCTGCTTTGGCTCGGTCCCCACATGCCGCCGTTCCGGGCAAGCGCGCAGGCGTCGGAGCAGGCCAACACGAACATCCTGCTGGCTGGTCTGGCGATCCCGGTGCTGATTCTGGTCTGGGTCTTCGTCGGGTACTCGATTGCGGTCTTCCGCCGACAGGGTGAAGGAGACGGACCCCCGATCCGCGGCCACTACAGGACCCAGGTGGCCTGGGTCGTGTCCAGCGCGAGCATCGTCCTCTTCCTGGCCGGTTACGGGTCTTACGTGCTGATGATCAGCGCTTACGGGGTCGGCGGCGGCCAGGGTCCCGATCCGGCGGCGGTTCCCGCCGGGCAGACGATGGAAGTCCAGGTCATCGCCCAGCAATGGGGCTTCACCTATCGATACCCCACCTTCGGCGGGGTCGAGACCCAGCAACTGGTGCTTCCGGCCGGCCAGCTCGTCGAGCTGCATGTGACATCCATCGACGTGATCCATTCCTTCTGGGCGTACGAGATCGGGGTGAAGGCTGACGCCAACCCGGGCCAGGACAACATCACCTTCGTCAAGCCGGGCGAAGTTGCTCCCTTCCAGATCCGCTGCGCCGAGCTCTGCGGGCTCTGGCACGGCTATATGAATGGAACCGGCCAGGTCGTCAGCCGAGCCACCTTCGACAGCTGGGTGGCGACCCAGCAAGCGGACAACGCAGCTGCGACGGCCCAGCTGCCCCCTTACGCTCATGTCTACCTACCGGTTCCTGCCGTCGTGAGGGGCGGATAGTGCAGCACTCGACCACCGGAGGAGAGCTGGGAATGCAGAGGCCGACTTGGCGGCGGCTGATCGGATTCAACCTGTTGGGCGGCCTCGTCCTGGCCGCCGCCGGCTTCATCATCGGCTGGCTGCTGGGGGCACGGATCTCCAGTTTGCTCAGCGACCATGTCAGCACCTTCGGGGCGAATTGGTTCATCAACCAATCGGATGAGAACGACATCGCCCTCCTGCTCGGTTACGCGTTCGGCCTGATCGGCTGGCTGGGGGGCCTCGGGTTCCTGAACTACCCACTGGCCCGGATCGCCGGTCGTCCGCCTTCGTTCCCAGCCGAGGACACCGGCATCGGGATCGGACGTTATTTCCGGATGAACACCAACCACAAGGTCGTCGGCATCCAGTACCTGATCGTGGTCCTGGCACTGTTCTTCATCGGTGGCCTGAACGCGATGCTGATCCGGGCGGAGTTGCTGCAGCCGACTCCCTGGCTCTGGCAGCCCGACCGTTACCTGACTCTGGTCGGTCTGCACGGGACCATGATGCTGATGATCATGTCGGCAGGGGTGCTCGGGCCCTTCGGCAACTACCTGGTGCCGATCATGATCGGCTCTCGCGGCATGGCCTTCCCCCGCATCGAGGCGCTCAGCTTCTGGCTCACCCCGGCCGCCGGTATCGTGCTTCTGTCGACCCTCTTCCTGGGTGGCTACCAGACAGGCTGGACCGGTTACGCCCCTCTCTCCGACCAGTCCCGGCTGGGCATGGACGCCTACCTGATGGCATTCACGCTGATCGGCCTCTCGATGGTCCTGGTCGGCCTCAACCTCATCACGACGATCGTCAACATGCGAGCTCCCGGAATGACCTGGAGCCGGCTGCCGATCTTCTGCTGGGGCGTGCTATCGACCGGGATCCTGATGGTCCTGAGCCCCCTCACCTTCGCCGCCGCGCTTTTCATGGTCGCCCTCGACCGGACCTCAGCCACCAATTTCTTCATCACCTCCGTGGGTGGCAGCCCGTACCTCTACGAGAACCTGTTCTGGTTCTTCGGCCACCCGGAGGTATACATCCTGGCGCTGCCCGGCTTTGGCATCGTTCTCGAGCTCATGCCCGTCTTCGCCCGGAAGCCGCTGTTCGGATACCGCCTCGCCGTCGCGGCGATGCTGGGGGTGGCGATCCTGAGTTTCATGGTGTGGCAGCACCACCTGTTCGTCAGCGGCATCAACGCCGCCCTTCGCCCGTTCTACATGCTGACCACGGAGCTCATCTCGATCCCAACCGGATTCGTCTTCCTGGTTGCCATCGGGACCCTGTGGCGAGGCCGGATCGAACTCGCTGTCCCGATGCTGTTCTGCCTGGCGTTCCTCTTCAACTTCCTGATCGGGGGAATCAGCGGCGTCTTCGTCTCCGACGTTCCCAGCGATGTGACGCTGCACGGCAGCTACTTCGTGCTCGCGCACTTCCACTACACGATCATGGGCGGCCTCGTCTTCGCCTTCTTCGCCGGCATCTACTACTGGTTCCCCAAGATGACCGGCTATCGACTCAATGAGCGTCTCGCCAAGTTGCATTTCTGGGGCATGTTCCTCGGGTTCAATGGAACCTTCCTGCCGCTATTCGCGGCCGGCCTCCTCGACATGCCGCGCCGCGTCATCACCTACAACGTCAACCTTCAGGGGATCAATGACTTCGCGAGCATCTCGGCCTTCGTGCTCGGGCTTTCGATGCTCGTCTTCCTGATCAACTTCATCTATTCCTGGGTGGTGGCCCGGGTACCGGCGGTGGGCAATTTCTGGGGCTCCCGCTCGGTGGAGTGGTTGCTGCCCTCACCGCCGACGATGTGGGAATCGCCGGTCTTCGTATCCGGCCCCTACGAGTACGGCGTGCCCGACGCGCCGCCGATGGCCACCTTTGTCGGCCAGGGGATCAAGTCATGATGGAGGAGCAGGAGCTAGGGGCGGCTGACGCGCAGGTGCGAGCCAGGAATACGAGCTTCGGCATCCGTCTCTTCATCGGTGCCGACGCGTCGTTCTTCCTCGCCTTCGTTTTCGCGTACCTCTACCTCAAGACCATCGACACCCCCGACCTCTGGATGGGGTCGAGCCAAGGCGGCTCGGTGCTTCTGGGCGCCATCGGCGCGGTCGCCCTGCTGGTTGGCGCGGCTGCCACCTGGATGGGGGTCCGCGGCCTGCGCGAAGGCGCGGTTGAGCGCTGGAAGACGGGCGCCCGCATCGCGGTCGTTACCGGGGTCGTCGCTGTTGTCGCCATCGCCGGGCAGTTGGTCACCATCGGCTACAACCCGAGCGGCTACGACTCCGTCCTGATCGGCTGGAACGCCGCGTTGGGAGTTCATCTCCTGCTGGTGACGCCGCTTCTTGTCGGCTCCTCCCGGGAGCGTCGAGCGCCAGGGCTGATTTCCGCAATGGACCTGGCTTCGGTCACCGCGGTCACCTGGGTATGGAGTTTCCTGGCCGCGATCGGCGTGCTCGGGTTCATCCTTCTCGACCTCATTCGTTGAGGTTCTCGGACCTGGTCGAACTGCTGGTCCAGCCTCCGGCAATCGGCGCCCTGGTGCTTCTCCTGCTCTGGATCGTCGGCGGGCTTCGGCCCGCTCCGGGGGCGAAGCCTCGGCGCGAGCCGCCCTGGAAAGTGCTGGCCTTCCTCGCCGGCCTGGGGTCGCTGGTCGGATCCGAGGTCCTGGGCCAGGCCGCCGAGAGCCTGTTCTGGGTCCATATGGGCCAGCACCTGCTGTTGCTGACTATTTCCCCGCCGCTCCTGCTCATGGGTGCGCCGTGGACGCGCGTCCTCCGGGGGGTTCCCCTCGGTATCCGCCGGGTGGTCGCCCGCAGTGTCTTCCGCGGTCGGGCTGCAGCAATCCTTCTCGCGCTCTGGCGTGCCCTGCGGCGGCCGCAGCCGGTGGTCGCCTTCTTCCTGGTCAATCTCTGGGCCTGGCACCTCCCAGGCCTCTATCAGCTCACCCTCGCCGACGGTCTCATCCACCACGGGGAGCACGCGCTCCTGCTCCTCTCCGGCCTTGCCCTGTGGGCACTCCTCGTGGATTCGCCGCCGCTGTTCGCCGGACTGGCCCCGGCCGGGCGCGTCGTGGTCGCGACGATCGCGATGATGGGTTGCTGGTCGATGTCGGTGGTCCTCGCGTTCGCGCCCTCCGCCTTCTATCCCGGTTACTACTCCCTTGCCTCCCGCCCTGGAGGATTCAGCGCCCTGACCGATCAGCAGTTGGGCGCGGGTATGATGTGGGGCCCCGGTTCGATCCCCCTGGCCATCGTGGTTTTCATGGCGCTCGCCTCCTGGCTGCAATCAGACCCCGAACCGGCCTCCCGGGCTCGGGCGCGCGCCGATGGCTGACGTGATCGGTGCCCGGTCGGCGGCGCTGGGGGGACGAGCGTCGCCGCGGACGGCCCAGGCCCTGGGGTTGCTCACCGACTACCTGAGCCTGGTCAAGCCCGGGATCATGCTCCTCCTCGTCCTGACCGAGCTGGCAACGCTGGTGATGGCCTCGCGGGGTTGGCCCGGTTCGCGCCTTCTGTTCGCCGCGGTCGTCGGCGGCGTCTGTGCGTCGGGCGGCGCCAGCGCTTTCAACAGCTGGTTCGACCGCGACCTCGACCTTGGCATGCGGCGGACGGCGGGCCGGCCACTCCCGGGGGGACGGGTGCCGGCCTGGCACGCGCTCGCGCTCAGCGTCGCGCTCACCGGAGTATCGGTCTTCGTCCTCGGCGTCCTCGGCAATTGGCTCGCCGCGTTTCTGTCGATCTGCGGCGGGATCTTCTATTGCTTCGTGTACACCGCGTGGCTGAAGCGATGGACCCGGTACAACATCGTCATCGGCGGAGCGGCGGGGTGTTTTCCTCCCCTGGTCGGCTGGGCCCTGGTCACCGGGTCACTGTCGGCCCTTCCGCTTCTGATGGCGCTGATCGTGCTCTTCTGGACGCCGCCGCACTTTTGGTCCCTCGCTCTCCTGGTCAGGGATGACTACGCTCAGGCCGGAGTGCCCATGCTGCCCGTGGTGATCGGGCCCCGTCGAAGCGCCTCGCGGATCATCGCCTACAGCGGGCTGCTGATTCCTCTGACGCTCCTCCCCGGTCTCTGGCTGGGTCCCGGATACGTGCTGATCAGCCTCGCGCTAGGCTGCCTGCTCGGTGTCCTCGCGATCCTTTGCCGGCAGCGGCCGGGCCGCCGTTCCTCGGCCGTCCTGTTCGCGTACTCGATCGTCTACCTGGCCCTTCTCTTCACAGTCGGAGCCGTCGCGGCCGTTATCTCATGAACAAGGTCCATCCGAAGGAGGGAAAGTTGTGTCGGCAATGACAGTGGGTGGAATCCTCACCCTGATCGTGCCGCTTGGAACCGTCATTGTGATCAGCGGCTGGCTCTGGCTACGGTTTCGTCGAGATCGCTGAGGCCCGAGCGCACGCGCGGGCGTTGAGCCGCACGAGCGCATCCTTGGCGAGGGCCGCGCCGATTCTGGCCGTTCTGGTCGGAGGCCTGGCCGCCTGCGGCGGGCAGCCAGTTGTCATGCCGGCGGCGGTCCGATCCCCGTCGGCCACCGCCGCTCCGGACGTCTCGAACGCGATTCGAATTGATGACGCGGCCGGCCGCGTGGTCACCCTGAGCCTGGACACGGGCTCGGGTCCGACCCTGAACGGATTCAACTTCGACGGGCTCGGCAAGGGGAGGTTGCAGATCGTCGTCCCGGTCAACTGGACCGTCCACGTCAACTGCCGCAACACCAGTCCGATACGCCACTCGTGCGGAGTCGTCGAGGGCGCCCAGTCCAGCCGGCTCGCCTTCCCGGATGCCGCGACCCCCGCTCCCGCGGTGGGCATTCCACCTGGACAGTCGGCATCGTTCACGTTCGTTACTGACCGGACCGGCGCCTTCCGGATTGCCTGCCTTGTACCCGGGCATATGGAAGCGGGGATGTGGGTTTCGTTAGAGATCAGCGCGGCTGGGGCACCTTCGGTCCGCGCCATCTGAGACTTACTCGGCCGGAGAAGACGGCGCTGGCCATCGACCGAAAGGACCGGACGTTGTGGCCCAAATCAACGAATCGGGCACTCGGCGAAAGCCGGCGGTGCGAGTAGCGCGACGGTGCTCTTCGGTTCGGTGTACCTCGCGATCGGAGAGAGTCGGCCCGGCCCGGACGATGAAGATCGCCGGGTACCCTTAAGCTGGGTCGGCGCCAACCATGTCAAACCACCTCGATCGGAGAGAGCCGTCCCCGGCCGGACTGAAGCGCACCGGCGGGAGGCTTTGAGCATCGCAAGCCGACGCTGTCCATGAGCCTCCCGCCACGCGGCGAGTGCTGAACTCGGTCGATGTCGCCGTGGTGGGCGCCGGTATCACCGGGCTGACCGCGGCCCACCGCCTGCCGGCCGGGCTTTCGGTCGCCGTGATCGAAGCCCATCCCCGACCCGGAGGCAAGGTGAGGACGGCCTCCCTCGCCGGCGTCCCCGTTGAGTGCGGCCCGGACAGCTTCCTTGCGCGCGGCTCGGGCGTCGCCCGGCTCTGTTCAGAGCTGGGTCTGGGTGACCGTCTCGTCGCCCCGGCGACCACCCGGGCGGCAATCTGGGCGCGGGGTCGTCAGCGGCTGCTTCCCGAGGGCATGCAATTTGGCGTTCCATCGCGTCCCGCCGCCCTCGTCGCTTCGGGCATCCTGAGTTGGGCGGGCGCCCTGCGCGCGGGGCTTGACCTGGTCCTGCCCACCTCGCCGTTGTCCGGGTCGACGACCGTGGCGGAGGCGCTCGAGAGGAGGTTCGGCCGCGAGGCGCGCGAGCGCCTCATCGACCCCCTCCTCGGCGGTATATACGCGGGCGACACCAGCCAGTTGTCCCTGGCCGACACTTTGCCCGAGCTCTACGGGCTGCTCTCCTCGAAGCGGAGCCTGCTGCTGGCTCTGCGAGGCCGCCGGCCGCCCACCGGGCCGGTCTTTCAGTCCCTGGTCGGCGGTCTCGGACAGCTGACCGACGCCCTTGCGGCCTCGCTGTCTGGGCTCCAACTGGCTACCGAGGTGACCTCTCTGCGCAAAGGTCCGGGGGGACGATTCGAGATCTCGACATCCAACGGCTCGATTTCCGCCGGCGCCGTCCTCCTCGCCACTCCGGCCTTTGCCGCAGCCAAGCTCCTCGCCGGAGTCGACGTCCGCGCAGCCGAGTTGTTGGCCGCCATCCCCTATGCGTCGGTGGCGACCGTCACGCTCGCCTTTGCGCGTCCGCAACTGCCGCTGACCGGCAGCAGTGGTTTCCTGGTGCCGCCAAGCGAGGGCAGGCTGGTCACCGCCGTGACCTGGCTTTCCGAGAAGTGGCCACACGTCGGGACCGATCAGCTCGCGCTGCTCCGCTGCTCGGTCGGGCGATCCAGCGACGAGCGCTGGCGGGACCTGGACGATGCTCGCCTGTTGGAATCCGTGCGCGCGGAGCTGGCCGGCTTGACTGGCTTGCGCGCCGAGCCGCTCGCGTCGTGCATCACGCGGTGGGAACGCGCATTGCCCCAGTACCTGGCCGGTCACGGCGCCCGGCTGACCGAGCTCGAGGGCCGGCTGGCTTCGCATCCGGGGTTGCTGGTCGCGGGTGCCGCCTACCGGGGGGTTGGCCTCGCCGCCTGCCTCGCCCAGGCCGAACGAGCGGCGGAGACGCTGGCGAGCACGCTCAGGAGGCAACCCGTCGGATGAGCCTCGACTTCTCGCAGCGGCCATTGCTCGTTTTCTGGGAGACCACCCGGGCGTGCGGGCTGGCCTGCCAGCACTGCCGAGCTTCGGCCATCCCCCATCCTCTGCCGGGCGAACTCAGCACGGCCGAGGGGCGTGACCTCATCCGCCAGGTGGCCGCCTTCGGGCGCCCACGACCGGTTTTGGTGCTCACTGGCGGCGACTGTCTGGCCCGTCCCGACATCTTCGAGCTCGCCGCTCATGCCGCCGGCCTCGGCATCCACGTCGCCATGTCGCCTTCAGTGACCCCGAATCTCGGGCCGGCCGCCTTTGAGAGGATGCGCGCGACTGGGGTCAGGGCGGTCTCGATCAGCCTTGACGGAGCCCGGCCGCTGACCCACGAGCGGATTCGTGGCATTCCCGGCCATTTCGCCGCCACCCTGGCGGCGATCCGGGCGGCGGCTGCCGCCGGCCTCCGGGTGCAGGTCAACACCGCCGTCATGCGCGACAACGTGCAGGAACTGCCCGAGTTGGCCGCCCTCCTCGCAACGCTCGGGGTCGACGTCTGGGAGGTCTTCTTTCTGATTGTCACCGGGCGCGCAGCCCGAGAATCGGAGCTCTCCGCAGCTGAGTGCGAGGAGGTCTGCCACCTTCTCTACGACGCCAGCGGCTATGGCTTCGTGGTTCGCACGGTCGAAGCCCCCTTCTTTCGGCGAGTGGTCGCCTGGCGCCGGGAGCAGGGGACGATCGCCCCCGTGGCGGTAGCCCTGAGGTTCGGACTCGGTGGCTACTACCGCAGCTCGGCGAGGCGGCTGCGATCGCTTCTCGGGGTGCCCAGCCACCGGCCTGCCGCGCATACTCTTTCCACGCGCGACGGGTCGGGCATCGTCTTCATCGCTCACGATGGCGACGTCTACCCGGCCGGCTTCCTGCCGCTTCCCCTGGGCAACGTACGGCAGCAGCCGCTGGCCGAGCTGTATCGAGATAACAAACTCCTGAGGGCCATCCGCGGCGGCGACTTCGGTGGACGCTGCGGGGCCTGCGAGTACCGCCAACTCTGTGGAGGATCGCGCGCGCGCGCCTTCGCGAGCGCGGGCGATCCAATGGCGGAGGATCCCGCCTGCTCCTACCTGCCCGCCCGGGGGGCGGGCGCCTGACCGCCTGAGCCCCGCTCCCGCGGAGTTACACGTCTCGGCACCGAATTCGGACGGTAGGTGGTGACCCGCCGCCCTGTCTCAACCCGACCGGTTCCCTGCGGTACTTATAGTGCGCAAGTCATGTTTTGACCTAGTCAC
Organism: Candidatus Dormiibacterota bacterium; assembly: GCA_036732165.1. GTDB lineage: Bacteria > Chloroflexota > Dormibacteria > CF-121 > CF-121 > JALYYC01. The sequence continues at coordinate 1,034 of DAINCX010000056.1, read as the reverse complement.
ACCATCCGACTTTCGCAACAAACATCGCAACGAATATGCAGTCGCGCCTTAGCATGGAAGCAGTGCGCAGTCGTAAAAAGAAAAATGAGCGTTATTCGCTCCCTTAAGCGTATACGCCCGCTGTCTAAGAACGCGCTTGGGTGCCGCGGCGCTGCGGGGGAAGAGTCTGGCGGGTGAAACGGCCAGCAAAAAAGCCCGGAACGCTTAGCTGCTCCACCCGGCCTACGCCATTCAACGAGGAGTTAAGCGCGATGACGACCAAAATCATTCATGTCCTTTAGGGTTCGCGGTCCCAGGTTGGTTCTAACGGCTGGGATCGCGCTCCTGCTCGCGGCGGGAACGGCCACCATGACGGGACTCACGGCATTCGCCGCAGGGGCGCCAAGTCTTGGAACGGCCGCCGGGTTCACAGTCCTGGGTGGTGCGGGGGTGACCTGCACGGCATCCACGGTCGCGGGGCTGGTGGGCTCCTCCCTCACGGTCACGCAGACTCCGTCCTGCACGATTGCGGCGGTTGACGCGGGCGATACGGTCGCCACGACGGCGGTCGCGGATTTCGGCGCCGCCTATGGCGTGGTCGCGGCCATGACCTGCGATCCTGCCAACAACCTGACCGGGCAGGAGCTCGGTGGCATGACGCTCAGTCCCAACGTCTACTGTTTCAACACGACGGCTGACCTGACGTCGGGTACCTTGACGCTCAATGGACCGGCAGACGGAATCTGGATTTTCCAGATCGGGACCGGCATCACGACCGGCACCTCCAGCGTGGTGATGGCCGGCGGCGGACTGCCATGTAACGTCTTTTGGGAGACCGGTACTACCGCGACAATCGGCGAAGGCATGGCCTTCCAGGGAAATATCCTTGCGGGCTCGAGTATCGGCTTTACCGGTGCTTCATCAAGCTTGATCGGTCGAGCCCTGGCGAAGACCGCAGTGACGATGACGGGCGCCAACATCTCTTCCTGTTGATCGATCGGCGAAAGATAATCAGCTGCGCTTGCGTCAAAAGCGATGGCTAAAGCAACGCTTAG
>DAINCX010000055.1:1671-13906 GCA_036732165.1 Candidatus Dormiibacterota bacterium | reverse complement strand
AACTCTGCGACGCCGGCGACGCGATCGGCCGCCTCCTGCCCCCGCACATCGAGAAAGAAGACGAGGTGCTCTTCCCGATGGCCGAAGAGTTGCTCAAGGAGGAGGAATGGGCGGAGGTGCGCACGCTCTGGCGGGCAGCGCAGGATGCGATCCCTCGGTAACCGGGTCGAAGATTGGCCGGGCGGCGGTCGCGCCCCTGTGACACGCGACTCGATCCAGCTCGCTGGCTACGATAGAAGGACGTGACCGAAGAGACCTTGGACGTGTCAGGCCGCGCCCTGTTTCCAACTGCCCCACTCTTCTCATCCCCTGCCGGTAGGGTCATATCTCTGCCCAGGCTGCTGGTCACCGGCGACGATTCCGTCGAGCAACTGGGTGACAGTCTCAAACAGATGGGCGTCGCGCCGGGTCCGGTTCTGCTGGCGGCGGACTCCGCACTGATCCAGCTCGGGATGGTCAGCCGGGTCGAGGGCCTGCTGAAAGCGGCAGGTTTTCGGCCAACCGTGCATGGTCAGATCGCCGGCGAGCCGGACCTTGCCGGCGCGGAGGCGATCGTCGCCACCGTTCGCGCAGCCGAGTACGGCGCCGTCATTGGCCTGGGAGGCGGGAGCGCGATGGACCCCGCCAAGCTGGCCGCGGGGCTGGCGACCAATGAGGGCCCGGTCCTCGAATACCTGCGAGGGCGGCAGATTCAGAACCAGTCGCTTCCACTGGCTCTCGTCCCGACCACCGCCGGGACCGGCGCCGAGGCTTCCAAGAACACGATCGTGACCCATGAGGGTCGGAAATTCGTGGTGAGCAGCCACCTTCTCTGCCCCACTCTTGCGGTCCTCGACCCCAAGCTGACCCTGAGCTGTCCGCGAGGCGTCACCGCAGCCAGCGGGATGGATGCCCTCGCCCACGCCGTCGAGGCGACTCTCTCGCTCTGGGCAACCCCATTCACCACGATCAATGCCCTCGCGGCGGCGCGGATCGTCGCCCGCTGGCTGCCGGTCGTCTATGAGGACGGAGCCAATCTTCCGGCCCGTCGAGCGATGCTCTACGCGGCACACCTCGCGGGTGTCGCGATCAACGCCTCAACGCTCCTCGGACACTCCCTCGCTTACACCATCGCCACCCGAACGCACCTCCCGCACGGGGTCACGACCGCGATGGCACTGCCGTACTGCGTTGCCTACGCAGCTCCGGGTGCCGGCGAGCAGGTGAGGATGTTGGCGAGTGAACTCGACCTCCCCGCTGAAAGTTTCGCCCTGCACCTTCGCGACCTGTCACTGCGGATGGGCATGCCACGTTCGCTGCGCGACGTGGGGATTGACGAGACACAACTCCAGGGGATGGTCGAGCAATGCCTGGAGACATACCCGCGGCCGAACAACCCGGTTCCGTTTGACTCGGGCCGGCTTCTCACCCTGTGCCGCCATTTCCTTGATGGCGACCTGGAAGGCGCCGTCAAGGACGCCGAAACGCAGTCGTGAACAACTTTAGGCAGAGTCTGATCGGCGGTAGGTGGATGGACGCCACCGGCGGCGGCTGGTATGAAATCCACAACCCGGCCGACGGGCGCCAGTTGGTCGCGCGGGTGCCGGCCATGGACGACAGGGATGTCGTCAGAGCGCTCGAGGCCGCCGCCGAGGGCGGACGACGATGGCGGGCCACCTCGATCGTCGAACGCGGTGAAGTTCTGCGCCGGGCCGCCGGGCTGCTTCGCGAGCGTCGGGAGGAGATCGCGCGCGACGTGACGCTGGAGATGGGCAAGCTGATCGGGGAGGCCCGCCAGGAAACAGCCAAAGCGGCGGACTTTCTGGAGTATTACGCCGGCTTCGGACGCCGGCCGATCGGTGAGATCCTCCCCGACGCTCGAATGGGCGCGGAGGCGCGGACGATTCGCGAGCCGCGCGGAGTGGTGGTTGCCATCACTCCCTGGAACGATCCCGTCATCACCCCCGCCCGCAAGGTCTGCCCGGCCCTCATCTCCGGCAATGGGGTGGTACTGAAGCCGGCCCCCGAGTCACCGCTTTCCGCTTTGCATCTGGCGCGAGCGCTGCATGACGCCGGGCTGCCTGCGGGTGTGCTGAACATCGTCACCGGGCCCGGCGACGACGTCGCCCGAAAGCTGGTCGAGAGCGACGGATTTCAAGCTCTGAGCTTCACCGGTTCGACGGAGGTTGGACTGGGCCTGCAGAAGAAGCTGGCCGGCCGTGGCATCACCGTCCAGACCGAGATGGGCGGCAAGAACGCCGCCGTGGTGATGGCCGACGCCGATCCCAAACTCGTGATCGACGCGCTGATCGCCGGTGCCTATGTACAGGCCGGCCAGCGTTGCACCGCCACCAGCCGGGTGATGGTGGAGGCGGCGAAGTACGAGGAGGTGCTCGAGGGCTTTGCCGGGAGAGCTCGCGAGATCCGGGTCGGCCCCGGCCTCAGTGACGAGGCGCAGATGGGCCCCCTCGTGGCCGAGTCGCGGCTTGAAAGCGTGCTGGCATCACTCGAGAGCGCGCGATCGAGCGGTGCCGATGTGGTCGCGGGCGGGGGCCGGCTTCACGACGGCGGCCTGGACCACGGCTGGTTCATGGCTCCGACCGTGGTCGGAGAGACTGAACCGCGCAGCGAGATCTGGCGCGACGAACTGTTCGCCCCGGTGGTCGGTTTCACGCCGATCGACTCCCTCGACCGGGCCATTGAACTGGTCAATGGATCCCGCTACGGGCTTTCGGCGGCCATTTTCACCCGGGACCTGGAGGTGGCTCACCGGTTTGCCGACGCCGCCGAGGTGGGATGCGTGGCGGTCAACCTGCCGACGGCGGGCTGGGACGTGCACCTGCCCTTCGGCGGATTCAAGGACTCCGGCTCGGGCTTCAAAGAGCAGGGAGAGAACGTGCTCGAGTTCTATTCCCGAGTCAAGACGATCGCGATGCGAACTCGCGCCATCTGATGCGCATCAGCAAGGTCGACGCCCGAACCGTTGTAGTTCCGTTGGAGCGCCCGGCCCGGATCTCGCGGCGGCCGTTGGACCGCCGCCACTACACGATCGTTCGCGTGCACGGAGAGGACGGGCAGGTGGGGATCGGCTTTTGTCTGGCGGGCGCCACCGCCACCACCGCTGTTCGCCAGCTGATCGCGCCCCGAGTCATCGGTGCGAGCATCTATGAGAGCGAGCGACTCTGGAGCGAGCTCTACTACGAAACGATCCTGCAGGGGAGGCGCGGAGCGGTCATCCGGGCGCTCTCGATCTTCGATATCGCCCTCTGGGACCTGAAGGCGAAGGTGGTTGGTCTGCCGCTGGCGAAGCTGCTCGGGGTCTACCAGGATCCAGTGCCCGCTTACGCCAGTGGTGGCTACTACTTCGATGACAAAGACCCCGTGCAGGAGATCGAGGAAGAGGTCTCGGCGTGGGCGGAGGCCGGCTATAGCGCAATGAAGCTGAAGGTGGGCGGAGCGCCGATCGAGGTGGATCTGGCTCGCCTCAAGGCTTTCAGGAATGTCGCCGGCAGTGGACCCAGGTTGATGCTTGACGCCAACAACGCCTGGCGTGATTGGCGGACCGCCCTGCGTGCCATCCGGCGAATGGAGGAGTTCGACCTCGAATGGATCGAGGAGCCTCTGCCGCCCGACGACGTCGAGGGACACCGGCGGCTTGCTGACGCTCTCGACACCGCGATCGCGACGGGCGAGATCGAAGCTACGCGATGGGGTTTCGCTCACCTCCTGCGAGAACGAGCGGTGGACGTGATCCAGGCTGACGCAGCGGTCGCGGGCGGGGTCGGCGAATGGAGACGGATCGCCGACACGGCTGCCTCGTTCGACGTGCCCGTGTCACCACACTGGTTCTCCGACCTTCATGTCCACCTTGTCGCGTCCGTGCCCAACGGCATCTGGATCGAGCACTTCACAGACACCCGGATCCTCAACGTGATGAAGCTCTTCGTTGGCTCCCTGGAGGTGCGCAAAGGCTTCGCGGCGGTGCCGGACCGGCCGGGCCTCGGGATCGAATTCGACGACGGGGCGGTCGACCGGTTCGCAGCCGACGCCTGGGCCTAGCGAAGCGGAGACACTCCGTCGCGGGACGGAAGCGGTTCAGGCTAGGGCAGCCCGACGCCGGGCGAGTCCACCCGGCAGGACAGGAGCACGGCGCGACGCTCGACCTCCGGACGTCCGTGGGGAAGCGGCGGCGCCGCGCAGAGGAAGAGGGTGCGGCGATCGGCTCCCCCGAGCGCGACCGCGTACACGGCCAGGTCGCCCGTCGGCACAAAATCGATGGTTTCTCCGCCTTCACGGATGCGAGAAGCCCCATTTCCCGCTGCATCGCCGATCCAGAGCGCACCTTCCGCGTCCAGCGCCATTCCGTCCGGCAGGGGGACCCCTGAAGCAATCGCGGCGGCCAGCGTCGCCGGGGGCGGCGACAGGAACGAGGCCCAGGTCCGCCGGTTTGACAGGGTTCCGTCGGCGGCCACGTCGAATGCGCTGATGCGGCCCGCGAAGGTCTCGGCGACCAGCATCCGGTCCGCGCCCGGGGTGATGACAATCCCGTTTGGAAAGAGGAGATCCGATGCCGCCACAGCAGCCGTTCCGTCGGGCTGGACGCAGATCAGGTCGGTGGCTTCCATCCCTTCATCCGCGCCGTCGTCAAACCCGAAGTTACCCACATACGACCGGCCGGCCTTATCCACCACCATGTCATTGCAGGGCCAGGAGGCGAGCGAACTCAGGTCAGCGACCTGAATCAGCGCATCTCCCTCAAGGCGCAGCAGGCGGCGGTCGAGCATTGAGACGACCAGCAGCGAACCGTCAGGCAGGAAACCCAGACCGGACGGTTGGCCCGGCACGTTGCAGAGGGTTTCGAAAGAGCCGTTCTCGTTGAACGCGAGAACGCGATGGGTGTAGAAGTCCGAAACGTACAGCCTGCCCTCATGCCAGCGCGGACCCTCGAGAAAGGAAAAGCCCTGCGCCAGGAGGCGAGGTACACGGCTCATCCCTGGCAGCAGCGTCTCAGGCGCGCCCCGCCGCGGCCCGACCGCGCCTGGAAACGGCGTCGATGGTCACTGCCAAGAGCAGGATGGCGCCCTGCACGATGTACTTGATGTCGGCGGGCGCGCCGGTGAGATCGAGGCCGTTCGAGACACTGCCGATGACGAGCGCTCCCAACAATGCCGACCAGACCGACCCCCGACCACCGAAGAGGCTGGTCCCACCGATCACCGCTGCCGCGATCGCCTCCAGCAGAAGTGTGCCGCCTCCGGTGAGGGTTCCCGCCGCTTCGTTACGGGAAACCGCCAGCAGACCGCCCGTGGCCGCGAGCAGGGATGAAAGCGTGAAGACCGCGATTCGTATGTTGGGAACGCTGATGCCGGCCCGGCGGGCCGCCTCCGGATTGCCGCCGACGGCATAGATGTGGCGCCCGAACTTCGTGCGCGTGGTGAGCCAGGCGAAGGAGATCACCAACGTGATCAGGATGACTCCCGCAGTGGGCACGCCCTGGTAAGCGTTCAGCGCGGCGACGGCGACGAAGGCGATCAGAGCCAGCCCAAGAGTCCGGATGACAAGCTCGGGAAATGAAATGCTGACGAGCCCCGCCCGGGCTCTGCGGGTGCGTGCGAGCAGCTGCGTCACGCCGTAGAGGATTGAGATTCCGAGCGCCAGAAGCCAGCCCTGTTCTGGAGTCAGGTAGCTGCTGGAAATGGCGACGATGTGGGGCTCGATGACGTTTAACGTGCCCTGGCTGCCGAGTACATGGAGCTGGATACCCAGGATCGCGAGCAGACCGGCGAGAGTTACGACGAAGGAGGGCACGCCGATCCGCGCAAACCAGAAACCCTGGAACGCCCCGATGACCCCGCCCACCACCAGCATCGCCAGGATGCCGAGCCACCAGGGCGAGTGGTTGATCGTCACGATCACGCCCAGCGTTGCCGCCGTGACGCCGGCCACGGAGCCGACTGAGAGATCGATCTCGCCCAGCAGCAGGACGAGAACGACGCCGATCGCAATCGTGCCTGTGACGGCGATCTGGAGGATCAGATTGCTCAAATTCCGGGCGGTCAGAAAGTGAGGGTCCTGCAGGTAGAAGAAGGTCCAGATCACGGCGAGGCCGACGATGACCGGCAAGGGGCCGAGCTCGCCCTGGCCGACCCGAGCCCGGGCAAGGCCCACGAGGCTCGCGATCCCGCGGCCCAAACCCCGCTGTCGGACGGTTTCCAGGGCTTCCGCGACCGGGGCGGACTCTTCTGTGGACATGCTCAGCTCTTCACCTGGCCCGCCCCGGTGATCGCGGTGATCACGTCTTCGGGGGACACGTCCCGTCGTTCGAAGGTCGCGACCAGCCGGCCCAGCCGGAGCACCATGATCCGGTCTGCAACCTCAAAGACCTCGTGCAGGTTGTGCGAGATGACCATCACCCCGAGGCCCTGGGCGCGCAGGCGCTTGATCAATTCCAGGACCTGGTGGGTCTGGCTGACGCCGAGTGCGGCGGTCGGCTCGTCGAGAAGCACCACCGTCGAATTCCACATCACAGCCTTGGAGATGGCGATGGCCTGTCGCTGACCGCCGGAGAGGGCTGCGACCCGGCTGCGAACGTTCTTGATGGTGGTTACCTGCAGACCCTTCAGCGTGTCGAGTGAGCGTCGTTCCATCTCGACTTCCGAGAGGGGCCGGAAGGGAGCCGGAGCGACGGTGCCGGTGACCTCCCGGCCCAGGAACATGTTCTCGACGACATCGAGATTGTCACAGAGCGCCAGGTCCTGGTAGACCGTCTCGACTCCCTGGCGGGTGGCATCGGCGGGAGAGTGGAGGTGGACCGCCTCTTCCCCGAAGAAGAGGGTCCCGGAATCCGCGGGATGGACGCCGGAGATGATCTTGACGAGGGTCGACTTGCCCGCTCCGTTGTCGCCGACGAGCGCCACCACCTCGCCGGCGAAGATCTCGAGGTCGACGTCGATCAGTGCGTGAATCGCACCGTAGCTCTTGCCGACCCCGGTGAGCCGCAGAAGCGGGCGGCGCTCCCGGGAGGGAGCGCCGCTGGCGCCAATGTCACTCAAGCTTTCAGCAGGGACCCGTTCCGGGGGGAATCCCGTTGCAGAGATCGGTTTTGCTGACCGCCTTGTCATCGAGCAGCAAGTTCATGTTGGTCTTGTCGATCACCTGCGGCGTGAGCGGCGCCCAGGGTACGTCGCGGTTCCCGTTGTTCACGGTCTTTCCATTGCCAAAGAGGCTCGCGTCGGGTTTCTGACCCTTGAGCAGTGCCGCGGCCATCTGGGCGGCGATATCCGCCTCCTGCTTGAGGGATCGCCAGACGCTGATGCTCTGAGTTCCCCTGAGGATCCGCTGGTCGGCGGCCACCGTGCCATCGAGCCCGGTGACGGGGACTTTGCCCGCCAGGCCCTGCGCCTGAAGAGCCGCGATGATGCCGCCGGCCATGCCGTCGTTAGCGCTCAGGACACCCTGGATGTTGTTGTTGTTCTTGGTGAGAATCTGCTCCATCTCCTGCTGGGCGGTGGAGGGCTCCCAGCCAGGGGTATAGACGTTTTCCACCTGCTTGCGTGCGCCGGAATCGAACAACGGCTGCAGCACGCTCATGTACCCCTTGTTGAAGAGGTGGGCGTTGTCGTCGGTGGGCGAACCGTTGATCACCGCGATGTTGTCGCCCTGCTTGGTGTGATCGGCCAGCCATTTGCCCTGCTGCTTCCCGACCTCAACGCCGTCGACGGATACGTAGTAGGCGACGGGGCTGTCCTTGATCAGCCGGTCGTAGGCGATGACCGGAACCTTCTGCTGGTCGGCGGATTTGACGATCGCCGCGGCGGCCACCTGGTCGACGGGGATGAGCACCAGGACCTTGGACCCACCGGTCAGCGCTGCCTCAGCCTGCGACTGCTGCTTCGACTGGTCGTTGATGGCGTTGACCACGTTGACCTTCGCGTTCGGCGCGTACTTCTTCATGGCCTCGATGAAGAAGGGCTTGTCCTGCTCCTCCCATCGAGCGGTCACGTTTTCGGGAAGCAGGAAGGTGACCGTGCCGCTATCACTCCCGGAACCGCCGCTATTCCCACTCCCGCCGCCGCACGCGGTGACCAGCAGCCCCAGGACCGCGGGTACCGCCAGCCAACGAGCTGCTTTTGAAGTAACGGATGATGGCAATGCAGATCTCCTCCTTGAACAAATCCGGCCAAGGGCGCACCCCTCTGCCTATATTGGCGAGGAAATTATGCCGGGAAACTCACTCCATGGCCGCCGCGCGGTCGTCACCGGTGGCTCACAGGGCATTGGCAAGGCGGCCGCGCTGGCCCTGGCTGCCGCGGGCGCCGATGTCGCCGTGATCGCGCTGACCAATCCCGAGGGGATGAGGGAGGTCGTCGAGAGGGTGCGATCGGAGGGTCGCCGCGCGATCGCGGTCGCCGGTGATACCTCGAATGCCGACCAGGTCGAGGCGTTCGCGGCCCAGGTCGAGAGCGAATGGGGCGGCATCGACATCTGGGTGAACAACGCGGCACGGCTCCTGGTCAGACCCTTCCTGGAGATGACCGAGGAGGAGTGGCACGGGGTGATGGCGGTCAACCTGAACGGTTACTTCTACGGCTGCCGCGCCGCTGTCCGGCGGATGGCCAACCAGGGAGACGGCAGGATCATCAACGTCTCTTCGATCACCGATATCCAGCCGATCGGAGAGATGACCGCCTATGTCACCGCGAAGGGGGGCGTCGTTGGCCTGACCAAGGCTCTGGCGGTCGAGGTGGCTCCGCTCGGCATCACCGTGAACGCGATCGCCCCCGGTGCCGTCGATACCCCGCTCAATGCGACCGCCTACACGCCCGAGGTGCGAAGGACCTATGAGCAGCGGATCCCGCTGGGGCGAATAGCCCAGCCCGACGAGATTGCTGACGCCATCGTGTTTCTCGCCTCGCCGGCATCGCGCTACATGACCGGCCATGAACTGGTGGTTGATGGCGGGCTGGCGCTAAACGGAAATGTGGGACACGCTCGCACCTAGGTTTGGGGTGACCGCAAGGACGCGTCGCAATCTTCTCCAAGCTCCAGGGCGCCGATCGCTCGCAAGAACATAGTGCGCGCACGCGAGGCCGGTTGGGGCGCCAACGCAAGCGGAGCCCAAAGCCAGCCAACCCTTCGGGTCTGGCAACCCGATGGTAATGGCTGTCAAGATCCGCCGGACGACAGGGAGGCCTTTCCAGACACCACTGCCGCGACTCGAGAGTAGTCCGGAGGCCGGGCGAAGCGATCCACGCAAAAGCGCTCGATCCGGGGCCCCGACAGGGCAAGGATCCGCTCCTGAAGCTCAACCTTCAGCTTTGGGCTGAGGGTCGAACGAACAAGCACCGGCTGGATCGGCGAAGGACCCAAAGAGTCTATGATCCGGAGCCGCTCCCCCAGCTCGGGATGGTCGCGGAGCTCGACCGCGAGAACGTGGCAATCGATCGCGGCGCCGTCGACCTCTCCGGAGACAACCATGCGCAGCGCACGAGCATGGAACCCGGCCGCCACCACCTCTCCGAAGTAGCTCCAATCCCCAACGGTGGCAAGGACCACCCAGTAGCCCGACCAGGAGCTCGGCTCGTTGTAAGCCCAACGGGCACCGCGCAGATCATTCAGGGATTCGAAGGGCGAGTCACGGCGAACCACCACGTCGGAGCAATACAGAGGCAGCCCTCCGAAGCGGGCATCGACGAGGACGGGGGCGGCGATCGCCTCCACCGCGTCTCCGAGCCAGATCAAAGGGGGGCTGCAGACGAAGGCAGCGTCGATGTTACCGGTGGCGAGATCCCGCCAGTCACGACCATCGACGAGCGGCGCCGCCCCGCAGGCTTCGGCCACGAAGGCATAGAGCGGGCGCAGGCTGGGAGCCAGGTAGGAGGCAAAGATCAACTGATTGATCGCGCCATGATGCACCCGAGATCCAATCAACGGCCGATTTGACCGGAGCCGGCCGGCTCGCCCCCTCCCCCGTCGAAGGCCTCCACCGACCTGCTTCAATTCCAACTGGATGCCCTTCTTCAAGCGCGGCTCGGCCACCATCAACTACGAAATCCGCGGCTCCGGCTACCCATTGCTGCTGCTGGCGCCGGGCGGGATGCGGTCGGCGGCGATGTGGTGGACCCAGCAGCCGGGCAGTCCCCGCCCGCCGTGGATCAATCCGCTCGAGGACCTCAGCGACCGCTTCCAGGTGATTGGGATGGACCAGCGCAACGCCGGCTCCTCTCTGGCGCCGATCGCTGCCGGTGACGGCTGGCACGTCTACCTGGAGGATCAGCTGGCGCTGATTAACCACCTCGGCCTGAAGCGCTTCCACGTGATGGGTGGCTGCATCGGCTGCTCCTATGCGCTCGGACTCTGTCAGGAGGTCCCGGATCGCATAACCGCGGCCGTGCTCCAGAATCCGATTGGCCTCGCCGCGGATAATCGGCCAAAGTTCCACGCCATGTTCGAGGAGTGGGCAGGGGAGATGCGGAGCACCCACCCGGAGCTCGACGGCGCGGTCACAACCGCCTTCCGGGAGCGCATGTTCGGCGGCGACTTCGTCTTCACCGTCGACCGAAACTTCGTCGGCTCCTGCAGAACGCCGCTCCTGGTGATGCCCGGCGACGACGATTTTCACCCCCGTTCGGTGGCGGAGGAGATCGTGGCCCTGGCTCCGGACGCGGTGCTTCTTTCTCCGTGGGGTGGCGATGAACATCGTCGCAACACCCTGCACCGGGTCGTGGACTTCCTCGTTGCCCATACCCCGGACGGGGCTTGACCGCCGCTCTGCGGAATCCGTCGCCTAACGTCAGGTCAAGTCATCGCTCGAGAGCCAGGAGCTGGGCAAGGAGGGTTTCGTACAGCCAGTTCTCGTAGCGGCGCCCAGACCAGCGAAGCTCCTCAGTGAAGAGGTGGTGCAGCTCGGGGCTGGTTAGCGCGAAATAGGCCTCGCCGGCACGCGTCCGGTTGAGGCCGGGGCGCAGCGCCGCCCCCTGGGCAATCCAATCGACAAGATTGGCCTGCCCCTCAAGCCGTCGCTCGGCATGGACCCGGGCGAGCTCCGCGATCTGCGGTTCAGCCAGGGCTGCCGCCCTCATGATGGCGTGAACCGGTCCGAGCGCTTCGAGGATGCGGCGGGTATTGCTCGCAAGCGCTCGGAGCCGGGCGCGCGGCTCGGCCTCGTTCAGGACAGAACGCATCCAGGGACGATCGAGCAAGGGGACTGGTTCGTCGTCGCCCACCAGGGCCACATCGAGGAGGGCGGCCAACAGCCGGGCCTTGGTGCCGAACTGCAGATAAACGGTTTCGGCGGCCACGCCCGCTGCGGCGGCGATCGTCTCGACGCTGGTGGCACCGTAGCCATGGCCGAGGAAGAGACGGCTCGCCGCGTCGACTATGCGGGCGCGTGTCTCCCGGGCCTTCTGTTTCCGACGGCTCGAATCGTAGGCGCGCTTTGGGTTGACAGCCTTCCTATTATTCACTACAGTATGACTTCAGGCAAATTGGGATGTGGAGGATTGAGAATGCCGACTAACGCCTATGCCGTCACGGTACGCTGCCCTATCGAGCTCGCCTTCGACTACGTCGCCGATGTGACGCAGCATCCCGAATGGGCGATGGATCGCATGTCCGTCGAACGGCAGAGCGCGGAGCCCTCGGGCGTTGGCACACGCTATCGGACTGTCGGTCATTCGGAGGTCTGGAACAAGGACAACGAGGCCGAGGTCGAAGTGACCCGTCATGAAAGGCCGGCGGCGTTCGAAATAGTGTGTCGGGACCCGCACGGTGAGTTTCGCCACCTCTTCACCTTTCGAGCTGAGGACGATGGAAGGGTGCTGATCGAGCGTCACTACACGACCCCTGAGGTCCTGTCTGAGGAGGCTCGACAGCGCGTGATGGCGTTGATGCCGACGGTTATCGAACCCTCCCGGCGCGGAGCAATGGCCAAGCTGGGCGAACGGCTGGAGAAGCTGGCCCTGCCCGCGGGCGGGCGCGCCACGGAAGGGAGATTGAGCGGCTAGACGGACCGCGACGGACTCACCGAACCGCGATGAGGGTAGCCCAGAACCTCGCGGGCCCGACCCGCAACATCGATATAGGGGCTCAGATATTGCTGGGTCATCGCGCTCTCCTGTGAGCTGGGGTGGGCTACCCACCCGACCCGCGCCATCGTGATGCTGGAAGGCTTTGACCCCGGCGTGTCGTTCCGGAGCGTGCACCATCCTTCTTCGAGGATCACGCACACCGGGTGTCGAACACGAGCTATGGCGCG
>DAINCX010000055.1:0-1571 GCA_036732165.1 Candidatus Dormiibacterota bacterium | reverse complement strand
ACCATCCTTCTTCGAGGATCACGCACACCGGGTGTCGAACACGAGCTATGGCGCGTGGCCGATCACACGGCTTCTCGACCAAGTGCTCAGCGAAGGTCGTCCAGGAGGTTGACGATCTCGTCGAACCCGCTTATTGGACGGACTGCGGTCCGGACTTCTTTTCCAGGTGGGTTTATCGGCGGGCGATGGCCAGTCGGCGTCGCAGCAGTCGCTGCCTATCCAGTATCCGTGGGAGGAGCGTTGTTGGCACGAGACCAACCGTCGCCTCCAATCCCATCGCCGTGAGAATCGCGATGACGCTGGGCGGCACGAGGGTTCGATCGAGCAGGTTCAGCTGTTCCAGAAATTCGACGACCCTCTCGAGCTCACCCAACTGCCGGCGCGCCTCGGCGCCATCCTGGATGGTGCTTGGTGTCGAAGGGTCACAGCTCTCGACAAAGGTTCCTCCGCCTGAGGCCAATTCCGTCACGGGACATGATGATGTGGCGCCTGCCAGAACAAAGGCCGTAACACCTTGGCACTGGTCCGTCGACCGGTCGGGACGGGCTGCCGGGGCGCCGGTTAAGCTACAGACGAGTCACGAGTATGAAAGCGGCAATCCTTTACGAGACCAAGCAGCCCCTGCGAGTCGAGGAGGTCGAGCTCGACGGACCTGGAAACGGCGAGGTCCTGGTGCGGGTCGCGGCTGCCGGCGTCTGCCACAGCGATTACCATTTCATGAACGGCGACCTGCCCATAACGCTGCCCTGTGTCCTCGGACATGAGGGCGCCGGCATCGTCGAGGAGGTGGGCTCGGGAATCTCCGCGGTGGCTCCGGGGGACCACGTGGTGATGGTCTTCCGCGCCAGTTGCGGGCGCTGCGAGTTCTGCCAGAAAGGCAGACCGGCCCTCTGCGCCATGGCGGGGAAGCTGCGCAACACCGGTCGTCTGCTCGACGGCACCAGCCGCTTCCATCGAGCCGGGACGGACCTTCACCACTTCCTTGGCGTTTCCTGCTTCGCGGAACGAACCGTGCTGCCGGTTGAGGGCGTGGTGAAGATCGACCCGAAGGTTCCTTTCGAGGTTGCCGCGCTCATGGGCTGCTCGGTGATGACCGGGATCGGCGCGGTGATGAACACGGCCCAGGTCGAGCCCGGCGCCAGCGTCCTTGTCATTGGCGCCGGTGGCGTGGGGCTCAACGTCGTGATCGGCGCGGTCCTCGTCGGCGCCAACCGGATCGTCGTCGCCGACCTGCTCGATTCGAAGCTCGAACTGGCGCGCTCCTTCGGGGCGACGCACCTCATCAACGCCCGGGACCAGGATGTCGTCGCGGCGGTCCGTGAGGTGACCGGCGGCGAAGGCACCGACTATGCCTTCGAGGTGATCGGGAACCCGAAGACGATGGCGACCGCCTACCAGGCGGTGCGACGCGGCGGAACCGCGGTCGCGGTTGGCATCCCGCCCTTCGGCAGCGAGATGACGATCAACGCCGGCGAGCTCGTCTACCAGGAAAAGACGCTCAAGGGCAGCTATTACGGCACCTCCCGTCCCCAGGCCGACATGCCACGGCTGCTCGACCTCTACCTGGCCGG
>DAINCX010000054.1:0-14415 GCA_036732165.1 Candidatus Dormiibacterota bacterium | reverse complement strand
AGCTGCCCGCTCAGAGCCTGACCCTCTTGCCCCTTGTCGTGATCTCCGCCGTCGCTGCCGGCTTCACCTTAGCCGGCCTCTTCGGACTCCGACGCCGCGATATCGGCCAGATCTGACGAGTCTCACACTCCGCAGTCAGGAGAAAGTCGCAAACGACGTACGCAGCCAAAGCGACGGCGAGGATTCTCGCTGCGTTTGAGAGCTTCATACCGCTTTCCTCCTCGCTCTTCGTATCCACCCGGGGAATGCCCCCATACTATTTGACCAGCAGGTACGCGACGGGAAGCACGGTCATCAGAAGGCAGGCGAACCCGACGAGGGCGTTCGACACCCGGCCGCTGCGGTAGCTATGGACGGCGCGCCGCTTGTTGCCAAGAATGAGCATGACCAGGATGAGCGGCGGCGCTGCAAGCCCGTTTAGGAGGGCGGAGTAGACCAACGCCTTGATGGGGTTAAGGCCCAGCGTGTTCATCGCGAGTCCGAGGAACATGGAGCCGATGATGACAAGGTAGAAGCCGCGTGCCTCCAGAAAGTTCTTCGAGAGGCCCTCGTGCCAGGCAAAGGCCTCCGCGAGCGCGTAGCCAGTCGATCCCGCAAGCACCGGCACGGCGAGGGCCCCCGTGCCCACGATGCCCAGGGCGAAGAGTAGCCCCGCGAAGTCACCGGCGAGCGGTTTCAACGCCCGGGCGGCCTGATCGGCCGTCCCGATGTTGGTGACACCGTGCGCGCCAAGCGTGGACGCGGCGACGACCAGGATCGCAAACATGATTGCCACGGCCGCCGTCATCCCGGCAATGACGTCGACCCGCATGCCGAGTATTTGCTGATGAGTGACGCGCCTCGCGCCACCCTTGCGGTCGGCGGCCTCCTCGGTCTCCGTGCTGCATTGCCAGAACATGAGATACGGCGAGATCGTGGTTCCAAAAATGGCCACCAAGCCGGCGAGGTATTCCTTCTTGGCGGCAACATGGGGAATGACCAGGTTGATGGCGACGGCAGACCAATCCACATGGACAACCACGAGGACGCCGATGTAGGCAAACAGCGACAGGGTCAGGAATCTGAGAAATCGCGCGTATTGGTGATAGTGAACCAATACCTCGAGGACGATCATGACCGACGTGATCGTGATGAGGAGGGGCACGAAGGGGATCCGGATGACCAGCCGGATGGACGCGACCATGGAGCCCAGGTCGGCGCCGATATTAAACGTGTTTGCGCCGGTGACAAGCAATGCGGCTACGTACAGGACCGGTCGCGGAAAATTCTTCTTGATGAGGGAAGCAAGACCCTCTCCTCCGGCGAGCCCCAGACGGCCAGCGAGTTCCTCGACCGCCGCGGCCAGTGGGAGCGATAGAGGGACCGTCCACAACATTCCCAGGCCGAACTGAGCGCCGAGCTGCGAATACGTGCCGATACCCGACGGATCGTCGTCGGCGGCTCCCGTAATGAGACCTGGGCCCAGGTGCCGAAGAATCCCGAGACGCCCACGCCGACGGTTCCGCGGATGCACGAGAGGATGCCTTTCCATCTCGTCCGGGCCGCCAGCACGCGGGCTCATAGCCATAGCGTTGGCTGAAACGGGTTCCTAGTCAAGTAGGGACGAATCAAGCAGCAACCAGCCCAGGGGTCGGAGTCGAACCCGAGCGATTCCCGCGGCAAGGCTCCCGGTCGAGGGTAACTTGGAAGCGCAATGCCCGACGCGCTTGAGGCGGCATTCATGTTCGTCCTGGGCGACCCTGATCTAGCCTCCTCGGCCGGGCGCCTCTCGCGAGTGTTTGGGTCCTGCCCGGCCTGCTCGCAGCGCCGTGGGGTAGGTCGTCGTTAAGGAATGATGAGAAGAATTCGCCATGACAGATCTGTATCCCGAGATCGAACCGCACGACCCCGTCATGTTAGAGGTGGGCGACGCCTATGGGAACCTAACGGCCAGCGGTGGGCCGGCCAACAGCACGTTGCGGTTTGCCGGCCAGTACCAGGATCCTGAATCGTGCCTGATGTATATGCGGGCTCGCTACTGCGATCCAACTACCGCGCAGTTCTTAAGGCGTGATCCCATGGTCGCGAGGACCATGTCGCCATACGCGTACGTCGCAGCCAATCCATTGAACGTTGTTGATCCGAGCGGACTGTGTGGACTCTGGGGCGACGACATATGTGGGTGGGCGAGTACCACTTATAACGTCGTCGCTACAGTGGTGGAAGCACCCTGAACTGCCCTGGGACTGGTGGAGACTCAGGGCGCACTATTGCCGACCGACGGTACCATCTGTCTTTAGATCGCCTGTCCACCGGCTATTGGTCTTCGTCCAGCGCGGATGCCAGATTGTTGTTCGCGAAGACTCTGAGAAGAAACTCCCTCGCCTCGGCGTCATCGCGGACGAACCGATTTGCCTTTTCTTGAACCAGGGCGGTAAGCGTGCCGTTCGGCAACGGGGTGGCCAAGACCTGCTTCAATGCCTTGGCGATCTCTGTCTGCCAGTTAAGGTCGACGGTCATCTGCGCAAGGGCACCGGTCGCGGCAGCGATCTCGTCCGGCTCTTCGTGATAAAAGACCACAAGAAAGTCCCCTACGGTTTCAAGCGGCGGTTTGGAACCGCTCACTTCGACGGCCATGCCGTATAGACCTTGTACTCCCATTCCGCCGAAACAACCAAGATGATCACCACCCTGTTTAGCGGATCCGTAATCGGCACGATCTTCATCTCCGTGCTGAGCTGGTAGCCGACGCCTAGATTGTCCTTTACCGGGTAGTCCATGGGCGAGGGCATTGTCCATCCGGTCGGCCGAGGGACTCGGTTGCCGTGGCCGTCATCCACCGTCAGGTCATGGTCGATCCGTGTCTGGATGGCTGGGTCTGCAAGCGCTTCCTTGAGGGCCTTCTCCATCAGTTCGCTGCTCGCAAAGCGCGTGGCTGACATGGCCGGGTAGCCTTTCGAGCTCCATTTGGACAACTGCTTTTCAACAACTTGCGCATCCGTTGCATCGAGCGCGGTGACTTTGGCGATTTCAGCTTGTGCCTGGTTGATCGTGGCGTCGAGGCCGGGTGCCTTTTTCGGATTCTGGACCTTCTTGGCCTCGCAGTTCTTGATCGTCTGCTGATGCAGCGCAATGATGCGGCTTCGCTCGGTCTCGAAGTCCTGTTTGGTTGCTTCAAGCTTCGCTTGGAGCGCGTCGTTGGTTACCTGCGGCCCGTGATCGGAAAGGAGATGGATGTATTTCTCCTTGTCTTTGCCGCCGACGGTGGACGCTTTGAGAATGATGGGACCGCTCGCCTCGTGTTCTTGAAACGTGCCTCCCGCCAGCTTGAAGGATTTGCCGGTTCCGCCGCCGCCACCGCCGCCGGTCACCATACCGTTCCCGACAATCGTGGGTGGGCTCGCGACGGCCACGATGCCGTAGGTCCCCGGAGGTCCTGATCGGGCGGGTTTCAGTGTTAGCCGCTCAAGCCCCTGGGGGCGGAGTTCTTCCTCGACGGCCGCTACCGCGGCGTGCAGCCCGTCGTAGTTTTCGAAGGGTCTCCGGGTGCGTTGACCCAGACGGCGATGAGCTTCCTCCTTCACCGCCTTGCTCTCGGGGGTCTCCTTCTTGGCGAAGAGGTTCGCAGCCTTCCCCTTGACGAAGGCAACGCCGGCCTTCGCCTTGTCCTTGACGTAGGTGACGCCCTGCTGCAGTTTCTTCTTTGCCCAGCCGGCGCCTTGCTTGATCTTGTTGCCGATCCACTTGAAGGGCTTGAGGACAACGCCCAGCACCTTGCCGATGACGTTGTGAATCGGCTCCTGGATCGCGTGGATGATCGTCTTGATCTTGTCGCTGATGCCGCCCAGACCGAGCAGGCTCGCCAGGAAGCCGATCGCGACCGGGATGCCTTTGGCCAGCGCGTTCTCGACCTTGCCGGCGGCCTCGACCAGGGCTCCGCCGGCGATCGCGCCGACTGAGTCCACGATCGCATTGACCAGTTCGCCGACCTGCTGGGCCCGATCGATGAAGAACGACACGATGTCGTAGATCGCCTTGCAGGCTTTGATGAAGGCGGCCACGGGGTTCAGCAGCCCGATCAGCCACATGATGCCCGCGATGATGACCTTCTCCTGGATGAACTCCTTGATCTTGGTCATGACCGTCTCTTTCAGCTCGGAGAGCTTCTCGACGATCCAGGTCCAGAGTCCGGCCGGGCCCTCCTTGATGAGGACCTGGAAGAACTCGAGGGATTTCTCGAGGTGGCCCACCACCTCTTCGCCGACGATCCCAACGGCGAGGCCGCGGATGTGGCTGTAGGTCAGGCCGAGAACCTGCATGATGATCGACAGAATTCCCTTGAGGTCGAACTTCTCCGGAAGCGTAAGACCCGCCTCGCCCAGCGCGCCGAACAGCCAGCCGAGCAATCCTTTCTTCAGGTGCTCGCCGATGTTCGACATGAACTGGGTGAGCCCCTGCTTGACGCCGCTGACCAGGTTGCCCAGGAACTTGATCGGCGCGGTGATGATGGTGCCGATCACGCCGGCCGCCTTCGCCAGCACGTTGAGCAGCATGTCCTTGAGGTTGCGAATCGTATTGATGACGCCCATGACGGCGTCTTTCGCGCGGTCGATCAGCCCCTTGTTGGCGTCCTTCATCTCCTTGATATGGGCGTCGACAGCGTCGCGCGACTCGACGTATTTCTTGGCGAGGTCGTTAACCAGGTCGTCCTGCTTGGCGTCGACCGTCTGGGTCAGCTCGTCGAACTTGCCTTGAATGTTTTGCTGTGCCTCTTGGCCCACCTTTTTCAGGTCGGTCGGCAAGCTGCCGACGTACTGGGCGATCTCACTCTGACCCTGCGCGATCCGGCTCTTAGCCCGCGTCAGCTCGCGGCCGACGACGTCGGCGACGTTGCTGATCACGCCTTCCATCCGGGACAGGTAGAGTTCGCGACCCTGCACGTAGAACTGGTTGACCCCCGAGGGCAACCCGGCGAACTTGTCCTTGACCCAGCGCCATTTGCCGCGTAGCCCGCTGTAGCGGTCGTCCTTGTAGGCGGTCATCCGGGTGTCGACGTAGCTCTCGAAGCCGGCCCGCGCTTTCTCCTCGCCTTCCTTGAAGGTGGCGTCAACCTGGGGATCGATGCCGTTCAGGATGGCGGTGGCCTCGGTCTTCGTCTTTCCGTAAATCGTGTCGATCTTGCTCGAGACTTCGGCACGTCTCGCCTCGTCCTGCGTCTTGGCGTGGCCCTTGCCGGTCGCCACGGCGGTCAGGGCCTTGGCCCGATCCCCGTGCATGGCCCGAAGGCCCTGGTCGGCGCTTGCGCCGGCCGAGCCCCCTGCCTTCTGCAGGACGCCCTGCTCCTGCTGCCGGAACGCCTGCGGCGCCTCTTCGGAATGCTTCTCCGCGGACTGCTTGGCGTCGAGCGCGCCGGTGAATTCCGGCTCATTCGACTGCTTGAGCTGCTCCTCAGTGACCTCGCCCTCTTGCATCGACGCGTTCACCTCGGCCGGGCCCTTGGCGAGCGAAACCTCGTCCGGCGACTTCGGTGAGGGCATGGCGCTTGCGGCTCCCGCCGGGGCGGGGGGCGACCCGGGCTGCTCGGCGGGCATCGCCGTGACCGGCTTGGGCCGGGCCGCGGAGGTGTCGGGTGCCGCCTCGGTCGCGCCCTTGATGCCCTGTTCGGCCGCCTGCTTGTTCTGGCCGACCAGCCCCGAGACCTGCCCCTGGACCTGCCCGGCCTTCCCGGACCCTTTGAAGTCGTCCGCTTCCTCAAGCGTGCGAGGCGCCGAGGCGTCTATCGCCTGGCGCACGGCGGCCATGAACGCCTTCTTGTCGAAGCCGCCGGGCTGCTGCGCCGACATCGTCTCGACCTGGGCGGCGCCCGCCTGGCTCGCCACCTCATTGGCGGGGCCATGTGCCGCGGCCTGCGCTTCGGCCACCTTGGCATGTGCCGGCGGATGCTGCCTCGACTGGGCCGCGTGGCCGTGGACGCGAGTCTTCACCGCGAGAAAGTTCGGGTCCGTGGCAGGCGTTGGCGATTCGCCACCGCTGGCCGCGTCCGTCGCCGGCGCTGCTCCATCGACCGCGGTGGCCATGGGCGCGGCGGCACCTGATGTGGCAGGTTGTTGCTGCGCGTTGGGCGTATGGGCCAGCGCCTGCTGGCCGACGGCTTGCGGCTTGGCTGCTAGCTGTCCATTCGCCTGCGGGGGGCCCGCGGCAATAGCAGGCCCGGGCAAGGATGCGACTCCGGTTGTCCCGCCGGCTTCCGCCCCAGGCTGTTGCCCCGCCTGGGGTTTACCGGACGGCGCCTTCTGATCGGCGGCTTGCGGTTGTGCCGCCTGTCCATCCGCCTGCGGCGGGGCCGGTGCGACCGCAGACCCGAACAGTGATCCGATCATGCCTGTGAAGGGCGCGGCGATGGCACCCACAACCGGCAACGCCACACCGGCGACTTCCCCGACCAGCGCCATCGCACCAGGAGCCTGGGCTCCGGCCGGGCCGGTTACGGAGGCAGCCGATGATGCTTGATTGGCCGCCGCTGGCGGTGACCCGTCTCCGGGCGCCGGCGAGCGCGGTTCTTCCCGCTGCGGTATCTCTCGCTTCTCACTAACCCCGAGCATCTCGGCCACGGCGGCGTTCCCGGCGAACTTTTGCAGGTAGAGCAGGGTCTGCAGCGGCAGGGGAGACGATGGTGTGACATGGGCGGCGGGCGCGGGTGTCCGGCGAGCGAGGTCTGGCTCAGCCGCCTTCCTGGCGTCGGGCTGCGACTTGACCACCGGGCTCATCCGAGGGCGTGACCGACCCTGGCCGTGTTCATAAGGCCGATGCCCACGACTATCCCCCGCTCCTTATCCAGCGGCAAGTCAGTGCTGGCCAGACTTTCGGGCAGAATCGCCTGCCCGATCGAACGTGGGATGATCGGGTCAACACGCAGCGACGCGAGGGCGACGATGAGCGTAGAAGACTTTGTCACGCGCAAGGTTCGGCCCGAATACCGGGACATCGTGGCGGCGCTACGCGCCTTGATGCGCGAGTGTGCTCCGCAGGCCAGGGAAGTCATCAGCTACGGGGTCCCGATGTACCGGCAACGGCGAACCCTGGCCGTCATCAGTCCGACCAAGAAGGGCATCACGTTCGCCTTTTCCCGGGGCGCCCAATTCGAGGACAAATACGGTCTCCTTGAAGGCGACGGCAAGGTCTCCAAGAACGTGAGGATGAAGAACCTTGAAGACGTCAACCACAAGGCCCTCCGCTACTACATCAGGCAGGCGCTCGCGTTGGATAAGGCGTGACGACCGTGCCGTCGAACGCTATCGAAGGGTGAAGAGCGATCGGGTGATGGCGAATTGCCCGGCTCCGATCACTGTTACGAGGGCGAAGAGGGCAAGGGCCGCCCCGAGCAGGCTGAGATTTCGATAGAAAGCTGCCTCCTGCGTCCGCCGTTGCGCGGGGTCGGATATCTTCCAAAACTGGTGAAACAGGATTGTTGTGGGAATCAGCCACGCGGCTAACATCAAGGCCCCCAGATCGGCCCAGATACCGAGCACGGCAGGGTGACCGGCGACCTGACCATCAAGGGCGTCACCAAGCCGTTCACCCTCGCCGCCATCAAGTACGGGGAATTCAATGATCCGCAGATGGGTCACCGGATCGGCTACGCCGCCGAGGGCAAGATCAATCGGAAGGACTACGGCATGAAGTTCGACATGATGCTGGACGGCAAATTCATCGTGAGCAACGAGATCCAGATCAACATCGAAGGCGAGTTCGTCGAAGCCGAGGAACCCGCGAAGACGGGAGCCGCCGCGACCTAATTCTCAGCCGGGGACCAGCCCGCAGGTCAGTGTGATCAGCTGGCGTGTACCTGGGCGCGCTCCTGGATGTGCCTGCGCAGGTCGTCCGAGAACGAGCTCAGGGTGGTGGCGATCTCCGACAGGGCGGCCAGGTGCGGGTCGCTGGCCAGGCCGGCAGCAGCGTCGGCCATGCTGTCGAGACGCTCCGTCAAGATCTTCCAGGCCGCTTCTCGGTGGGGCAGCACGAAGAATGCCGGACGGACCACCTCGAGGGTCGGGCCGGCGGTGCGGCCCGGATGCGATGGCCCAATGGGAAGCGTCGTCAGGACCGGGACGAGCTTTCGCATCGTCCAGTTCATCAGATGCTTCGCGGTCTTCGCCAGCGTGTCGAGCTCGGGCGGGGTCTCGCCGTGGTGCACGTAATAGCGGGCGAGCACCTGGAGCGTGACCTCGTAGACGGCGTTGCAGAGATCGGCGACGCGCGCTGTCCGCCGGTCTTCGATCAGGATGCCGGACTCGACATCGCCCGGCAGGCGTACGTACGCCGGCTCGACCGGCCGGGCCGGGTCAAACGCTGGATCAGCGGCCTGCATGGCGAGGAAGTCCTCCAGGATGCCCACGAACTTGCCGAAGTGTGACTTGATCCAGTCACCGCGGGCGCCTTCGCCCTGCTCCACGATGATCTCGATCGCGGTGCGGGCTGACCTGAGGTCGGTAACCGCGAGGAGTTCTGGCCATTCAAAGATGCTGGTGACCGCCTGCGCCCTGGGCGGTCCGATGAAGACGCCCGACTCCCCGTACCGATCGCAGAGCTGCTCGAGCCCGGCCTCGATGCCGCGGTAGAGATGGCCGACAGTCGCCCAGTCCTCCGGGACGCCGACCAGGGGTGCGTCATCGACCGTCACCGGCCTCACATGCTGGAGGGCGGTGAATCCCTCCGCGTCGTCGAGGGCCATCCCTTCAGGCCGTTCCAGGTACATGAAGTGGCGCAGCGCTCGCTCGCCGAAGGGGAGCAGGGCGATCTGAACACCGTCCGGATACCAGCGCGAGAGGATGGGGAAGTTGGGGCGCTCGAAGTGTGGCGCGGCGCCGACCGCGGTCAGGATGTTGGTGGCCAGTGCCAGGTGCAGCATCTCCTGCTTGATGACATCGATCAGGGTCAGCTCCCAGCGTTGGATGCGCTCGAGCTGCTCCGGGCTCACGCCCTCGTCGACGCCACGCTTGAGCGAGAACTGGGCGTACAGGTACTCACAGAGGAGCGCGTGCTCGATCTCGCTCGCCTCACCGAGCAGGTAGACGAGCTCTTCGCGGCTGTCGATCTTCAGTTGGGGCTCGACTGCTCGGCCGTTCGGCTTCGCCATCGGCCAAGCTTACGCAGTCTGGCGGCTTAGGTCACTCTTAGAAGCCTTTCAGCCGGGTCTCATCCTCAGGCCGAACAATACAAAGATGACGGCCCTCTTGCGGCGTCCGCGGGAAGCCTGGGCGCGGATGCGACCCTGGGTCTGGTCGATCGTCGCACTGCTGGGGTTTGCCTACGCGATGACCCACGCCCACCTCGACCTTGGCCAGATGCTGCGGCTTGTCGGGCGTATCAACCTCGCGGGTTATGGGACGGCTCTTGTGGTCTTTTATCTGGCCTCGGTCCTCCGAGCCAGCCGCTGGCGGATGTTGCTTCACAATGCCGGCCAGCGCACCACGCTCGCGACCGACTGGAAGGCGATGATGGTCGGCTGGCTCATCAATGGCCTGGTCCCCGCGAAGACCGGCGACCTCTACCGTGCCCAGGCAATCAGTCGCGCCTACCCGATCACGGTCGCACGAACGCTCGGAACGATCGCGCTCGAGCGCCTGGTCGACTTCGCTGTCCTGCTCCTTCTCATTGACAGCTTTGGCCTCCTCCTGTTCCACGGCAGCCTGCCCCCCGCCTTCATCGGGATCTTCATCGCCACGGCGGTCGCCGCGCTGGCGGTGATCGTCGCCCTGGTCGCCGCGCCGCGGGTCCGGTGGAACGTGGCCGGCCGCTTTCCAGCCGTCGTGCGTGGGCCACTCGACCGGTTTCGGGCCGGATTCGTCGAGGCGCCCGGCAATTTCCCCCTCCTCTTTGGTGTGACGACGGCCCTCTGGCTGTTCGAATCGGCGCGCCTCTACCTGGTCCTGCACGCGCTCCCTCTGCAGGCGCTCTCCTTGACCAAGGTGTCGCTGGTCGCGCTCGTCGGCTCGGCATTGACGGGCGTCCCGGGACTGCCTGGTGGCGTGGCGCTCGTCGAGGGCGGCATCGTCGCGGTCCTCATCTACTTCGGGCTCAGCACGGCCGCGGCGCTGTCCGTTGCCCTCCTTGACCGCGCGATCAACTATTGGAGCGTCTTGGTCTTGGGGGCACTCATCGTGGCGGCAGGCAGGGTCATCGCTCGGGTCGCGCACCCTCGAGCCCTGGCCCTGGCGCCGGTCAGGGTGCGACGAACGCGCAGGGCCGCCTGACGGGCTAGCCGATCCGGCATCCTTATCGGGATGGTCGATGGATTGGGTGGGGCCGTAAGGGCGCGGCTGCTCGCCCTCAGCTTCTTGATGCTCTTTGTCGAGCTCGCCCTGATTCGATGGACCGGCTCGAACATCCTGTACCTCTCGTACTTCTCGAACTTCATCCTGCTGGCCAGCTTTCTCGGGATTGGGCTGGGCTTCTTGCGAGCCGACGCGCGCCACAACCTGTTTCCCTACGCGCCCGTCGCGCTGGCCGCGCTCGTCGCGTTTGTGCGGCTGTTCCCCGTCGAAATCGATCGGTCGGGCACCGAGCTGATCTTCTTCGGCGCGCTCGGGACCCAGACTGGGCTACCACCCTGGCTTACGCTGCCGGTCCTGTTCCTGGGGGTGGCCGGGGTGATGATGCTCATCGGCGAGGGCGTGGCGCGCACCTTCCGACAATTTCCGCCGCTCGATGCCTACCGCCTCGATATCCTCGGAAGCCTCGCGGGCATCATCGCCTTCTCCGTGCTCTCCTTTCTTGGGGCTCCACCCGTGGCCTGGGGCGCGGTGGTTGCCGTCGCCCTGTTTCTCCTTGTCGATCGGCGCACGCGCACCTGGCAACTGCCGGTGCTCGGGGTCATGCTCCTCCTCCTCGGCGTCGAATCACTCGTGCCGACCGATAGCTGGTCGCCCTACTACAAGGTCCGGCTGATCCGGCAGCCCTCGGGTGCCGTGACGCTGCTGGTCAATGGAATCCCGCACCAGACGATGGAACCGGCCGCGAGGCGGCTGGCCACGGTGCCGCTGTACGGGCTCGTCTACCAGCGAACGCGTACGACACCGACGCGCCTGCTGATCGTGGGTGCCGGGACGGGCGTCGACGTGGCCGTGGCCCTCCGGGAGGGTGTCCAGCACATCGATGCCGTGGAGATCGATCCGCGCATTCACGCCATCGGCCTGCAGCAGAACCCGGACCGCGCCTTCCAGGACCCGCGGGTGACCTCGTACGTGAACGACGGTCGGGCCTTCCTGGAGCAGACCACCGGGCGCTACGACCTGATCCTGTTCGCCCTGCCCGACTCGCTGACGCTGGTCGCCGGGCAGTCGTCCCTTCGACTCGAGAGCTACCTGTTTACGACCGAGGCGATGCAGGCCGCGCGCGCCCACCTCGCCCCGGGCGGCGCCTTTGGCGAATACAACTACTACCGCGAGAACTGGCTGGTCGACCGGCTCGCAGGTACCCTCCAACAGGTTTACGGGCGCCCGCCATGCCTCGACTCAACCGGCAACTTCGGCCGGCTCGCTCTCTTGATGGCCAGCACGAGTGCCGATGGCCTGCAATGCCCCACCAGCTGGCATCCGGTCACGGCGACGGTCCCAGCACCGGCAACCGACGACTACCCATTTCTCTACCTACAGGATCGGACCATCCCGGGTTTTTACCTACTGACCCTCGCCTTGATCCTGCTGGCCGCCTTGCTGCTCGTCCGGGCTACCGCCGGCTCATTGCAGCCGATGGCTCGCTATCTCGACCTGTTTTGCATGGGCGCCGCCTTCCTCCTGCTCGAGACCAAGAACGTCGTGCAGTTCGCGCTGCTCTTCGGCACGACCTGGTTCGTGAACTCGCTGGTCTTCATCGGAATCCTGGTTGCCGTCTACCTCGCGATCGAGGTCGCCCGCCGGGTTGAGCTGGGCCCGTCATGGCGTCTCTACGCCGCGCTATTGCTGGCCCTCGCGGTCGCGTGGCTGGTTCAACCGGACCTGTTGCTCCGGTTGAGCGTCGTGCCCCGCTTCGTGGTCGCAGCCGTGGTCGCGTTCGTGCCGGTGTTCCTGGCGAACCTGGTTTTCGCGAGGCGCTTCCGCGATGTCGCGTCCTCGAACCTGGCCTTCGGGGCGAACCTCCTGGGGGCCATGGTGGGCGGCACCCTCGAGTACGCCGCCCTGATCACGGGCTACCGGGCGTTGCTGATTCTTGTCGCGATGCTCTACGCGGCGGCTTTCAGCTTGCAGCGAATCGGCCCGGTGTCGAGGCGCGCGACGTGAGCTCGGCCTCGCGTCGCGGCTTGTAAGCTCGGCATCAGCATGGCACCCACGATGCTGGCCATCGCGTTCCGGTCGAAGGCCGCCTGGGCGTCGTGGCTGGACAAGAATCACGGGACGCCGGCCGGGATCTGGCTCAAGCTGGCGCGTAAGGCCTCCGGGATCGCCAGTGTCTCGCATGACGAGGCGGTCGAGGTCGCGCTTTGCTACGGCTGGATCGATGGCCAGGCCGACACGTTCGACGCCGAGCACTGGCTGCAACGCTTCACGCCGAGGAGGGCACGAAGCAAGTGGTCGAAGATCAATTGCGCGCGGGCGACGGAGCTGATCAACACCGGGCGGATGAAGCCCGCCGGCCTGCGCGAGGTCGAGCGGGCGAAGGCGGATGGACGCTGGGCGGCTGCCTACGACGCCCAGAGCGCGGCAACGATTCCCGAGGATCTGGGGCGTGCCTTGAAGAAAAGCGGCAAGGCCCGAGCGTCTTTTAAGGCGCTCGACAGCCGCAACCGGTATGCGATCCTCTACCGGATCCAGGACGCCAAGAAGCCCGAGACACGGGCACGGCGGATCGCGACCTTCGTCCAGATGCTCGAGGACGGCAGTACGCTCTACCCGTGAAGCGTCCGGCCGGATGACCTGGGGGCCCTAGCATGGCCTGATGATCGAGGCGAATGGCCTGCAGTTTCACGTCCGCGACGCGGGCTTCGGAAACCCAGTCATCCTGCTTCATGGCTTCCCTGACACTGGCGATGTCTGGCGAAACCAGATCCCGGCGCTGGTCAACGGCGGGTTTCGTGCCATCGCCCCGGACTTGCGGGGACGCGGCCACAGCAGCAGACCGCTGGCGGTCGCCGACTACGGACTCATGGCCATCGTCAGGGACGTGACGGGAATCCTGGACGCGCTCGGTCTCGAGCGGGCGCACGTCATCGGGCACGACTGGGGCGCCGGCGTCGCGTGGTTGGTTGCGATGCTGGCGCCCAACCGGGTTGACCGGCTGGTGACGATCTCCGTCGGCGCTCCGGGCACCGGCGCCAAACCGACCCTCGAGGAGCTGCAGAAGGGCTGGTACCGGCTCCTCTTTCTGCATGAAGGTGTCGCGGAGGAGTTGATCCAGCGGGAAGACTGGTACCTCTTTCGCCAATTCCTTGGCGGGGCCAGCGATACCGACGCGTACATCGAAACACTTTCGGAGCCGGGTGCGCTCACCGCCGGGCTCAACTGGTACCGGGCCAACCTGCCGATTCAGCAGATCCTTGGGCGGAGCGGTGGGCGGCAACTCCCCCCGGTCGAGGCGCCGACCCTGGGCATCTGGAGCAGCGGCGATCTCTATTTGACTGAAGCGGCCATGACGCGATCAAGCGAGCGGGTCACCGGAGCTTGGCGCTACGAGCGGTTCGAGGGCGGTCACTGGGTTCCACTCGACCAGGCCGACCGGTTGAATGCCCTGCTCCTTGAATTCCTGAGGGCCTAAGAACCCGATCCCTTAGGCTCGGGCGACGGACCAGGCCGTCCCGGACGGGGTGTCCTGCACCTCGACTCCGCATTCCGCCAGGATCGCGCGGAGGCGGTCGGCATCGTCGAAGCGCTGCTCACGCCTTGCCTCACCGCGCAGCACCAGGAGGACGTCGACGAGCGGCGCCACATGCTCGCGGACCTCGTCCCGCTCACCTTTGCGAACGAGGTCGCCGAGCCGGACGATCAGGTGACGCATCTCAGCCCGCAGCCGATCTCGCTCATCCGTGCCGGCGAGATCCGCCGCCCACTGGTCGAGCGCGCTGTCCATCTCCAGAATGGCCCCGACGACCCCGGCGACGTCGCGCCGTTCGAGGGCGTCGTGGCCTCGCAGCCCCAACCGACGCACCGGCGGGCCAAGTGCCACCGCGGTGCCATCGGTCTCCGGGTGGCTGGAAACCGGCGGCGGCGCATGAACTAGAGCCTGGAATTCGGTCAGCGAAACTGTCATGTCCACCCAGCGTCGCTCGACGCCACGGTGCCGGACGGTGACCCCGCCCCGTCCTCGGACCGTCACCGACTGCGCCTCGAGATCGAGGATGCAGGCCGTGTACTCGTCCACGCCGAGGATCAGGACGTCGTCCGGGAGCATCGACTCGAGGACGCGCAGGCGCGGCTCGCCCATGTAGCAGAAGCGGGTGTCGTG
>DAINCX010000053.1:3814-15265 GCA_036732165.1 Candidatus Dormiibacterota bacterium | reverse complement strand
TCGAGGCAGTCCTTCTCGGACCGGAGCGTGTTTGCCTCGTAGCCCTTGGGGACGATCACGTAGTTGAACTGCCAGAGCGGGCTGTATTGCTCCATGCCGGGCACTGAGTCGTAGATGTTGTACCGGCCCGGCACCGTCTTTGGCTCGCCCTTTGGCTTGAGTCCCTTGTCGAGCGTCACCGAGAACACCGGCTGGTACTCCTGGGCGACCTTGAGCGTTCCCGGATCGGCCTCGATCTCGCCGCAGTCGACCGCATACACCAGCTTGCCGTCGAACCAGACGCGCTCCATCTCGAGGTTGAAGGGGTTGTTGTACTGGAGCTGCTCAGTCGCGCCACTGAATGGAGTTGGTTTGCCCTTCCTCCGGTAGGCGCTCCCAGCCTCGACCTGCCAGCCATCACCCTCGTTCTCCGATGCGGAACGGGTGCACCAGTTGCCATTCGCACGAATCCCCCTGTACTTGGCCTGACCTTCTTCCAGCCTACCCGAAGGTTTGCGTCCGATCAGGTCGCCGCGCCTAGACTCGGCGCCGTGGAACCCCGACCGCTTTCGACGGACCGTTCGGATCTGGTCCCGCTTCAACCGGCGGTCGTCCCGCCTTCGGTGTCGGTGCCAGGCGGGGCAGCGGATCGGTACCGCGAACTCGAAGGGCGGCCCTGGCGAGCAGGTGGTCGTCGGAGCGGAGTCATCTCTCCGTCAGTTGAGTCGAAGGCCGATACATTCGATGGGCCGTTGGTTAATAGAGACATGAGACGGTGCGCCTATCCGGGAGGAGGAGCCTTATGGTCGGACGGCCGGACGTCTCGCGGTGCCTGCGGTCAGGATTTCAGTGCGACGTGTCAGGGCGCATAAAGGGGGTGAACGCAGAAGTGAAACTCAACCGGCAAGCCGGTCAGGGCATGGTCGAATACGCCTTGATCCTCGTCCTCGTGTCGATCGTCGTCATTGTGATTCTTCTTACCATGGGCGGCCAGATCCAGAACGTCTTTTCGAACGTGGTCGCCGCTCTCAACGCCTGACATCGCCCGGCGAGAGGGGGCTGGCGCAGGGCCAGACCCCTCAAGCGGGTCGTTTGTTCGCCGGCCGCAAACGACTACAGCGTCACTAGGCGACCGACAGTGAGGGGCGGTTGTTCAGCTTCTCGGTCTCGAAGCCGGCGACGCGCTTGTACTCCTCGGCGATCTCCTCCAGCTCCTGCTGGGTGACGACGTCAGACAGTTCGCTGAAGCCTTCGGGTGCCCGTTCCTCGACCAGGTCCTGACACCGATGAGGCCCGGCCCGACGGTTCAATTGAACAAGCGCGGCGGTCGCCGCCCGGCGCTGGTTGTCATAGGCGGCGACCGCAGCTTCAATCGACGGCTGCAGCACGAGCTCGCGGGCCAGGACCCGGGCATCGATGATTGCCTGAGAGGCCCCGTTCCCCCCCACCGGGTGCATGGGATGGGCGGCATCGCCAAGAAGGGTCACGCGTCCGAAGTCCCAGGACGGGAGCGGGTCTCGATCCACCATCGGGTACCGGTAGATGACCTCGGCGCCACGAATCAGGGAGGGCACGTCGAGAAAGTCGAAGACGAAGGACGCGAATGCCCCAAGGACTTCCTCTCGCTGAGCGACGTGAGTCCAATCCTGGTCGGGCATGTCGCCGGTGGCCGCGACTCGGAGAGTCGCAACCCAGTTGATCAAGGCCTTTCCCTGAGCCTCCTCGACGCTCGAGATCGGGTAAACCACGATCCGTTGCCTGGTCGAACCGGCGTTGATCATGGTGCGGCCGGACAGGAAGGGCCTTCCAGCCGTTATCCCGCGCCACATCGTCACGCCGTTCCACTTCGGCGGACCTTCCTCCGGATAGAGCACTCGCCGGACGATCGAGTGAATCCCATCGCACCCGACTAGGAGGTCGGCCTCAATCCGGTCGACGGTCTCATCCGTCGCACGGTTGACAAAGTCTCCCGACACGGCGCCGCCCCGGTTCTGCCCAAAGCGAACGAGGTGATGCCCGGTGTGGATGCGGTCCGCTCCGAGACGGTCTGCCACCGCCCGATAGAGGACTGCGAGCAGTTGCCCGCGATGAATCGAGAACTGCGGCCACCGATAGCCGGCGTCCATCCCGAGGGGCTCGCCCCAAATCCATTGTCCGAGCCTCGAGAAGTAGGAGAACTCGGCGGTGCGGATGCCAACCGCCGAAAGCCGATCGAGGAGACCCAGCTCGGTCAGCTCACGGATCGCGTGGGGCAGGACGTTAATTCCAACTCCCAGCTCCCTGATGGCTGGAGCCGACTCATAGACGTCCACGTCATCGAGCCCCGCGGCGGCAAGGGACAAGGCCAAGCTCATGCCCCCAATGCCGCCGCCGATGATGGCAACCTTCACTCGCTTCTGCTCGCTGGCACCGAACGGGATCCTTCCACGCTGCTCGCTAGGGTTCGCCAACCTCCACCGCTGCAGCCCCGGTCCACCGGCGTCCGATCCACCTCGCTCAGGGCTTTGCCGATGCGTGTCACCAACTGCGGGCTGACGAGCACGATCACGATGCTGGCGTCGCGGAGAGACCGTGGGCGCCCCCGCGGGCAAGGATGACCACGGCCAGCACCAGGATCAGGAGGACGGACAGGCCTTCGACCACGAGGGTCGTGCGGGTCGACCTCGATGACACCCAGCTGCGGGCGTAGCTTGCCCATCTCCACCGTCCTCCTTTCGAGACCGCCGGCCGTCCCCTCAACCTGACTGTGCGAAATTGTACTTCCGTTAACCAGGCCGATCGCTGCTGTGGCGGCGCTGGTGATCTGCGTCCCCAGCTGCGCGCCGATCGGTTCTAGAGCGGCGGCGGCGATGGTTTTTGCGTGACGTCGATGCAGTCGGCCATTCCGTGTTCATCGGGTGAGGTGGTGCGTCTTGCGGCATCGGCATTCGGCGAGGGGGGTAGGCTCCACAGGCGTTCGACAAATGCGACCAGGCTCACATGCGAGGAACGCACGTGGGAGACGTACTTCGCCTTCGCGTAGGGCCCGATGGCAACGCAGGGAACGCGAGACCCGAAACGGTACTGGTCCTTGCTCTTGGGAAACGTCTCGACCATCGGCGGCACCACGTGATCGGACCATCCGCCCCAATCGTCGAAAGTGATGAAGGCGAGCACGTGCGGCCAATCGGGACCACTGGCGAGGCTGGCGAAGGCCTGGCCCAACCACGCGTCAGAGGCGGACATCTTGGTCCCAGGCCCAGGGTGAAAGTCCTGACCACCCGGCGCATACACCCACGACACGTTGGGTAGGGTGCCAGCCTTGGCGTCATGGGCAAAAGTGGTCTTGCGAGCTGCATGCATGATTGGATTCTGGTAGTGCTGGAAGGCAAAACCCTTGCCGTAGTTGGCCCAGGTCCTGCCGGCCGCGACTAGGCGAGCCGGCAGGCCCGGAGTCTTCAGGCTGACGGCGTAATTCACACCCGGATTGCGATCCGCCCACTCGGCGTCCGCGCCGATCGCAAAGGCGTGGTTGGGGAATGAGTTCCCCGCGTAGTCCGAGAAGTAGCGGTCGCAGACCGTGAAAGCGTCCATCAGCTTGTAGAGGTTGGGGAGCTGCTGGCGGCGGAAACGCAGGCGGCTTGCACCGGCCGGCGCTGGGCTGTTACGCGTCAGCCAGTGGGCGTGGTCGTGCGGTGGATCCGGGATGACGACATCCGGCGCGAGGGGAAGGCTGAGATCGCCGTCGACGCCAGCCACGTCACTGGCAAAGTTGTCGGTCGTGTGATTCTCCATGAAGAAGATAACGACCTTCTGGATGGGGTTCGCCATGGCTGTACTCCTTGTTTCAGTCTCCCCAAGGCTAGCCAGGATTGACAGCCATAGTGCAAACGCAACTCGGCCGCGTTCAACGGGCGGTTGATTCCCCCGCCCGGGTGGCGGCCTTCCGGCGCAAAGGTCGGCCGTTCCCGTTGCGTCAGGATGTCACAGTGGTCGTGTGCGCGAGCGGTACCCGGCCATCGAGCCGTACGACCAGGGGATGCTTGACGTCGGCGACGGGCACAGCATCTACTGGGAGGTCAGCGGCAATCCATCGGGCAAGCCGGCGGTTGCCCTCCACGGCGGCCCTGGAAGCGGTAGCTCGCCGGGACGCCGCCGCGCGTTCGATCCGGAGGCCTACCGATTCGTGCAGTTCGACCAACGCGGCTGCGGACGAAGCACGCCCTCCGTTGCCGACATCGGGGCTGACCTCGCCACGAACACCACCGATCACCTGATCCGCGACATCGAGCGACTACGCGAGCAGCTCGGCATCGACCGCTGGCTCGTGTGGGGCGGCTCGTGGGGCGTGACGCTCGGGCTCGCATACGCGGAGCGGCATCCGAGGCGGGTGAGCGAGATGGTCTTCGTCTCGGTCACGATGACTCGAGCGTCGGACGTTCACTGGCTTTACCACGAGGCGGGCCGGTTCTTTCCCGAGCAGTGGGCGCACTTTCGCGAGGGCGGCGGTAACGCGGAAGATCTCGTCGGGGCGTACGACCGGCTGCTCAATGCGAATCCCGATCCAGCGGTGCGGGCCACGGCGGCTCAGGACTGGTGCGATTGGGAGGACGCGGTCGTTTCGCTCGAGGCCGGCTGGACGCCCAACCCGCGCTACATCGATCCCGACTTTCGGATGACGTTCGCACGACTCTGTTCGCACTACTTCTCGCATGCCGCCTGGCTCGACGACGGTGAACTGCTGCGCAACGCGGGACGGCTGACGGGCATCCCCGCGGTCCTGATCCACGGGCGCTTGGACCTCGGTGGACCTCCTGACGTCCCCTGGCTCCTCTCGCAGGCGTGGCGCGACGCCGAGCTTCACCTCGTGGACACCGGCCACACCGGCGGCGCGGAGATGACCGACCAGATGATTGCCGCGCTGGACCGGTTCGCGCGGCGCTGACAGGTCGGGGCGCGCTCTTCCAGCGCACTGTGCGCGCCTGCCCCGTCGCAGGGCGACAGTGCCCAGCCTGTAGGTAGCCGGCTTACGCCTCCTTCGATCGGCACGTCCACTCTGTCGTGGGCCCGCAGGAGCAAAACCAGGAGCAGGGTGCGTCCCGGCGGTCGCTGGGGGCGAGGTCGTCGCGCTGGAGAAGCGTGGCGTTGGTCCGGATCGAGGTGAGCGGGGTGCAAAGTTGTCGGCGACCGGGACGCGCTTCAACAGCTGCTCCTGGCAGCTGGTGGTTCACAGCCTGGCTCCCTACGCCATGACCGATAGGTGGCACCATGTAGCGGAACGCGGCGGAGTCGATCGTGAGCGAGGTCTCATCGGTGCGCGTGAGGCCAGAAGGAGCTGGAGACTGTGGCGCCGGCTAAGAAGCGACGAGCCCTACGGATTCTTTCAATCGATGGAGGTGGCATCCGGGGCATCATCCCTGCCACGGTGCTTGCCAAGATCGAAGATATGACCAAGACGCCCACGGCTGCGCTCTTCGACGTCATCGCCGGGACCTCGACTGGAGGTATCTTGGCGCTCGGTCTAACGTGTCCCGGTGCGGGGGGCCGGCCGAAACATTCAGCCACTGACCTGGTAAGGATGTACGTCGACAACGGCGCCGCCATCTTCAGGAAGAACGTCCTCACCGAAGGCGAGAAGGTCATCCACGAAAAGTACGGCGCGGGGCCCTTGGAGCGAGTACTCAGGGAGTACCTGGGAGATACTCGGCTCAGGGAGGCGGTGACGCGAGTGACGGTGACCTCGTACGAAACCGAACGCCGCCAGCCGTTCTTCTTCCGAAGCGTCAACGCGACTCGGGATCCGTCGCAATACGATTACTACATGCGAGACGTCGCTCGCGCCACGTCGGCCGCGCCCACGTACTTCGAACCTCACAAGATTCCGACCGCAGGCTCCGCTGGATACTACTCATTGGTTGACGGCGGTGTCTTCGCCAATAACCCGGGCATGTGCGCTTATGTCGATGCGCTGGACGAGATAAACCCAACGCAGACGGTCCTCATGGTCTCACTCGGGACCGGCACGCTTACCCGGCCTCTTCACTACGATGCAATCAAGCATTGGGGGGAACTCGAGTGGGTCCAGCCTGTCATCAACATGATGATGGATGGACCGTCCAACGCCACTGATTACCAGCTGGCACGAATCCTTGGTGAGGGAAACTACTACCGGCTTCAGACGACCTTGGATCGTGCCAGCGACGAAATGGACGACGCGAGCGAGGCCAACATCCGGGATCTGCAACTCCAGGCGGAGTATCTGATCGACCAATCTGAAGATAGCCTCGCCGAGATCGGTAGGCGCCTGGGCTGATCCCACGTTGCTGGCCGCGCAGTTAAAGCGATGACGACGCTCAAGCCGCGTCCACCGGAACCCGCGGTGACGACTCTCTCGGCCCGGCTCCGGAGCGTTTACCGCCGCCACGTGGACTATCGGCGGGCGTCGGTGCTCCGCGTTTTCGTGAGCTTTCTGGTCACCTTCGTCCTCCTGCGGACGCTCACCTACGGCATCCGCTACCGGCTGCTACCCATCCAGAACGTCGTCACTTCGAGCGGGCTCCACATTCACCATTTTGTGTGGGGGATCTTCATCCTGCTGGTGGTCGGCTTGCTCGCCCTCGGCCTCGACCAGGCGCGCTGGCACCCACGGCTGGCAATCCTGTTCGGGATCGGGGCTGCCCTTGTGCTCGACGAGTTCGCCCTCTGGCTGAATCTGGAGGATGTCTACTGGGGCAAGGAGGGGCGGCTCAGCGTCGACGTCGTCATTGCCTTCGCTGCCCTGCTCGGCCTCTATCTGGCCGGCCAGCGTTTCTGGCACGAGGTCGTTCGCGAGATCCAAATGGCGCTGCGGTCGCTGCTCGGGAAGCTGCGCCCGCGGCAGGCGCGGCGCTGAGCGCGTGGGAGCCCGCCTGTACCTAGTGGCTTAGACGCACGCAGGCCGCGTCGTACTGCGAGACGGCGGCCGCGCTGTTCGAGTGCGCCAGTGAAGCCGTTCCGGGATTGCCCGCCTAGACCAAGCCGGCCCGGCCATTGACATTGAACGGCGAGCCGGGCGCGTTGGCTGACGCACCGGGCGTGACTGGGTTGTTCGGGCCACAGGTGTTGGTCGGCGCGCCGGGCTGTCCAGTCGTGGGGCTGACAAACGCTAAAGCCGGAGCGGACGAAGCCACCAGCAGTGCACCGGGGCAGATTGCCGTCGTTACGAGCTTGCGCATGATCCCTCCATCAAAGTTGGTCCGCAGCATGGGGTGCATGTGATGGATACCTGCTCGGGTTACCTCCCGCTCGCTCGGCTTCGGGACTCTCCTCGGGCATCGAACACTGCGGTATCCCGTTCTGCGCCGCCGTGGGGTGGCGGCCTTGATCAGCCCGGCGCTGGCGATCGAGGCTAGGCTTGATCGCGATGCCACGGTGGTACGCCGCAGTTCTCGCCGTCGTCGCGGCGCAGCGGCTCCGCGAACTCTCCATCTCGCGCCGGAACAGCCGAGCCGCCGGAGGCTCGCCGTCTGCGCCGCGAACCTATCCGCTCATCGTGGTAGCCCATCTTGCCCTTCTGGTGCTGCCCCCCTTGGAGATTCGGCTGGCCCATCGGCGACCCAAGCGCCGGGCAGTGTTGGCCTGGTTGGGCGTGCTGGCCGCTGCCACCGGCTTGCGCTGGTGGAGCATCCGAAGCCTGGGAGCTTCCTGGAACGTCCAAGCGCAGGTGCCCGATAATTTGGAACCGGTGACCAGCGGCCCCTATCGATACCTGCGTCATCCGAACTACCTCGCCCTTTTAACGGAGTTCGTGGCACTCCCGATGGTGGGCGGAGCTTGGCTGAGCGCCCTCGGACTGTCGGCGTTGAACGGTGTCGCCCTCGCCGTCCGGATCCGTGCCGAGGAGGCTCAACTGGAACGCTCGGCCGCCTACCGGTCGGCGTTTGGTGGCAAGGCGAGGCTGATCCCGGGCGTCTTCTAAGGCGTCCATGCGAGCTGCATCATCTCGATGCTGACGCCCGGACCGAGGCCAATACCGAGTCCTTGGAGAGGCCGCGTACCGAGGCAGGGCAGAATGGCGGCGAGGGTGAAGAGCAGCGAAGCCGAGGATACGTTCCCGATCTCGGCGTATGTCCGTCTGGACGGAGCCAATAGCGCGTCCTCGAGGTGGAGCGCGGTTTGGATTGCGTCAAGGACACGCGGACCGCCCCCGTGCGCAGCCAGGAACTCGACTCGCTCAATCCCGGCCCGCTGCAGGAAACGGCGGGCCACCTCGCCGATCGAGCGGCCGATGATCCGGGGCAGACGCCGGTCGAGGACCACGTGGAAGCCGTCGTCACGAAGGTCGTAACCAAGCGCGCCTGCCGTCCCGCCGACGAGGTGGGACGCGACTGCCTCGACCTTCAAGCCAGGGGAGTCTGAAACCGGAGCCGCCGCCATGATGGCCGCCGCCGCCCCGTCTCCGAAAACCATCGACGCGGTGAGGTTGTCGAGGGAAGAATCCCCTGGCTGGAAGGTCAGGGAAGGCAACTCGACCGCAACGACAAGCACGCGTTGGTCGGGGTAGGCGGCCAGGTGCCGGTGGCCCAGGCTGATGGCGGCAGCCCCCCCGGAACAGCCGAGCTCGGTGATTGGAAGCCGAACCACGTCCTGTCGCAGATCGAGGTTCTCGATGAGGTGCACGTCGAGAGACGGCACCATGTAGCCGGTGCACGAGACCGAGATGATCACGTCGATTTCCTGCGGGTGGACCTCAGCCCGGTCCATGGCCTGTCGCGCGGCCGATTCGGAGAGGCGGGTTGCATGCCGCGCATAGAGCGCCATCGTCTCCGTAAGACCGCGGGGCCGGAGCAGGTGCGCTGGATCTTCGGCGAGGTAGCGGCTCCCGCCCGCCTCTTCCACCGCCCTCCCGACCATCGCCATCCGGGGCCAGATCGCCCTCAGAAGCTCGATGCGCGCGGAGGCGTCGATGACATGATCGGGGAGGCTGGTGCCGATGGCCTGGATTCTGCTGCTCACGCCGTTCAAATCCCCGCCAATGCGGACCAGGTGCGGAGCGGCAGCGAGCCCAGGCGCCGGGCGCCCGAGTTGACTTCGAGCAGCGATTCAAGGGCTTCGGGGTGGCGGTCGAGCCCGGCGAGCGCGCGGCGCGCTAGCCAGGGAGAGCCGCTGAGCCCAAGCGCGATCGACGTCACCAGCCTGCGGGTGCGCCACTGCGCCGCGTACCA
The DNA here is from genome assembly GCA_036732165.1 of Candidatus Dormiibacterota bacterium. GTDB lineage: Bacteria > Chloroflexota > Dormibacteria > CF-121 > CF-121 > JALYYC01. The sequence goes on along the minus strand of DAINCX010000053.1, from coordinate 6,104 downwards.
CCGGCGGTAACGAGCCTCGGCCGTGGGCACGGAGCCGGCGAGGAGTCCCGCCAGGTACGCCGCCGCGCGAAAGCCCGCTGACATGGCATCCCCTGTGATCGGGTCGATGAAGCCGGCGGCGTCCCCAACCAGGAAGGCACCCCCTGATGCGACGGTCCGGCTGCTGACCCGGAACGGCCCGGCACCCTTGATGCGGCCACATTCAGCTCCGGAGAACTCGGGGTGGGCGGCTGCCACGGTCCTCTGATAGCTGTCTAACACGCTCCGTGCTGAGCCGCGCAGGCTGCCCGGCGGTCCCAGTACGACCGCGAGAAGCTCGTCGCGCCCGCTTGGTGCGACATAGACCTCATTCGACGGGAGGAGGGTGACCATGACCCCGCGAACCCGGTGGCAGGGCACGGCCAGATGGCCGACCAGTGCATGACGGTACGGCCGTAGGGGTGGCTTCGACCAGCCCAGGAGCCCGCGGGTCGTCGAGCGCAGGCCGTCGGCCCCGACCACCTGTCCCGCGCTCAGCCAACCACGCCCGCTGTCGAGCCGGAACCCGTCTCCCGCGCGTTCGATCGCTCGCACTGCGCAGCCGGTCCTGAGCTCGACGTTCGGGGTCTCCGCCGCTCGCTCTGCCAGGAGGGCGTCGAAGCGCAGCCGGCGTACCCCGAACCCATGGTCGGGCAGCCCCGGGCCCGAACGGAAGGCACCAAACGTGGCGCGCCCCTCGGGGGTCCTGTAGGTGATCCCGTCGAGTGGCGGAAAGCCCTCGCCCGCGAGGTCGAGGCCAAGCTGCTCGAGGATGGCAACGCCGCCTGGCATCAGCCCCTCCCCGCAAGGTTTGTCGCGAGGAAAGGACGTCTTTTCGAGAATGAGGGTCCGCACGCCGGAACGGCCCAGCAGCATCGCCAGGACTGACCCAACCGGGCCGCCACCGACGATGACCACCTGGGCGTCCAACCTCGTCCCCATCCTCCAACCCTAGTCGAGCCGACACGGCCAGCTGGGTCGGCTCGCTCGCGGCACCTGCTCAAGATCGGGGGTCCGCCACAGATTGGTTCAGGGAGCCTTTCGCTACCTCTCGCGGGGCGTCGGGGGTGAGACGGAACCGAGATAGAGCAGTGGATCGATGAACTGGCCGTCGACGCGGACCTCGAAATGGAGGTGAGGTCCCGTTGAGAAGCCGGTCGAGCCCTCGACGCCGATGACCTGGCCCTCGATCACGCTGTCGCCGATGGCGACCGAAAGCGCGTCCAGGTGGCCGTAGAGCGTCTCGACCCCGTGGCCGTGGGCGATGACAACGTAGTTGCCATAGCCGATGCGGCCGGTCGCGGCCGCGACGACGATGCCACCGGCGGCCGCCTGGACGGGAGTACCGGCGGGGTCGGCAAAGTCCACCCCGGTGTGGAAATGGGGATACGGCCCGAGCGGCGGCTCGAGCAGGAGTGTGCTCGGACCGAACGGCTGGCTGATGGGCGCGCCGGGCATCGGCCAGTAGAGCTTGAGGCCGGCGGGCGCCGCGCCAGTGGGGAGTAGGCCGCGGATCTGGAGGCTTCCGGAGCCGGTGGCCGCCTGGCTCCACGCCCCCTGGGCTTCGGCCTGCGCCAGGATCCTTTGCTGATCCTCGAGCAAAGCGACGAGGGCGGGCGCATCCGCCGGCGACTGGTCCCCCAGCTGCGCCGTCGCGTCCTGCATCCGGCTCGTCAGGTCGAGGAGCTGGTTCGAGATGTCGTCCTGAAGGCCGAGCTGAGCGTCAACCTGGCTCACCGCCGCGTTGAGAGCGGCCACGGTCACGTTCTCACGATCGAGGTCCTCCTGCCGAGCGGCGCGGTCCGAGTTGAGCTTGGCCAGGTCAGCTTCGAGGCGGGTCTGGAGGGCGTGCGCCCGCTGTCCCGCGACGATGAGGTCGGCGCTCTCGATCAGTGCGTCCCGCACGCTTTTCGCCTGGGCGATGACGACCAGCCAGTTGGTGGGACGGCGGTACATCGACCGGGCGAGCGTCGCCACCTGCGACCGCTCCGCGTCGACCCGGTCCTGGGTGATGGTGATCTGGTCGTCAAGCTGGGCGATCTTCTGCTGCAGATCCTCGACCCGCGCCGTGGCAGCGGCCACCTGGTCGTTGAGCGCCTGCTCCTTCGCCCGCCCCGCGTCGAGCACCGCGCTGAGTCGTTGCAGGTCGGACAGGGCGGTCGCCAGATCGGCGCTTAACCGAGTCTTGAGATGGTCGTAGAGGGGTTGGTTGGGATCGGGGGTCGGGCTCGCCTTGGCCAACGGGCTGGGTGAGACCGACGGGCTCGGCGAC
>DAINCX010000053.1:0-3714 GCA_036732165.1 Candidatus Dormiibacterota bacterium | reverse complement strand
CCGCCGACCACGGCGGCGGCGGCGACGCCCGCGAAGGCGCCGGTGGTGATGCCCTCGACGAGGAAGGGCCCCCGCAGCATCCAACCCCGTGCGGCGAGCAGGCGCATCAGGCCGACCTCCTCCCGCCGCGCGAGGGCGACCGACCGCATCGCGTTGGCCGCCACGGAGTAGGCGACGAATGCGAAGAGCAGCACCAGGCCGCCGACGACGGCGCCCGCGATCAGCGTCCACTGGCGCAGTCGCGAGTAGGTCTTGGGGTCGTAGGAGGTCGGGTAAGCGGGGTCCGCGGCCGGGTCGCCTGCGTAGTCCGAGGCGACGGCCCCGACGTCGATGACCCGCTTGACCTTGATGTCGACGCTCGCCGGGAAGGGGTTGGAGGAAGAGACCCGCGCAAGTTGGCCCAGGCCCGGGCGACCCTGTGCCTGGGCCAGGGCTTCGTCAACACTCACGGCGTGGACAGAAGCCACCCGCGAGTCGGCCGTCAGCCGGCTGCTGAGTGCGGCGACCTGGTCGGCGGTCGCGTCCGGTGCGACATAGATGCGCAGCGCCGACACCTGGTCCGCCTCGGCCGCGACCGCCTGCGCAACGCCGAAACCAGCCAGCGTGAGAACGCCGGCGAGAAGCAGCACGAGGGCGAGCGAGCCGACGGCCACCGAGACCATGCCGAGGTCCCTCCACCAGCTGCGGAGTCCATACAGCACGACCATCCGGAAGGTGTTGCCGACGAGCGCGGTCGCCCGCCGCCAGAGTGGCACTCGGACCCAGGACCGCCTCCGGGTGGCGCTGGGCAGCAGGACGGTGGCGCGCCGCTTCCGTGCCTGGGTCGCCATCAGCTCTTCACCTGCCTGCGCGAGCGGCGAGGCGCTGGCTTGGGACTCTCGACCGGTTCAGCGAGGCGGAGCAGCTTATGACCGCGTTCGAACCCGGTCGGCCGGTGCGTGGTGATGACAATGGTGGCGCCCTGCTCGGCGGCTGCCAAGAGCTCGCGCATCACCACCTCCGCTCGGCGGTCGTCGAGGGCGCTGATCGGCTCGTCGACCAGCAGCAGGGCCGGCTTCGGAGCCAGGGCACGGGCGATCGCCACCCGCTGCTTCTCGCCGCCGGAGAGCTGGTCGGGATAGGCCTTCGCTCGGCGGCCGAGCCCGACCGACTCCAGCACCTCCTTCGCCCGTTGGAGGACGATGCCCCTGGGAACCAGCGGATCGGCGACCTCGAGGGCGAAGACGACGTTCTCGAACGCGGTCAGCCGCGGCAGCAGCCGGAAGTCCTGGAAGACGAAACCGGTGTTGCGGCGCACGCTGGCAACGCCGCGCAGCCAGCGCTGGTGAAAGGGGTGGCCGTCCACCCACACCTCACCGCTGCGAGCCCGGAGCTGGCCGTGAAGGAGCCGGAGCAGGGTCGTCTTTCCGGATCCGCTCGGGCCGCTCACGAAGGCGACCTCGCCAGCTGCCAGGGATAGGTTCAGATTGGTGATCGTGGGGACCTTCCCAAAGCCATGGCTGGCGCCGACCACCTGTATCACCGGCCGCCTCTCGACGACCCGCACGGGCCCGATGCCGAGCCGGAAAAGAGGCGGTGGCACGATGCGAAGCCGGAGGAGGGGCGGCGGGCCGCCGTGGGTGCGAGCGCCGTTGTGCTCCTCCACGCGAAGATCCGACCTGCGTGCCATCGGTCAGCGAGCCACGACCGGCTCAGGCGCCGGCGCCGATTGGGCCTTTAGCGGCGGCATGCGCAGTCTCCCCAACGTTGTCCCCTGGGGCTATCGGCTCCCGCCGCCGGCACAAGACAGCCAGCCTGAAGCCTAACCCCCCCGAGGGCAGAGTCTCCCACAAGCGGCGTGGGCCTGCACCCCGGGATCTGCTCCAAGTAACCCTGCGGCGGGGCCCTTCCCCGCCCGTCAGGGCCGATGGACCTGGCCTGGCCGGGCCCGCTCGGAGAGGCGGAACCTTCGGGCGACATGGACCGAAGGGGTCGCTACAACCGGACTGGAGACACCCGCGTTCAGACTGCCGCTAAGCGCCGCTGGGACCGGCCGCGGCAGCCGGAGCGGCGAGCTCCCTCCTGATCACCGGCGCCACTTCGGTCCCGAAGAGCTCGATCGAGCGCATCAGCTGGCGGTGCGGCAGGGAGCCGACACTGAACTGGATCATGAAACGCTGGTGACCGAAGATCTGCTGCTGGAAGAGGATCTTCTCAATCACCTCCTGGGGACTTCCCACGAAGGTGGCGCCATGCAGGGTACGGGCCCGCTCGAAGTCGGCGCGGGTCATGGGCGACCAGCCGCGCTCCCGGCCGATCCGGTTCATCGTCTCAGCGAACGCCGGGAAGGCGATGTCGGCGGCCTCCTGGGACGTGTCGGCGATGAATCCATGGGAGTTGATGCTGAGAGCCGGCGCCTGGTGCCCGGAGCGGCGAGCGGCTTCGCGGTGCAGGTCCGCGAGTGGCGCGAACCGCTCCGGTTCGCCGCCGATGATGGCGAGTGCCATCGGCAGTCCCAGTGCTCCTGCCCGCACCACCGACTGCGGGGTGCCCCCGACGGCGACCCAGATCGGCAGCGGGCCCTGGACCGGCCGTGGGTAGACGCCGAGGTTGTCCAGCGGCGCCCGGTGCTTACCGGACCAGGTCACGCGCACGCTCTCCCGCAACTTGAGCAGGAGCCCCAACTTTTCTGCGAAGAGCTCGTCGTAGTCGTCGAGGTCAAACCCAAAGAGCGGAAACGATTCGATGAACGACCCTCGGCCGGCCATGATCTCGGCCCGTCCGCCGGAGAGCAGGTCGAGGGTGGCGAAATCCTGGAACACGCGTACCGGGTCGTCGGAGCTGATCACCGACACGGCGCTGGTGAGACGGATGTTGCTGGTTCGCTCGGCGGCTGCGGCGAGGACGACCGCCGGCGCGGATACCGCAAAGTCGGGGCGATGGTGCTCGCCGACGCCGAACACATCGAGGCCGAGCTGGTCGGCCAGCTGGACCTCCTCCAGCAGGTTGCTGAGCCGCTGCCTCGGGCTGACCGCCGCGCTGGTCCCGGGATCGAGGCTCAGCTCGGCGAAGGTGTAGATGCCGAGGTCCACGCGCCTGAAGTATCTCCGTGGCAATCGCCTTCGAAACGCGCTCCGGGCCGGCGAGATTGTCGGGCGACGCCGAGCGACCGTGATCCTGGGCGTAACCTGGCCACGGCAGCCGGGCACTGGCGGAGGTAGCATGACCCCCCGCTGGATCCAATCAACCGCCGAGGCTTGGAGGAATCGTGGACAAGGACCTAGTCGACCAGGTAGTTGAGGTCGCCCACCGTGTGGTGGCCAGCGGGGCGATCTCAGCGAACGGACATGGAAACGTCAGCCTCCGCGTCCCCGGGGCGGAGGAGATGTATTTCACTGCTGGCCCGTCACTCCGGAACCACTCCCCGTCCTCTGTCGTGCGGGTCGGGCTGGACGGAACCCTGCTCGAAGGGGAGTTACCGCCCATCCAGGGCGCCGTGGTTGCAATGCACACCGCCCTGTATCAGGACCACCCAGAGGTCGGCTGTGTTCTGCACACGCACTCGCCCTACGCCACCGCCTACGCGGTGGCTCACCGTCGGATCGGGTGCTGGGTCGAAGCCTTGGCGATGTTCGGCCTACCGGTTGGGGTGCCGGTGGCCGGGTATGCTCCGCGCGGCTCAGACCAAGCGGTTGCCAACATTCGAGCGGCAATCTCTCCGGGGGTCCCCGCGGT
>DAINCX010000052.1:0-15806 GCA_036732165.1 Candidatus Dormiibacterota bacterium | reverse complement strand
GGGGAGGGTGATGCGGCAGAGAGTCCTTTTCGAGTTCTTAGACACCCTTAATGATGTGCAGATGTATGACATTTCCGATATCATGTTTTGGTGATGGACGGGGAAACGCCGGTCGCTCAGTCTTTGGCAGCCGCCTAATGCCGCGCCGGCGACGGTCGCGGTCGGCGATCTACCGCCACATCCGGCTGGTGCGGCGCACGCAGCGGCGGTTAAAGACCCGGCGCTTCCTGCTGATCGGCCTGCTGGTGGTCTTCGGACTGCCCCTGATGGCCGCCCCGGCGCTGGCGGCTGGGAGCGTCGGCACCCTGCCGGCCGTCGAAGGCCTCTCCTCCAGCGGGTTCAACCAGGACACGCTGATCTTCGACCGCAACGGGATTCTCCTCGATGACATCGGGCTGGCGGGCGATCATCGCATCGTCGTCCCGCTGAAGGAGATGTCGCCCTTCGTCAAGCTGGCGACCATCGCGATCGAGGACCGGACCTTCTACCAGAACAGTGGCGTCGACCTCGGCGGCATCGCGCGGGCCGCGATCGCCGACTACACCCACCATCACATCAGCCAGGGCGGGAGCACCATCAGCCAGCAACTGGTGAAGCAGGTCTTCATCGGCCCCAATCCCGCACCGACCATCCAGCGCAAGCTGCGCGAGGCGGTGCTCGCGGTCAATCTCAACAGCAGCTACTCGAAGGACCAGATCCTCGAGATGTACCTGAACACCATCTACTACGGCAGCCAGAGCTACGGCATCGAGTCCTCCGCGCGCACGTACTTTCATACGACGGCGCACGACCTGACCCTCGGGCAGGCTGCCATGCTGGCGGGGTTACCGCAGGCACCCACCCAGAACAGCCCGTTGCTCAACCCCAACCAGGCGAAGCTCCGGCAGCTCGAGGTGCTGAACGCCATGCTGGCCCAGAAGATGATCACGCCGGCGCAGGCGCTGGCGGCGGGCAATGAGGCCCTGCATATCTTCGCGCCCTCCAACCAGGTGCTGGCGCCCCATTTCGTCGACTACGTCCTCCAGGTCCTCGACAAGCAGTTCCACATCCGGCCGAGTGACCGCAAGGGCTATCGCATCTACACCTCGCTCGACCTCAAGCTCCAGCAGCTGGGCGAGAAGGTGGTGGCGGACCAGATCGCCAGGGCCGGCAACTTTTACAACTTCCACGATGCCGCACTGGTCTCCATGGACCCGAAGACCGGCGAGGTGCTCGCGATGGTGGGCGGCGCGGACTACAACCGGCCGGGCGGCCAGATCAATATGGCCACCTCGACCACCCGGCAGCCGGGCTCGTCCTTCAAGATGTTCACCTACACCGCGGCCATCGAAAGCGGGCGGCTCAACATGATCAGCCCGATCCTCGACCAGCCGATGACCTTCCCGCTCGGGGGCGGCACCGACGGCTACAAGCCGTACCAGCCCCAGAACTACGACCTCAAGTTCCACGGCACCGTGCCTCTCAAGGTCGCTATGGGCAACTCCCTCAACATCCCCGCGATCAAGACGGAGCTGACGATCGGGATCCCGGCGGTGCTCGACACGGCGCGGCGCATGGGCGTCACGACCCTGACCAGCTCCGATAGCAGCTACGGGATCAGCCTGACGCTGGGCGGCTACGCGGTTCCGCCGCTGGACATGGCGACGGGCGCGTCGACGCTCGCCACCCTCGGCATCCGCCACCGGCCGGCCCCGATCCTGCACATCGCGGACGGCCTGGGCAAGAACGTGTTCACCTACGACGTCACGAAGAACGAGTTCCGCGCCGTGTCACCCCAGACCGCCTTCATCGTGGATTCGATCATGTCGGATGACCGCAACCGGTGCCTCGAGTTCGGCTGCGGCGGCGACCTGACCTTGCCGGGCCGCCATGTCGCGGCCAAGACCGGGACCACCCAGGACTTCCGCGACAACTGGACGGTGGGCTTCACCCCCAGCCTGGCCACCGCGGTCTGGGTCGGCAACCCCGACTATCAGCCGCTGGCGCACAACTCCACCGGCATCGTCGGGGCCGCGCCCATCTGGCACCAGTTCATGATGCAGGCCCTCGCGTCCAAGCCCGACGAGTGGTATGGCGTGCCGAGCGGCGTCGACCAGGTGGGCGGCAACTATTTCCTGCCGGGGACCGAGTCCTTGCCGCCGGCGCTGGCGCAGCCCTGGCCGGCCTGTCGGTTTACGTCATTCAACCCCTACACGATCAGCGACGCCCAACTGACGGTGAATGGCGTTCCCTGCGTGCTGGGGGGCTACGTTTCCGGTAGCAGTTCCTCAGCACGCAGGGCCAAACGAGGACACGGTTAGTCCCTAAGCTCGACGGCCGCCATAGAAGCCGAATCCGCCGGCGACGAGCGCGAGGATGATCAGGATGATCCCGATCAGCGTGTAGCCCAGGACGAGCGCGATGATGCCGAGAACGAGAAGCAATCCGCCTCCGCCGTAGTACATACAGCCACCTCCTTTCCCCAGAGTCCGGTGACGAACTGGCTGGACCGACGACTGGCCAAATTGTAAGTCGGGCCCGGCCGCGCGCTCAAGCGGCTGAATTCAAAAGGGCCCTCCGGGGGACCCGGATGCGCTACTGTTTCCGCTGGCCATGGCTGTCGTGCTCTCGCTTGTGACCTTCTTCTCCACCGGGCTGGGCGGCGTGGCCGCGCTTCGCTTCCGCGACCACCTGCATCTCCTGCTCGGGTTCAGTGCGGGCGCGGTGCTCGGCGTGGTGTTTTTCGACGTGCTGCCGGAGATCACGGCGGTGCAGAAGGCCGGGGCCCCGGTGATGCTCGGAACGGCCGCGGGGTACCTGGCCTTCTTTCTGCTGGAGCGCTATACCGCGCTGCACCAGAGCCGCGCCCACGAGCATGCGGCAACGCGCGAGCACGAGCCGGAGCTCGGAGTGCTCGGGGCCGTCGGCCTGTCGATCCACAGCTTCCTCGATGGGGTGGCGATCGGGGTCGGATTCCAGGCAAGCGCCTTTCTCGGGCTGACGATCGCGCTCGCCGTCATCGCCCACGACTTCACCGATGGCATGAACACCGTCACCGTGATGCTCGCCCATGGCAACCCGGTTCGACGCTCGGCCCGGTTCCTCCTGCTGGATATGACGACCCCGATCCTGGGGGCGGCGAGCACGCTGGCGATTCGCCTCCCGAGCGCGGTCCTGCCGTACATCCTGGCCTTCTTCGCGGGCTTCCTCCTCTATATCGGCGCCAGTGACCTGCTGCCCGAGGCCCGCGAGCACAAGTCGCCTCTTGTGGCCCTCGCCACCGTCGCCGGCATGGTACTCATTTTCACGGTGACTCGACTCCTGCCAAAATAGACACGGGGTCTCACGGCATTCTCATCGGGCCGTGGTTTGATTGGGCGGGGATAGCGGGTGAAGGGTCGTCGGTTACGCAAAGCGAGCTCGGCGTTTATCGCCGGGTGTCTGACCGCGCTGATCACGAACATCACGCCGGTGGCGGCCCCGGCCGTCTCCGCCGCGCCACCCGGACCACCCCTGGTCGGATTCTCCTTCAGCCCCTTTACGGTGCCGCGGCTGGTCAATGAAACGCCAACCGCGGCCCTGCGAACGCTGGTCGACACGCTGCAGCCGGACCTCGTCCGCCTCCCGATTTACTGGAGCCAGGTACAGCCGTGGCCGGACACGTTCGATTTTTCTGCGACGGACGCCCTGGTCAAGGTCATCCGCCAGCACAACCGGCATCACCGCCGGCCGACCCGGATCGTCTTCGTCATCGGCGCCCGTAACCTCGCCTACCCGGAGGTGTATCTGCCCGGCTGGCTTCCCAATGCGCAGGGCAGCAATCTGCGCAAGATCGTCGCCAGCCCCGCGTATACAACCTACCTGCGGACCGCGGCGGCTTATTACGCCGACCTGCCGGAGCTGTACGCCTGGCAGATGGAAAACGAACCGCTCGACAGCGTGACCACCAACACCGACTACGCGCCCGCGCTGACCACCACCAGCGTCGACAATGGGATCGACACGCTCCGCGCCGCCGATTCGGCCCATCCGGTCGTGGTGACGACGTTCAATTCGTCGCATATCACGCTCGACAAGCGGGGCCACAGCCCGCTCGCCTGGCTGTACCGGTTGCTGCCTGGCCCGAAGGCGGCCGGCCATCCCACCGAGACGCTGCAGATCGGCGATGTCCTCGGCCTCGACGTCTACGTCGTCACCCCCACCACCCCGCTGGCCGAAGATCCAGCCAGCGAGCGGATCGCCTGGAAGAGCGACACGATCATCTACTGGTCGACCCAGGCCCGGCTCGCCAACAAGCAGCTCTGGATCACCGAGATGCAGGGGATCGCCTGGCAGGGCGCTCCCGGCTTCACGTCCCAGGACCTGGTCGACAGCGCGAGCGCCTACCGCAACGGGGGCGCCAGCGTGGTCCTGCTGTGGGGCGTCGAGAACTGGCTCTTCAACCGCGAGTGGATGCAGGCCGGCCTGCAGGCCATGGCGACGCTCCGAACCCCCTGATGCGCTAGCCCGTCAGGATGATCGGGTCGGCCTGGACCGACTGCCCCATGCGGGCCACCCCCAGGTCGTCGGCCAGCGTCGCCAGCAGGGAGAAGTGATCCAACGACGCCGTGTACTGCTGCGCGTGGACCTGGGGCGAGGCGGCGACAAAGGGGACGCGGTCCCCGCCGCCGTCGGCCTCGTCGGCGGTGATGAAGAGCACGCCATGGTCCTGCCAGGCCGGCGAGGCGAGGATCTGGGGCACGGTGGCCGCCAGCCACTGGTCCGCGACGGCCTTTGAGCAGTCATGGCCGTCGTGGCACAGGCCCGGGGTGATCCAGGAGAGCTGCGGCGTGGTGCCGGCCAGGTCGGTGGCCAACTGCGTCATCGGCACGATGTTCGGCGGGCACTGGCCGCCGAAGTAGGCGAAGGGGTTGTGCTTGAGCGCATAGGGATAGGAGTTGGCAAAGCAGTCGCCCTTGAAGCCCTCCATGTACGCCGTCCAGGAGACGCCGGCATTGGTGAGCTCGTTCCCAAGGCCGGTCGCGGGCAGCCGGTGATAGTTATCGTCCCGGATACCCCAGGTGGATCCCGATGTCATCGCCAGGTAGTTCGGGAGACTGGGCGAGCTGATTGGGTGGTAATTGGTGGCGACGCCGTACTGGGAGGCGAGGCTCGACAGGTAGGGCTGTGCCATCGCGCTTTCGTAGGAGCTGTTCTCCATCACGATCACGAATACATGGGACGGTTTCGCCGGCGTTGGCGAGGGGGTCGGGCTGGCGGAGCGCGACGGCGTCGGCGTCGTGGCGGTGCGCGGGACGGCCGCCTTCGGAGCGCATGACGTCGCCACCACCAGGACCGCCAGCGCGGCGACCAGGGATCGCATCAGGCCTCCGCCGGCTCGAGGCTGAGGGCGAGCTTCGGACAGTTCTGCACCGCTCGCTGCGCGTGTGGGAGCAATTGATCGGGGATCGGCGTCGGGTCGATGATCGGATACCCCCAGTCGTCCAGCCGTACCCGCTCCACGAACAGCTCGGCGCAGCTGCCGCTCGCATCGCAGGCGAGCGGGTTTACGCGCAACCGCTGCCTCATCGCCAGCTGGTCCCGACCGCGATTGCCGGCAGCACCGACGGGCGCTGACTGCCGGCGCAGGCGCCGCGCAGTAAATGCCAGTTGAGATCATGCTCGAAGGCCGTCAGCGCACTCAGCAGTAAGCCGATCGCCCCATCGGGATGGTGGCAGGCCCCGCGATGTCCACCGAGCTGTCCCGCCCAACGACGCAGTCGCTGCACCTCGGCCGCCTGCGGCCGCCCGAAGGCCACCCGCGTCATCACGTCGGCCAGGGCGGGCAGGCCGTTGAAGCAGGGCCCGCACTGATGCGCCGTTTCGCGCGCGAGGATGTCGAGCATCCGCGCCGTCTCCGCCAGGCCGCAGGACGACGCCGGCAGCGCCAGCACCATGCCGCCGCCCTCGCTCACGCTACGGGCGCGGCCCGCATCCACCCAGGAGCCGAAGAACCCGCCCACGAGGAGCGCCTGAGGGCTGGCCGTCGCGCCACCCGCACCGGCCACCGCCACCTCGAGCGTGGCGCCGGCGGGAAGCTCGATCACGCCGGGGTTAACCACCGCCCCGGAAACCGTCACCAGGACCGCCCCCGGCACGGCCGGCGTTCCCAGCGACCGGAACCAGCCGTCGCCCCGGCGGGCGATCAGGCCCGCCCAGGCGAGCGTCTCGACATTCTGGACCAGCGTCGGCCGGCCGAAGGCGCCGCGCTCGAAAGGACGCGGGCGCGTGCCGGTCGGCTTGGCGATGCCGCGGTTGATGAAATGGACCACGGCCGTCTCCTCGCCGGCGACATAGCGGGAGGGGATGTCGACCAGCGACACCTTGACGCGCTCGCGCCGCCGCTGGAGGGCGGCGGTGAGCGCGCCGCGTGCATCGGCGAAGCCGCGGTTCACGGCGAGGACCACGTCGGTCGCGCCGACGGATTCGGCGGCAATCACCGCCCCATCGAGCACCAGGTCGGGGTAGCTCGTCATCAGCAGGCGATCCTTGGCGCTCAGCGGGTCGGCTTCGACGCCGTTGGCGACCAGCACCGCATGGCCCTGACCGCGCTCGGCGACGGCCCGCCATTTCAGCCCGGTGGGAAAGCCGGCCCCGCCGCGGCCGCGGAGCCCGCTGCGCTGGATCAGGTCGATCAGCGCCGGCGAGCCGATCGGGCGCTGGCCCTCCCGTTCCAGGTTCCGGAATTCGGGTTCGATGGGCTCGATCATGAGGCCGCGGTCACCAGCAGGCCCTGCACCACGGATGCGCTCTGCTGCTGCAAGTTCTGGAGCGTGAGGTGCGTTGTCCCGCAGACGGCGCTGAGCTGTTGGGTGATGGGAACCGAGCTGGAGCAGATCGCCTGCCCATTGCGCCGGACCTCGACCGTCGCCGAGGTGGCCTGGGAGTCGGCGACGTTGACCAAAACGCGAAGGGATGAATCGGCGACATCCTGCAGGTCAAGGCGAAGTCCGCCCGCACTGTCCTGGGTCAGGCTGCCCTGCAGGTTGTCATGCAGGCCGACCGGGAGGCCGCGGGCCGATCCCGAGGCGCTCGCGACCGCCTGGGTCAGCAGGTTCGCCGGGGTGCCCGACGCCTGCACCCAGCCGGGCTTGAGTGGCCCGCCGATCATCCAGACCAGGAGGGCGATGGTCGCGACGCCGGTGGCGGCCAGGCCGGCGAGGCGGATCGGCTCGGATCGGGGCGTGCCGACCGCGAGCCGCCAGCCGAGGGCCAGCAGGACAGCGGCGACGCAGATCGCGTTCAACAGCAGCGCCCAGCCGGCCTTGGTGTCGCTGCCGGTACCCAGCCCGTGGACGAGGGCAAGGGGCCAGCTCGCGTAGGCGAGCCAGTGGGTCAGGCGCCACAGCCGGAACCCGAGTCGCGCCCGGACGAGGCTGGTGATAACGAGCGCCACGTAGAGCTCGGCGCCAAGCACCCCCACGCCCATCCAGATCGGACGGTAGGAGGAGGCAAAGGGGATCAGCGCGTCCTTCAATCCGAGGTGCGCGAAGGAGTCGACGATCGCGGTGATGATATGCAGCGCGAGGAAGACCAGGGTCAGCAGCGACAGGTTGCGATGCAGTTCGCCACTGACAAATCTCGGGATGCGAGCCGTTCCCCATCGGTTGGTCGTCAGGATTCCGAGGACCACGACCGCGGTCAGCAAGATCAGCAGCACCATGCCGGCACCGCGGGTCGTGTACCAGAGCGGGCTGGGCCCGATCATGCGGTCACCCGGGCGCTCGGCCAGCCGCTCAGGCGGGTGACCTCGCCACCGGCCGCCACCAGGCGAGCCGCCAGGTGATGCCGGGTGAGCCAGGGCACCGCCCTCGCACCCCACACGATCGAGGCGGTCGCGGCGGCATTGGCGTCGACACAGGTGGCCGCGACCACGCTGACGGTGCGCCAGTGGATCCGCGCCGGCGCGCCGGTCTTGGGATCGACGATGTGGTGGCGCTCGACACCGTCCTGGCGCCAGCGCCGGACCGTGGTGGTCGAGGTCGCGATGGCGCCGGCCTTCAAGGTGATCACGTCGCCCGCACCATTGAGGGGCGTGGCGTGATTCTCCGCGACAAGGATCGGCCAGCCGGCGTGTGGGGCCGCGCCCGCCACGGCGATGTCGCCGCCGAGGCTGACCAGCACCCCACACTCAGCCGCGACCTGCGCCGCGTGGGCGGAGAGGTCGGCGGCCAGGGCCTTGGCGGTTGCGCCGAGATCGATCTCCACATCGGGTTGCAGCGTGACCGCGCAACGCGCGTGATCGAGCCTGATGCTTTCGTAACCAGGGACCGGCCGCACCGCGACCTTGAAGGCTCCGTCGCTGGGCAGATCGTCGAAGTCCCGATCGTAGCCGATGATTTTCATGGCGGTGCCGACCGTCGGGTCGACCGCGCCCTGCGTCATCCGGCTGACCCCGAGGGCGGTCTCCAGCGCGAAAAACAGGAACGGGCTGACCACGGTGGGGTGACCACCGGCCTGGTTGAGCTGCGACACCTCGGAGTCAGACCGGAAGCGGCTGCAGGTCTGGTCCACCTGGTCCAGCACCAGCTGCACGGCGGCGACCGCGGCCTGGAGCGCGTCGGCCTCAGTGGTCAAGACCCGCACGCCGGTCCCTAACGAACGAAACTCGGCGGAGGCGAGCACCGCCTAGGAGCCGCCCGACACGGCGGCGGGGGGCTGGTTGGAGTTGCCGAGGGAGTCCTGCGGCGCTGGCTGGGGGGCGACCTGTCCCGAGTTGTCCACGGTCGTCCCCGGGTCGGTGGCGGCCGGCGCGGCGGCCGCGGCCTGATGCCCGGCGAAACTCCCGGCTGCGACGAACGCGAGGACGCCGGTCAGACCGACGCCAGCCAGGCCGGCCGTCCAGGTCCAGGACCGAACGGCCTCGAGCCCGCGGTCACGATTCAGGGCGCGAGGGACATCCTCAGGATTCGCCATGCCTCCATCATGCACGCCGAACCTGACGAAATCGTGAAGGCTCGATGAGAAGAAGCTAAGAACCCGGTTCGGCGGGCCCTTCCACGGCCGCCTGTTTGGCATCGAACCGCCAGATCTGCGGGAAGGCCAGCCGGATGGCGAGACAGCCGGCGAGGCTCATAAGGCCGCCGGCGACGTCGGCGAATTGCGGCGAGAAGGCACTCGCGACCGCACCCGCCCTGGTATCCCCCAGGTATGGGCCGCTGACCACGACCATCGAGTAGACCGCCGACAGCCGGCCCCGAAGGCGGTCGGGCGCCAGCGTCTGCATGATGGTGTTTCGGGCGATGGCGCTGATCGCGTCGGCGGCCCCGGCGAGCGACAGAAAGAAGACCGCGAGCCAGATTGAGGCGGTGGCCAGCCCGAAGAGCGTGATCGCGAGGCCCCAGCCGGCCACGGCAAAGATTACCGTGCGCCCGGGGTGGCGAAGGTGCCTGACGAAGCCGGACAGCATCGACCCCACCACCCCCCCGACCCCAGGCGCGGAATAGAGAAGCCCCAGCCCGCTGGGACCGACGTGGTAGACGCTCAGCGCCAGGGCCGGGAAGAGCGCGCGCGGCATGCTCAGGATCATGGCCGTGAGGTCGAGGGCATAGCCACTGGTGATGACCGGCGTTCGCCGCAGGAAGGCAAAGCCGGCGAGCACGGCCGTCAATGGCGACTCGGGCTGGCGGCCGATCGGGAGCTGGGGCGAGAGCAGGAAGACGGCCCAGAGGGCCGCCCCGAACGTCAGCACGTCGATCGAGTAGGCCACCGGCAGACCGACGTGGGCGATCACGAGCCCGCCCACCGCGGGCCCGGCAATGATGCCGAGCTGGAAGAGCGCAAAGTTCAGCGAGACGGCGCTGGCCAGCTGCGCGCCGGAGACCAGGTTGGGCATGGTCGCGGTGCGCGTGGGCTGGTCAACGGCCGAGATCCCGGCGGCGGCGGCCGCGATGGCATAGAGGTACCAGAGTGGTGGATGGCCTTCCAGCGCGCCAAGCACAAGCAGGAACGAGGTCAACGCGAGGAGCGCCTGGGTGATGAGGAGCAGCCGGCGTCGGTCGACCTGGTCGGCGATCGTTCCCGCCACCAGCGAGAAGACGATGAAGGGCACCAGCTGGACGACCCCGAGGAGCCCGACACGCAACGACGAATGCGTCAGGACGTAGACCTGGTACGGCACGGCGACCACCGTGATCTGCCGCCCGATGAGCGAGATCAGCTGGCCGGTGAAGAGCCAGCGGAACTGCCGCGAGTCTCGAAGCGGGCTGAGGTCGAGGGCCAGGTGACGGAGGCGCCGGATCACGAGCGCGGGTCCGTGCCCGATCCGGCCCTCATACGTCCGCGGCGCGCGAGCCGATGACGGCGCGAGCTAGGCGCCGACGTCCCGGCTGCGGAAGATGAGCGCGCCCACCACCACGAAGAACACGAGGTACGTGATCAGGGTGATGCTGCCACGCGTGCCGCTGACCAGCACCGTGGTGACGGCGTTGGGGTTCCGGTAGGTGTATGGGAAGGTGGCGTTGATGCCATTGGCATTGATGCCGGGCAGGAACTTGAGGACCTCTTTCAGTCCCGCCGTGTTGCGAAATAGGCCACCGACCAGGCTCTCGATTACGAACAGGTAGGTCAGCCCGCCACCGATGGCCGCCGCCGTGCTGCGAAAGGCGAGGCCGAGGAACATGCCGAACGCCGTCCACACGGCGAGCTGCAACCAGAGGGCGCCAAACCCTTTCAGCAACGCCTCCGCCGGCGGGAAGCTGCTCGAGCTGCCATCGATCTGGACCAGGATGTAGCTGGTGAGGGCGGCGAGGGCCATCACGGCGATTGACACCAGAAGAGACGTCAGCGCCAGGGCCAGCAGCTTGCCGAAGAGCACCGCCAGGCGGCCTGGCTTCTGGATGAGGATGGTCTGGATCGTGGTCCAGCCGAACTCGCTGGCCATGCTCAGGCCGCCCATGATGATCATGATCGCCGCGCCGATCGTCTCCATCCCGACCAGGATGTTGGGAACCATGTTCTCGGGAAAGACTTCCTTCTTCAGGACGCTCGGGGGAACCTCGCTGCGGAAGCCCTTGGGCGGATTGGTAAAGATCACGTAGGTGATCACGTAGCCGAGCAGCACGAGGATGACGAGCAGGACACCAACCAGGATCCAGTTGGCCCATCGCTTGCGCATCTTCAGCCGTTCGGCGTTGAAGCTGGCGATCATCCCTTGCGCTCCGGCGTTTCGGTCAGCTGCAGGAAGACGTCTTCCAGGGACTGCTCCGATGCGCGCAATTCGGTGACCTCGAGGCCGTCGGTCACGAGCCGGCGATTGATCGACCCGGCCTGCGACGGATCGACACTGATATGGAATTGCCCGCTCGCCAGGCGAACCTTGTCTTTGCCGAGAAGCTCTTCGAGGAGTTTCTGGGCGCGATCCGCCGGCGTCGCTCGCACGAGCAACGTGCTGGTGCCGCTCCGGGAGCGCAGCTCGTCGACGGTCCCTTCGGCGACCAGTCTTCCCCTGGCGATGACGCCGACACGGTCGCAGGTCAGCTCGACTTCATTGAGGAGATGGCTCGAGAGCATCACGGTGCGCCCCTCGTTCTTGATCTCGGCGATCAGTGCCCGCATCTCGACCGTCCCCTGTGGATCCAGTCCGCTGGTGGGCTCATCCAGGATCAACAGTTGCGGATCTTTGAGCAACGCGGCGGCGACGCCGAGGCGCTGCTTCATGCCGGTGGAGTAGGTCTTGAACTTGTGCCGGGACCGCTCCGCTAGGTCGACCTGCTTGAGGATCGCATCGATGCGGTTGACCGAGAAGCCGCAGTACCGGGCCATGACCCGGAGGTTGTCGCGCCCCGACAGGTACGGGTAAAAGGCGGGCGTCTCGACCATCGCGCCCAGCCGCGACAGGCTCGCCGAACTGCCGGGGCTCGCGCCCGCGACCGTCGCGCTGCCCGCTGTCGGATGCAACAAGCCGGACAGCATCCGGAGTGTCGTGGTCTTGCCCGCGCCGTTGGGTCCGAGGAAGCCGTAGACCTCGCCCGACTGGATCGCGAGGTTCAGATCATTCACCGCCAGCACGCCGGTTCGATAACGCTTGGTGAGGCCGTGCGTCTCGACGGCTAAAGATTGGGCCACCCTGCACCTCCTGTGCCGCGGTCATGATAAGCGACGAGATGGCGGGGAGGGACTTCTGGCTGATTCTGCTGGCGCGAGTCCTTCGTGCCTTCGGCTTTGGGGTGGCGGCCGTGCTGGTCGGGCTGCACCTGGAACGGCGCGGTTTGTCGCCGGGCGCGATCGGCCTAACCCTGACGATCGGGTTGCTCGCGGGGGCGCTGTTCGGGCTGGCCGCCGCAGCCGCGTCGGCGAGGATCGGCCGGCGATGGACGCTGGCGCTGGCCGGGGTCTTGATGGCCGTGACAGGCATCGATCTTGCGTTGGCGTCGGCGCCCTGGTTATTGGGTCTGGCCGGGATTACCGGCATGCTCGGGGCAGCCAGCATCGACGTCGGGCCGTTCGCATCGATCGAGCAGGCAGCCCTGGCGGAATCCGTGGAGCCGGGGCGTCGCAACCTCGCGTTTGCACGCTACTCGTTGACCGGCGGCCTGGCGGTCGCGGCCGGGGCCGTGGTCGCCAGCTCGGCGACGACCCTGCAGCGGGGCCAGTGGCTGTTTGCCGGGTACGCGGCACTCGGCCTGGTAACGGCCGTGCTCGCGGCTTACTTGTCGCCACGCGCCGAAGCCGCGATCCGGGGCACCGTCTTCAGCCGTCGGCAGCTTCGCACCCTCGGTCCCCTCTCGAGTTTGTTTGCGATCGATGCGCTCGGCGGTGGGCTGGTTGTCCAGGCGGTTATCGCCTACTGGTTGCACGTCCGGTTCGGTGCCGGTGTCGGCGTTCTCGGGCCGGCGTTCGCGATCATCGCGCTCGTGCAGGCTGGGTCGTACGAAATCGCGGGTCGGCTGAGCAATCGCATCGGCCTGATCCGCACCATGGTCTTCACTCATGTGCCGAGCAATATCCTTTTGATCCTCGTGCCCTTCAGCCCGTCACTGCGGTGGGCGCTCGGGCTGCTCATCGCCCGCTTCTGTCTTTCGCAGATGGACGTCCCGGCGCGGCAGGCATACGTGGTGTCGATCGTGCCGCCGGCCGAACGCGCGGGTGCGCTGGCCGTCACCGGGGCGGTGCGAGGCGTAGCGCAGGCTGCCGGCCCGGCTCTGGCGGGGGCCGCGATCCAGGGCGCCGCGCTTGGTCTGCCCTTCTATCTGGCGGGCGTCCTTAAGCTGGTGTACGACGTGTCTCTCTATGCGGGGTTTCGCCGGCGGCCCGCCGCGCATGAGAGCATTATTCCTCCACAATAGAAGGCGATGGTCAGGCTTGCGAACGTCGGCCGCCGCAGCATTGCCAGTCCCCTCAGCGCCTTCAGCTTCCTGAGCTTCGGCAGTCTCTTCAGCGCGGTCAGCATTCTCAGCATCGGAAGCGCTGGCTCGATTCTGAGCATCGGCAGCACCGGCAGCATCCTGAGCATCGGCAGCGCAGGCAGCATTTTGAGCATCGGCAGCGCTGGGTCGATTTTGAAGATCGGACGCGCGCGAGCCGGACGCTAGGGATCGCTCGGGGGTCGGAGGGCGACACTGTGGTCGGCGCGCGGATGGCTGGCTGGGCGGTCAGCGGGAGGCGTGCCGGGGGTTGAACCGCGGCTTGATGGTCGGCGCGCGGATGGCTGGCTGAGCGGTCAGCGGGAGGCATCGCGGGTTGCGGGCAACGAATGTTTTTCGTTGTGACAGACAGCTGTCACAGGCATGGCTCAGGATGGAAGCATGGCCGCGGCAGGCGACTCGCGCGAGAATCCGTTCGACCTGATCGAACGAGGCCTGGCGGCCCTCCCCGGGTATGTCGCGCGGTTGCGCGACCAGGAGTTGGGGCCGGTGGTGATCAAGACGCGCGAAATCGCCGACCGCAACGAGGCGATCGCCGCCGAGGCGGTGCGTCGCTTCGAGAAGTCCGGGGCCTGGGCCGCCGACGGGGCGCTCACCATGGTGGCCTGGCTGCGGACCCATGGCAAACTCTCCGGGTCGGCGGCGATGGAGCGGATTTTGGTCGCGCGCCAACTGGAGCAGTTGCCGGAGACGGCCCAGGCCTTTCTCCGCGGGGACGTCGGCTACCAGCATGTGGCGATCATGGCGCGCACTGCCGAGCACGTCGGCACGGCGGCGGTGCGGCAGGCGGAGTCGAGCCTGCTGCAGGCGGCCCAGAGCCACGATCCCGGGCAGTTCGTCGGGATCGCCAAGGAGTTCGAGTGTCAGACCGACCAGGCCGCGGTCCTGGCCGAGGCGAATCGGGCCTTCAGCCGCCGCTACCTGCACCTGAGCGAGCCGGGCAACGGCCTGATGCGGCTGGATGGGCAGCTGGATGCCGAAGGCGGGGCCACGCTGAAGACCGCCCTCGAGGCCCTCATGCCGCCGCCCGCGAGCCATGACGATCGGACGGCGGGGCAGCGGCGCGCCGATGCCCTGGTGGAGCTGGCCCGGCGGCCGCTGGATGGCAGCAAGCTGGGCAGCACCGGGAGGCAACGGCCGCACCTGGTGATCACTGCCAGCGTCGAGACCCTGGCGGGACTTCCGGGCGCGCCGGCGGCGCGGATGGAAGGCGTCGGGCCGATCCCGCTGGAGACGGCGCAGCGGCACGGCTGCGACGCGACCGTGAGCTGGCTGCTGGGCCAGGCGGAACTGGAGAACGAGAGCTCAAGCCATGCGAAACGCCAGATCCCCCCGTCGACCCGCCGTGCCCTGGTCGCCCGGGATCGCGACTGTGTGTTCAACGGCTGCCACCGGCCGGCCGCCTGGTGCGATGGGCACCACGTCAGGTGGTGGACGCAGGGCGGGGAGACCAAACTGGAGAACCTGGCCCTGGTCTGCGGCCGGCATCACCGGATGCTCCACGAGGAGGGCTGGCAGCTCAAGCGCGGCAGTAACGGACGCTGGTCGGCGATCCCGCCCTCGGCGCGAGGGGCGCCTCACGCCCGGTCGGCTTAAGACGCCGTAACGCCTCATGCTCGCTCGACTTAATCCGCGGGCGAGGCAGAGCTCAGCGGCGAAACCAATGAGTCGGCCGTCGGAGGACTATCGCTGCGACGATCGCGCCCAGGCCGAGGAGCAACATACCGCCGAAATAGACCGAGGTCAGGAGATCCCCATTCGCGTTGGCCAGGATGGGTACGACAAAGCGGGCGGCGACGACCGTGAAGCCGAGGCCGAATGCGGCGAGGCTTTCCGACAGCAGATACCGGCGCCTGGCAAGGTAAACCATTCCACCCAGGAAGATCAGGGCGTAAGGGATGCCGACGCCTTCAAGACTGAGAAACGCGCAGGCGCCTCCACCGACGAGGCACAGGATCATCCAGAGGCCCGCTCGCTGCCCAGGCGTCATGCTGGTGTAACGCTACCCCAGCCCCGACCTTCTCCAGAAACCGGGGAGGCAAAACGAACTCCTACCCTCCCCCGAAACGGACCCCGGAGATCAAGTGCCTAGTCGGGCTTTTTCTTGAGCTCGACGCCGTACTTCCTCGCCGCGGACTGGATTTTCTTTTTGGCCGTGGCCTTCTCTTCGGAGGACACCCCTTTGACCTGGTTGAAGCGAGCCGAGGCGTTGCGAACGTGGCTCGCGTCGGTCAGCGGCTCCTTGCGCTCCTTCGGAAATGCGAACTTTTCGGCGGGCAGGTCGTTCTGTTTTTTTGTGCTGATTTTTGCCATATCTCATGGATATCAAAACCGGGTCGGCCCGCGCAAGTCGGACGGCCCTTGCCGGAGTCGGCGCGCAAGTCGCACGGCTGTGCGGGGGTCGGCGCGCGCAAGTCGCACGGC
>DAINCX010000051.1:0-15982 GCA_036732165.1 Candidatus Dormiibacterota bacterium | reverse complement strand
CGAGCGGCGCCACCTGAACTCTTTTTGAGCCTGGTGCAAGCTGGCGCCTCCCCCGTGTCATAAGCGCGACTCCTACCAGCCCTTTCCCGGCCTCGGGACGGGGTCCACGCTTATCGTGATGAGTGTCACCAACCATCTGCAGATCTTCACCTTTCCAACCGCAACAGTTTCCTCGTCGCCGTGATCGGCGCGGTTCTCGCGTTCACCGTTGTGGCGCTCACGATCTTGTGCCTCGCTCTGATTCGCGCACGTTGAACAAGAGCGTGAGAGGCGGCCAAGCGAGCTCGGGGGGTCGAAGCGGCGACGGTTACTTCTGGACTGGCTTCCCGCCGCTGACCAGCGCCTTCTCCGACTTCGGGTCAAAGAGGTGGATGTGCTGGGTGTCGACCGCGATTTCGGCCGTCTGGCCCGCCTGCAAGTCCTCGCTGCGCGGATCCATCCGCGAGGTGAGGGTCTTGCCACCGATGTTGAGGTAGGCGAAGATCTCGCTGCCCATGCTCTCGGTGACCTCGACCTTCGAGCGCAGTTTCGGAAGGTCGTCCCGGCCCGGGAAGCGGGCATCCTTGAGGTCTTCCGGCCGGATCCCCATGATTACGTCCTGGCCCCGCTGGGCCCCGGCCTCCGAAAGCAGCCGTTCGGAAACGGGCACTTCGAATCCTTCGCCCTGAAGCGCCGCCTGGCCGTTGCCCCCGATCTTGACCGGGAGGAAGTTCATCGCCGGGCTGCCGATGAAGCCGGCCACGAAGATATTGACCGGATGATGGTAGAGCTCGGACGGGGTGTCGACCTGCTGCACGATGCCGTTGTTCAGCACCACGATGCGGTCACCCATCGTCATCGCCTCGACCTGGTCGTGGGTCACGTAGATGAAGGTGGTCTGCAGCCGCTGGTGCAGCTTGAGGATCTGGACCCGGGTTTGCACCCGCAACTTGGCGTCCAGGTTGGAGAGCGGCTCGTCCATCAGGAAGACCTGCGGCTGGCGGACGATGGCCCGTCCCAGCGCGACGCGCTGTCGCTGGCCGCCGGATAGTGCCTTGGGTTTGCGGTCAAGGTACGGCTCCAGGCCCAGGATC
This sequence comes from Candidatus Dormiibacterota bacterium, assembly GCA_036732165.1. Classification (GTDB taxonomy): domain Bacteria; phylum Chloroflexota; class Dormibacteria; order CF-121; family CF-121; genus JALYYC01. The sequence continues at coordinate 14,909 of DAINCX010000051.1, read as the reverse complement.
TGGGCGGCGTCCCGCACGCGCTTGTCGATCTCGCCCTTGGGCGTCTTGCGCAGCTTGAGCCCAAAGGACAGGTTGTCGTAGACCGTCATGTGGGGGTAGAGGGCGTACGACTGGAACACCATGGCGATGTCGCGATCCTTGGGGGCGACATCGTTGACGACGCGGTCGCCGATCGAGACCTTCCCGTCGGAGATCTCCTCCAACCCGGCCAGCATCCGCAGCGCGGTGGACTTGCCGGAGCCGGAGGGGCCGACCAAGACGACGAACTCCTTGTCCTTGATCTCGACGCTCATGTCGTTGATAACGACGTTGCCCGGGTAGCGCTTGTACACGTGCTCGAAGACGACCCCTGCCATGGTTGCCAGTGTATGCCCGTGTCCTCATAGCGGTCAAGGTTTCGTGTTTGACGTCGCGAAAGGCGAAGACTAGTATCTACGGTGATTTCGTCGGGAGAGCGAATTGCGGGGAGGCGGTGCTAAATGGGTAGCTCCAGGTTGGGGCGCGCGTTTTCAGTCGCAGTGCTGGTCGGCTTACTGGCGGCGTGTGGACCTGGGGCCGGCAGCAGCACCTCCGGGGGCACTCACCTTCACGTCATCGCCACCTGGGCGGCGGACGAGCAGGCTTCGTTCAAGGCGATGGTCAAACCCTGGGAAGATCAAACCGGGAACAAGGTCGACTACGAGGCCAGCCGTGACCTCAACGCCCTGCTGACCACCCGGGTGCAGGCGGGGACACCGCCTGACCTTGCCGGACTCCCCGGACCCGGCCAGATGGCCGAGTTCGCGAAAGCCGGAAAGCTCGTCAATCTCGACAACGTCGTCGACATGAGCGCCATGAACGCCCAGTACGGGGCGAACTGGGTCAAGCTGGGCTCGGTGGGCGGTCACCTGGTCGGCATCTTCATCAAGACCTCGATCAAGGGCTTGATCTATTACGACCCCAAGACCCTGTCATCGACCGGCGTGGACTTCAGCACGCCGCCCAAGACCTACGACGAGTTGACTGCGGACGCCAACAAGATTCAATCGGCGACCCACAAGACCCCGTGGTGTATCGGCGTCGAGAGCGGCGCGGCCTCCGGATGGCCGGGCACCGACTGGATCAAGGACTTCTTCCTGCGCCAGGCCGGTCCCGCCAAATACGAGCTCTGGGGCGCCGGCCAGGAGCCGTGGAACTCCCCGGAGATGAAGACTGCCTGGCAGTCCTTCGGGGCCGTGGTCAATAGCTCCAAGCTGACCTATGGCGGCAAGAACTACGTCCTGTCGACGAACTTTGGGACCGCCTTCGATCCGATGTTCCAGAGTCCGCCGGGGTGCTACCTGCACCACCAGGCGTCATTCATCACCAGCTTCTTCACCCACGACTTCCCGAACATCAAGCCGGTGCAGGACTTCGGCTTCTTCGGGTTCCCCGATATCAACGCGCAATACAGCGGGGCCCAGGTGGTCGCCGGTGACCTGTTCGGCATCTTCAAGGACTCGCCGGCTGCCCGCAGCCTGCTGAAGTACCTCACCACGGCGCAAGCCCAGCAGATCTGGGTCAAGCGCGGTGGCGCCGTCTCGCCAAACAAGCAGGTGCCTCTGTCCGCTTATCCGGATGCGCTGTCGAAGCAGTCGGCCCAGTTGTTGCTGGCCGCCAACCCGCCCGAGTTCGATGCCGGCGACCTGCAGACCAACGCGCTGCAGACGGCGTTCTTCGCGGGCGTGGTCTCGTACATCCAGAATCCAGGTCAGCTGGATTCGATCCTGAATGACCTCGAGAAAAAACGGAACGGTGGTTGAGCGGCCGAAATTAATTAGGTAGGTAGGAGCGGGGAACCGTCGTGGACGTTCTACGGATCACGTTCTTGCTGGGCGCCGTGATCGGCGTCCCGGCGGTTCTCGTCGCCTACATCGTCGGCGCAGACCTGTTGATCCGCCTCCTCCCGGCGAAGCTCCAACCGGCGTTCCGTCCATGGATCTGGGTGGGGCCGTCGCTCATCCTGGTCGGCCTCTTTCTCGTCTATCCGGCGGTGTCGACGCTCTGGATCAGCCTGCTCTCCAACGACGGCCATCGGTTCCTGGGCCTCGGAAATTACGGCACGGTGCTGAGCGACAACTCGGTCCTGATTGCGATCCGGAACAACATCTACTGGCTCGTGCTCTACACGGGGCTCGTCCTCGTCTTCGGACTGGTGCTGGCGGTGCTGGCCGACCGCGTGCCTTACGAGGGGCCGGTCAAGTCGCTCATCTTCATGCCGATGGCGATCTCCTTTGTCGCGGCCGGCGTCATCTGGAAGTTCATGTACTCCTACCAGCCAGCCATCGCCACCCAGACGGGAACCTTGAACGCCGTCGTGACCTCGGTCTTCCGGCAACAACCGATTGCCTGGTTGATTGATCACCGGGTCAACAACCTCGCGCTGATCATCGCCGCCGCCTGGATCTGGACCGGGTTCGCCATGGTCATCACCTCGGCCGCGCTGAAGGGGATTCCGGGCGAGTTGCTCGAGGCGGCACGCGTCGACGGAGCGACCGAGATCCAGGTGTTCTTTCGGATGATCATCCCGCTCCTCGCCCCGACGCTGACCGTGATCGGGACGACCCTGGTGATCTTCGCGCTCAAGGCTTTCGACATCGTCTACGTCATGACCAACGGGAACTACGACACGGATGTCATGGCGCGACGAATGTATGGCGAACTGTTCAATTACGGATTTCGCGTTGGCCGGGCCAGTGCCATCGCCGTGCTCCTGCTGATCGCCGTCGTCCCGGTCCTGATCTTCAACCTGCGCCGGTTCCAGTCCCAGGAGGCGATCCGATGAGTGTTGCACCCGTTGCGGCCCCCGCCGTAGCCCCCACGCCGCTTGTGACCGAGGGGAAGGGGCCGCGTGGACGTGGCTTCACCCTGGGGTCGCTGCCACTCCACCTGGCCCTCGTTCTTCTCACGGTGATCTGGGTCGTGCCCACCCTGGGGCTTCTGGTCAGCTCCTTCCGGCCGGGCTTCCTGACCGCCCGGACCGGGTGGTGGACCGCATTGGCACCGCCATTTCAGTTCACCTTGCAGAACTATCGCGACGTGCTCGATAGCTACAACCTGCTCGGGAGCTTCATCAACAGCCTGACGATCGCCATCCCGGCGACGGTCATTCCGATCGCCATCGCCGCCTTCGCGGCGTACGCGTTCGCCTGGATGAAGTTCCCCGCCCGGAACATCCTGTTTCTGGCGCTGATCGGGCTGCTCGCGGTTCCCTTGCAAGTCACTCTGATCCCGGTGCTGCAACTGTTCAAGTCGTTCGGCCTGAACGGCACTTTCCTCGGCGTGTGGTTGGCGCACACCGGCTACGGGCTGCCATTCTCGATCTACCTGCTGCGGAACTTCTTTGGCGCCCTGCCGAGCGACCTCTTCGAATCGGCCTCCATCGATGGCGCCAGCCCGCTGACCATGTTCTTCCGCCTCGTGCTGCCGCTGTCGGTGCCGGCGCTCGCCTCGCTCGCGATCTTTCAATTCCTGTGGACGTGGAATGACCTGCTGGTGGCCCTGGTGTACCTTGGCGGAGACCCTTCGGTCGCCCCCATGACGGTCACGATCGCCAACCTGGTCAACTCGCTCGGCCAGGGTTACGAGCTGCTCACCGCCGCGGCCTTCCTCTCGATGGCCCTTCCGCTGATCGTGTTCCTCGCTTTGCAGCGCTACTTCGTACGCGGCATGACCGCGGGAGCGGTGAAAGGATAGGTCGTTAGCGGCGTGTCAGCACCGTCGCCAGCAGCGCCATCACGATCAAGAGCGGAATCGAAACGGCGGCAATGCCGATCAGGAGGATCGTGCTGTCCAGGCCGCTCCCGGATACCGCGACCGCAGTGTCCGCGCCGGCCTGGACCGCCTGGCCTGCCGTCTCCCCGCCGGCGCTGGCATTCGTCGGGGCGATTGCGGTTTCGCCCGATGCCCCGGTAAACGGGAGCCCGAGCGTGGCGGGGGCGGTGGCCGTTGGAGCCGCCGCTGGGGGTGCTTCCGAGGGCGGGACGCTGGGGGTCACCGGGGTGGTTAGTGGTGGAGTTGGGGTCGCCCGGATGGTCGGCACCGGGGTCGGGGCTGGTGTCGGCGGCGGGGTCGGTGGGGGAGTCGGCACTGGAGTCGGCTGAACCGTCGTCGACGGGCTCGGGGTCGGCTTCGGCCGCTTCGAGGACGCGGCGGAGGCGTCGGCGGAGCGCGTCGAGGCAGCCGCGAGGGCGATCACGGCAGCCGTGATCATCAGACCCGCGCCCAGGGCACGCCGGTGGCCAGTCTCGAGCTTCAATGCTCCCTCCCTCCGCTTCGAAGGATACCGGGCTCAGCCGGTCATGCCTCCGGCCGAATGGCCGCTCGGCATCCGCCGGTCGGCCTACGATTAGCCCATGCCTGACGTCACCCGGGTTGCCGTTGTGACCGGAGCCAGTTCCGGATTCGGGGAGGCCACCGCGCGGAGCCTGGCCGCCGAGGGCTTCACCCTGGTGGTTGGGGCACGCCGGATGGACCGGCTGGCGGCACTGGCCGCAGAGACCGGGGCTCGGGCCCTGTCACTGGACGTGCGGGATCTGGCCAGCATCGCGCGCTTCGTCGAGTCGATCGGGGCCGAATACGGTCACATCGACGTGCTGGTCAACAATGCCGGGTTGTCCGCCGGCCTCGACCCAGTGGCCGAAGGTCAGGACGACGACTGGGTCCAGATGATGGAGACGAATGTTCTCGGCGTTCTCCGCGTGACCAGGGCCTGCCTTCCGCTGCTTCGCAAGGCCGAGCGTGCCCACATCGTGAACCTCGGCTCCGTGGCCGGCTTCGAGGTCTACCCGGGGGGCGTCGGGTATACGGCCAGCAAGCATGCCGTTCGGGCGATCTCGAAAACGCTCCGGCTGGAGCTGCTGGGCGAACCAATCCGGGTCACAGAGATCGCGCCCGGACTGGCGGAAACCGAGTTCAGCCTGGTTCGGTTCAAGGGGGACCGGGAGCGCGCCGCGGCGCCCTACCAGGGCCTGCAACCCCTGGTCGCGACCGATATCGCCGACTGCATCGTCTGGGTGGTGACGCGCCCCGCCCACGTCAACATCGACGAAATCGTGGTGCGTCCCATCGGCCAGGCTACGGTCCGCGATTACGCTCGGCGATCTTGAGGCGGAGGGGCCTTTTTCCACAGCCATATCCACATATTCCACAGTGCCGCTGCCACCTTCGGTGAGCCTCGAACGCCACCTCTGGCCGCGGGTGGCGCAGTCCAGATGACGAAATATTTGACGACGGGACAGGACACTGATATGATAGCCACGGTATCAACTAACTAATAAAGATACCGGGAGGTAATTCATGGCAGTCGTTCACGAGCATGACGATGGCGACGGCGGCTCTAGCGCGGCGGTTGTGGCGATCTTCCTGATCGCCCTGATCGTGGTCCTCGCAATCCTGTTCTATGGCTTTGCGGTCGGACACTGGTTCGGTGTTGGCAGCGTCACGAACGTCAATATCGGCAGCGGTGGGGCTTCGGCGAGCAGCGCAGCGACGGCGGCCGCGTCGGCGTCCGTTTCGGCCTCGAGCAGCCCGTAATCACGCCTCGGGAAACAGAAAAAGACCGGCCGGTGCCGGTCTTTTTCGTCTTTGGGGACTAGTTGGTGAAGTCTTCGACCATATAGACGCGAGAACCGCTGACATACATGGCGATGCCGATGTGCCCGAAATGCGAGCTCAGAATATTCGCCTTGTGCTCCGGCGAATTCATCCACCAGGTGTTGAAGTAGGTGGCGAGGCTACCCGATGGTTGTCCGGACTCCCAGATGATGTTCTCGCCATACCAGTTGAAGGCCACCCCGTAGCCACGGAGCAGCTCGAGCACGGCGAGGGTCGACGAGCCGGGTCGATAGTGGGCGAAGTAGCCATTGACGGCCATGTCCCGGGCACGTGAGTACGCGACTAGGTCCAGGGCCTGGGTCTCCTGCAACCGCGGCAGTCCCGCGGCGGCACGCTCCCCGTTGACGAGGGCGACCTCCTGTCCAACCGTGCCGCCAGAGTTCACCGCGACCGTTGGCGCGACCTGCGCGCTGATCGGCTTCGGCTTCGGCGCGGTGGTCCGGACCACGCGATGGCGGACCACCGGATGCCAGGCGATCCGGACGCGGACACGCACGCAGTGGCGAACGTGATGTCGGGTTGCGCAGCGCCAGACCAGGTGGGTCCGGCTGGTCGCAGCCGCGGCTTCCACCGGCGCGGTGCTCAGGGCCAGGCCAGCGGTGACGACGAGCGCCACCAGGGCCGATCCAAGACGGGGTACAAGATGGGATGTCATCCAATCCTCCTTAACGAGTTGCTGCCGCGTACAACCCGCTCCTGCATGACGAGCGTGGTCAGGGCATGGTCGAGTACGCGCTGATCCTGGTCCTGATTGCCGTCGTGGTGATCGTTTTGCTGATGGTGCTCGGAAACCAGATCCAGAACGCCTTCTGTAACATCTCCGGCGCCATGGGCCAGTAGTCCGCTAGCCTCATCCGATGGTTGGAGGCTGCAGCCTTATCATCCTGGCGGGCGGGCGCAGCCGGCGCATGGGTCAGGACAAGGCGATGCTGGCGGCGGGCCACGAGACGATGGTTGAACGCCTTGTTCACCGCCTTAAGCCGGTGGTGGACGAGGTGATCGTCGCGGGTGGCGCATCCCCGTCCCCGATGTCAGGCGCGACCGTGGTTGCCGACGCCTACACGGATGCGGGACCGCTGGCGGGAATGCACGCGGGGTTCCTGGCCACGGCCTGCGCACGGGCCTGGGTGGTCGCCTGCGACCTTCCGGATGTGGAGCCCGCCCTGGGTCCGTGGCTCCTGCGGGTGGCGGCCGGCGTCGACGCCGTGGTCCCGCGCCTCGGCGACGAGCCACAAGGTGTTTGTGCCATCTATGACATCCGCCTCGCGCCGCGGCTCGAAGGCCTGCTGGCATCTGGCAAGCGGCGTGTCACGGATCTTCTCGATGTGTGTGCGGTGCGCTATGTCGAGGCCGCCGAGCTCCAGGCCGTCGATCCCGAGTTGCGGTCGTTTCGCAACCTCAACACGCCCGCCGATTACGTGGCGTGGGTCAGGTCGCGACCGGCGCCGCGTTGATCCGATCGATCTGTGCCGCGAGCATCGCCGGATCGGTGGTGGGCGCCTGGCAGACGAACGCTTCGCACAGGTAGGCGGTGACATGGCCGTCGATTACGTGCCTGTCGCGCAGGAGCGGTATCGCATCCTGGTCGCCGCCCGGCCCTGCCGCGACTAATTGATTGGGTCGGTACTGGCGGCGGACGACGTCGAGAAAGGCGTGGCGCTCCGGCTCGCGTGCGTTCCCAATGAGCGCCACCTCGACCGGCTTTGCCAGGTGAAAATCGAGCGCCGCCAGTAGGCGGCCGAAGGCGAGCGGCGCTTTGGCGGCGGTCGGAGCCAGGCGGGCGAGGCCGGCGCGGCCCCGCTCGACCCATTCATCCTCGCCGAGAAGCGCCCCCGCCCGGAGCAGGACGTCGACGGCCATCGAGGTGCCGGACGGAATCGCATTATCGGTGACATCCTGGGGGCGGATGACGAGAGCCTCATGGTCGGCCGCCGTGTCATAGAACATTCCCTGCCCGGCATCCCAGAAGGACGCCACCATTTCCTCGACGACCGCCCGGACATCGTCGAGCCACACGGGTTCCAGCGTCAGGGCATAAACGCTCAAGAGGCCGTCGGCAACTGACGCCTGGTCCTCCAGGTAGCCCGGCAAGATCGCGCGACCATCTTTGTAACTGCGAAGCATCCGGCGCCCGCGACGCATGCGGTCGAGCAGGAAGCGCGCATTCCGGATGGCCGTCTGGGCCAGGTCCGCCCGGTCGAGGACGCGCGCCGCATCGGCCACAGCCCGGAGCATCAGGCCGTTCCATCCCGCCAGCACTTTCTCGTCCCGATGCGGCCGGATCCGGCCCGATCGGCTGGCCCGAAGCCGTTGGCGTGTCGCATCCAGAATCTCCGCCGCGGCGGGCTGCACCGGGTGGAGAATATTGCGGCCATCGAAATTGCCTCCGTCGGTCACGTCGAAGGCTTCGCCGAGACGAGCGGCGTCGGCGGCGCCGAGCGCCTCCCGCAGTTCCGCCGGCGTCCAGACGTAGAAGCGGCCTTCCTCGCCCTCGCTGTCGGCATCGAGGCTGGAATAGAAGCCCCCTTCCGGGGACGTCATCTCCGCGCCGATGAAGTCCAGAGTTTCGGACACGACGCGCGCGAAGAGCGGGTCGCGCGTTCGCTGCCAGGCGTCGAGGTAGGCCCGGACCAGCAGCGCGTTGTCGTACAGCATCTTTTCGAAATGCGGGACCAGCCAGTGGTCGTCGACCGAGTAGCGATGAAAGCCACCGCCGAGCTGGTCGTAAATTCCGCCGGACGCCATCGCCCGCAGCGTGTGCGTGGCCAGCTCGAGGGGGCGGGCCTGGCCGGTGCGGACGTTGGTCCGCAGCAAGAATTCGATCAGCATCGGCTGTGGGAATTTCGGGGCGCCCCCGAAGCCCCCGTGCGTCGGGTCGTAGTCTTGCGCCAGGCGCGCATAGGCCGCGTCGAGGAGGACCGGGGTCAGTGACTGGGCCGTCGCGGCAGGAGTCGGTCGCGCGAGAAATTCGCGGATCTGTGCCGCGGTCTGCAGGACCTCAGCCTTTCGCAGCGTGAAGGCTTCCGCGACCGCCGTCAGCACCCGGCGAAACGAGGGCATGCCGAACCGCTCGATCGGTGGAAAATAGGTTCCCCCGAAAAAGGGGGTGCCGTCAGGCAGCAGGAAGACCGTCATCGGCCAGCCGCCCGAACCGGTCATGCCCTGCACCGCGCGCATGTAGACCTGGTCGAGGTCCGGGCGCTCCTCGCGGTCCACCTTGATGCAGACAAAGGACCGGTTCATCAGGGTCGCGATCGCCGGGTCCTCGAACGACTCCCGCGCCATCACGTGGCACCAATGACAGGCGCTGTACCCGATGCTCAGCAGGATGGGCCGGTTTTCGCTCTGTGCGCGGCCGAGGGCCTCCGGCCCCCACGGGTACCAGTCGACGGGATTCTCGGCGTGCTCCAGCAGGTACGGACTCGTCTCGTACGCCAGTCGATTGGCCATCGTCCCAACTCTAAAGCCCTCTCTTGGGCCGATGCCGGTCCCGTGCTTCCCGAGGCGCCCCTGGTCGCTTGATCCCCTGTGCATACCGCAGCGCCGCGGCAACCGCCTTGCCGGCCGGGGTGCCCTGGGCCAGCTCGGCCCAGAATGCCGCAGGGCCCGCGTAGGGGTCGCGCGGCTTATGGCCACCGGCGGCCTGGATGAGGTGGACGCGTGATCCCTCCTGCAGCCACACATCGCCGTCTTCGGCCGCGAGATAGATCAATTTCGGTCCCAGCGCGGCCAGCCGGCGCAGCGCGTCCCGTGGTTCGACGCCAGCACCGAACAGGACGGCGAGATCCGGCAAACCCAGAGCCACCGTAAACGCGGCCGCGATCGCGGGCTCGAGGACGCGGCGGGTCATCCTGGCATTCGATCGCCAGAGCCGGTCCGCCTGCAAAAACAATGCCGCCCGGCCCTGGCGTGACCTGGCCGTCAGCAGCGCCCCAAGCGCAGCCGCCCGAGCCGGCTCGACGGAAAGGCTGTAGCCGGAGACGACGACCAGCTTTGCCGGTGCCGCGGTGGCCGTCGGGACCTCGTCAAGCCGAAGGGCAGCGTCCGCTCCACGGTCCACGTGCCAGGCTTCGGGATGACCCGGGTTCTCGTGAAACAGCGTCGTCCGCGTGGCGGCGGTCCGCTGCACCCAGCGGACATCAACCTTCAGCCGCCGGAGCAGCTCCTGCGCCCGCCGACCGGCCTCATCGTCGCCGACCTTCGCCACCAGGGCGGTGCGGGCGCCGCGAGCGGCGGCGTGGGCGGCGAGCCGGGCTGCGGTGCCGCCCAGGATCCGGTCCACGCTCCCGGCGGTCTGCTCGAGGCCGAGGTCGCCGACCGCAAGCCAGTCCAAGACCCCGAACATCGGGGTCATGATAGTTAGTCCTGGGTGAGCATCCAGCCGAGATGCCGTCCGCGCCCCTTGTCACGAGTCGCGTGCTCCGGGGATGCGGGGGTGGGCACCGGCAGGACGATCGACCCGGGGGCGGGCACGGGGCTCACAATCGGGGCCACGACCGCCGTAGCGGTGTGTCGAACGACCAGGATGGGCGCGGTCTGGACGAGGCGCGCGGCGGGCATCGGCGCCTTTGGCCCGATGATGGCCGTGACCTCACCGAGTACCAGGGTGATGTCGCCGCCGAGCGGGGCGCCCAGTTCTTCCGCGTTGACCTCGGGGACGCTCATGGAGAGGTTGATCTGACGTACCGTCTGCGGAGCGAGGACCAACGAGGTGATCTGGTACAGCGCCAGACCGCAGCTGACGAGCAACAGCGTTCCGGCAGAGACGGCCCTCGGCCGTGCTGCTACCGCCTGCGAGTTGTTCATAAGGAGGCATGCTAAGAGCGGGACATTTCGGTCCGATAGGCCGTTTGGCCTATTGACAGGTCCAGCCGGCGGCCGTTACGAAGTCATCACCTGTAACGCCGGCATGGCGTCGCTGGCGCAGGGCGGCGACAGCGGGTTGGCGTCCAGCCAGGGCGCCGTTACGCTGATATGGGGAACGGGTGGCGGGGCTGGGGGGTCGTCCTGCTGGCCTGTGCCGTCCTGTTGCCCGCAGCCTCGGTCCCGATCCCCCATCCACAGCCAAAGATGAGCATTTCCTTCGTGGTCGACGCACTCCCGGTTGTGGCGGCTAACCCTTCGCCAGCATCGACAGATGGGGCTGGATTCGTGACCAGGGGATCGGATGCGTCGGGATCCCCGCCTGGCTCAGGTAGCGGTCCCGTAGCCCGCTGACGTCGGGATACCCGTGCACGTAATAGATGGTGCGGATGCCGGCGCTGATCAGGAGCTTGACGCACTCGATGCACGGGAAGTTTGTGCAAAAGATGTCGGCTCCTGCGGTTGACGAGCCTCGGTAGGCGCTCTGGGCCAACGCATTCGCTTCTGCGTGGGCACAGTACTTGAGCGAGAGGTCCGCCCCGCTCACACCACCGACACAGGGACATGGGCGGGGGAACTCCTCGGGGTGCCACGTCCCCTTGGGCGTCCCGTTGTAGCCAGTCGCGATCACGTGGCTCTCGCGAACGATAACGCAGCCGACGCGCCGGCTCAGGCACGTCGAGCGCAGCGCCGCCGCAAAGGCCAGGATCATGGCGTAGGAAGCCTTGTCCGGCCGGCCCTGCTGGCTTGGAACGTGAGGCTCGGCGGCATCGGGGTTAGGGGCGGCACGGCGGGCGCGTCGCGCCGCTGGCCGCGATGGCCGGGTGGTCACGCAACGATGTTACCCGCCGCGGCGGGCTCGATTCCGCGAAGGTCCCTAGCTGGCCTTGAGGATCCGGGTGATCGTCGTGCCGCAGTGGGCACAGGTGCCGATTCGCGCCCAATGGCCCGACCGCAATGCCGAGGTGGTGGCACGCAGGTCGACCGCGCAGTGGCACTGGTAGCAAAAGGTCAACTGGGCTGGCGTGCGGGAGGTATGGACGACCGCCGGGTTCGTGAAGCGCAGCGAGAGGATGTTCCCTGACTCGTGCATGGCTCTACTCTTCGTAACGTGGCGATCAGGCCCCCCTGTTCGGTCCGCGAGGCGACGATCGGGTAACGCTTTCTGAGTGTTGCGAAGGGCCTTGCGGGGGGGGGACTTGACGAGGTGAGTCGGCCCCACGCCTAATTAGCAGGGACGCCAGGCCGGCGGCGCGCAGCCGCGCCTGTGAGCGACTCATGAACCAGTCGGGTGCCCGGAAAACACCTTATTAATGATGGTCAACGGCAGCTTCGACCTCTCCGTGCTGCCGGTCTCAACCGAGGGCGGGATCCGGGCGAAGGGCGCACCGGTGGCGATCACCCACGGGAGTTTCTTCGACGCTGACTCGCGCCTGGCATGGAGCCCTTAGAGAGTTGAGCACGGGCGCCTCGCGGGCGCCCGTGCCGACAGTCTGCTTAAGCCCGGGTCGGGGCGGCGGTCGCTCGCGCGACGCGAGTTTCCTGCGGGCCGCCGGCCTGTTGCCAGATCTTGTCCACCTGGTCAATCAGGTCGAGCCATTTCTGCGCCTCGGCCTTGTCCATGGAGGCCTTGACCTTGGAGCCCTGGCTGACAGCCTGCTTCAGGGTGTCCTTGAGCTGGGGGAACTTCTGGTCGTGCTTCTCCGGCTTGTACCAGTCGCTCCAGAGCACATCCAGGTGGTGCTTGGCGAGGTCGGCCCGCTGCTCCTTGATCTGGATGGCGCGCTGCCGAAAGACCTCGTCCTTCGAATCGGCGTACTTTTCGATGATCTTGAAGCACGACTCCGCCTCGATGCGGGCCTGCTCCGGATCGTAGATGCCACAGGGGAGATCGCAATGCGCCTCGACGCGGCGGCTAGGACGGATCCATTCCATCAGAATCATGGTGTCAAATTCCTCCTTAAGGGGTGAACGACTGCTCCTGAAATCAGTCTACCCGCTGCGCGTCAAAGGTGAGAGCATGCGACCCCTCTTGCGTGATGGGGCGTTGATCGCGGCGATGCGCGTCGATCCTGGGACGATGCTCCGCGTGGGCGACGTTGTGGTTGCCCGACGACCCGATCGGCCGGGGGTCGCGATCGTCAAGCGGATCCTGGCCATCGATCAGCAAGGGATGGTGTTTCTCGACGGCGACAACGCGGCCGCCAGTACCGACTCCTGGACCTTCGGCCCGGTCAGCCGTGATCTTATCCTCGCGCGGGCCCGCTGGCGCTACTGGCCCCTGCCGATCAGGCGCTTGTAGCGCGCACCGCCGCGCTGGCTCGCTCGAGCCGGCTCAGGACTCGGCTCTTGCCCAGGCGCGCCATCGATTCGATCAAGGGCGGCGTTACGGTCCGCCCGGTGATGGCGACGCGGAGCGTCATGAAGAGGTCTTTGGCCGGCCAGCCGAGCCGTTCCGCCGTCGATCGAAGCGCCGGCTCGACGGCCTCAACCGTCCAATCGGGGACTGATTCAAGGGCGGCCACCACCTCGGCCAACGCAGCGGCGGTTTGCGCCCTGTCGCGCGCCTTCGGCACCATCTGCTTCTGGGCGTAATCGGCGGGCTCTTCGAAAAAGAACTGCAGCATCTCGCGCGCCTCGTTCATCGTGCGCAGGCGCTCCTGGATGAGGGGGACGAGAGGGACGAGCTCGTCCACCGTCACGCCGGGCATCCGCTCGGCGATCCGGCGGGCCAGCTCCTCGGGCTGCAGTCGGCGGATGAACTGGCCGTTGAGCCAGTCAAGGCGCTCCAGGTTGGCGATCGCCGGACTGGGCTGGATCTTATCGATGGCGAACTTCTCGATCAGCTGGTCGATCGTCAGGATGTCCTCGGTCGTGCCGGGTGACCATCCAAGGAAGGCGATGAAGTTGACTACCGCCTCAGGCAGGTAGCCGGCGTCGCGGTACTCGAGAACGTCCTTGGCCCCGTGGCGCTTCGCCAGCGGCTTCTTGTCGGCGCCGAGCACGAGGGGCACGTGCGCAAAGGCGGGCGCGTCCCAGTGGAAGGCCTGGAACAGCAGCAGGTGCTTGGGGGCGGAGGGTAGCCAGCCGTCGCCGCGGATGACATGGCTGATGCGGCTGGCGTGGTCGTCGACCGCGAAGGCCAGGTGGTAGGTGGGGAAGCCGTCGGATTTCAGCAGGACGTGGTCGTCGAGGGTGGCATTCTGGAAGGAGACGGTCCCCATCACCAGGTCATGCAGCGTGGTCGTGCCGTCCAGGGGCATCGCCTGGCGGATGACATTGCGCTCGCCCGCCTCCGCGCGCCGCCTGGCTTCATCCGGGGGTATGGCGCGGCAGCGCCGGTCGTACCGCTCCGGCTCCTTGCGAGCGCGCTGCTCCGCCCGCATCTCGTTCAGGCGCTCCGGGGTGCAGAAACACCGATAGGCCGCGCCCGAGGCGAGCAGCACCTCGGCCGCCTCCTGGTAGACCGGCTTGCGGGTCGACTGCACGATCGGCGGCTCGTCCCAGGTAATCCCCAGCCACCTCAGACCCTCCTCGATCAGCGCCTGGCTGCCTTCCTTGAACCGAACTCGATCCGTGTCCTCGATGCGGAGCAGGAACTGTCCGCGGTGCTGCCGAGCAAAGAGGTAGTTGAAGAGGGCGGTTCGGGCGCCACCGAGGTGGAGGGCGCCGGTCGGGCTCGGCGCGTACCGGTCGCGAACCTCGGGCACCGGTCAATCGTAGCGGGGCAGCAGAAAACGCCCGCTCGCACGTCACATAGGCATGCCACGCTACGCGCTCGGTTGCGTCAAGGACCCCTACGATCACCGGGACCTGACGGTCGGCCCCCTCCTCAAGCTCGCCCCGCTCCCGGAACGCATCGATCACGCCGAGGCCTTGCCGCCGATCTTTGACCAGGGTGCAGCGGGCACCTGCGTGGCCTGCGCCACCGGCTACTACGACAAGAGCTTCCAGGAAGGCCTGGAGCACAAATGGTCATTAACGGATACGCAGCACCAGTTCTCACCGCTCTTCATCTACAGCCAGCGGCGCAACCAGCCCGAAGATCACGGCATGACGATCCGCGAGGGAATGAAGATCGTCAAGGAGCAGGGGATCTGCAGCCTGAGCTGCATGCCCTACGCGCCAGATCGGATCAACCAACACCCCACGGCCGAGCAACGGAAGGCCGCGCTTCCCTTCCGGGCCAAGAGCTATGCGCGGCTCGCCTCGATCGCCGAGATGGAGGCCTACCTGATGACCAACTGCTTCGTGGCCGGCGTGATGGTCCACGAACGGTTCATGGATGCCCCCGGTGGCGTCATCCCGATGCCCGAGCCCGGCTGCGAGTACCTCGGCGGCCACGCCATCTGCGTGGTTGGCTTCGACCGGCGCAACCGCATGTTCAAGTTCGCCAACAGCTGGGGTACCCA
>DAINCX010000050.1:0-16265 GCA_036732165.1 Candidatus Dormiibacterota bacterium | reverse complement strand
TACTGGGCTGGCAACGGTCTGGGAGAGTAGGTCATCGCCGAGGTCTTTTTCTTTTTTCACTTTGATTGGATGGAGGATGGATTGGCGGAGCAACCAACAGGTAAGACCCGGCACACCGAGCTGACGCTCGACCAGATTGCCGAGCTCCAGCCCGGGCTCGCCGACCTCATGCCTGCGGTAGGAGACCGCTACTGGGTCGCGTACTACGCGGCTTCGGGTGGGAACTGGGCCCTGGCACGCTATCAGCTTCGCCACCTGGCCATGCTGCTGCGTCGCGGCGCCGTGACCCGCCCCAAGCATGCCGCGAACCTCATCGAGTATGAGCGCAGCAGCATCGGGCCGCTTTTCGATGCCATCGACGCAAAGAACTTTGCCGCGTTTGAGCGCGCCTACCTGGGCGGCATCGAGGTGGCCAATGATCTGCATCGCCAGCTCGGGCATCCCGATATCGTCTGGCGGCTGCCGGCGACGCCTCCGGAGCAGTTCGCTCTCGGCCCCCAGCCGGAGGTCGAGCCAAAGAAGGCCGGGCGCCGCTAGCGCAGCATTTCTCGGCGCACCGTCAGGCGCTCAACCATCTCCACTTTGACTCGGACGCCAAGTCCCCAGCGGGTCGGGACGCTGATCGTTCCGCCGCGGGCCAGCGTAAAGGGTGGCTCGACGATGTCCTCGGCCCAGTAGCGGCCGCTCGCCGAGATGTCGCCGGGAAGCCGGAAGTTTGGCAGCGTCGCCAGGGCGACGTTGCAGGCGCGCCCGATCCCGGTCTCCAGCATGCCGCCGCACCAGACGGGTACCCCCGCGTTCCTGGCGAGGTCATGAATCCGCCTGGACTCCGCAAAGCCGCCCACCCGGCCCGGCTTGATATTGATGACCTTGCACGCGCCCAGCTGCAGGGCGTGGCGGGCGTTGCGCGCATCCTCGATGCTTTCGTCAAGACAGATCGGGGTCGCGAGTTGCCGTTGCAACGCGGCGTGGTCGACGAGATCGCCGGGCGCCAGCGGTTGTTCGAGCATCAGGAGCCTGAACTGGTCGAGCTGCGCCAGGTGGGCGCCGTCGTCGAGGTCGTATGCGGAGTTCGCGTCCGCCATCAGGGTGATCTCGGGGTAGCGCGCGCGGATCGCGGCGATGACCTGGAGGTCCCAACCCGGCTCGATCTTCACCTTGATCCGCCGGTACCCCTCGGCCAGATGGCGGGCAATCATATCGAGCAGCTCGTCGATCGAGGTCTGGATCCCAACGCTGACCCCGGTTTCGATTCGGTCTCGCACGCCGCCGAGGAAGGTGGCGAGTGGCTTCCGGGCTTCTTCGGCCAGGGCGGCCGTGAAGGCCATCTCGAGCGAAGCCTTCGCCATCCGGTGCCCGCGGACCGGCACGAACAACGCCTCGAGCGCGGCCACGTCGGCCAACTCCCGCCCGAGCACAGCGGGGACGAGGTACCCCTTCAGCATCTGCCAGGCCGTCTCCACGGTTTCGTACGAGTACCAGGGGCCTTCACCGGCGACGCACTCGCCCCAGTGCGAACGGCCGCCGATTTCGAGCCGGATCAACAGGGGGTAGCGATCCTGCTGTACTCCGAAGCTGGTTCGAAATGGCTTCAACAGCCGCATCTTCAGGACACGGAGCTCGACTGCCTCGATCTTCACGTCACTGGTTCCATCACGTACGCCCCAGTGCGCCGGAAGTCCGTCGCCACCAGGCCGGCGGCCAGTGCCGTTTCGAGCGCGAGTCGGCTCTCTATCCGCCAGCTGAGCGCCAACTCCATACTGCGTCGTTTGATGGCCTGGAAGTCTGTCGGGATTCCAACGAGGGCACTGAAGAGAGGCGTCTCGGAGACGCCGCGCACCGGTCGGTCGGCGTCGCCAACCGAAAGCAGGATCACAGGGGCTTCGGCCGCCCTGGCCGGTCGAGGCCCGGTCAGCCACCACTCCGCCTCGAAGCGATCAGACGGAAGGCCTCGATTGAGTTCGTCCTCCATGACCCCGTAGTGGTCTCGGTCGTAGATGCGGGCGATGCACCCCAGCCGGTGCAGATTGATATAGGCATTGCGAGCCTCGAGCGGGTCGAAGGTCCAGGTGATCAGCTCGTAGCCGCGCGCCAGCGCGTCGCGCCCCTGGGCTTGCTTCAGCTCCAGGCCGAGCCCATACCCGCGAAAGGCCGGGTCGATCCCCAACTGGTGGGAGCAGAGGCGGAGGCGTCCCTTGCGCACGCCGGGAAAGCCAAAACAAAACCCGATCATCCGTCCGGACGGCAGGAAGGCCCCATGCACCAGGCCGCCGTTCTGCTGCATGGTCAGCAGCAAGTCGCGGGGCACCACGTTTCGCTCCGCTCCGCCCCAGATATCCCGGCTCATCGCCTCGCAGGCCGCGAACTCCTCGTGCGAAGCGACGAGCCTGATGGCGACGGCAGGGCTGACAGTTGCCATCACGCCGCCATGCTAGCAAGCTCAACCGCTGGCACGGCCAGCGCTAGCCGCAGATGTTGGGCCGGAGCTTACTTACAGGTCCAGGCGCTCTGGCGGCCGGCGTTGTAAAACACCAACGCCCCATTCGCCTGTGCCATGGGATCCCAGATGTTCTGCCCTGGGAAGTTGGCGTTCCAGGTCGATGGCATGAACTGGAAGAGGCCGCTGGCCCCGCTGGACCGGTTGACGGCGAGCGGATTGTAGTGACTCTCGCAGTTGGCGACCCGCAGCGCCCATGTGAGGCCGGGGCTGTTGCCAAAGACCGCGTAGATGGCGGCGAGGCCGTTCCCGCCCGAACCCGGCGGGGGCGTAAAGGGTTTCGCGGTTGGGGCAGGGGTTGGCGCCGGCCGCGCCTGCTGGTGGACCGGAGCCGGTGCCCCACTCGAATCCACGGGTTGCACCACCGGGGGAGCGGTCGGCTCCTCGAGCGTCGAGGCCTTGTACGCTTCGGTGAACTCCGGCGCGTTTCGGGTGCGAACCGGGCTCGTCCAAAGCACGTATCCGGAATAGGGGGCCACGGTTGCCTGGCTCACGGCCGGCCGACCGGCCAGCGCAGGGATGACCAGGGTGAGCCCGAGGCCCAGGACGACCAGGTGGGAGAGCAGGCCAAGCGACGGCCGAAATCGCCGCCAGGGGACCACCACAGGCCCTGCGGACAGGGTGCGTCGAAGGCGACGTGACCGCAGGACCAGGCGCGCCGCCCAGTCGGATGCCACCAGATATTGGATTCTAGTTATGGTTGACCCCAAAATGTGGGCATGAGCCCTGGATACGATAGCAATAATCGCTGTAACGTTCAAGGGGCCTTCCCTCCGTCACTTACGAACGGCAACCCTTCTGTTTTGGCCCGGCAAGACGAGAGGAAGGCGAGAAACTACGACGAGGCGTAACGGACCGTCGCTTACGGTACCACAGGGTGTGGGACCCGGGTCAAGCGGCTCGAGCTCAACCGCAGCTTCAGAGCAGCTCGATCAACCGCCGCAGGAGTTCCGTGCGCGCAAGCCAGCTGTCGACCAGGAGATGTTCCGAATCCGCGTGCGCGCCCCCGCCATCCGGGCCGAGTCCATCCAGGGTAGGAACCCCGAGCGCCGCCGTGAAATTGCCGTCGCTGGCGCCGCCGGTACTCGTTTCCGTCAGCGGGAAGCCGATTTCCCGGGCGGTATCGATCGCCAGCGCCGCGAGGCGAGCCACGCCCGCGCTGCGCTCCATGGGGGGCCGGTCTAGCCCGCCGCTCACATGCAGAGTGGCCCCCGCCAGCTCCGGCCGCAGCGAATGAATCCCGGCGACGACCCGCTCTGCCTCCGCTGCCTGCGTGAAGCGGACGTCGATCTCCGCTCGAGCCTGCGCCGCGACCACGTTCGGTCGGGTCCCGCCCGAGACCACCCCTACATTGATCGTCGTCCCCCTGGCCGGGTCTGCCAGGGACCGCAACCTCAGGATCTGCCGGGCCATCTCCTCGATGGCGCTGACGCCCTTTTCGGGCTCGACGCCGGCGTGGGCGGCTCGACCTTCGACCTCCAGCACGAAGTCGGCGATGCCCTTCCGGGCGGTCTTCACGGCTCCACCGGACGCCGCTGGTTCGAGCACGAGGACAGCGGTTGCCCCGCGCGCCGTCTGCTCGATCAGGTCGCGAGAGCTGCCGCTGCCAATCTCCTCATCCGACGTCGAGAGCACGACGACCGGTCGGCGTGCGCGCGCCCCCTGCAGGGCGAAGGCGGTCTGTACGATGCCCGCTTTCATGTCGTAGGTTCCCGGACCAGTCACGCGGTTTCCGGCCACCTGGAATGGCAGTCGTGCCAGCGTTCCCTCGTTCCAGACCGTATCGTGGTGGCACAGCACCACGATGGGCGCCTCACCGGTCCCGATCCGGATCTCGAGGTGGTCGCCACGATCCGAGCGCCGATGGCGGACCGCCTCGGCGCCGAGCCGAGTAGAAAAGAGGATGGCTACCTGATCCGCACAGGCGTCGCAGCGAGTCTTATCCAGGGAGGGAGACTCGGCCTCGACCAGGACCCGCAGGGCCGCCAGCATCTCCTCGCGAGCCGACCCTCCCATTGATGGGAAATCTTACGAGCTAGCTGCGCCTCCCTTCACCCCGATCGCGGCCATCCGGTTGCGATCCTGGCTGGAGGCCTCCCCGCCCTTGCGACCGGCGGCGCGGGCCTCCTCCGAGGAGAACTCGTGCGCCGAGCCGCGCTCGTGAGCCACCTTTCCGCCCTTGCTGCCCGCTTCCCGGGCTTCCTCCCGGCTGAACTCATGGGCGGATCCCTTGGCGTGGGCGGCCTGGCCGCCTTTGCTGGCGATCTCGCGCTGCTTGGCTTGATCCATGGAACCGAAGCCCCGCTTGCCGGTTTCTGGCATGTCAACGGCCCTCCTTCAGTCAGCGGGAAAACCCGCGTCGACGGGATTCCCCCGTGGGGTGGTAGCGCCGGTATCAGATTAGCTGACACGGCTGGCGGCGTGTCAAGCGTCGAGTTGCACCGAAGGAAGGGGCCATCGTTGGGTGGCACCCTCGCCTCCTCTGGCGTCAGTATCCGGCTGGCTCGCGACCGCTGAAGAACGACCGCACTCGCTCGCCGACACTGGGCCGCGGCTGGTACGGGCTGGCGGTCCGGCTACGTTCGCCCATGGTCGAGCCGCCATCGCTTACGATCTCCGACCGGTTCGTCTCGCCGTCCGGGGACGTCCGTTGCCCTGCCTCGTTGTAGGCCGGCATCGTCTCGCGGTCCCCCGCCTTGGCGGCACCGTGATCCATGCCGCGCATCTCGCTCCGCATCCGGGCGTTCTCCTCGCGGAGGCCCTGGTTCTCCTTGCGGAGATCGCCGATCGTCCCCTCGTGGGTGCTGACTCGGCGCCGCAGGGAACCCGTCCGGGCCCCATGCACCGCTCCCGCGTACATCATGTACAGGATAAATAGGATGGCCACCACGGCGGCGGCGGCCACCACCGGCAACCAGCTGGCTACCGCGTGGAAGTGGAAGTTCAGGATCGAGATGTCCTGGGTCCCGGTGTTTTGCGCGGCGTAAACGCCGACGATCGCCAAGGCTACGATCAAGAGCAGCAGGAACAGAATCATGAGCAGACCCTCCAGGCCATTGTTGTCAATACAGCTATCACTTTACCTGACAATCTGGTTCGGGTCAATGGTTGTATTCTCGACCCGGTGACAGAGCCCGGGGTGACGCCGATTGTGCGCCGGCTGGGTCCGGATCAGTGGAGGACCTATCGGGGGGTGCGGCTGCGGGCCTTACGCAACGCGCCCACCGCCTTCGGGTCGACCCTGGCTGGCGAGCGCGGCCTTACGGAACGTGAATGGCGGGCGCGGCTGGCTTCGCGGGCGCAGTTCGTCGCCACCGTGGGTTCTCGGACCGTGGGAACGGCGGCCGGGATTCAGGCCGAGGGTGAGGGAGCCGAACTGATCTCGATGTGGGTGGCTCCGCGATTCCGCGGGACCGGGGTTGGGAGCCAGCTCGTCAGCGCGGTGCTGGACTGGGCGCTCGCGAAGGGCTTCCACACGGTCCATCTGTGGGTCGCGGCGGAGAACCTGGCCGCCGAGCGCCGCTACGCGCGGCACGGGTTCACCCGGACCGGGGCGACGCAGCCGGTGACCGCCGGGAGACCCGATCGGTGCGAATTCGCTATGGCCCGGCGGTTGGATTGAAAAGGCGACCAGGATGAAACCCCCCGGCATCCTGGTCGCCATCGGCGTGCCCCCCAGGTCAACGACGGTGGCCCCCACCGCAGAGAGCGTACGCCGCTTCACTCGCCGCCGCCATCCCCCTAAGTGATGAAAGTTCCCGTTTCCGTGGTTCCAATCGGGGGAGGCCGAACGGGGGAGGGCTTTAGCGACTAGATCAAACGCTGCCGGGACGCCGCCGCCACGGCTTCCGCCCGGTTGCGCGCGCCCAGCCGGCTCAGGAGGCTTTCAACGTGCGTCTTGACCGTGTTCTCGCTGAGGTGCAGGCGGCTGGCAATCATTGAATTCGAGCAGCCCTCGGAGACCAGGAGCAACACTTCCTGCTCGCGGGGGGAAAGATGGACGGCCGGCGGCGGGTCTGGCCGTGCGCTGCTGACCGTCGTCAGCACGGTGGCCGGGGCAGGCTCGGCCGAGGCCGCCGGCCCGGGCGGCTGGGCGCCGCCAACCACGATTCGGTCGAAGGCGGCCAGGATGGCGCCCGCGACCCCCATGATCAGGCTCCAGAGGAGCACATCCCGACCGTTGAAGGACTCCTGAAAAAAGACGGCCAGCGACGCGTGCAGGGCGAGCATCCCGAGGACAAAGATACCCACAACCAGTAAGGCGCCCTCGGCCCCGTCGTAGGCGATCATCCAGACGATCAGCAGGATGTAGGTCGCATAGATGCTGGTGCTGGCCCCCACGCCGCCGAAGGCGGTGAGCACCAGGAAATAACTGACCGTGTCCAGCAGGACCAGGCCCCGTCCGATGCGGAGGACGGCGTCGTCGTCGGCACGAGGTATCACGAGCAGGCCCCAGCTGTTGTAAGCGGCCACCCAGAGCAGCACGAGGGCGAGGAGGATCGGTACCCGCGGCTCGACCACCAGCGAGAGGATCGCCGCAAAGATCAGGCCCGGCCAGCGGACCACGGTACCGAGCCTGGCAAGCTGCCGGATGGAGTTGGCATTCAACCGAGGACGCTCGAACGCACTAAAACGTAGAAACGAGAGCGTCGGCATCTTCCCGGGTCCTTTTCCCAGCCCCCTGGGCTAACCCATTGTACGGTCGCGGTCTAAGGCCGTCCAGCCTCATGTCGAGCCTTGCCTATGATCCTCGGATGATGCCGGGCGAAACCCTCTTGATCGATGGAGACGACACCCTCTGGGAGAACAACGTCTACTTCGAAGAGGCCATCGAGGCGTTCCTCGATTACCTCAGTCACTCGTCCCTGAGCCGAGACCAGGTCCGGTCGACCCTCGACGAGATCGAGCGCCTCAACAGTCGGGTCCATGGCTACGGCGCAGCGGCCTTTGCCCGGAACCTTCGGGAAACCTACGAACGCCTCGCCGAACGAAGGGTGGAGAGGCGGGACCTCGACTACCTGATGGTGCTCGGTCAGCGCATCCTGAAGCGGGACGTGGTCATCCTCCCGGGCGTCGGCGAGACCCTGTTCTACCTCAACGCCAGGCATCGTCTGTTACTCCTGACCAAGGGTGATGTTGAGGAGCAGCGCCTCAAGGTCGAGGCATCCGGGCTGACGGCGAACTTCGAGCAGGTCGTCATCGTGCGCGAGAAGGATGTCGACGCCTACCGAGACCTGGCGCGCGCCTATCATCTCGATCCGGCTCGCACCTGGATGGTGGGTAACTCGCCGAGATCGGATATCAATCCCGCCCTGGCGGCCGGCCTGAAGGCGGTCTTCATTCCGCACGCCTATACCTGGCGGCTCGAAACCGAGCGGATCCCCGAACCCGATAGCCGCCTCCTGGTCCTCTCGGCCTTTACAGATCTTCGTGCGCATTTTTGAGAGTCACGCCCGTCGGCAGCCCGCCAATCAGCGTGCGGACCACACCGGTGTCCCATGACGCGATCGCGATCCGATGGTTGTTGGTGTCGGCAATCAGCAGGCCCGCTCGTGCCGAGCAGACGCCGCCCGGCTCTCGAAAGGACGCAGCCTCTGGCGGTCCGTCGGCGTTATCCGGCCGGCCCGAGCCCAACCAGGTCGACACCGTCCGCACGGCTGGATCCAGGCGCTTGACCTTGTGGTTGTAACTGTCGGCGATGAAGAGCGTCTCGCCACGGGCGGTAAGGCCCAACGGATGCTGGAGTCGCACCACGTCGCCCTCACCGTCTTGATCGCCGAAGACGAACAGGTCTTCGCCCACGAGCGTTCGCACCGTGCCGGCCCGCAGGTCGATGTCGCGGATAGCGCTGACCTCGGAGTCGGCCACATAGAGATGGTCCCTTACGAGGGCAAGGCCACTCGATTGGGCGAACCAAGCCTCGGCACGGGGTCCGTCGAGAAGGCCCTCGCGACCGGTGCCTGCGAAGGCGCCGATTACCCCGGTGTTCAGGGCCAGGGACCAGATCTGGTGCGTCCCCGCCATCGCGATGTAAAGCGTATCCCCGTCGAGCGCCAGGTCCCACGGCGAGCTCAGGGCAGTCGACCGGCTGGCACCGGTATGACCCGGATCGCCGGGATGCGCCGCCTGCCCGCCCGTTCCGGCCAGCGTCGTGACCCCACCGGTCGCCAGGTCGAGGGCTCGAATCGCGTGATTCTCGGTGTCGGCGATATAGAGGGTGGCCGCACCCAGGGCCATCCCCTGGGGCTGTTGGAATTGCGCCACCGCGGCGGGCCCGTCGGCGAGGCCGGGCTTGCCGCTGCCAAATGTCCGAACAATTCTTCCGTCGGAGCGGGCGCAGACGATGCGGTGATGGTTGGTGTCGGCGATGTACAGGACGTCATCCGCGACGAGCACCTTGCCGGGAAAGCGCAGGACGCCCTGCGGCTCGCGGATCTCCGCCAGTCCGATCCTCGGCGCACGAGGATCGAGCAAACCGCGCTCGTCGAACTCCCGCAACATGCCGCTCACCAGCGGATCGAAGCGCTCGAAGGGTAACTCCCCTTCGTGCTTGCCGATGACGCGGCCTTGCGGGTCGATGAACATCAAGGTTGGCCAGGCCCGGCCCGCGAACTGATGCCAGACATTGAAGTCACGATCATTGATCACGGGATGCTCGATCCGGTAGCGCAGCACGGCATCCCGCAGGTTCGCGGTGTCTCGCTCGGCGGGGAACTTCGGCGAGTGGACACCGATGATGACCACCCGGTCGCCGTACTTCTGCTCGATTTTCCGCAACTGCGGAAACAGGTGCATGCAATTGATTCAGCAGAAGGTCCAGAAGTCGATGATCGCCAGCCGCCCGCGCAGGTCCGCCAGCCGGAGCGGCCTGGCCACGTTCAGCCAATCGAGGCCTTCCGGAAACTCGGGCGCCCGAACCTTCCCGGCGAACGAGTGGGTGGCCACCGCCTCAGGCTATCCTAGGCGGCGGTGTCAGCCCGCCCAGGAATTCGCGCCATCCCGGCCCTCATGCTCGTCGGGGTGACGGCCATCTGGGGCTGGACCTTCGTGGTCGTCAAAGATGCCATCGCACAGTACCCGGTCGTCTCGTTCCTGGGCATCCGGTTCCTGCTGGCCGCGGTCGTCCTGTGGGTCATCGTCGTCGCGATGCGCCAGGGTGGAGGGGTGGCTCGCGCCGGCCTGGCGATTGGCGTGGTGCTGGCCCTCTCTTACCTGGCCCAGACGTTTGGGCTGAAGGGAACCTCGGTCGCGAACACCGGGCTCATCACGGGTCTGTTCGTGGTTTTCACCCCGATCATCGACCGCCTGCTCTGGCGTGTCCCCACCGAACGCAGTACCTGGCTGGCCGCGGGCGTCGCCTTCATCGGGACCGCGCTTCTCACCGGTGGTGCCCCAGCCGGCTTTCACCTCGGCGACCTGTTCGTGCTCGTGGCCTCGGTGGGTTTTGCCTTGCACATCACGCTCTTGAGCCGCTTTGCGGCGAGTGGCCCCCTGCTCCTGGCCGCCTGGCAAATGACGGCGGCCGCGTTTCTCCTCACAACTGGTGCCCTGGTCACGCGGTCTGTCATGCTGCCGGTGCCGGCCTCCGTCTGGCCGGCGCTGGCGATCACCGGCATCTTCGCCTCGGCGATCGCCTTCTGGGTCCAGACCTATGCTCAGCAGCGGTTGCCGGCCAGTCGAGCCGCGCTGATCCTGACCATGGAGCCCGCCTTCACGGTCTTCTTCGCCTTTCTTCTGGTCGGGGAGCGGTTTCGTTTGCTCCAAGCTCTGGGCGCGTTGCTGATTCTCATCGCCCTGTTCTCCAGCGAACTCCGGGAGCGGCAGCCCATCGGGGCGGCGGCGCCGGTCGAAGTGCCTCTCAACTGACTCCGGCCGCAGGGCTAGGCTAAGGAACGGTACGAACGTGGCAAAGTGCGGGAGGGTTGCGCCTCTGCTGGTCGTCGCCTTCCTGGTGATCGGCGTTCCGGGCACCTGGAGCGTGGCCGTTCCGCAGGGTCAGGTGATTCGGGCGGTCACCGGGGGCTGGGCTCCGGTGGGTTCCATGCTGACTGGGCGGGCCGAGCACACCGCCACCCGACTCCTCGACGGCCGGGTACTGGTGGCGGGTGGGACGAACGGCCAGAACCACGGCCTGGCCAGCACGGAGCTGTTCGATCCCAAAACCATCCGCTGGTCGGACGGCCCGCCCATGAGCACGACGCGGGTCGACCACACGGCGACCCTGCTCGAGGATGGGCGGGTGCTGGTTGCCGGAGGCTTTGACCAGCTCGACCAGGCCGAACGGTCGCTCGCGTCCGCCGAGATCTTCGACCCGAAAAGCAATAGCTGGATGCCGGCCGCCTCGATGTTGGAGGCGCGCGGCCGGCACACCGCGACGCTCCTGGCCAGTGGAACCGTGCTCGTGGTGGGCGGCTTCACGGCCGCACCCCTGGGCCGCACCGGGGGATTCGCGAATGTCGCTGAAGTCTATGACCCGGCGACGAACCGGTGGTCACCGACGGGACCCCTTGGAACCGGTGGTCGGCAGGGTCACACCGCCACCCGGCTCCTCGATGGCCGGGTGCTGGTCGCAGGGGGGGAGGGAGGTCTGGGCGGGAATCCGAGCGTCGAGATCTACCACCCATCAACCAACGGCTGGACCTTCGGATCCTTCTTACTCGCCCCCCACGTCGGGCACACGGCCACGCTGCTGCCGAGTGGTGAGGTCTTGCTCGTGGGCGGGGCGGGTTCGATCTCGCTCACGCTGAGGGAACCGCAGGCGCTGGCGACCGCGGAACTGTACGAGCCGTCGTCGGACCGCTGGATCTTGCTGGCGCCGATGCACTCGACCCGCGATCATCACACCGCCACCCTGCTGCCCTCGGGCCGGCTGCTCGTCGTCGGTGGGGCCTTCACTTCCACGCCACTGGCGGAACTCTTTGACCTCGCCAGGAACGCCTGGGTGGAGGTCAACGGGCAGGCCCTGAATCGGTACGCCCACACGGCGACCCTGCTTGCCGATGGGCGCGTCCTGATCACCGGGGGGTACAACGCCCCGTCGATGGCCAGCACCTGGATCTACGATCCTGCCGGACGGGCGCTCAGCGTCGGCGGGACCAGCCCGTCGCCGGTTGCGCTGGCGGCCCTCCTCGCCGGCGTGGCCCTGGTGCTGGCACTCGCCTTCTTCGGGCCGCGAATGCGGGTTCGCCTACCGCGATGGCCGTCTCCATCCGCCGCCGATGAATGGATCGACCCGTGATCGGCCCGGGCGCCGTTTGCTGGACACCGTGAATCGCCAGGTCCGGCTGGCTGCCCGTCCCGTCGGCATGCCGAGGCTTAGGGATTGGCGCTTCACGAACGAAGCCGTTCCAGAGCCGAACCCTGGCGAGATTCTGGTGAAGATCCTGTATGTCTCGATCGACCCGGCGATGCGCGGATGGATGAATGATGCGCGCTCCTACTTGCCGCCGGTCGGGCTGGGCGAGGTGATGCGCGCGAGTGGGGTCGGACGCGTGCTGGTGTCCAAGCACCCAGGGTTCGCGGTCGACGATTTCGTCTCCGGGATATTCGGCGTCCAGGAATACGCGCGGTCCGACGGGGCCGGCGTGGTCGCGGTGGATCCGGCGATCGCTCCGTTGCCGGTCCATCTGGGCGCGCTGGGCATGACCGGCATGACCGCCTACTTCGGCCTGCTCGACGTCGGCCGACCCGCGCCAGGTCAGACCGTTGTGGTCTCGGCCGCCGCGGGCGCGGTGGGCTCCGTCGCCGGCCAGATCGCGAAGATCATGGGATGCCGTGCCGTTGGGATTGCCGGCGGCGAGGCCAAATGCCGATACATCGTGGCGGAGCTCGGTTTCGACGCGGCGGTCGATTACAAAGCTGGGGATGTCCGGAAGGCCTTGCGGGCCCACTGTCCGAACGGGATCGATGTGTACTTCGACAACGTCGGCGGCGAGATGCTCGATGCCGCGCTGGCATGCCTGGCCCGGCGTGCCCGGGTGGTCATCTGTGGCGCCGTCTCCCAGTACAACAGCACCGTCGCGACCCGGGGCCCTTCCAATTACATGAGCTTGCTGGTCAACCGGGCCAGCATGACCGGCTTCCTGGTCTTCGACTACGTGGCGCGCTATCCGGAGGCCGCCCGGGCGCTGGCCGGGTGGCGGGCGAAAGGGACGCTGAAGTCGCGCGAAGAGATCATCGCCGGGCTCGCCAACTTTCCCGAGGCGCTCACCAGGCTCTTTCAGGGCGAGCACACCGACAAGCTGGTGCTGAAGGTCGCCGATCCCTGACGTCAGGGCCCAGCCGCGCGGCTCAGGCGAAGCTGATCATTACGTTCTTGATCTGCGTGTAATTGGCCAGGGCTTCAACGCCCTGCTCGCGGCCGAAGCCGCTGCGCTTGAATCCCCCGAATGGAAGACCGATGCTGCCTTCAACGCTGTAGCTGTTGATCCGGATCTGGCCGGACTTGATGGCCGTGGCCAGGGTCAGGGCCTTCTGGAGATCCCGAGTCCAGATCCCGGTGACCAGCCCGTACGGCGTGCCGTTGGCGATCGCGATCGCCTCCTCGAGCGAGTCGAAGGGCGTCACGGTCAGCACTGGCCCGAAGATCTCCTCCTGCTCTAGCACCGAGCCGCGCTCGACGTTGTCCAGAAGGGTTGGTTCGATAAAAAACCCCTTGGCCAGCCCTGGCACCTGGGCTCGGCCGCCGCCCGTCACCGCGGTGGCCCCATCATGCGTCCCCTGCTCGAGGTATTGGAGGACCCGCGTCATCTGGCGCTCGCTGACGACCGGCCCCATGTCCGGGTTATCCAGGCCGCGGCCAAGCCGGATCTTCCGAACGCGCGCGGCGAGCGTTTGCACAAATGGGTCGTGGGCCGCGCGCTCCAGTAATAGTCGCGTCGGCGCGGTGCAGGTCTGCGCGGCGTTCTGCATCAAGGTGGTTGCCGCGGCCGCCGCGGCCTTCTCGAAGTCGGCATCGGCGAGGACGATGTTGGGAGACTTCCCCCCCAACTCCAGGGTTACCGGCACGACGTGGTCGGCGGCGGCCTTCATGATGGCGATCCCGGTGGGCACCGATCCCGTGAAGGTGATGTGGTTGATGCCAGGATGGGCGGCGAGCGCAGCACCGGTCTCCCGGCCGCCGGTCACGACGTTGAAGACGCCGGGCGGGATGCCGGCCTCGATGGCCAGGTCGCCGAGTCGGAGGATGGTCAGGCCGGCCTCGGCAGCCGGCTTGGTGACCACGGCGTTGCCACACGCCAGGGCTGGCGCGATCCCGCGCGACGCCAACCGGAGTGGATAGTTCCAGGGCACGATCTGGGCAGAGATCCCGAGCGGCTCCCGGAGGGTGAAGTCCACGAACCCCTGGCCGAGCGGGATGCTCGATCCGAACACCTTGTCGGCGACCCCGCCGAAGTACTCGAAGAAGGCGGCGGCGGCGGCCACGTCATCCTCGGCCTGTCGCAAGGGCTTTCCGACATCGAGGCTTTCCAGGCGGGCCAGCTCGGGGCCGCGTTCGCGGATCAGGGCCGCGAGCCGGTTCAGCATCCGGACCCGCCGAACCGGTGCAAGACCCGCCCAGCCATGATCGATGGCCTGCCGGGCCGCAGCTACTGCCTGGTCGACGTCCGATCGGTCGCCGTCGGCAACCGCCGCAAAAGTCTCACCGGTCGCCGGGTCGATGGCATCGAAGGTCTTCCCGGATCGGGCGGCCACCCGCTCGCCCTGGATGAACATCCGTCCGTCGGCACTGGTCGTGTGCACTCGCCTTAGCCTACTGTTTACAAGCCGCTTTTTCGGGAAAAAATGGGATGACGGGATGAGCTCACGACCGCGCCTCGGATCCCCGGGCGGATTCGGCCTCGTTCCAGGCGGAGCCAGGCCGGTGCCGCGTTGGTGGAGATCACACGCCCTGCGCTATCTCAGCAGCCGCAAACATCTCGCCGGCCTGGCCCTGGCGCTGCTCGGGGCTGGGTTGGTCATGATCGACCCGGTCGGACCCCAGGGCATCATCCTCGTCGCCGGCTTCTACCTTGCCGGCGCCCTGGCTACGCCCGGCAGGCGGAACATCGGCCGCTACGGCTTCGATCCAGGGCGGGTGCAGCGGAGTCTGTCGGAAAAGATCGCGGCCGTCAGCGGTCGGCTTCCCCCCGAGGTCATGAGCCGTCTCCGCCGGATCGAGCTGGCGATCCGCAGCGAGATCCTGCCGCGGCTCGACGGGCTCCCGCTGGGCAGCCTCGAGCTGTACCTGGTCGAGCGCACGGCGTGCGAGTACCTGCCGACCGCGGTGGATGCCTACCTGCGCCTTCCCCCCGGCTACGTGTCGTCGCAGCCGGGCAGCCACGGTCGCACGGCCCTCGCGGTGCTGCTCGAGGAGCTCGATTTGCTGGAGGCCGAGATGCGCTCGGTGGCCTCCACCCTGCACCGCGCGGATATGGATCGCCTCTTAGCTCACAAGCGATTCCTGATCGACCGCTTCGGTCGCGATGACCTGCAAGCCTGAGTCCCTCAACGGATCGTCGGACGAAGCGAAGCTGGCAGGATCCGCCAGACGGCCAGGGCTAGGGCCGCGAGCAGGACAAACGGGAGGAGAAAGCCGAGGACGATCAGCATGCCACCGACCACCCCTACGAAGGTTTGTCCGGCCGTTCCAAGTGCGCTGGCTAGACCACTTCGATCCCAGAGGCTCGGTTGGGTGGCCGGTGCGGCGATGGTGTAGAGCTGGATCGTGATGGTCGAGTAGGTGGTGCGCTGATCGAGGAACCGGATGCGGCCCTGAATCTGCTCGATCTCCCCCGTGACCGAGGACAGCTGGTTCTGGACGGCGATGCTGTCGGGGACCGTCTGAGCCCGGTGCATGAGGTCGAGCAGGAGCACCTGCTGAGCCTGCTGGTTCTTGAGCCGCCCCTGCAGGTCGACGTACTCGCTACTCACATCTTGGCTTACGACCTGGAGCTGCGTTGGCTTGCCAAGCTGGCGCAGCGAGTTCAGGGCGTCCGCATAACTCGACGCCGGCACGGCGACGACAACGCTGCCCTCGTCGGTCTCTTTGCCGGCGACGTTGCCAACCTGGGAGCTGACGAGATAGCCGCTGTACTGGCCGGCGATGGCGACGGCCCGGTTATAAGTGTCCCAGAATGAACCAGCCTTGATCTGTAACCCCATGGTCGCGTCCTGGATAACCTTCTGATCACCGCGCGCCTGCATGACCGCGTTGTTTGTCGCCGGAATTGCCGGGCCCCCCGACGCGGGGCCGGCCGCCGCACCCTGGTTTGGCGCATAGGCGGGGGCACCCTGCCCCAGGCCGCCGGTGACCCGGCTGGCGGAGTTACTAGAGGTCGCCGCGCCGCCGCACGCCGAGAGGAAGCCGACAACGCCAAAAAGCGCGATAGCGCGAACGATGCCGATGGATGGCATGATCTTCACCTCGGCTCCTAAGACGGGCTGAGGCTCGGAAAGTTCCCCTGTCCGCAGACTAAGCTGGACGAATGAGCCAGCCCATCGACCTGTCCCCGATGCAGCGCGAGCTGGACAATCTGCGCGTGCAGCTGTGCCACTGCAATCACGCCGGCACCTGCCTTGGTTGCCAGGGGGTCGACATGCTGCGCCAGCAGGTGCAGATGGTGGTGTCGGCGGCCACCCAGCCGGTCCTGATGCAGGTTGCCCAGGAGACGCAGGCGAAAGAGCTCATGAAGCAGGTCCAGGAGATGCAAGAGCGGATGCTCCGGGACCCCGAGGCGGCGAAAGCCATCGAAGAGCTCCTGAAATACTTCCAGGCGCCCCCGCCCGA
>DAINCX010000049.1:0-16651 GCA_036732165.1 Candidatus Dormiibacterota bacterium | reverse complement strand
TCGCGCAGTCGGCGATCACCGCGGTGCAGTCAAACGGTCACGGAGCGAGCGCGTGGCCGCGTCGTCCACCCGATCCCCCGATTCGACCATCACGACACCATAGACGCGCTCGGCGTATTCGGTGCTGATCTTGCCGTCGAGCACATCGTCGAGGACGCGAGCGCATTCGCGTTGGAGCGGTTGGCCGTACCCGCCGCCGCCCGCAGTGATGTGACGGAATACGTCCCGGTTGCGGATTTCGGTGGTGACGTTTGTCGGCAGGCTTCGCTCGTCCGACAACCCGGGATTCAGGACATTGCTGCTCGGCGTGCCCGACCACCCGTCCTCCAACCCGTAGGGCAGATGGTCCCGGCGATCAGATCTCAGCTGAAGCAGCGCCTCCTCCTCGAGGAAGCGGTACTGGCGTATGACGGATAGGCAGCCGCGGAAACGTCCGGCGCCGCCGGTGTCGGGAAGGAAGCCGTAGCGCTCGACGCGAATGGGATCGTGGGCCTCGATCTCCTCCACTGGCACATTGCTGAGGTTGGCTGCGATTGGGCTGTTCCCGTCCAGGCCGTCAGCCGCGGGACGGGCACCCCACCCGCCCGTGACGAAGTCCACGAAGATGAACGGGCTGTGGTCAGCTCGGCGGCCGCCGATCGCGATCATTGATGCTCCGCCTTCGCCTGCCGCGGGAACCCGACCAGGCAATGCATCGGCGAACGCCCTGAGCACGACGTCGAACGCCCGGAAGCCAGTCAATCCGCGCGCCGCCCGCGGTGCCGGCCGCAGCGGGTTGAGGATCGTGCCCGCTGGTGCATTCACGGTGATTGGCCGGTAGAAGCCAGAGTTGCTGGGGATGTCGTCGTCCACGACGCACTTGAGTGCCGCGTAGACCGTGGCCTTGGTGAACGACATCGTCGCGTTCAGCGCCGAGCGAACCTGTGGCGACGTACCGCTGAAGTCGGCCACGAGCTGGTCGCCGGCGATCCTTAGCGTCACCGCGATCCGGATCGGCCCCGAGCCGAACCCGTCGTCATCGATATGGTCGGCGAAGCTGTACTCGCCGTCCGGCATGCGCTGCAGCTCGGCGCGGAGTCGCGATTCCGTGTAGTCGAGGACCTGTGCCATGAAGTCCTGTAGCTCGGGGGCACCGTAACGGCTCGCCAGCGCGAGCAGGCCGGCCTCACCTACGTGACAGGCGGCAAGCTGGGCGTCGAGGTCGCCCATCACCACATCCGGTATACGGACGTTTCGGAGCAGGATCGCGATGAGTGTCTCGTCCCGCCGGCCACGGTCGTAAAGCTTCAGAAGCGGGATCTGGAGGCCTTCCTGAAAGATCTCGGTCGAATCGACCGCATTGCCGCCAGCCATTCGGCCGCCGATCTCAGGGTAGTGGGCCACACAGGCGGCGTATCCGATGAGCGCATGCTCCGCGAATACTGGCTTGATTATGAAGATATCCGGGAGGTGCATACCCCCCTCGTCGGGGTCGTTGAGGATGAACACGTCGTCTGGATTCACATCGCCTGCGAATTTCGCGCCCAGCACCTGCATGGCGTCGGGGATCGCGCCAAGGTGGAGCGGGATGCCGCAGCCCTGGGCGACGACGCGGCCTTCGGCGTCGCAGATTGCCGTGGAAAAGTCGAGGCTGTCTCGAACCACCTGCGAGTGGGCGGTCCGGACGATCGTGATCGCCAGCTCGTCGGCGAGCGCGGCCAGGCCGTTCTTGACCACCTCGAAGGCAATCGGGTCGTCCATCAGAGGCTGATCACCACGTTGCCCACCTCATCCACGCGGGCGGCGGCGCCCGGTGGAATTACTGTCGTCGCGTCCATCTCCTCTACGATGAGTGGCCCTGGTCTCGGTTCTTCACCCAGGTCGGTGCGCCCGAGGACAGGTGTTTGGAGCATGCCGTGTTCGGACCCGAAATAGGCATCTCGTGAGTCAGCCTCGTGATGCTCGGTCGCGGTGCGAGAGAAGACGTCAAACCGTTCACTGGCCGGCGCTTTGGCCATAGCCCGTAGCCGAAGGTTCACTATCTCGATCCGCTGGCTCGAACCCCGGTGGCCATAGGTGCGCTCGTGCTCGTTGTCGAACGCGACGCGGATGCCAGCGAGCGCCTGTTCGTCGATCGGACCCGACGGAACCGGTACCCGGAGCTCGTAGGACTGACCGGCATACCTGATGTCGGCCAGTCGCTCGATCCGCACGTCCGAGCCGACGAGCTGTTGCTCGCCGAGGCGGGCACGCATCCGTTCCTCCATCTGAGCGAAGGCGTGGCCCAGCCGGTCGGCGTCGACTTCCAGGCGCCCACGCACCGACTGAACGTCGTGGTGGTGGATTTCTGCGACGAGCAGGCCGACGGCGCTGAACAGGCCGGGGTTCGGCGGTACGATCACGCCACTCATGTCGAATTCCCTCGCCATCTCCACGCCGTAGGCCGGCCCAGCACCGCCAAAGGCGACCAGTACGAAGTCGCGAGGGTCGCGGCCACGCTGGCTGGTGACAGCTCTCACCGCCTTGCTCATGGAGGCGACGGCGATCCGGTAGACGCCGTGCGCGGCGTCGAGAGGGTCCAGTCCCAACGGACCCGCAAACCGTTCGGTGAGTACACGCCGCGCCAGCTCAGCGTCGATGGACTGAGATCCGCCCGCCAAAGCCGTTGGGCTCAGGTAGCCGAGCACAACCTGCGCGTCAGTGAGGGTGGGCTCAGTGCCCCCGGCGCCGTAGCACGCAGGGCCCGGCGACGCGCCGGCGCTCCGTGGCCCGACTCGAGGCGCGCCACCCTCGTCTATCCAGCAGATGCTGCCACCTCCGGCGCCCACTTCGGCGATGTCGATTGACGGCACGCGGATCGTGTAGCCACCGCCCTTGGCCAGGCCGTGTCGGGTGTTCATTCCCCCGCCGACTTCGTACTCCGGCGCTTCGAACGGCTCACCGTGTTCGATGAGCGACGCCTTGGCGGTGGTGCCGCCCATGTCGAAGGCGACCGCGTTCTGGATGCCCATGCGGCGGATCAGGTCTCGGGTCGCAGTGACGCCCGCGGCCGGTCCCGACTCAATCAGCTGCACGGGCCGCTGCCGGGCAACCGCCACGTCCATCAGGCCGCCGCTGGACTGCATCACTATCAGTGGAGCCGTAACGCTCATCTGCTCCAGCTCGGAGGTCAGACCCTCCAGATAGCGGTGGACAAGCGGACGGACGTAAGCGTTGACCACGGTCGTGCTCGTCCGCTCGTACTCCTTCATCTCAGGCAGGATGTCGACCGAGGCGGACACGAAGCTATCCGAGCATCGGTCGGCCACCTCTTTGGCCAGGCGCTGCTCGACCTCGGGCGCTAGGTAGGAGTTGATCAGGCATACGGCGACGGCCTCGGCGCCAGAACGCCGAATATCGTCCGCCACCCGGTCGATCTCCACTGGGTCGAACTCTCCCTCGAGCTGACCCTGGGCGTCGATCCTGAGCTTCACTTCGAAGCGGCGTCGCCGCGGCACCAGCGGCGCGGGCTTGTCCCAGAAGACGTCGTACAAGGAAGGGTGGCGCATGCGAGCCAGCTCAAGGACGTCGCGAAAACCCTCAGTGGTGATGAGTGCGGTGAGCGCGCCACGACCCTCCAGAATGGCGTTGGTCGCGACGGTCGTGCCGTGGAGCACCGCAGTCAACCTATCGGGAGGGATATCCCGGCGATCCAGGAGCTGAGCAAGGCCATCGACCACCGCTCGGCCGAAATCGGGCGGGGACGAAAGGATCTTCAACGCGTCCACCGAACCGTCGTCGCCGACCAGCACGATATCCGTGAAGGTGCCGCCGATGTCGACCCCGAGGCGGTACGTACCTCGCCTCATACCGGCTTGAATGCCGCCAGCAGCTCTTCCAGCCGCTCGAGTGTTGCAGAGTCCACGCCGATCGGCAGTCGGGCGTGCCCAGGGGCGCCGAAAAATTGCCCCGGCACAGTCGGAATGCCGATGTCGAGCAGCAGCTGGTCTCCGGTGCGCCCCGTGGCAGCCTCGCTGCGCGCAGTGTTCAAGAACAGGAATGGCGCGGCGGCCGGCTTGGAGGCGCTCAGCCAGCCCGATTCGGCGACAGCGGCCAACAGTCGGTCGCGGTTGGCCTGGTAGATCGCAGGTATCCCAGTCAGCCAGTCCTGCGATCCCGCGACGGCGGCCTGAGCGACGCGCTGCGGGACGTATCCGCAATGCAGGCAATCCCATTCGAGGACCTTGGTGAAGGACTCCGAAACGCCGGCCTCTGCGATCACGTAACCGATGCGCCAATTGGCCAGGGCGTGACTCTTGCTCAGACTACGAACGACGATGCGCCCGTCCCCGCCGTCGAGAGCCGCCAACGACGTGAAGGGCGCGGAGTCATAGACAAAGCGGTCATATGACTCATCGGAAAGCACCCGGAACCCATGCTGCCGGCCGAGTTCCATCAGGCGCAGCAGGTCGTCCTCGGTCGGTAGGTAGCCGGTCGGGTTGGTTGGGTTGCTAAAGACGATCAGCCGGGTTCGCGGGCTGATCGCGGCCTCTATCCGGTCGAAGTCCCAGCACCAGCCGCCGCTCTCGTCGCTCGGCACGTAGACCGGCGTTGCGCCCGTGAGTCGCACGACGCCATCGAAGAAGTAATTAGGCGTGGGGATGATGACTTCGTCGCCGGCTTCGACCAGCGTCCGAAGCACGATGTTGAGCGCATGCATGGCGCCGTTGGTAATCAGGATCTCGCGCTCCGCGTCGACGCGTGCCCCTGCCTCGGAGGCGAGGGCGGTGCTGATGGCCTCTCGCAACTCCGGCAGCCCGCGTGACGGCCGCCGATCGGGCTCGTCCAAGGCCGCGAGGGCGGCATGGCGGACGTGGTCGGGGAGTCGCAGGACGGGGCCGCCCCGGAGCTTAAGAACGTCGCGCCCTTGCTCGCGTCGGAGCTCGATCCAGTCCTCCATTTCCCGTGACCCCACGCGCTGGAGATCGGTGACCGCCGGCCGGATCGGCGGAAGAGTCACAGTCCCGCCTCCAGAGTGTCGATCATCTGTTGCCTGGCCCTCCGCAGGTGATCGCGCGTCAGCTCAACGGCTCGGGCCACGTCGCGGTCCCGGCAAGCCTCGAAAATCGCGCGGTGTTCATGGGTCGAGTGCTCGGAGTGCCGTGGGATATAAACCTTGTTATAGATGCTGTACCGGTCGGTGAGGTTCGCGATCATCTGCAGCAGTCGGGGCATCCCGCCGGCCGCATAGATCTCCCCGTGGAACTGCCGGTTCAGTGCCAGCGTCCGGGCGATGTCGTGCGCAGCAGTTGACTGCTCCAACTCCTCCAGGATTGACCCTACGCGCCGGAGGTCGGCATCCGTCAAGTTGGGGACAGCCTCGCTTATGGCGAGGCTGTCCAGCGCCTCGCGAATCTTGTAGATCTCGATCATCTCGTCCGTCGAGATGGTCGCGACGAAGGCGCCGCGCCGGGGGCTGATCTCAACCAGGCCCTCAGCCTCCAGCTGCCTGAGCGCCTCTCGGACTGGAATCGTGCTGATCCCCAGCTCGCCAGCCAGCGCGTTCTGGTCGAGGCGAGAGCCCAGTGGGTAGCGGCCAGTGGTGATGCCGTCACGGATCGCCCCGGCGGCGTAATCGGGCGCGCTAGCCGGGGGTCCGACCGGCGATGACATCTTCATGTCCTATCAACTATAGTGTATATCCAAGGCCGCGCTGGGGCGTGCCAAAGCGTCGAGGAGGACACGACATGCGGAGGCTGGCACTGATTTTCGGGTGGATGCTCATGGCGGCCGCTTGCGGTGGCCCGGGCAGCTCTGGCGCTACGACTGCGAATCTCGGCACCATCAAGATCGGCGGGACGTTTCCCCTTTCGGGCAACATCGCGAGCGCCGGCACCAACGACGCCAATGGTGTGCGGTTGGCTGTCGACGTTCTGAACGGAAAGTATCCCTCGATCGGGATCCCTAAGCTCACTGTCGGCAAGATCGAGCTCGACGCCGCCGACAACCAAGGGGACGCCCAGGTCGGAGGCTCTGACGTCGATCGACTGGTCAGTCAGGACAAGGCCGTGGCGATCATCGGCGCCTACGCGTCGGCTGTCTCGGTCACTGCCAGCGAGCACGCCGAGCGCCTGGGCGTGCCGTTTATGAATGACGCCTCGGGGGCCGCCAGCCTCAGCGATCGTGGCCTCAAGTGGTGGTTCCGCCCGGGACCGACCTACTTCGAGATGGGGCAGACCTACTTCGACTACCTGAAGTCGATTCAGGCTCAACATCCGGTCAAGAAGGTCGTCCTGATGCACATGAACGACGCCGCAGGAACCGACTTCAGTAACGTCATCAAGAAGGATGCCTCCAACAATGGAGTGCAGATCCTCGACGACATCACCGTCCAGCCGAATACACCGGATTTCACTTCGCAGGTCCAGCGCATTCGCTCCCTCAGCCCGGATGCCCTCTTCGTAGTGTTGTTTATCAACGACACCGCGAACTTTCTCAAGACCTCGGCCCAGCTGGGCTATACACCTCCCGCCATCTTGGCCGGCGGCGGCGGCTGGGACGATCCGACCTTCGCGCAGGTCACTAAGCCTTATGGCGTCGATAACATCCGGGCCGTCACCTGGGGGTTGCAGGTCACCGACAAGAATAAGCTCGCCAAGCAGGTGGACGATCAGTTCGTCAAGAACTATGGCATCCATATGAACGGCGACTCTGCCCGCAGCTTCACGTCCATGATCCTGCTCGGCCAGGCGATCGAGTCGGCCAAATCCACCGATCCTGAGAAGATTCGGACGGCGCTCAAGGCGATGAACGTGCCTGGGAACAAAACGATCATGCCGTGGAAGTCCGTTCAATTCGATTCACGCGGGCAGAACACCAACGCCGGCTACATCGTCCTGCAGCTGACGCCGGACAAAGATTGGCAGGTGCTTTACCCCGCCGATCTGGCGACGACGCAGCTGGTTTGGCCGATGCCCGCCTTCAACCAGCGCTGAGGCGCCGATCGGTGGAGGTAGCCCAGGCCGTGGTCAGCGGCTTGCTGATCGGGTCGGTCTACGCGTTGATTTCGGTCGGGCTGGCTCTGATCTGGGGCGTCATGGACCTCGTCAATTTCTCTCACGGGCACCTACTCATGGTGGCGATGTACGTCACCTTCTTCGCCTGGTCGCTATTCCACCTCGACCCGCTGATCGGGATGGTGATCGCGGCAATCCTGTTGGCCGCGCTGGCGGTGGTCATCTACTACCTGGCAGTCCGGCCCGTCCTCGGTGGCACCATGCTCTCCCAGATGGTGGTTACCTTCGGGCTGCTGATCCTGATGCAGGGCGGAGCGCAGCTGCTGTTCACGCCGCGATCGAGGGGAGTCGTGGGACCGTTGATGGAGAAGGTCCGCATCGACCTGGGTGGGATCATCCTTGGTGGCCCCCAACTGGCTGCAGCGGTGGCAGCCCTCGCCGGGCTCGGGATGCTGTGGTTGATCCTCAACCGCACGGAGACAGGTATGGCGATCAGGGCGGTCGCACAGGACGTCCAGGCGGCCCAGGTGATGGGCATCAACCCGGACAGGATCTACGCGCTGACCTGGCTGATCACAGGCGCCTCACTTGGTATCGCCGGAGCCATGCTGATGAACTTCTATCTGGTCGATCCGTCGATCGGCCTGCAGTTTGGCCTCATTGCCTTCATCGTGATCTCGCTGGGCGGCTTCGGATCCCTCCTCGGCGCTTTCCTCGCCGGGCTTGCGATGGGAGTCGTCCAGGATGTTGTCGGCCTCTATGCACCGGCCTACGGACTTGCCTCGATCTTCCTCCTGTATCTGATCGTGACCGTCCTCCGCCCGCAAGGTCTGCTTGGCACGCGCTGATCCAGCTGGGCGGCTGAAGGCCGCCATCCTCCGGCCGGGCACCCGGATAATCCCGGTGGCGATCGTTGGTATCGCACTGCTCGTGTTCCCTTTCGTCGTCAAGGATGCCTTCTGGCAGAACCTCGCCATCCTGGTGCTCATCTATGCGAGCGCGGCGACCGCCTGGAACATCCTCGGCGGCTTCACCGGTCAGATCTCTTTCGGGCACGCATTCTTCTTCGCGATCGGCGCCTACACGACCGGTTACCTTCTGATTCATCAGGGGTGGCTACCTTGGTTCGGCATGGCGGTGGGGGCGGTCCTGGCTGCGGTGGCCGGAGTCGCAGTCGGGTTCCCGGTATTCAGGCTTCGCAGCCACTACTTCTCGATTGCCACGATCGCCATGCAGCAGGTCGCCTTCATCTTGGTCGTCAACAACGTTGCACTGGGATCAGCCACTGGCCTGGAACTTCCGCTCAAACCGGAGTCGCTGGCGAACTTGCAGTTCTCAATCCGCGATAAAACCGAGTATCACCTGGTGGCGCTCGCTCTCTTCGCGCTTTGTGCGTTAGTGGCCTGGCTCTTCATGCACACCCGACCCGGGTACTACGTCCGAGCAATCCGCGACGACGAAGAGGCGGCGCGAGTGATGGGCGTTCCCGTACGCCGCTACAAGCTCTACGCAATGGCATTGTCAGCCTCGCTCACGGCACTGGCCGGCGGTCTCTACGCGATGTATGCCCTGTTCATCGACCCCAATGTCGTCCTGACCATCGGACAGTCGATCCAGATCGCCTTGATCGCGATCCTGGGCGGGTCAGGCTCGCTCTGGGGACCGCTGGTCGGTGCCGTGGTGCTCAACTGGCTGCAGCAGACGACCCGCGTACAGCTGTCGGGCGGCGGTAATGGTCTCGATTTCGTCGTGTATGGGGTTCTGGTGATGATCGTCGCCATCCTCGAACCGCGAGGCCTGGTCGGATTCGCGGCCCGGCTCAGATCGTTGGCGGCGAGAATCCGCCGGTGACTGCGCTGGTCAGTGTCGAGGGCCTGAGCCGCCGCTTCGGTGGCCTGACCGCCGTCGACGCGGTCTCCTTCGAAGTTGAGACGGGATCGATCGTCGGACTGGTGGGCCCTAACGGTGCCGGCAAATCGACTGTCTTCGCGTTGCTGGGCGGCTCACTTCGTCCCAGCCGCGGTCGCATTCGCTTCAACGGCCGGGACGTGACCGGCTGGCGGCCGGAACGAGCGGCCCGAGCCGGGGTCTGCCGGACATTCCAGGTCATGCGTCCTTTCGTTTCCATGACGGTGTTCGAGAACGTGATGGTGGGTGCGCTGCTGCGCCATTACACCCTCGGTTCGGCAGGGAAAGTGGCCGATCACTGCATCGAACTGGTAGGCCTGGGCCACAAGCGCGACGCGAATGCAGCGACGCTCTCGACCGGGCAGCGCAAACGACTGGAGATGGCCCGCGCGATGGCCACCGGTCCGCGGCTATTGATGTTGGACGAGGTGACCGGCGGAGTCGACCAGCGGTCGATCCCCGGCCTGATGGAAGTGATTTCGAGACTCCGCGCCGAGGGTATGACCCTGCTTGTGATAGAACACAATATGCGCGTCATCACCGGCCTCGCCGACCGCATCGTTGCGCTCCACCTGGGCAAGGTCATAGCGGAGGGCCCACCTTCTGAGGTCATGCGCAACAAGACTGTGGTGAAGGCCTACCTGGGGGGCGCCGAGCTTCCGCCGGGCGGACAGCATGACACTTGAGCTTGCCGATCTGGCCGTCGCTTACGGGGACTTCCAGGTTCTCTGGGACGTGTCCCT
This sequence comes from Candidatus Dormiibacterota bacterium, assembly GCA_036732165.1. Taxonomy (GTDB): domain Bacteria; phylum Chloroflexota; class Dormibacteria; order CF-121; family CF-121; genus JALYYC01. The sequence goes on along the minus strand of DAINCX010000049.1, from coordinate 7,026 downwards.
GTCGGTCGGCCCGGGCGAGATCGTCGCCCTCATGGGGCCCAATGGATCCGGGAAATCAACAATCCTCAACACAGTCGCCGGACTCATCCGGCCGCGCTCGGGCTCCATTGAGTTTGAGGGCCGCCGCCTAGAAGATGTGCCGGCGTACCGCCGGGTCGATACGGGACTCACGCTAGTACTCGAGCGCCACCGCCTGTTCCCGTACATGACGGTCCGGGAAAACCTTCTGCTGGGCGCGTTCAAGGGGGATGCCAAGCAGCGCCGATCCGAAAGCCTGGAATGGGTAGGGGACCTCTTCCCGATAGTCAGGACCCGCGCAAGCCAGCTAGCGCGCTCACTCTCGGGTGGGGAGCAGCAAATGGTTGCGATCGCCCGGGGCCTCATGTCGCGGCCAAGCCTGTTGATGATCGATGAGCCGACCCTGGGCCTCACACCGCTCATGGTCTCTCAGGTGCTCGAGCTGCTGAGGCGGATTAACAAAGAATCTGGCGTGTCCATCCTCTTCGTCGAGCAAGACGTCCATCTAGCCCTGTCACTGGCGCACAGGGGATACGTATTGGAGTCCGGAAGGGTCATAGCTGCAGGCGAGTCCTCCCGACTCATCGACTCTCCAGAAGTAATGCGCGCGTTCTTGGGCATCCCCTAACAGCAGACGTTGTCGTTGTCTTCGTGAAGCGGAGATACCGCCCGCCCAAACAGGGCCAAAGCTAAGGAGAATGGCACCCAATCAGCAGCAACTTATAGGCGGACCCCGGTCGTCGAAGGCGATGCTTTGACGTGGCCATTAAGAGTCCCCTGCTCTGCCAATTGAGCTACGCGGGCGCGGCGACCTCCGATTCTAGCCTCCGACCTTAACCGTCGCCGTTGGCGGGAGGTCCCTCCGCCATTAGCCTGCCCGGCATGCGGGCGCGAATTCCGGCTGGTATCGATCTCGAGGACAGGCTGCTCTATGGGCTTTCGCCGGCCCGGCTCGGTTATGTCGTCGGGCTTGCGGTGCTGGCGTCCTGGTGCTGGCGGCAGCCGGTCTGGTGGCCGCTGCGGATCGTGGCTGCGATCGCCATTCTCGCCGCCGCCGCGGCTGTCGGTTGGATGCGCCATGACGGGCGGCACCTCGACGCCTGGGCGGAGGACCTCGTGCGGCACGTGCTCACCCGCTACCGCGTCGTCGTCGAGTGGGACAAGCTTCCCCGACCGATCGGGCGAGCCCTCGGCCGCGTCAGAGGGCGGCAATCATGAAGTACCTCCAGCTGCGTGCCGCCCCCGCACGGCAGCTGCTGACAGAGGCTCCATCGGTCACCGTGCTGAGCACGGAAGGTATCGGCTATGTCGGTGCGGTCAGCGACGACCAGGCGCGCTGGAGCACCGGTTTCAGGAGGCTGCTCGACGCGCTCGGCGGTCCGCTCCAGGTCGTGCTCCGCTTCCGCCGTGAAGAGCGGGAGAGCCTCACCGCACAGCGCCGCGAAGTGTTGTTGGCCGTTGAAACCGACTCGGTCGCCGGCTTGCGCGCGGCTCTGGCCGGTCTCGGACTCAGCGTCGCCAACGAGCCGCCTCCCAGTGTGTCGCACACCTTCGGTGACGAATTGCCGCGGACCTTCCGCGATCGATTTGGCTGGCATCGCACCTGGTACGTCGACCACTTCCCGGGCGGTGAGTTGGAGCCGGGCTGGCTGTTGCGCCTGGTTCCAACCGGCCTCGAGATCGACATCAGCTGGCACGCCGAGCCCGTCGGCAGCGGCTGGGCGGCGGAGTACCTGCAGCGGCAGCTTGCCCACCTCCGCGCATCGCAGCTCGATGGTGAGCGGCGGGGGATCCCGGACGTGCGCATCGGCGCGGCGCTCCCTGCCGCCACCGACTTGCAGCGCAAGCTCTCGTCCGGGCAGGAGCGGGCCTTCCGGCTGGGCGTTTACCTCACGCTTTCAGCCACCAGCAGCGGGGCGTTGGCAGCGGGCGCCGAGCGGGTGGTCGAGGCCGCGCGCTCGGCCCTCTGCAATCTCCGCGAGGCGACCTTTCGCCAGTTCGATGGCCGGCTCGCCACGCTCCCGCACGGGATCGACCGACTTCGCCGCCGCCACTTCGTGGACACCTCGGCGTTGGTGACCCTCTTGCCCTGGCTCGACGTTGAGGTCTCCGACCCTGGCGGCCTGAGGCTTGGCCGCAGCCGTGCCACGTCGATGCCGGTGGTCGTCGACCCATTCGCCGACCTTCACCACGAGAACGCGAACATCGCCGTGTTCGGCCACTCGGGTGCCGGCAAGACGTACCTGCTCAAGACGCTCGCTCTTGCCGCGACCCGGACCGGCTGCCAGGTATTCGTAATCGACCCCGAGCACGAGTACGGGCCGGTGGCCAGCCAGGTCGGCGGCGCCGATGTTCAGCTTGCGCTGGGCAGCGGGCGCGCGATCAACGTGATGGACCTGCGCGGGCTCGCGCGCGATGAGGCCGAGCTGGGACCGGCCGTCGCCGACACGGTCGACCTCGTCGAGGCGATCTGCGGGGGAGTGGACGAAGCTGAGAAGGCGGCGCTCGAGGTCGCGATCCGGGCCGCTTACCAGGAGGAGTCGACGCCACTGCTTGCGCACGTCGCTGAGAGGTTGCCGCCGTCGGCGAGGGCGGCGCGCATCCTCGCCCGCTGGGTTCGCGGCAGCCTGGGTGCGATGTTCAGCGCGCCGACCAACGTCGACCTCGACCTTCCCTTCGTCGTATTCGGGATGCGGGAGCTTCGGGAGGAGATGGTCGGACCGGTCCACTTTCTGCTCGCCGAAGCGCTCTGGCGGAGGTTTCGCGATCGCAGCCGGCGAAGGCTGCTAATCGTCGACGAGCTTGGGCTGCTCTTCGAAGACCCCGTGATGCGGCGGTTCGTGGTCCGCCTGGCCCGGCGGATCCGCAAGTACGACGGATCGCTCGTTTTCGCCACCCAGAATGCCGGCGACCTGCTGGCTAGCGAGGCCGGGCTGGTGGTCGCCACCAACCCGGCTCTGCGCTTCTTCGGGGCACAGCGTCCGGGGGAGGCGCAGAAGCTGCAGCGCGCCTTCCAGCTCAGCGACGCCCAGCGGCAGGGCCTGGAGGGAGCGCATCGGGGCGAGTTCCTGCTGGCGGCCGGGCACCGCAGGCTCGAGATCCAGGTCGCGGCCGAACCCTGGCAGGAGGAGATCATGAAGGCCTCGGTACAGGCCGATCCGAAGTGAGGGTGACGGGGTAGGCTAAGCGCGTGGCGCGAGTCATCCATCACCGCCTTCACGGCATCCCGGCGGAGCGTCTCGAGCGCCTGACCGAGCAGGTCGAAGCCCTGGCGACCGTTCGCCAATGGCGGAGCGAGCCGGTCTGGATGGCCACCCCGCTGACGCGCGACCTCTTCCAGTCCGAGTATTTCCGGCACCTCCTGGCTGCCGAAGGCGAAGAGATCACGGCAGGCGGCTTCCTGAAGATGGAGGGCGATGAGACTGACGCCCTGGTCCTGCTCTTCTTCCTCCGCGACCTGAGCGCGGAATACGGGGTCAGGGCGGTTTGGCGGGACGAGGCGAATCCCCTGCTCAAGCTTCGGTTCCTCGAGTTCCGGCATGGACTCCTGCCGACCGGTCAGACGCTCGAGGATCACTTTGCCAAACGCCCGATCATCAAGAAGGTCGCGGGCCAGGCGATCCACTTCTACCCTCCCGGCTACCGGGTCCACTCGCGGGGCTCGGCGAGCGATCGATGGGGCTACTCGCTGCAGGGTCTCAGAGCCTATGCGCCCAGCCTGCTCGAGGCCGAGCACGAAGCACTGAAGATCCTGCGAGGGTTGCGCCATCTCGGCTGAGATGCCGGCGGAGCGGCGGGGCGAGATCGCCGCTGCCGACGGGACGAGGCTTGTCTGGCGGGCGTGGTCGCCCCTCGATCCGAAGCTGGCGCTGGCCGTGATCCACGGCCACGGCGAGCACGGCGGACGCTATGCCGGGCTGGCCGCCGCGATGGCAGAGCACGGAATCGCGACCTACGCCCTGGACGTCCGCGGTCATGGGACCAGCGATGGGGCGCGCGGCCACGTCATGAGTTGGGATCTGCTCGTCGGCGACGCCGCCGCCTTTCACTCGACGGTGGGTTCTGAGTCAGGTGTCGAAGCGGTGCCGCTCGGCCATTCGGTCGGCGGTTCGATCGTCCTGAGCGCCGTCGTGCGTGGCCGGCTGGCAGCCCGGCGGTTCGTCGTGTCGAGCCCGGCCCTCCGGGTCAAGGCGGCCGTGCCGGGCTGGAAGATGACGCTGGGCAAGGTGGCCTCCAGGCTGGTCCCGACCCTTGCCCTGGCCACCGAGCTGAACCCAAACCACATCTCGCGCGATCCACTGGTCGTGGCCGAATACATCTCCGATCCCCTCGTCCACAGCAAGATGTCGGCGCGTTTCTACACCGAGTGGCAGGCTGCCAACGAGGAGATCCTCGCCCGAGCCGGCGAGATCAAGGTGCCCTTCCTGGCGACGCATGGCAGCAGCGATCAGATCATCGACTCCGAAGCGACCGAGGAGCTCGACCGGCGGGCGACGGTCCCCGGCCACAGGCTGATCATCTACCCGGGCTTCTATCACGAGCCATATAACGACATCGGCAAGGAGCAGGTCTTCGCGGATCTCGCGGCGTGGCTGACGTCCTGAACCAGGGCTGAGCGGAGGCGATGCGGGTCGTCCTCCAGCGCGTTACCCGCGCTGCGGTCAGCTGGGGGTCGGAGCGCAGGCAGATCGGTCTCGGTCTGGCCATCCTGGTCGGCGTCGCACCCGCCGATGACGAGGCCACCGCCGGCCGCCTGGCCGAGAAGGTGGCCCAGCTCCGAATCTTCGAGGACGACGAGGGGAAGACGAACCGGTCCCTCCAGGATGTCGGTGGCGAGGCGCTCGTGGTGTCGCAGTTCACGCTCTATGCCGACCTAAGCCGGGGCCGGCGGCCGGGCTTCACCGGCGCCGCGGCGCCCGGCCTGGCTGAGGGTGTCTATGAGTACTTCGCGGCTGCCCTCGCGACCCAGGGCATCGCCGTCAAGACCGGCAGCTTCGGCGCCGAGATGGACCTGGAGCTCGTCAACCACGGGCCGTTCACGGTGCTGATCGACACCGAGACCCTGCCTCGATGATCGCTACCGATCGCCGTTCGTACCTGCTCGCCTACGGCGCCTTCGCCCTCCTCGCCCTGATCTGGGGTTTCAGCTACATCCTGATCAAGGTCGGCGTCCAGGCGATGCCGGCGACCGTGGTCGTGCTGATCCGGGTCGGCAGCGGCGCGGTGGCGATGCTGGTCGCCTTCGCCGTCCTCCGCCGGAGGTTGCTCTCGCCCGGGTTCCGGCGGCGTCTCCCCGGCTTCCTGCTGATGGCGCTCACCTCGAGCGTGATCCCCTTCATCGCCATCACCTGGGGGCAGTACTACATCACCACCGGGCTCGCGAGCATCCTCAACGCGACGACCCCGCTCTGGACCGCGATCCTCGCCTGGTGGGTCACGCCCGCCGAGCGTCCGAGTCGCATCAACTACCTCGGCGTGGGGGCCGGGTTCCTCGGGACCGCGATCCTGATCGGGCCGGAGCTGGTCCATGACCCGTTCCGGGCCAGTGCGCTGGCCGGGCTTGCCGTGCTGGCGGGCGCTGCCAGCTACGCGGTCGCGGCGCTCGGCCAGCGCCGGCTGCTGGCGGGTGTCGACCCCAGCGAGGCGACCCTCTGGCAGCTGATACTGGCCTCGCTCGTCATGCTTGCGATCGCCGCGCCGGCGCTTCCGGCGGCCCACCCCGACGCTCTCGCGCTGGGTGCGGTCCTCCTCCTGGGAGTCGTGGGCTCGGCGTTTGCCTACATCCTCTACTACTACATCCTCAATTCCCTCGGCGCGACACGGGGCGCCTCGGTGACGTTCGTGGTCCCGATCACCGCCGTCTTCTGGGGTGTTGTCCTCTTCCACGAGCGGCTTACCCCTTCCGTCCTGGCCGGGATGGGCGTCATCCTGTTCGGCATCGTGCTCACCAGCATCCGCAGGCGGCGGCCACCCGCCTCCACCGAGGACCAGGCCCACCTGGCCGAGGTGCGCTCGGCGTGAGCGCCAACCTCGACTTCGCCCGGAGCCACCTTTCCGAGATCAGGCAGGCCGCCGATCGAATCCGGCCCCACATCCGGCATACCCCGGCGCTGACGGTCGACCTGGATTCGAGGCTGGTCCTCAAACCAGAGTGCTTCCAGGTGACCGGCTCCTTCAAGGTGCGGGGCGCCTTCAACGCCGTCCTGAAGTTGGCCTCCGACGCGCCGGGCGTTGTAACGGCAAGCTCGGGCAACCATGCCCAGGCGGTCGCGCTCGCGGCGCGGACGGCAGGTCTGTCCGCCCTGATCCTCATCCCGGAGGGGGCGAACCCCGCCAAGGTCGCGGCGACCCGGGCCTTCGGCGCCGAGGTCGTCAGCGAAGGCATCACCTTCGCCAACCGCGACGAGAAGCTGGTCGAGGCGGCGGAGCGGTCGGGGTACGTCCTGGTCCACCCGTATGACGACTGGGACGTCATCCACGGCCAGGGAACCGGTGCGCTGGAGCTGCTCGAGGACGCGCCGGACCTGGTGGCCGTCGCCATCCCGGTTGGTGGCGGAGGCCAGATCAGCGGCTGGGCCCTGGCGATCAAGGCGACCAATCCTGCGGTCCAGGTGATCGGCGTCGAGCCGGCGGCGGCGGACGACGCCTTCCGCTCCTTCCGGACCGGCACGCTGCAGCGCCTGGCAGGCCCGGCGAACACGATCGCTGACGGGGTCAAGACGGTCAGCCTGGGAGCGAAGAACTTCGAGGTCCTGGTGGGCAACGGGCTCATGGACGACATCGTGACGGTGACCGAGCCGGAGATCGAAGAGGCGCTGTTAACGGCGTGGTTGCGGTGCAAGATCGCACTCGAGCCGACCGGCGCGCTGACGCTTGCCGCGTTCCTGGCGGGAAAGCTGCCGGCCGCCGGCCGGATCGGGCTCGTGCTCAGCGGCGGGAACGCGGACGCCGCGCTGGTGGCTAGGCTATTGCAGTGATCCCGGTCAAGGACATCATGAACACGAAGGT